>NZ_JARVKV010000085.1 GCF_029813835.1 Streptomyces sp. DH37
GGGCCGCCGCCCGCGACGCCGGCGGCGGCCCGCCGTCCGGCGCCTCCGGTGGGTCCCGCGGGCATGCCGGTCACTCCTCCTCGCGGCGGGCGCGCAGGGCCCGGACCTTGTGACGGTTGCCGCAGTGCTCCATCGAGCACCAGCGGCGGCGGCCGGGGCGCGAGGTGTCCACGAAGACCAGGTGGCAGTCGTCGGAGGCGCATTCCCGTATCCGGTGGGCGTACGGGCCGCCGAACAGGTCGACGGCGTCGCGCGCGACGGCCGAGAGCAACTGCGTGCCGGTCGCGCCCGGCCCCCACTCCCTGGTCCAGCCCGCGCCGTCGTCCCTCCTCGTCAGCCGCACCGGCAGCGGCGGGGCGGCGGCGGCCTCGTTGACCGCCGCCACGTCCCCCGGGCGCGGCGCGCGGCCGTGCGCCCGGTCCACGGCCATCCGCCACAGCGCGGCGCGCAGCTCCTTGGCGGCGGCCAGCTCCACCTCCGTCACCTCGACCACGGGCGCGGGGCGCAGCCGGGACCGGGAGGCCCAGACCACGAGGTTCGCCGGCTCGTGCAGCACCTCGTGGCGCGCGTACCCGCCCGGCCCGCCCGTCGGCAGCAGTTCCAGGCACAGCGCTCCCGGATCGAAGCGGTAGGGCACTCCTTGGGGTGAGTGCAGCACCAGACCCGTTGCGGACTCCGTCATGTAACCACTATAACTGGTTACGGAGCAGGGGGAAGACCCCGTACGGAAGGGAGGCAGGACATGGCGGAGACCGCGGCGGGCGCCCCGGGCACGGCGGACGGGACGCGCGAGGCACTGGGCTGGAAGGTGGTGGTCGACTGCGCCTCCCCGCACCGGCAGGCCGACTTCTGGGCCGAGGCGCTGGGCTACGAGGTGGAGGACAACAGCGCCCTGATCGAGCGCCTGCTCGGCTTCGGCGCCGTGGACGAGGACGTCCTGACCGAGCACCACGGCCGTCGCGCCTGGCGCGACCTGGCGGCGGTGCGCCACCCGCGGGATCCGGTCGATCCCGAGAGCGGCGCGGGGCTGGGGCGGCGCCTGCTCTTCCAGCGCGTGCCGGAGCCCAAGACCGTCAAGAACCGCCTGCACATCGACGTCCACGCGGGCCCGGACCGGCGTGCGGAGACCGTGGCCAGGCTCCAGGGCCTGGGCGCGGCGGTCCTGCGGCAGGTGAAGGAGCCGGGCGGCGAGTGGACGGTGATGGCGGATCCCGAGGGCAACGAGTTCTGCGTGGCGTGAGGGCCCGGCCGGCCGCGGCGCCGCTCAGACCGTGATGTCCCGGCCGGTGAAGCGGGCCCAGGCGGCGGCGCCGAAGACGGCGGCGTACAGCCCCTGGAGACCGAGGTTGTCGAGCAGGTCGTCCCAGTAGACGGGATCGCGCAGTAGGTCGGCGAAGGACATCCAGTGGTGGGGGAAGAGGTAGGGGTGGATCATGTCCAGCTGCGGGATCGCACCGAGGATCTGCACCGTGATCAGCAGGCCGACGGTGGTGGCCATGGCGGCGACACCGCTGTTGGTGAGCGTGGAGACGAACAGGCCCAGCGCCGCCAGACCGATCAGTGAGGCGGCGACGGCGACCGCTATGGCCAGGGCCCGCAGCAGCCCCTCGCTGAAGGGGACCGTGGTCCCGGACAGCAGGGTCACCTCCCCCAGGGGGAAGAGCAGGACGCCGACGGCCAACGCGGAGACCGCCACGGTCAGGGTCGCCGCCAGGCAGAAGGCCAGGACGGCGGTGAACTTGGCGAGCAGCAGCCGCGTACGGCCGGCGGGGGCGACCAGCAGATAGCGCAGGGTGCCCGCGCCCGCCTCGCCCGCCACCGAGTCGCCCGCGACGACCCCGACCGTCATGGGAAGGAAGAACGGGAGGGTGGCCGCGAGCGCGGTGAAGACCAGGAACAGTCCGTTGTTGGTGACCTGGCCGATGAACGCGGGTCCCTCGCCGTCGCCGCCGTCGCCGACCGAGCCGCCGTCACCGGTCTCGATCCTGACGGCGATCCCGACCAGCAGCGGGATGGCCGCCAGCACGGCGAGCAGCGCCAGGGTCCGCCAGCGGCGGAAGGTGACGGCCAGCTCGCTGCGGAACAGGCCCAGCGACCACAGGACGCCGGGGCGGCGCGGGGCCGCCGCCCCGGCCCGGTCCGGCGCCGGGGCGTGCCCTGCCGGCTCGCTCTGCGACGGTTCAGCCCGCGACTCAGCCCACGACTCAGCCCGCGACATCGAAGCCCTCCCCGGTCAGTGCCACGAAGGCGTCCTCCAGCGAGGCGCGCTCGGTGCCGAAGGCCCTCACCCGGACCCCGGCGCGCACCAGGGCCGCGTTGACGTCGGCCGTGTCCGGTGGGTCGGCGGCCGGAAGCTCACCGGTGACGCGGTCGTCGGCGACGGTCAGATCGGTCACGCCGTGCTCCTTCAGGACGCGGGCGGCGTCCGCGGTGTCCGGGGTGGTGACCGCGAGGCGGCCCCGGGCGCCGGCCGCCAGCTCGGCCACCGGCCCCTGCGTCAGCAGCCGGCCCCGGGCCATGACCGCCGCGTGCGTACAGACCTGCTCGATCTCGTCCAGCAGATGTGAGGAGAGGAAGACCGTGGTGCCGTCATCGGCGAGCTCCCGCACCAGGGAGCGGATCTCGCGCATCCCCTGGGGATCCAGACCGTTGGTCGGCTCGTCCAGGACGAGCAGCTCGCGCGGCCGCAGCAGCGCCGCCGCCAGGCCGAGGCGCTGCTTCATGCCCAGCGAGTACGCCCCGGCCCTCTTGCGGGCGGCGGCCGTGAGCCCCACCCGCTCCAGCGCCTCCCCCACCCGGGCGGCGCGGGTGCGGGGGTCGGCGGTCGGGTCGGCCGCGTCCAGGCGCAGCAGGTTGTCGCGGCCGGAGAGGAAGCCGTACGGCGCCGGGCCCTCGATCAGCGCGCCCACCCTCGGCAGCACCCGCCGGGCCGCCTCCGGCATCGGCTCCCCCAGCAGCCGCGCGCTGCCGTCGCTGGGCTCGATCAGCCCGAGCAGCATCCGGATCGTCGTCGTCTTGCCCGAGCCGTTGGGTCCCAGGAAGCCGAAGACGCTGCCGCGCGGCACGGCCAGGTCGAGGCCGTCCACGGCGAGCTGTCCCCCGCGGTACCGCTTGGTGAGCCCGCGGGCCTCGACGACCGCGTCCGGGGCGGACGGTGGCTGCATGGTGCTCCCCGAGATCGAATGGACGGTGCGGCGCGGCGGCGCCGCACCGGTCCCGCCGCGCCACCGGGCCGGCGGGCGGGACCGGAGGGCGGGCCGGCTACCGGGCCCCGCCGCCGGCGCGGACGTCCTCGTCGGCGGCGTCGGCCGCCTTGACCAGGCCCTCACGGGTGACGGCGCCGACGTACACGGTGCCGTCGTCGGTGATCAGGGCGTTGACGAGACGGGTGCCGAAGAACCGGCCGGTGCCGAAGTCCCCCTTGACCTCGTCGGTGAGGCCGTCGAGCAGCTTCTGCGCCTCGGGCGCCGCCTCCAGGGCGCCCGAGCCGGCCGCCGGGCCCCGGCCGGGCAGTTCGAGCCGGGCGACCGAGCCCCAGCCCTCGCCGAGGACGTCCAGACCGGACGGCAGGCCCTTCGCCCCGTCCCCGCGCGGTGCCTTCCCCGCGCCGGCCCCGGCGCCGTCGAGCCTCTCCTCCGTGACCTTCGCGCCCTTCGGGGGCTTGAAGTCGAAGGTGTCCTCGGCCGGCTTGGCGAAGTCCACCGCGGTGAACCCCACGTCGATCGCGGCCTTGCCGCCGTCCCTGGGGGTGAGCGTGAACTTCAACGGCACGCCGCTGTCCGCGTCCACCGCGATCCGCACCGACCCGACCATGCTGTCCGGCTGCCTGGGCTTGACCAGCAGCTGGTAGGCGTCCTGTCCCGCGACCTTCGCCGTGCCGTCGACGGAGACCGCGGTGGTGGCGTCGACCGCCTTGAGCACCTCCTGGGCGGCCTTCTGCGGGGTGACCTTCTCCAGCCCCCCGGGGGCTTCCCCGGAGGCCTTCCCGTGGCCGGCGCCGTGTCCGGCGTCCCGCGGGAGGACGGTGTGGTGGACGGTGTCGGTGGCGCTGTCGTACGCCCACACGTCGTCGCCGTTGCGGATGAGGCTGTACTCGGCGGCCTTCTCCACGATCGAGACGCGCTGTCTGTCCGGACCGTCCACCGCGACGCGCAGGGTGTGGGTGCCGGAGGAGAGCTCCGCCAGCTTGCCGCGCGGATCGGCGCCGCCCTCACCGCCCTCGCCGCCCTTGCCCTCGCCGCCGCCGTAGGCTCCCGAGCCCACGCCGGGCAGGGCGGGAAGCCCGAGGTCGGTGGTGATCCTCACCGTGCCGGACAGTCGCTGGGTGTCCGAGGCGGCGATCTTCGCGACCAGTTCCTCGGCGGTGATCTTCGGCAGGTCGGGATCACCGCCGGAACTGGCCAGCGCCGGTACGAGGCCGACGGTCGCCACCGCCGCTCCGGCCACGGCGGCCGGTACCGCGTAGCGCAACGCCTTCTTCATCGGTCGGGTCTGTGCCATGTGTGCGCATACCTCCGTGATCGGCGGCGGTTCGTCCGTGCTTCGCACTCGTCAACCCCTGGCCGCCATTCTCACCCATTCCGGTGTGGGTTGACGGTGTCAATCCCACCAAATTGCTCCGGACAGGGCGTCAGACGACAGGGCCAAGTCGGTGTGGTACCAGGGGATGACGGCGGCGCCGCCACCTCATCCCAGCGGCAGGACATCCGGGCCGCCGTGGCCTCCCACAGGCAGACGGACACGGTCGGACCAGGGCAAACAGGGTCAGCCGCACGGTCAGCCCGCGCGGTGGACCACCGAGTCGCACAGGAAGGAGAGCGCCTCCTTGGCCGCGCAGTCCGGCAGGGGAGCCAGGACGTTGCGGGCCTCGTCCGCATAGCGGATCGTGTCGCGCCGGGCCTCCTCCAGCGCCGGGTGGGCACGGAGCCTCGCCAGCGCCTCCGCGTGCCGGGAGTCGTCCGTCAGGTCGCCGTCCAGCAGGGCGCACAGGGCCAGGTCCTCCGGCGAGCCGCCACGGGCCGCGCGGGCCCGCAGGTGCAGGACCGGCAGCGTCGCGATGCCCTCCCGCAGGTCCGTGCCGGGCGTCTTGCCGGACTCGTGCGAGTCGCTGGCGATGTCCAGCAGATCGTCGGCCAGCTGGAAGGCGGTGCCGATCCGCTCCCCGTACTGGGTGAGGATGTCCACGACGCTCTCGTCCGCGCCCGCCATCATCGCGCCGAAGCGTCCGGCCACCGCGATCAGCGAGCCGGTCTTGCCCGCGATCACGTCCAGGTAGTGGGCGATCGGATCGTCGCCCTCCCGCGGCCCCGCCGTCTCCAGGATCTGCCCGGTCACCAGCCGCTCGAACGCCTCGGCCTGGACGCTGACCGCCACGGGGCCCAGGTCGGCCAGGATGTGCGACGCCCTCGCGAAGAGGAAGTCGCCGGTGAGGACGGCCACGGAGTTGTCCCAGCGGGCGTTGGCGCTGGGCACCCCGCGCCGCACGTTCGCCTCGTCCATCACGTCGTCGTGGTAGAGCGTCGCCAGGTGCGTCAGCTCCACGACCACCGCCGAGGGCACGATCCCCGGAGCGTGCGGATCGCCGAACTGCGCCGCCAGCATCACCAGCAGCGGACGGAAGCGCTTCCCGCCGGCCCGCACCAGGTGCTGCGCGGCTTCCGTTATGAAGGGCACGCCGCTCTTGGTGGCCTCGATGAGGCCCTCCTCGACGGCCGCCAGCCCCGCCTGGACATCGGCTTGCAGCGCCTGGTCCCGCACGCTCAGCCCGAAGGGCCCGACGAGGGTCACGAGGGGTACTCCTGTCTGCGTACGATCAGCGAACGATCACGCGGCTCGTCGCGGCCGTCACGGTGTGTCGCCGTACCGCTGGGCCGCTATCACCATCATCATCCCTGGCAGCGTAGCCGGTCCGCAGTCGATCACAGCCGCCGCGTTGCCTCTGTGACGGAGGGCGCACCGGGCCCTCCCGGCCCCCGCAGCGGGTCGCTTCTGCCGGAGATCACCACCGCGTAGCCTGTTCGCGGCCCTGACCGGCGACGACCTCGAAGGCGAGGCACCTCACCCATGTCCGACGCGACCCCGCTCGAACTGCCCGAAGGCCATCTCTTCGGCCCGGACAACCTGCCCTACGGCGTCTTCACCACCGAGGACGACCCCGACCTGCGCCGGATCGGCGTCCGCTACGGCGACTACGTCCTGGACGCGGGTTCGGCGGCGGACGCCTACGGCTCACCCCACACCGACCTGCTGCAGCGGCCGAACCTCAACCCGCTGATGGCGGCGGGCCGGCCGGTCTGGCAGGCGGTGCGCGCCGAGCTGCGCTCCTGGCTGACCTCCCCCGAGTACGCCGGCACCGTCACGCACAACCTGCTGCGGCTCGAGGACGTCACCCTCCACCTCCCCTTCGAGGTGGCCGACTACGTCGACTTCTACGCCAGCGAGCACCACGCCTCCAACGTCGGCCGGATCTTCCGCCCCGGCGGCGAGCCGCTCACCCCCAACTGGAAGCACCTGCCGATCGGCTACCACGGCCGCTCCGGCACCGTCGTGGTCTCCGGCACCCCCGTCGTCCGCCCGCGGGGCCAGCGCAAGGCGCCCGACGAGGCGTCCCCCACCTTCGGCCCGTCCCGCCGCCTGGACATCGAGGCGGAGGTGGGCTTCGTCGTCGGCGCCCCCTCGCACCTGGGCGAGCCGGTGCCGCAGTCGGCCTTCCGGGACCACGTCTTCGGCGTCTGCCTGGTCAACGACTGGTCGGCGCGCGACATCCAGGCCTGGGAGTACGTGCCGCTGGGCCCGTTCCTGGGGAAGTCCTTCGCGACCTCCGTCTCGGCCTGGGTGACCCCGCTCGACGCCCTCGACGCCGCCCGTACGGCCCCGCCCGACCGCACCCACCCGCTGCTGGACTACCTGCGGGACTCCGCGGCCGGGGAGCCGGGCGGGCTGGACCTGCGGATCACCGTCTCCCTCAACGGCCACACCATCGCCGAGCCGCCGTTCTCCGCGATGTACTGGACCGCCGCCCAGCAGCTCGCCCACATGACCGTCAACGGGGCCTCGCTGCGCACCGGCGACCTCTTCGCCTCCGGCACCGTCAGCGGCCCGGAGGTCCGCCAGCGGGGCTGCCTGCTGGAGCTGACCTGGTCCGGCCGCGATCCGGTCGAACTGCCCGACGGCAGGCGGACGTTCCTGGAGGACGGCGACGAGGTCGTCCTCACCGCCTGGGCGCCGGGCCCGAACGGCTCCCGCATCGGTCTGGGAGAGGTGTCCGGCCGCATCCACCCGGCCCCCGGCCAGGAGGTCTAGCGACGGCCGCGGCGGGCGGCCGGTGAGCCGGCGTGCCGGTCCGGGATCCGCTCCGGACCGGCACGCTAGCCGGAGTCCACCTGCTAGCTTGGCGTGTCCTTGTAACACGCATGGAGGGGGAGCACGTGCGCACGTCAGCACGGTACGCGGGAGCGGCCGCCGTCCTGGCCGCCGCCCTGCTGGTGAGCGGCTGCGGAAGCGGAGGCTCCGACGACGGGCCGGAGCCGGAGCGGACCGCCGGGCAGACCACCGAGCCCGCCGAGCCCACCGAGCCCACCGGAAACGCCGACGACGAGGCGGCGACCGGCGGCGTGAACGGCACCTGGAGCGTCACCGGCGGCGGGAAGGCACTGGTGCTGAGCGTCAACGGCGACCAGGCGGCGCTCCTGGGCGAGACGACCTGCACGGGCACGGCGGACTCCGGCGCCGAGCCGGTCACGTTCGCCCTCACGTGCACCGACGGCAGCACCGACCGCGCCAAGGGCACGGTGAAGAGCGTCGACGGCAAGAGCCTGACCGTCGCGTGGGAGTCGGGCACCACCGACACCTTCACCAAGGTGGAGGTCCCCGAGGTCTCCACCGGGATCCCCGAGATCGGCGACCTGCCCACCGATCTGGACCTCCCCGCGGAGTGACCCTTCTCCGGACACCGCACCACCCGGACACCGCACCACCCGGACACCGCACCACCCGGAGACCCCGCCACCCGGGGACCGGGCCACCGCGGAACGCACCGGCACGCACGGAGAGCGCGGAGAGCACGCGCGTACGACGGCCGCCCGGCACGGATGCCGGGCGGCCGTCGTACGTGTCGCGCCCCGAAGCGGAACGCCCCGGTGCCTCAGCGGGCGAAGACCCCCGCCTGGGACGCCAGGTCCAGGAAGTACTGCGGGGCCACGCCCAGCACCAGGGTGACCGCCACGCCGATGGCGATCGCCGTGGTGGTCAGCGGGCTCGGCACCGCCACCGACGGCCCCTCCACCTTCGGCTCGCTGAAGAACATCAGGACGATGACGCGGATGTAGAAGAACGCCGCGATGGCCGAGGCGATCACGCCCACGACCACCAGCGCCCCCGCGCCGCCCTCCGCCGCCGCCTTGAACACCGCGAACTTGCCCGCGAAACCGGAGGTGAGCGGGATGCCCGCGAAGGCCAGCAGGAAGACCGCGAAGACGGCGGCCACCAGCGGCGAACGGCGTCCCAGCCCCGCCCACTTGGACAGGTGGGTGGCCTCGCCGCCCGCGTCCCGCACCAGCGTCACCACGGCGAAGGCGCCGAGCGTGACGAAGGAGTAGGCGGCCAGGTAGAAGAGCACCGAGGAGATGCCGGAGGGCGTCGCCGCGATCACGCCGGCGAGGATGAAGCCCGCGTGCGCGATCGAGGAGTACGCCAGCAGCCGCTTGACGTCGGTCTGGGTGATGGCGATGACCGCGCCGACCAGCATGGACACGATCGCCACGCCCCACATCACCGGACGCCAGTCCCAGGTGAGCCCCGGCAGGACGACGTACAGCAGCCGCAGCAGGGCGCCGAAGGCGGCGACCTTGGTGGCGGCGGCCATGAAGCCCGTGACGGGGGTCGGGGCGCCCTGGTAGACGTCCGGCGTCCACATGTGGAACGGCACGGCGCCGACCTTGAACAGCAGGCCCATCACCACCAGGGCCCCACCGACGAGCAGCAGGACGTCGTTGCCCGTCGTCCCGGCGAGCGCCTCGGTCGTGCCGCGGTTGGTGTCCGCGACGACCGACGCGATCTCCGCGTACTTCACGCTGCCCGCGTAGCCGTACAGCAGCGCGACGCCGAACAGCAGGAAGGCGGAGGAGAAGGCGCCCAGCAGGAAGTACTTGAGCGCGGCCTCCTGCGACATCAGCCGCTTGCGGCGGGCCAGCGCGCACAGCACGTACAGCGGCAGCGAGAAGACCTCCAGCGCGATGAAGAGGGTCAGCAGGTCGTTGGCCGCCGGGAAGACCAGCATGCCGCCGACCGCGAAGAGCAGCAGCGGGTAGACCTCGGTGGTGGTGAAACCGGCCCTGACCGCCGCCTTCTCGCCCTCCCCGCCGGGCACGGCCGCGCCCTCGGCGGCGAAGGAGTCCACATGCCTGCCGTGCGCCCGCGGGTCGAGCCGGCGCTCGGCGAAGGTGAAGAGCGCGACCAGCGCCACCAGCAGGATCACGCCCTGCAGGAAGAGGGCCGGGCCGTCGACGGCGAGGGCGCCCATGGCGACCAGCCCCGCCTCGGTGGTGGCCCTCCCGGCGGCGGCCAGTCCGACGACCGCCGCGAAGGCCGAGGCCAGGGCCAGGCCCGCCAGCAGCGCCTGGGCGGCGTACCGGATCCGGCGCGGCAGGAACGCCTCGAACAGGACGCCGACGACGGCGGCGCCGATGACGATCAGCACCGGGGCGAGCTGCCCGTACTCGATGTCGGGCGCGGGGATCAGGTCCTGTGCCCGCAGGGTGAGTTCCGTGGTGGTGCTCACTTGGCGGCCTCCACCTCAGGCTCGGGGTCGGTCTTCTGCACGTCCGAGAGGGTGTGCTCGACCGCCGGGTTGACGATGTCCGTCAGCGGCTTCGGGAAGACGCCGAGGAGGATCAGCAGGGCGATCAGCGGCGCCACGACCGCCAGTTCGCGCTTCTTCAGGTCGGGCATGTGCGCGACCTCGGGCCTGACCGGCCCGGTCATGGTGCGCTGGTAGAGCACCAGCACGTACAGCGCGGCCAGGACGATGCCGAGCGTCGCGACGATCCCGGCGGCCGGGTAGCGGGTGAACGTGCCCACCAGCACCAGGAACTCGCTGACGAACGGGGCGAGCCCCGGCAGCGACAGGGTGGCCAGGCCGCCGATCAGGAAGGTGCCGGCCAGCACCGGGGCGACCTTCTGCACCCCGCCGTAGTCGGCGATGAGCCGCGAGCCGCGGCGCGAGATCAGGAAGCCGGCGACCAGCATCAGGGCGGCGGTGGAGATCCCGTGGTTGACCATGTAGAGCGTCGCGCCGCCCTGGCCCTGGCTCGTCATCGCGAAGATGCCGAGGATGATGAAGCCGAAGTGGGAGATCGACGCGTAGGCGATCAGCCGCTTGATGTCGCGCTGGCCGATGGCGAGCAGGGCGCCGTAGATGATGCTGACCAGCGCCAGCACCAGTACCACCGGGGTGGCCCAGGCGCTGGCCTCGGGGAAGAGCCCGAGGCAGAAGCGGAGCATCGCGAAGGTGCCGACCTTGTCGACGACCGCCGTGATGAGCACGGCGACCGGCGCGGTGGACTCGCCCATCGCGTTGGGCAGCCAGGTGTGCAGCGGCCACAGCGGGGCCTTGACCGCGAAGGCGAGGAAGAACCCGAGGAAGAGCAGCCGCTCGGTGCCCTCGGCCATCGTCAGCTCGCCGGCCTGGCGGGCCTCGGTGATCGCCTGGAGCGAGAAGGTGCCCTCGCCCAGCTGGTCGGCGGTGACGACGTACAGGCCGATCACCGCGGCCAGCATGATCAGGCCGCCGGCGAGGTTGTAGAGCAGGAACTTCACGGCCGCGTAGGAGCGCTGCTTGGCCGCCTCGGCCTCGTCGCGGGCGCCGGCCCGGTCCCCGAAGCCCCCGATGAGGAAGTACATCGGGATGAGCATGGCCTCGAAGAAGATGTAGAAGAGGAAGACGTCCGTGGCCGCGAAGGAGATGATCACCATCGCCTCGACGGCCAGGATCAGCGCGAAGAAGCCCTGGGTGGGCCGCCAGCGCCGGTTGGGCGCCTCTCCCTCGAGGGGGTCGGCGTCGTGCCAGCCCGCCAGGAGGACGAACGGCACGAGCAGGGCGGTCAGGGCGATCAGGGCGACCCCGATGCCGTCCACGCCCAGTTCGTAGCGGACGCCGAAGTCGGGGATCCACGCGTAGGACTCGGTGAGCTGGTAGCGGTCGCCGCCGGGGTCGAAGCGGAGGGCCACGGCCGCGGCGAGGACCAGGGTGGCCAGGGAGACGGCCAGCGCCAGCCACTTGGCGGCGGTGCGCCGGGCGGCGGGTACGGCGGCGGTGGCGACCGCGCCGATCGCGGGCAGCGCGGCCACCGCCGTCAGCAGGGGAAATGACATGGGATCAGACCGCCCTCATCAGCAGAGTCGCGGCGACCAGGATCGCCGCACCGCCGAACATCGAGACCGCGTAACTGCGGGCGTAACCGTTCTGGATCCGCCGCGACCGGCCGGACAGGCCGCCGACCGCCGCGGCGGTGCCGTTGACGGCACCGTCGACGACCTTGTGGTCGAGGTAGACCAGCCCGCGGGTGAGGTACTCGCCGGGCTTGACCAGCGCCACGTGGTTGAAGTCGTCCTGGAGGAGGTCGCGGCGCGCGGCCCGGGTGAGCAGCGAGCCGCGCGGGGCGACCGCCGGGACGGGCTTGCGGCCGTACTGCAGCCAGGCCAGCGAGACGCCGAGGAGCAGGGCGACGACCGTGGCCCCGGTGACGGTGAGCGCGCTGACCGGCGGGTGGCCGTGCTCGAAGGGCACGACCGGCTCCAGCCAGTGGACGAACGCCTCGCCCCAGCTGAACAGCCCGCCCGCGAAGACCGATCCGAAGGCCAGGACGATCATGGGGATCGTCATCGACCTCGGCGACTCGTGCGGGTGGGGCACCTGGTACTCGCCGCGGGTCTCGGCGGCCGGCTCCACGCTCGGCTCCGCCGGCGACGGGGCGGGGGCGTTGCGCCAGCGCTCCTCGCCGAAGAACGTCATCAGCATCACGCGCGTCATGTAGAACGCGGTGATGGCCGCGCCCAGCAGGGCCGCGCCGCCCAGGATCCAGCCCTCGGTGCCGCCCTTGGCGAAGGCGGCCTCGATGATCTTGTCCTTGGAGAAGAAGCCGGACAGGCCGGGGAAGCCGATGATCGCCAGGTAGCCCAGCCCGAAGGTGACGAACGTGACGGGCATGTACTTGCGCAGGCCGCCGTAGCGGCGCATGTCCACCTCGTCGTTCATGCCGTGCATCACCGAGCCGGCGCCGAGGAAGAGCCCGGCCTTGAAGAAGCCGTGGGTGACCAGGTGCATGATCGCGAAGGCGTAGCCGATCGGGCCGAGGCCCGCGGCCAGCACCATGTAGCCGATCTGCGACATCGTGGAGCCCGCCAGGGCCTTCTTGATGTCGTCCTTGGCGCAACCGACGATCGCACCGAACAGCAGCGTGACCGCGCCGACGGCGACCACCGCGGTCTGCGCGGCGGGCGCGGCGTCGAAGACCGCGCCGGAGCGGACGATCAGGTAGACGCCGGCGGTGACCATCGTCGCCGCGTGGATGAGGGCGGAGACCGGGGTCGGGCCCTCCATCGCGTCGCCCAGCCAGGACTGGAGCGGCACCTGCGCCGACTTGCCGCAGGCCGCCAGCAGCAGCATCAGGCCGATGGCGGTCGCCGTGCCCTCGCTCGTCTCGCCCACCGACTCCAGCACCGGGGAGAAGGCGAAGGTGCCGAACGTGGTGAACATGATCATGATGGCGATCGACAGGCCGATGTCGCCGACGCGGTTGACGATGAACGCCTTCTTCGCCGCCGTCGCCGCGCTGGGCTTGTGCTGCCAGAAGCCGATCAGCAGGTACGAGGCGAGGCCCACGCCCTCCCAGCCGGCGTACAGCAGCAGGTAGTTGTCGGCGAGGACGAGCAGGAGCATCGCCGCGAGGAACAGGTTGAGGTAGCCGAAGAAGCGGCGGCGCCGCTCGTCGTGCTCCATGTAGCCGATCGAGTAGACGTGGATGAGCGTGCCCACGCCGGTGATCAGCAGGACGAAGGTCATCGACAGCTGGTCGAGCCGGAAGGCGACGTCGGCCTGGAAGCCGCCGACCGGGATCCAGCTGAAGACGTGCTGGCTCAGGGTGCGGTCGCCGGCCTCCCTGCCGAGCATGTCGGCGAAGAGCACGGCCCCCAGGACGAAGGACGCGGCGGCCAGCGCCGTGCCGATCCAGTGGCCGGTGCGGTCCAGCCTCCGGCCGCCGCACAGCAGCACCGCCGCGCCGAGCAGTGGCGCCGCGACGAGCAGTCCGATCAAAGTCTCCACTGTTCGCTACCCCTTACAGCTTCATCAGACTGGCGTCGTCGACCGAGGCCGAGTGGCGGGAGCGGAAGATCGTCACGATGATCGCCAGTCCGACCACGACCTCGGCGGCGGCGACCACCATCGTGAAGAACGCGATGATCTGGCCGTCGAGGTTGCCGTGCAGCCGGGAGAAGGTGACGAGCGCGAGGTTGGCCGCGTTCAGCATCAGCTCGACGCTCATGAACACGACGATCGCGTTGCGGCGCAGCAGCACTCCGCTGGCCCCGATGGTGAACAGCAGGGCGGCCAGATAGAGGTAGTTGACCGGGTTCACTTGGCGGCCTCCCTGTCACCGTCGCGGTCCCGGTCGCCGTCCCGGCCGGCGGCCGGGGAGTCGTCCGAGACGTCCTTCCGTACGTCCGCCGCGTCGCGCACGTCCCGGTCGTCCCCGCCGCCCAGGCCGTCCGGCCCGCCCCGCCCCAGGTACTCCCCGGTGCGCCGCTCCAGCGCCGCCAGGTCGGCCAGGGCCTCGCGGGAGACGTCCCGGACCTGGCCGCGGGAGCGCAGCGTGGCGTTGACGGTGAGCTCGGAGGGGGTGCCGTCCGGCAGCAGGCCGGGGATGTCCACGGCGTTGTGCCGGGCGTACACGCCGGGCGCGGGCAGCGGCGGCAGGTGCTTGCCCTCGCGCACGCGCTTCTCGGCCAGCTCGCGCTGGGTGTCGCGGCGCTCGGTGCGCTCGCGGTGGGTGAGCACCATGGCGGCGACGGCCGCGGTGACCAGGAGCGCGCCGGTGATCTCGAAGGCGAACACGTAGTCGGTGAAGATCGACCGTGCCAGACCCTGGACGTTGCCGCCCGCGTTGGCCTCGGCCAGGCCGGCGAAGGTGCCGACGGAGGCGTTGCCGATGCCGCCGATCAGCAGGATGCCGAAGCCGAGTCCGCACAGGGCCGCCATCCAGCGCTGGCCCTTGATGGTCTCCTTCAGCGAGTCGGCGGCGGTGACGCCGACGAGCATCAGCACGAACAGGAAGAGCATCATGACCGCGCCGGTGTAGACGACGATCTGCACGATGCCCAGGAAGTACGCGCCGTTGGCCAGGTAGAACACGGCCAGGACGATCATGGTCCCGGCCAGGCAGAGCGCCGAGTGCACCGACCGCTTCATCAGCACGGTCCCGAGCGCGCCCAGCACCGCGACCGTGCCCAGGACCCAGAACTGCACCGCCTCGCCGGTGGAGGTGGTGGAGGCGGCCGCCAGCAGGGTGCCGTTCACTTCTCGCTCACCGCCTCGGAGGCCGGCTCCTGCGGCCCGAAGGTGTCGGCGGCGGCCTGCGGCGTCTCGTTCCCCGGGTTACCGGAGCGGGCCTCCTGCCGGACCGTGCCGGGCGCGGCCTCGGTGACCAGGCCCCGGTAGTAGTCCTTCTCGGTCATGCCCGGGAAGATCGCGTGCGGGGTGTCGACCATGCCCTCCTCCAGCCCCGCGAGCAGCTCCTCCTTGGTGTAGATGAGCGACTCGCGGGTCCGGTCGGCCAGCTCGTACTCGTTGGTCATGGTCAGCGCCCGCGTCGGGCACGCCTCGACGCACAGGCCGCACAGGATGCAGCGCAGGTAGTTGATCTGGTAGACGCGGCCGTAGCGCTCACCGGGCGAGTAGCGCTCCTCGTCGGTGTTGTCCGCGCCCTCCACGTAGATCGCGTCCGCCGGGCAGGCCCAGGCGCACAGCTCGCAGCCGACGCACTTCTCCAGCCCGTCCGGGTGCCGGTTGAGCTGGTGCCGGCCGTGGAAGCGCGGCGCGGTGGGCTTCTTCTGCTCGGGGTACTGCTCGGTGAGCCGCTTCTTGAACATGGCCTTGAAGGTCACGCCGAAGCCGGCCACCGGATTCTCGAACTCAGGCATCGTCGGCCTCCCTGGCCTTGCCGGTCTCGCTGGACTCGCCGTCCGCGCCGGCCGCCACGCCCGCGGTCTCCCGCTCGTGGCGCGGCCGCCGGCGCGGTACGGGCGGCAGGGTCTGCCCGGGCAGCGGGGGTACGGGGTAGCCGCCCGCCGTCGGGTCGAAGGTCTCGGCCCCGGCCGCATCCTTCTCCTCGGTCTTCCCCTCGGCGCGCCCGCGGACGGCGTCGTAGACGAAGGAGAGCAGGAGCAGCACCAGTGCCGCGCCGGCGACCCACAGCACGATGTCGCCGAATTCGCGGCCCTCGTTGCGCAGCGCCCGCACGGTGGCCACCAGCATCAGCCAGACCAGCGAGACGGGGATGAGGACCTTCCAGCCCAGCTTCATGAACTGGTCGTAGCGCACGCGCGGGAGCGTGCCGCGCAGCCAGACGAAGAGGAACAGCAGCAGGTTCACCTTGACGACGAACCAGAGCAGCGGCCACCAGCCGTGGTTGGCGCCCTCCCAGTAGGTGCTGATCGGCGCCGGGGCGCGCCAGCCGCCCAGGAAGAGGGTGACCGCCAGGGCCGAGACGGTGACCATGTGGATGTACTCGGCGAGCATGAACATCGCGAACTTGATCGACGAGTACTCGGTGTTGAAGCCGCCGACGAGGTCGCCCTCGGACTCGGGCATGTCGAAGGGCGCGCGGTGCGCCTCGCCGACCATCGCCACCATGTAGATGAGGAACGACACCGGCAGCAGCACCGCGAACCAGGTGTCGCCCTGCGCCCCGACGATCGTCGAGGTGGACATCGACCCGGAGTAGAGGAAGACCGCGGCGAAGCTGAGGCCCATGGCGACCTCGTAGGAGATCACCTGGGCCGTGGCCCGCACCCCGCCGAGCAGCGGGTAGGTCGAGCCCGACGACCAGCCGGCCAGCACCGTGCCGTAGGCGGCGATGGAGGCGGTGGCCAGGATGTAGAGGATCGCCACCGGCAGGTCGGTGAGCTGCATGGCGGTACGGGTGCCGAAGATCGACACCTCGTTGCCGGGCGGGCCGAAGGGGATCACCGCGATGGCCATGAAGGCGGGGATGGCGCCGACGATGGGGGCCAGGATGTAGACGGCCTTGTCGGCGGCCCTGACGTTGACGTCCTCCTTCAGCATCAGCTTGATGCCGTCGGCCAGCGACTGGAGCATGCCCCAGGGGCCGTGGCGGTTGGGGCCGATGCGCAGCTGCATCCAGGCGACGACCTTGCGCTCCATCACGATGGAGATCAGCACGGTCAGCATCAGGAACGCGAAGCAGAACACCGCCTTGAGGCCGATCAGCCACCAGGGATCGGTGCCGAACATCGACAGGTCCTCCTCGGCGAGGACCGTCGTCCCGGCGGTCAGGACGGACGTGCTCATCACGCCTCCACCCCCTTCGTCTCCTCCGGGCCGGCGACCGCGGCGGCCGCGGGGGCCGCCGACAGCTTCACGAGCCGGCCGGGCACGGTGCCCAGGTCGCCCGGGACGCCGCGGCCTACCGAGTTCAGCGGCAGCCAGACCACGCGGTCGGGCATCGGCGTGACCTCCAGCGGCAGGGTGACCGTCCCGGCCGGGCCGGTGACGGTCAGCGCCTCGCCGTCCGCGACCCCGACCTCGGCGGCCGTGGCGGCCGACAGCCGGGCGACGGCGGCGTGCCGGGTGCCCGCCAGCGCCTCGTCGCCGTCCTGGAGCCGGCCCTGGTCGAGCAGCAGCCGGTGACCGGCGAGTACGGCCTCGCCCGCGGCGGGGCGGGGCACCTGACGGGTGCCGGCCTCCGGCGCGTCGGCGCGCGGGCCGTCCCACACGCCCAGGCGCCGCATCTCGGCGCGGACCGTGCGGACGTCCGGCAGCCCGAGGTGGACGTCGAGGGCGTCGGCGAGCATGTTCAGCACGCGGTGGTCGGACTGGACCAGGCGGCGGGTCATCTGGTCGGGCTTGATCGCGGCCTCGAACGGGCGCCGGCGGCCCTCCCAGTTGAGGAAGGAGCCCGCCTTCTCCACGACCGCGGCGACGGGCAGGACCACGTCGGCCCGCTCGGTGACCTCCGAGGGCCGCTGCTCCAGGCTGACGACGAAACCGGCCTCGTCCAGCGCCCTGCGGGCCAGCTCCGGGTCGGGCAGGTCGGCGACCTCGACACCGGCGACCAGCAGCGCGGCGAGTTCGCCGTTCGCCGCGGCCTCGACGATCCGGCCGGTGTCGCGGCCGAAGCGGGTCGGCAGGTCGGCCACGCCCCAGACGGCGGCCGTCTCGGCGCGGGCGCTCGGGTCGGTGACCGGGCGTCCGCCGGGCAGCAGCGTCGGGAGCGCGCCGGCCTCGACGGCGCCGCGCTCACCGGCCCGGCGCGGGATCCACACCAGGCGGGCGCCGGTGGCGGTGGCGGTCCGCAGGGCGGCGGTGAACCCGCCGGGCACGGCGGCCAGCCGCTCGCCGACGATGATCACCGATCCCTCGGCGCGCAGCGCCTCGGCGGCCGTCTGCCCGGTCTCGTCCAGCCCGACGCCGCCGGCCAGCGCGTCCAGCCACTCGGTCTCGGTGTGGGGCGCGGCGGGCAGCAGGGTGCCGCCGGTCTTCTCCAGACCGCGGGTGGCGTGGGTCGCCAGGGAGAAGACGCGCAGTCCGTGCTTGCGGTACCCCTTGCGCAGCCGCAGGAAGACGCCGGGGGCCTCCTCCTCGGACTCGAAGCCGACCAGCAGTACCGACGGGGCCTTCTCCAGCGCGGAGTAGGTGACGCCACCGCCGTCGGCGTCCAGCCCGCGCCCGGCGACGTGGCAGGCGAGGAAGTCGGCCTCCTCGGTGCTGTGGACGCGGGCCCGGAAGTCGACGTCGTTGGTGTCCAGGGCGACCCGCGCGAACTTGGCGTACGCGTAGGCGTCCTCGACCGTCAGCCGTCCGCCGGTGAGCACACCGGTGCGGCCCCGGGCCGCCGCCAGTCCCCTCGCGGCGGCGTCCAGCGCCTCGGGCCAGCTCGCCGGCTGCAGCTCACCGGTCTCCGCGTCGCGCACCAGCGGGTGGGTGAGCCGGTCGGGCCGCTGGGCGTAGCGGAAGCCGAAGCGGCCCTTGTCGCAGATCCACTCCTCGTTGACCTCGGGGTCGTCGGCGGCCAGCCGCCGCATGACCTTGCCGCGCCGGTGGTCGGTGCGGGTGGCGCAGCCGCCGGAGCAGTGCTCGCACACGCTCGGCGAGGAGATCAGGTCGAAGGGGCGGGAGCGGAACCGGTAGGCGGCCGAGGTGAGCGCGCCGACCGGGCAGATCTGGATGGTGTTGCCGGAGAAGTACGACTGGAAGGGGTCGCCCTCGCCGGTGCCCACCTGCTGGAGCGCTCCCCGCTCCAGCAGCTCGATCATCGGGTCGCCCGCGATCTGGTTGGAGAAGCGGGTGCAGCGGGCGCACAGCACGCAGCGCTCGCGGTCCAGCAGCACCTGCTTCGAGATCGGCACGGGCTTGGCGAAGGTGCGCTTGCGCCCGTCGAAGCGGCTGTCGGCCTGCCCGTGGGACATGGCCTGGTTCTGCAGGGGGCACTCGCCGCCCTTGTCGCAGACCGGGCAGTCCAGCGGGTGGTTGATCAGCAGCAGCTCCATCACGCCGCGCTGGGCCTTCTCGGCCACCGGCGAGGTGAGGTGCGTCCTGACGACCATCCCGTCCGTGCACGTGATGGTGCAGGAGGCCATGGGCTTGCGCTGGCCCTCGACCTCGACGATGCACTGGCGGCAGGCGCCGGCCGGGTCCAGCAGCGGATGGTCGCAGAAGCGCGGGATCTCGATTCCGAGCAGCTCGGCGGCGCGGATGACCAGGGTGCCCTTGGGCACGCTGATCCCGATGCCGTCGATCGTCAGCGAGACCGTGTTCTCGGCGTTCCTGACGTTCTCGGGCGGCTTCGCCTCCCCGCCCCCGGAGGTCTTGGCGTCGGTGGTGACGGTCACGCGTTCACCTCCAGGTGTGCGGTCTTGTCGTCGTCGGCCCACAGGGTCGACCTGGCCGGGTCGAAGGGGCAGCCGCGTCCGGTGATGTGCTGCTCGTACTCCTCGCGGAAGTACTTGAGCGAGGAGAAGATCGGACTGGCGGCGCCGTCGCCGAGGGCGCAGAAGGACTTGCCGTTGATGTTGTCGGCGATGTCGTTGATCTTGTCCAGGTCGGACATCGACGCCTTGCCGGCCTCGATGTCGCGCATCAGCTGGACGAGCCAGTACGTGCCCTCGCGGCAGGGGGTGCACTTGCCGCAGGACTCGTGGGCGTAGAACTCCGTCCAGCGGGTCACCGCGCGGACCACGCAGGTGGTCTCGTCGAAGCACTGGAGCGCCTTGGTGCCGAGCATCGAGCCGGCGGCGCCGACGCCCTCGTAGTCCAGCGGGACGTCGAGGTGCTCGTCGGTCAGCAGCGGGGTCGAGGAGCCGCCCGGGGTCCAGAACTTCAGCCGGTGGCCGGGGCGCATGCCGCCGCTCATCTCCAGCAGCTGGCGCAGGGTGACGCCCAGCGGCGCCTCGTACTGGCCGGGGCGGGCGACGTGGCCGCTGAGGGAGTAGAGCGTGAAGCCCGGGGACTTCTCGCTGCCCATCGAGCGGAACCACTCCTTGCCCCGGTGCATGATCGCGGGAACCGAGGCGATGGACTCGACGTTGTTGACGACGGTGGGGCACGCGTACAGACCCGCGACCGCGGGGAAGGGGGGACGCAGCCGCGGCTGGCCGCGCCGCCCCTCGAGGGAGTCGAGGAGAGCGGTCTCCTCACCGCAGATGTACGCGCCCGCGCCCGCGTGCACGGTCAGTTCCACGTCCAGGCCGGAGCCGAGGACGTCCTTGCCCAGGAAGCCCGCCTCGTAGGCCTCGCGCACCGCGGCGTGGAGGCGCCGCAGCACGGGGACGACCTCGCCGCGCAGGTAGACGAAGGCGTGGTTCGAGCGGATCGCGTGGCAGGCGATCACGATGCCCTCGATCAGCGAGTGCGGGTTGGCGAACAGGAGGGGGATGTCCTTGCAGGTGCCCGGCTCGGACTCGTCGGCGTTGACCACGAGGTAGTGCGGCTTGCCGTCGCCCTGGGGGATGAACTGCCACTTCATGCCGGTGGGGAAGCCCGCGCCGCCGCGGCCGCGCAGTCCGGACTCCTTGACGTACGCGATGACGTCGTCGGGCTTCATCGCCAGGGCCTTGCGCAGCCCCTCGTAGCCCTCGTGCGCCCGGTAGGTCTCCAGCGTCCAGGACGTCGGGTCGTCCCAGAAGGCCGAGAGCACCGGGGACAGCAGCTTGTCCGCTGATTCGGCGGTCATCACTTGCCCTCCTTCGCCACCGGGCCGGCCGGGTTGTCGGGGTCGGAGGCGGCCGTCCGCCGCGGCGCGTCGTGGGAGCTGGGGTGGGGGTCGGGCGCCTCGCCGGTCTCGGTGACGGGCTGCCCGGCCGACGCGGGGGCCTCCCCGCCGCGCGGCGAGACCACCTTGGGCCCGGCGGTCTCGCCCTTGGCCAGCTTCAGCCCGGCCAGCGAGGCCGGGCCCGCGCTGCCGCTCGCCTCCACGGCGCCCGGGCGCTCGTCGGGGAATCCGGCGAGGATGCGGGCGGTCTCCTTGAAGGTGCACAGCGGGGCGCCGCGGGTGGGCCTCACCTCGCGTCCGGCGCGCAGGTCGTCCACGAGCCGCCTGGCGCTCTCGGGCGTCTGGTTGTCGAAGAACTCCCAGTTGACCATCACCACGGGCGCGAAGTCGCAGGCCGCGTTGCACTCGATGTGCTCCAGCGTGACCTTGCCGTCGTCGGTGGTCTCGTTGTTCCCGACGCCCAGGTGCTCCTGGAGCGCCTCGAAGATGGCGTCGCCGCCCATCACCGCGCACAGGGTGTTGGTGCACACCCCCACCTGGTAGTCGCCCGAGGGCTTGCGGCGGTACATGGTGTAGAAGGTGGCCACCGCGGTGACCTCGGCCGTGGTCAGGTCGAGCATCTCGGCGCAGAAGCGCATCCCGGTGGGGGTGACGTGCCCCTCCTCGGACTGCACCAGGTGCAGCAGCGGCAGCAGCGCGGAGCGGCTGCCGGGGTAGCGGGCGATGATCTCCGCGGCGTCCGCCTCCAGCCGGGCGCGGACGTCGGCCGGGTAGTCGGGGGCGGGAAGCCGGGGCATCCCGAGCGATACGTCTGTCACCGGTCGACGCCTCCCATCACGGGGTCGATGGACGCGACGGCGACGATGACGTCGGCGACCTGGCCGCCCTCGCACATCGCCGCCATGGTCTGCAGGTTGGTGAAGGACGGGTCGCGGAAGTGGACCCGGAACGGGCGCGTCCCGCCGTCGCTGACCGCGTGCACGCCCAGCTCGCCCTTGGCGGACTCCACGGCGGCGTACGCCTGGCCCGGCGGCACCCGGAACCCCTCGGTCACCAGCTTGAAGTGGTGGATCAGGGCCTCCATCGAGGTGCCCATGATGTTCCTGATGTGGTCCAGCGAGTTGCCGAGCCCGTCCGGGCCGAGCGCGAGCTGCGCGGGCCAGGCGATCTTCCTGTCGGCGACCATCACCGGGCCGGGCTCCAGCCGGTCCAGGCACTGCTCGACGATCCGCAGCGACTGGCGCATCTCCTCCAGCCGGATCAGGAAGCGGCCGTAGGAGTCGCAGGTGGTCTCGGTCGGGACCTCGAAGTCGTAGGTCTCGTAGCCGCAGTACGGCTGGGCCTTGCGCAGGTCGTGCGGGAGGCCGGTGGAGCGCAGGATGGGGCCGGTGGCGCCCAGCGCCATGCAGCCGGCCAGGTCCAGGTGGCCGACGTCCTGCAGACGGGCCTTGAAGACGGGGTTGCCGGTGCAGAGCTTGTCGTACTCCGGCAGGTTCTTCCGCATCTTCTTCACGAACTCGCGGACCTGGTCCACCGCGCCGGGCGGCAGGTCCTGGGCGAGGCCGCCGGGCCGGACGTAGGCGTGGTTCATCCGCAGGCCGGTGATGAGCTCGAAGAGGTCCAGGACCATCTCGCGGTCGCGGAAGCCGTAGATCATCACCGTGGTGGCGCCCAGCTCCATGCCGCCGGTGGCGATGGCCACCAGGTGGGAGGAGATGCGGTTGAGTTCCATCATCATCACGCGGATGACGCTGGCGCGGTCGGGTACCTGGTCCTCGATGCCGAGCAGCTTCTCCACCGCCAGGCAGTACGCCGTCTCGTTGAAGAACGGCGTGAGGTAGTCCATGCGCGTCACGAAGGTCGAGCCCTGCGTCCAGTTGCGGTACTCGAGGTTCTTCTCGATGCCGGTGTGCAGGTAGCCGATGCCGCAGCGGGCCTCGGTGACCGTCTCGCCGTCGATCTCCAGGATGAGCCGGAGCACGCCGTGCGTGGACGGGTGCTGCGGGCCCATGTTGACGATGATCTTCTCGTCGTCGCTCCGGGCGGCGGCGGTGGCGATCTCGTCCCAGTCCCCGCCGGTGACGGTGTAGACGGTGCCCTCGGTGGTCTCGCGGGCGCTCGCGGACGGGGTTGCGTGCGAGGTGCTCATCAGCTGTACGACCTCCGCTGGTCGGGAGCCGGGATCTGGGCGCCCTTGTACTCGACGGGGATGCCGCCGAGGGGGTAGTCCTTGCGCTGCGGGAAGCCCTGCCAGTCGTCGGGCATCATGATCCGCGTGAGCGCGGGGTGACCGTCGAAGACGATGCCGAAGAAGTCGTAGGTCTCGCGCTCGTGCCAGTCGTTGGTCGGGTAGACCGGGACGACGGACGGGATGTGCGGGTCGGCGTCGGGCGCGCTGACCTCCAGCCGGATCAGCCGGTTGTGGGTGATCGAGCGCAGGTGGTAGACGGCGTGCAGCTCGCGCCCGGAGTCGCCGGGGTAGTGGACGCCGCTGACGCCGGTGCACATCTCGAAGCGCAGCGCGGGGTCGTCGCGCAGGACGCGGGCCGTGGGCACCAGGTGCTCGCGGGCGATGTGGAAGGTGATCTCGCCGCGGTCCACGACCGTCTTCTCGATCACTTCCTCGGGCACCAGGCCCTGCTCCTCGAGCGCGCCCTCCAGCTCGTCGGCCACCTCGTCGAACCAGCCGCCGTACGGCCGGCTCGCCGCGCCCGGCAGCCGGACGGTGCGCACCAGCCCGCCGTAGCCGGAGGTGTCGCCGCCCTCCTTGGCGCCGAACATGCCCCGGCGGACGTCGATCACCTCGCCGGACTCGTCGCGCGGCGAGGGGACGGCGCCGCCGTCTCCGCCGTTGACCTGCCCGTCACTCATCGGAGCAGCCCCTTCATCTCGATCGTCGGAAGCGCCTTGAGCGCCGCCTCCTCCGCCTCGCGGGCGGCCTGCTCCCGGTTGACCCCGAGCTTCTCCTCGCGGATCTTCTGGTGGAGCTTGAGGATCGCGTCCAGCAGCATCTCGGGGCGCGGCGGGCAGCCGGGCAGGTAGATGTCGACCGGCACGATGTGGTCGACGCCCTGCACGATCGCGTAGTTGTTGAACATGCCGCCCGAGGAGGCGCACACGCCCATGGAGATGACCCACTTGGGGTTCGGCATCTGGTCGTAGACCTGCCGCAGGACCGGCGCCATCTTCTGGCTGACCCGGCCCGCCACGATCATCAGGTCGGCCTGGCGCGGCGAGCCGCGGAAGACCTCCATGCCGAAGCGGGCGAGGTCGTAGCGGCCGGCGCCGGTGGTCATCATCTCGATGGCGCAGCAGGCCAGGCCGAAGGTCGCCGGGAAGACCGACGACTTGCGCACCCAGCCCGCGGCCTGCTCGACGGTGGTCAGCAGGAAGCCGCTCGGCAGTTTCTCTTCGATACCCATGTGTACGCCCCTAGTCCCATTCCAGGCCGCCGCGCCGCCAGACGTAGGCGTAGGCGACGAAGACGGTGAGCACGAAGAGCAGCATCTCCACGAGCCCGAACAGCCCCAGGACGTCGAAGGTGACGGCCCAGGGGTAGAGGAAGACGATCTCGATGTCGAAGACGATGAAGAGCATCGCCGTCAGGTAGTACTTGATCGGGAAGCGCCCTCCGCCCGCTGCCTGCGGGGTGGGCTCGATGCCGCACTCGTACGCCTCGAGCTTGGCCCTGTTGTAGCGCTTGGGGCCGACGATCGAGGCCATGACCACGGAGAAGACAGCGAAGGCTGCCCCGAGCGCTCCCAGTACGAGGATGGGCGCGTAGACGTTCACCGCTCCTCGCTCCTTCCAGTCGACGATCGCTGCCGGCGGGCCGTTGCGGGCCGTTTTCGGACCGGTGTTCCGTTCACGAAGATCGCGTATATGTGAGGCAGTTCACAAGCCCGAGTCGACTGCATCCTATGCCTGTCCCTCTGTGATCTGCGACACGGGTACGGCAATGAGTTTGTGATCTCCACCACCTGACGAAGGATCATGAAGGCGGATGGACGGTGATCTTCACACGTGAAGCGGTCGGCCGATCACCACACGTCACATTCCGCCGCGTTCTCGCTGGTCGGAGGGGGTGTGCCCTATCAAATGATGCCCGCTACATGCAAATTTGCCCTGGACACCCCGGCTTGGTAAATGGCCCGGACCGCGCGCGGGCGACCCGCCGACGGAGACGGAAGGAGAGCTTCCGGAACCGCCGCCGCGACTCGTCCGGCGCCGCGATGCGGCAAGATCGTGAATCCGTGCTCAATCTGTGACCTCCGCCACGTCGGGCGCCTGCGGCGCGGGCCCGTCTTTGCGCGGACCAGGCCGCCCGTGCTAGGCGCGCGGAGCGAAGTGGATCAATCGGACAATGTCATGGTCACGGCCCTTTACCGGGGCAATGATCGACTTCCGGAAGAGACCTCCGGAGCGCCCGGCACCGCGCAAAGTGGACGCGTACACGCCGAGTGTGGCGCAACACACCTTTGTTGAACGGAACCTCCCGCGGCTGATAGCCGTGGTGACATGTCCCAGACCGCCCACATACCCAGCCACCGGAAGCCCCGTCGCGCCAGCAGGAACCCGCTGCTGCGGACGGGCGTTGCCGGTGGCGTCCTCAGCACCCTCGCGGTGACCGCCGCGGCCGCTCCCTCCTCCGCCGGGGAGAGGAAGCCGGTCGCCGACACCGTCGAGATGCCCGTGGTCGCCCCCGACGTGGCGGCCGGCGCCCGGCAGGCCGCCGACGCCACGCAGACGATCGCGACCCAGTACGAGACCGAGGCCGCGCGGACCCTGGCCGCCGAGCAGGCGATGGACCGGGCCGGGAAGCTGGCCGCGGAGAGGAAGGCGGAGGCCGAGCGCAGGGCCGCGGAGGCCGCCAAGGCCGCCGAGACAGAGCGCAGGGAGCGTGCCGAACGCGCGGCCCAGGAGCGCGCGGCGCGCGACTCCCAGCGCACCACCCTCAGCTCCGCACCCGCCCCCTCCGCTCCCGCCGCGGCCCCCGCGTCCGCCTCGACCGGCGGCGGCAACGTGGCGACGCTGGTGGGCTTCCTGCGCGCGCAGGTCGGCAAGGCCTACGTCATGGGCGCCACCGGCCCGAGCGCCTACGACTGCTCCAGCCTCACCCAGGCCGCCTTCCGCCAGATCGGCATCAGCCTGCCGCGGACCTCGCAGCCGCAGTCCACGGCGGGCACCCAGGTGTCCCTGGGCAACGTGCAGCCGGGCGACATCCTCTACTGGGGCAGCGCGGGCAGCGCCTACCACGTCGCCGTCTACATCGGGAACGGCCGCTTCATCGGCGCCCAGAACCCCTCCACCGGCGTCGTCGAGCGCGACATGAGCTACGACATGCCGACGGGCGCGGTGCGCGTGCTCTGACGCCGCGCGGCGCGGACAGCGCGCACGGCACGTACCAGCACAGACGGCGCGGGGCCGTCCGTGCTGGTA
>NZ_JARVKV010000086.1 GCF_029813835.1 Streptomyces sp. DH37
CCACCGGCGCGGCCGCCCTCCTCCGTTCGGTGTGCCGGGGTCCCGGCGGGGGCGGGTCAGTCGCCCCGCTTCGCCATCTCCAGCATCCGGTCCACCACGCGCTGCGAGGCGTGGCCGTCGTCCAGGTCGCAGAAGAGGTGGTGGAAGCGGTCGTACCGCTCCTGGTACTCCTCCATCACCTTGTCGATGTCGCGGAGCGCGGTGACCAGCTCCTCCGAGGTGCGGATCAGCGGGCCGGGCGAGTCCTTCTCGAAGTCGAAGTAGAACCCGCGCAGGGTGTCCCGGTAGTGCTCCAGGTCGTAGGTGAAGAAGAGCATGGGGCGCTTCAGGTGGGCGTAGTCGAACATCACCGAGGAGTAGTCGGTGATCATGATGTCGGCCGCCAGGTACAGATCGGCGATGTCCGGGTACTCCGAGACGTCCCACACGAAGCCGTTCCCGGCGCCCGGGACGGCGTCCACCACGTTGGAGTGGCGGCGGATCAGGAGCACGTGGTCGTCGCCGAGGCGGCGCCGGGCGTCCTCCAGGTCCAGGCGCAGGTCGAACTTGTACTGCCCGGCGCTGTGGGACAGGTCGTCGCGCCAGGTGGGCGCGTACAGGATGACCTTCTTGCCCGCGGGCAGGCTGAGCCTCTCCTTCGTCCGCCGGGCGATCTCGTCCCGGTCGGGCGAGTAGAGGTAGTCGTTGCGCGGGTAGCCGGCCTCCAGGATCTCCCCGTCGAAGGAGAACGCCCGCTTCAGGATCGGGGTGCTGAAGCGGTTGGACGAGACGACCATGCTCCAGTTCTTCGCCTCCAGGGCCACCCGGTTCTGGTACTCGCGGTCGAAGTGGAGGGTCTCGATGTCGTGGCCGATCTTCTTCAGCATGGTGCCGTGCCAGGTCTGCACGATCACCTGGCCCGGCCGCCGCTCCACCCACTCCGGCAGGTGGGCGTTGGTGACGATGTAGCGGCAGGTCGCCAGCGCCTCGAACCACTCGGTGCCCCACATCCGCACCGGTTTGAGCTCCGGCGGGAGGACGACCTGGTCGTCGCGGACGACCCACAGGTGCTCGACGTCGAGGCCGCGCCGCACCATCTCCTCGTACATCGCGCGGGGGCTGTCGGAGAACTGCTTGCCGTTGTAGCTGATGTGGAGCACCGCGTCGCGCAGCGGCTTGCGGCGGCCCGGCTCGTACACCTCGCGCCGCAGCTGCGCCTGCCGGTACGGGCCGCGCTCCATGTCGCTCAGGCCCGAGCGGCAGTTGAGCTGCGGGACGTCGCCCCAGCGCGCCTCGAACCAGTAGTGCCGGCCGCCCAGTTGGGCCCTGAGCGGGAAGCGGTCGGCGGCGAGGCGGTCGATGACGAACGGGGCGTCCTTCGCCCCCTCCTCCCGCGGACGCAGGTAGAGGTTCCAGCGGCCGGCCTTGAGCGGCACGGTGCCCGCCGGGTTGCCCATGGTGGACGGGTCGAAGGCGAACTCGAAGGAGCCGTCCTCCTGCCAGCGGACGGGGACGCTCCGCTCCTCGAACCGGTTGTGGGCCTTGAGTACGAACGACGCCCCGGTCAGCCGCGGGTCGGTGTGCCCGCTGACCGCGATCTTCCCGTCCTTCAGCGCCACGTCGGTGACCACCGCGCGCGTGGCGCGGCCGGAGAACTTCAGATAGCCGGTGTGCCCGGCCAGGACGGCGACCTCCCGGTTCGCCGCCTGCCCGCCCAGCGACCCGGGCAGCGGGAACCGCACGTCGGGCAGGCCGTCGCGGATGACCGTGCTGAAGCGGCGCTCCCTGCCGCCCGGGGTCTCGGCCACCAGGACGGTGCTCCAGTCGCGCTTGGCCGACTGGGTCTTGCCCTCGACGCCCTCGCCGGCGATCAGGGCGATGTCGCGCACGGGCACGCGGACCGTGAAGGGGGCCCTGCCGCCGCTGCCGGCGGCCCCCACCGTGGCGGGGTACTCCAGCACCTCGCCGCTGCGGCGGTTGGTCACGCGCAGCCGGACCGTCTCGCCGTCGGCGAGCGGCTCGCGGATCTCGCCGCCGACCTCGATCGACTCGCCGACCAGACGGCGCTCGGTGATCAGGACGCGCACCTTCTCCAGACGGAGCTTCAGCGCGGCGCGCTCGACGAACGGGACCAGCCGGTGGTCCTCGTCGATCCAGTGGTACGGCGGGTAGTTGGCCGCCGCGGCGCCGATGGTCTGGACACCGCGCTTGCGCATCAGACCGGAGCTGATGACCCGCATGCCGACGTGCCAGACGCCCTCGTCCCACTCGCCGCCCTTGCGGAGCTTGGCGGGGTCGAGGGTGTAGGTCCAGCCGGCCCAGTCGTAGTTGTGGAGCTTCTGGCCCGAGTCGGTGGTGCACTCCGGCCGGTGGACGTTCTTGGCCGGGAACACCAGGCGGCGGCGCGAGCCGTCCTTCTTGAACTGGATGAACTTCACCGAGCTGCGGCGGGTGGGCAGGTCGATCTTCTCGATGTAGGCGTCGCCGAGGAGGACGAGCTTGCCGTCCTGCCAGGAGATCTCCCGCAGCGGGGCCTTCAGGGCCAGGTCGGGGTCGATGCGCAGCGCCCGCTTGGGCAGCTTCAGGGAGCTGTCGTCCAGCGCCTTGAACCCGGCGTACTTGCGGACGAGGCCGCTGACCTCGATGGGCTCGCGGCGGCGCTGGGCCGCCAGCAGGTCGATCAGCTCCGACATGGCCCGCTTGCGCACCAGCAGCCACTGCACCCGCAGATGGACCGGCAGCGACATCAGGTCCTTGGGGTCGATGGTGTCGAGGTACCGGTTGGTGACGTCCAGGAACGCGGCGCGGTACTCCTCGCCGCCGTCCGGCAGCACGTTGAGGAAGAGCCGCAGGTCGTCGGTGAGGGCCCGGCGGTCGTACTCCCGCTTGAACCGGGCGAACTCGGGGCCGTCCTGCCCGGCGAGGAAGCTGCTGACGGCCTGGACCGCGGCGACGCGGTCGCGGACGGACTTGGGCTCGGTGCGCCGCTGGGTGATCGACGGGGCGCCCCGGCCGCCCTCGCGCTGCCGCCAGTAGTAGACGGGCTCGCCGATGATGTCGACGGCCTCGGCGATGTAGTGGGCGGGGAGGACGACGGGGCTGTCCTCGTACAGCACGCCCTCGGGGAAGGAGAAGCCGTGCTTCTCCCAGAAGGTGCGGCGGAAGACCTTGTTGCAGGCGATGCGGTCGGCGACCAGCTTGGGGTACTTCGATATGTGGGTGCGCCTGCGCGCCTGGCCGGCCAGCATCTTCAGCAGCGGCACCTGCCAGGTCCGGTCGCCCTTGAGGTGGAAGACGTTGCCGGTGGCGAAGTCCGAGCCGGTCTCGTCGAGGCTGGTGACCATCAGCCGGTACGCGTCCGGCGGGATCAGGTCGTCGCTGTCGATGAAGGTCAGGAACTCGGCCTCGGGCGACATGTTCGCGATGCCCGTGTTGCGAGCGGCTCCGAGTCCGGCGTTCTCCTTGCGGACCAGGCGGAAGCGGGGGTCCCGCTCCGCGTACTCCGCGGCGATGGCGGCCGAGCCGTCGGGCGAACCGTCGTCCACCATGACGACCTCGATGTCCTTGAAGGTCTGTTCCGCCAGCGAGTCGAGGCAGGCCGGAAGGTACTCCTCCACGTTGTAGATGGGGACGATGACGCTGAGCCGCGGAGCCATGGTGCGCGGTGTTTCCTTTCGGTTCAGACCGTTTCGACCGAAGCGACGGCCTGGGGTGGAGTGGGTGCCGGGCGACGCTCGCTCAGAGGAACGATAGGCGGAAGGGCGTCGAGGTCCTCGCCCAGGAAGATGTGACGGACCACTCTTTCCGCCGCGCGGCCGTCGTCGAAGTCGCAGAACCGCTCGCGGAAGGCGGCGCGGAGTTCGGCGGAGGCGCTGTCGTTCCAGGCTCCCGAGGTCAGGATCCCGGCGAGCTCGTCCTGGCTGGTGGCCACCGCGCCGGGCGGCTCCTGGAGCAGGTCGAAGTAGGTGCCCCGGACGGCCTTGTAGATCTCCCAGTCGGGTGCGTAGATCACGATCGGGCGGTCCAGGTTGGCGTAGTCGAACATGGCCGAGGAGTAGTCGGTCACCAGCGCGTCGGCGGCGAGGTAGAGCCTCTCCACCGAGGGGTGCGCCGAGACGTCGACGATCCGGCCGTCGGCCCGGAGCGCGGCCAGCTCCGGGGAGGAGGCGTAGAAGTAGTGGCCGCGGACCAGCAGCGTGGTGTCCGGGCCCAGCCGGCCGGCGAAGCGCACCAGGTCCAGGCGCGGCACGAAGGCGGACTCGTACTCGCGGTGGGTGGGGGTGTAGAGGACGGCGGTGGTCCCGTCGGCCAGGCCCAGCTCGCGGCGCGCGGCCAGCACGTCCTCGGCGGTGGCGTTGAGCAGGATGTCGTTGCGCGGGTAGCCGGTCTCCAGGGAGGTGTAGGAGCAGGGGTAGACGCGCTCCCAGATGGCCGTGGAGTAGCGGTTGGAGGAGAGGCTGTAGTCCCAGCGGTCGCAGCGGGCCAGCAGCTTCTCGAAGTCCATGCCGTGGGCGGAGCCGGGGTAGTCGCGCTGGTCCAGGCCCATCGACTTCAGCGGGGTGCCGTGGTGGGTCTGGATGTGGACCTGGCCCTCGCGCTTGACGATCGAGTCGCCGAAGTTGACGTTGTTCACGAGGTACTTGGCGCGGGCCATGGCCGTCCAGTACTCGCGCGATCCCAGCCGGACCGCGTCCACGCCCTCGGGGATCCGGTGCGCCTCCCCGGCCCGGAACACCCACACCCGGCGCACGTTCGGTGCGAGGCGGGCCAGCTCGGCGTCGATGGCGGCGGGGTTGCAGGCGTGGGAGCGGCTCCAGTAGGCCGAGAAGACGGCCAGGTCCTCGTCCAGCGGGAGCCTGAGCTGCGCGCGGTAGTGCGCGCCGATGATCTGGCGCCTGGCGCCCCGGATCCGCTCCCCGCCGCGCCTGCGCAGGGTGGCCCGGGTCCTGCTGACGGTCTTGAGGCCGGCCATCGCCGGGTAGCTGCCGAGGGCGATCAGGCGGAACTTCTGGCCCCGGGTGCCGCCCGGCCGGACGAAGCCCTCGGGCTTGCGGCGGCGGTAGTCCTCGGCGGCCCGGCGGAAGAACTCGGACCGGGCCGACCGGGGGAGACGGCCGGGGCGGTCCAGGATGGTGATGTAGTGGTCGACCATCTTGCGGAACAGGTGCGGACGCCAGCGGTCGAGCTCGGGGTGCTCCGCCACGTACGAGAAGACCCGCTCGTACTGGTCGAAGACGTCGAAGTGCTTGCGGCTGACGGTGCGCAGGATGTTGCCGCCCTGCCGCCGCTGCCGGTAGTGGACGCATATGCGGTCCAGCACGGTTATTCGCCCGGCCGTGATCAGCGAGCAGAACGTCCAGGGGGCGTCCTCGTAGTAGCCGGGCGGGAACTCGAAGCCGTGCTTCTCCACGAAGTCCCGGCGGTACGCCTTGTTCCAGACGATCTGCAGCAGGTCGAGCAGCTCGGGGCGCTCGTCCAGGGGGAACACCGCGGGCTCGCGCTCGCGCAGCAGGTCCGCGCGCTGGTTGCGCAGGACGCGGCCGTCCCAGTAGGTGCGCGCGTAGTCGTAGATCAGGATCTCGGGATCGCCCGTGGCGTCGAGCCGTTCGGCGATCGCCGACAGGGAGCCCGGGGTGAGGGTGTCGTCGCTGTCGAGGAAGAGCACGTAGTCGCCGCGCGCCTGCTTCAGGCCGGCGTTGCGGGCGCGGCCCAGCCCCACGTTCTGCGGCAGGTGCAGCACGCGGACCCGGTCGTCCCGGGCGGCGTACCGGTCGAGGATCTCCCCGGAGGCGTCCGGTGAGCAGTCGTCGACCGCCACGACCTCGAAGTCGCCGTAGTCCTGCTCCAGGATCGAGTCCAGGCATGCCCGCAGGTACCCCTGCACCTTGTAGGCGGGCACGACGAGCGTGAAGCGCGGCAAAACTTCCCCTTTTGAGTGGACTCACACCCCGAGAGGGCGCTGTCGGTGAACTGTCGCCTAACACAGACGACACCTGCGAGCGAACAGTTGTCGCGTGTTATTCGATTGTGACGCGCGGAACCGCCGGTCGGAGTGTTTCGCCCTCCCGGAACGCGGCGTGACATGATATCCCGCCAGCCACCCGCCGGGTCGCTGCCCGTTCACCGTCCCGGTGCCGGGCGGCCACCGCACGGCCGACCGCCCGGTCCGTGCGCCGGAGCCCGCGGCGGGAGTCACGGGCGGAGGATCAGGAAGATGTGCTTATGACGTGGATGGTGACTGGCGGAGCCGGATACATCGGTGCTCACGTCGTCCGGGCGATGACGGCCGACGGACAGCGGGTCGTGGTGTTCGACGACCTGTCGACCGGTGAGGCCGGGCGGGTTCCCGACGGAGTGCCCCTGGTGGTGGGCAGCGTCCTCGACCGCGAGGCGCTCGACGGGGCCATCCGCGACCACCGGGTGACGGGCGTCGTCCACATCGCCGCGAAGAAGCAGGTCCCGGAGTCGGTGGCGCGTCCCCTCCACTACTACCGGGAGAACGTCACCGGTCTGGAGACCCTGCTGGCGGCCGCGGCGGACGCGGGCGTGCGCCGCTTCGTCTTCTCCTCCTCGGCCGCCGTCTACGGCATGCCCGACGTCGACCTCGTCACGGAGGACACCCCCTGCGCGCCGGTCAACCCCTACGGGGAGACCAAGCTGGTCGGCGAGTGGATGGTGAAGGCGGCCGGGGCCGCCCACGGCATCAGCAGCGTGTCGCTGCGCTACTTCAACGTGGCCGGCGCCGCCGCCCCCGAGCTCGGGGACGCGGGTGTGTCCAACCTCATCCCCATGGTCTTCGAGAGGCTGGAGGAGGGCGAGGCCCCCCGGATCTTCGGCGACGACTACGCCACCCCGGACGGCACCTGCGTACGCGACTTCGTCCACGTCCAGGACATCGCCTCCGCCCACCTCGCGGCGGCCCGCCTCCTGACGGAGCGGACCGGGGAGAGCGGCGCCGGCGACGGCGCCTCCCCGCTCTCCCTCGTCCTGAACATCGGACGCGGCGAGGGCGTCTCGGTCAGGGAGATGGTGGAGCGGATCTGCAAGGCCACCGGCCACGAGGAGGTGCGCCCGGAGGTCTCCGGCCGCCGCCCCGGCGATCCGGCGCGGGTGGTCGCCTCCGCCGACCGGATCCGCGCCGAGCTGGGCTGGTCGGCGCGGTACGGCGTCGAGGAGATGATCGAGTCCGCCTGGGCGGGCTGGCGGCTCCGCCACCCGTAGGCCCGTGGGCCCCTGTGCCGGTGCGGCGGCGACCGGCGTCCTCCCGTGCGGGAAGCCGCCGGTCGCCGCCGTACCGGGGAGCGCGCCGGGCGGGGAGCGCGTCAGGCGGTGACCGCGTCCTCCGAGCCGTCCGCCGCCGGCTGCCGCGCGGCCACCGCGGCGCGTCCGGCCTCGTCCCGGCTCCGGGCCCCCGGCCCGGCCTCCGCCCCGATCCGCTCCCGGCGCTCGTCCGCCCGGGCGCACAGCGCCCGGACCGCCCGGCCGAAGCGGACGATCGACGGCGGCTCGGCCGGCCCCAGCAGATGCGTCTTCAGCTCGGCGCGGGCCCGTACCAGGGTGTCCTTCGACGGATCGCGGACCGACTCCAGCAGGGCGGGGATCCCCGCGGCGTCGGGCGTGAGGATCACGGCCGCCCGCACGGTCGGGAATCCGGCCCGGAACTCCTCCTCCGGCAGTCCGCCGGTGTTGGCGACCGCGTACGGCTTCTCGCCGGCCAGCCAGTCCGAGACCACGCTCGACACATCGCTGATCAGCAGGTCGGCCCGGTTGAAGCAGGAGTACAGGGCCGGCCGCGGACCGGTGATCACCAGGTGCTCCCGCTCGGGGAAGGACGCCCAGTACGCCTCCTCCCAGGCGGCCGTCGCGGCCTCCACCGCCGCCGCCCGGTCGCCCCGCGGGGTGGACTGGAGCAGCATCCGCTCCATCTCGTCCGCGCTCGTGCGGAACGCCGTGGTGGTCAGCTCGTCCAGCTCCGCGGTGCGGCGGGCCAGCTCGGCGGCGGCCTCCGGACCCGGGCGCGGGCCGGTGAGCCGCGCGTTGGCCTCGGCGATCAGACGCTGGATGCGCGCGTCGGCGAGGGCGGCGCGCGCATCCACCGAACCGGTCATCGGGTGCGGCTTGTACAGCAGCCGCACCCCCGGGTCCGCCAGCAGCGCGCGGACGATGTTCTCGCCGGCCAGGATGACCGAGGTGTTGCCCGGGTCGTCGGTCCAGCCCTCCCAGGTGGGGGCGTACAGCACCGTGACGGGGCGGTCCGCGGCGGGCGGCCCGGCGTACGGCCGGATCGGCGCGAGCTGCGGGCGGCCCACCTCCACCACGTCGCGGTCGTCGACGCCGATGTCCGCGAGCCGGTAGCGCTCCCGGGCGGCCGGCCCGGCCACCCACACCTCGTCGTACGCCTTGGCGTAGGGGTTGCAGCTGGAGAGCTTGTCGCTCTCGCCGTGGTTGATGAAGGCGTGCTTGATCGACGGGATGCGCAGCACCTGGGACGTCTTGCCGGAGTTCGCCGGATGCAGCATCACCTTCAGCGGGGAGTGCTCCAGGTGCATCAGGTGCGCGACCTTCGGCACGCACACGACCGGCACGTCGGTCGCGTCGATCCGCTGCACCATGAACCGCTCGCGCAGCACGATCAGCGGACGCTCGTCCAGCGCGGCGAGCGTGGACAGCCACATGTTCGCCTGGTAGGCGGAGGCCGTGCCGCCGGAGAAGTACATGGCCACGGTCGGCCGGTACTCCGCCAGCCGGCGGTCCAGCCACTCCAGCGTCCGCTGCTCGTTCGCCGGGCGCCGTCCGGGCAGCAGCCAGGTCGAGAGCCAGACCGTGCCGGCCAGGATCGCCGTCAGCGCGGCGCCCGTACCGAGCAGGCCCCACCGCGCGTCGGCGGTGACGGCCGTGGCCAGCAGGCCGGCCGTCGTGGGCACGGAGAGGTGGAGCAGGCGCCGGCTGGCCTGGCGGGCCAGCAGGCGCGGCGGGGCGGGGGTCAGGCGCAGGGCGGACGCGTCGATGTTGCGGGTGACGACCGGGAGGGTCCGGGTGCGCCGGACCAGCAGGGCGGCCGCCTGGCAGCAGAAGTGCAGGAAGTAGCAGGCCAGCAGGGCCAGGGGGAGCCACCGCTCCGCCTGCGGCCCGACGCCCGGGGCCCGGATCAGGCCGACGACGACCAGCATGTCGCGCAGCAACTGGCGGGCGGTGACGTCGAAGCGCACTCTGGCCAGCCAGGACGCCAGGCGCTGCTGCCGCCGCACCAGGTACAGGTCGAGCGCGAGCCCGGCCGCGGAGCCGGCGGCGAACAGGGGCAGCACCGGGTACAGGGCGCCGACGAGCTGGGCGAGGAACGCCGCGAGCAGCAGCGCCAGTACCGACAGGGCCTGCCGGGGGGAGGGAGCCGGCGCGGCGGCTCCGCGCCGCCGGGACGTGGTGCGAAAGAACCTCACCGCTGTGAACGAAGGAGGCATCATGCGGGTCACGCTCCTGTGGGCGGGAAGCGGTCGGCGTGCTCTCCCCCCGGGTCCGCGGGCCGGTGCGGACGCCCCTCGCTCAGGCTGCCACGGGGGAAGGGGCGGGCCGGGTAACCCGGACACCGGGGTGTCACGCGCCCCGTACGCCGCCTCCCCGCCGCGGGCGCCGTCCGGCGGGCGGAACGGGCGGGCGGAGGGGGGCGGGGCTCGCGTAGATTGCGGACCGGACCGGACGAGAGATCACATACAGGGGCGCGCAGGTGGCAGCGGCAGAGCAGGGCCTTCGGCGGGACGTACGGGACGCCCGCAGGATCGTGGTGAAGATCGGGTCGTCCTCGCTGACCACGGCCGCGGGCGGACTGGACGCCGATCGGGTGGACGCGCTGGTGGACGTGGTCGCCCGGCACCTCGGAGCTCCGGAGGACGAGGACGGCAAGGAGATCGTCCTGGTCTCCTCCGGGGCCATCGCCGCCGGACTGGCGCCGCTGGGCCTGGAGAAGCGCCCCCGCGACCTCGCCCGCCAGCAGGCCGCCGCCAGCGTCGGCCAGGGGCTGCTGGTGGCCCGCTACACCGCCTCCTTCGCCCGCTACGGGCGGCGCGTGGGCCAAGTGCTGCTGACCACGGACGACACCAGCCGCCGCGCGCACTACCGCAACGCCTACCGCACCCTCGGCCAGCTCCTGGCGATGGGCGCGGTACCGGTCGTCAACGAGAACGACACCGTCGCCACCGACGAGATCCGCTTCGGCGACAACGACCGGCTGGCCGCGCTGGTGGCCCATCTCGTCCGCGCCGAGCTGCTCGTCCTGCTCTCCGACGTCGACGGCCTCTACGACGGCAACCCGGCCACCCCCGGCACCTCCCTCATCGGGGAGGTCCGCGGCCCGCACGACCTGGAGGGGGTGGAGGTCGGCAGCGCCGGGAAGGCCGGGGTCGGCACCGGCGGCATGGTGACCAAGGTCGAGGCGGCCCGGATCGCCGCCGGGGCCGGCATCCCCGTGGTGCTCACCTCCGCCACCCGCGCCGCCGACGCCCTCGCCGGGCGGCCGGTCGGCACGTACTTCCACCGCACCGGCCGCCGCTCCGCCGGCCGGCTGCTGTGGCTGGCCCACGCCTCCGCGCCGCGCGGCGCGCTGGTGCTGGACGACGGCGCGGTACGGGCCGTGGTCGAGCGGCGCACCTCGCTGCTGCCCGCCGGGCTGGCCGGCGTGGAGGGCGAGTTCTCCGCGGGCGACCCGGTCGAGCTGCGCGACGCCTCCGGACGCGCCGTCGCCCGCGGGCTGGTCAACTTCGACGCGCGCGAGATCCCCCGGCTGATCGGCCGCTCCACCCGCGACCTGGCCCGCGAGCTCGGCCCCGCGTACGAGCGGGAGGTCGTCCACCGCGACGACCTGGTCCTGCTGCGCCACTGACGGTCGACGAGCGTCACCGACGGCCACCGGACGTCACCGAAGGCCACCGACGGCCGCCGATGACCGCGGACACCACCCGTACCACGGACACCACCGGCACCGCCGAAGGGTCAGCCTTTCAACGGACACCTTCTCGAAAACCCCCACACGGCGGCCCGAGGACTGGTCAACTTTGGTTCGAGGGCCGCACCGGGACGGCGGCCCGTGGCGCAGCCACACGAGTTCGGCACCACACGGGAGGCCGCCGGTGAGACGACTGACCAGCGTCGACTTGGGGTATCCCCAGCGGAGCGCGGGGGAGGGACATCCCCAGCGGGGCGAGGAGAAGGGCCGCTCCGGCGGCACCTCGCGCCTGTGGCACGTCACCCTCAGCGTCTCCGGGGCCGAGGCGCCGCTGAAGGACGTCAGACGGGCCCTGGAGCAGCTCGCCCACGACCACCCCTTCCTGCTGACCAGCCGCTACGCCAACGACCACGCCGAGATCCGCTACTGGGAGGAGGCCCGCGACCTCCACGACGCCGCCGCCGTGGCGCTGCGGCTGTGGGGCGAGCACCGGGCGTCGGCGAAGCTGCCGCCGTGGGAGATCGTCGGGCTGGAGGTCATCGGCCGCGAGACGTACCACCAGCGGGTGGCGGAGGGCTACGGCCCGCACCCCGCCGTTCCGGTGGGCGTGCACCCGTTCTGACCCCGTTCTGACCCCGCTCCGTCGCGGTTCCGTCGCGCCCGGGCGCCGCGTGCCCCGGGCGCGCCGCCCGTCTCGCACTGCGGACTTCCGGATGGACGCCGTACGCCCTGGCTACGCTGGTGGACATGAGCAGCGCATCGCAGACCTCGCCCGTGATCGACACCGCCCGCCGCGCCAAGGAGGCGGCCGCCGCGCTCGCCCCGCTGCCGCGCACCGCGCGCGACGGCGCGCTGCTCGCGATCGCCGACGCCCTGGTGGCCCGCACCGGCGAGATCGTCGAGGCCAACGCCGTGGACGTGGACAAGGCCCGCGCCGCCGGGATCGCGGACTCCATCGTCGACCGGCTGACCCTCACCCCCGAGCGGATCGCCGCCATCGCCTCCGACGTGCGCGACGTGGTGGCCCTGCCCGACCCGGTCGGCGAGGTGGTGCGCGGCTCCACGCTCCCCAACGGCCTGGAACTGCGCCAGGTGCGGGTGCCGCTCGGCGTGGTCGGCATCGTCTACGAGGCCCGGCCCAACGTCACCGTGGACGCCGCCGTGCTCTGCCTGAAGGCCGGCAACGCGGTGCTGCTGCGCGGTTCCTCCTCCGCGTACGCCTCCAACACCGCCCTGGTCGCCGTGCTGCGCGACGCCGTGGCCTCCGCCGGGCTCCCGGCCGACGCCGTCCAGCTCGTGCCCGGCGAGAGCCGCGACAGCGTCAGGGAGCTGATGCGCGCCCGCGGCCTGGTGGACGTGCTCATCCCGCGCGGCGGCGCCTCCCTGATCAGGACGGTCGTCGAGGAGTCCACCGTCCCGGTCATCGAGACCGGCACCGGCAACTGCCACGTCTACGTCGACGAGCACGCCGACCTCGACATGGCCGTGGAGGTCCTGGTCAACTCCAAGGCCCAGCGCCCCAGCGTCTGCAACTCCGCCGAGACGGTGCTGGTGCACGAGGGCATCGCCGGCGCCTTCCTTCCGCGCGCCCTGGCGGCCCTGGCGGAGGCCGGGGTGACGGTGCACGGCGACGCGGCCTGGACGAAGGCGGGCGAGGTCGAGGGCGTGGAGGTCGTCCCCGCCACCGAGGAGGACTGGGAGACCGAGTACCTCTCGTACGACATCGCCGCCGCCGTCGTCCCCTCCCTGGAGGCCGCCGTGGACCACATCCGCCGCTGGACCTCCGGCCACACCGAGGCGATCGTCACCTCCGACACCTCCGCGGCCCGCCGCTTCGTGTCCCTGGTGGACTCCACCGCGGTCATGGTCAACGCCTCGACCCGCTTCACCGACGGCGGCCAGTTCGGCTTCGGCGCCGAGATCGGCATCTCCACGCAGAAGCTGCACGCCCGCGGGCCCATGGGCCTGCCGGAGCTGACCTCGACGAAGTACGTGGTCACCGGCGAGGGGCACGTACGCGGCTGATCCGGCCGGCCCCGGGCGGGGACGGCCCGGCACCGGTACCAGACGAATCGCCGTTATCCCTGCCCAAAGTGCTCCGGCCGGTCTACGCTGGATCCGTGCCGGAGGATGTGGGGGGCCAGCCGCACCAGAGCGGCGAGGAGCCCGACGACCGCGACCGCGCGGCGGCGGACGACGCGTTCGCCTCCGTGGTCTTCGACGAGTCCTTCGTACGGGCCGCCCTGATCCACGAGCCCACCGCCGCCGAGCGCACACTCGCCGCCGCCCAGTCCCCCTCCGAGACCGAGACGGCGCTCGCGCACGACGACCGGTACGGCTACGGGCCGCGGCGGGACGACCCCGAGGGCGCCGACCACGACCGCGAGCCCGACGGCGAGCACGGCGACGACCGGTACGGCCGGTACCGCTACGGCCGGCTGGAGTTCGCCGACCGCCTCGACCACCTGGAGTACGTGGAGGACGCCGAGTACCCGGAGGACGCCGGGTACGCCGGCTACACCGAGGAGACCGACGGCCGGGGCGGCCTCCACCCCTGGGCCCGCCGTCCCTACCGCGGCCACGTCCGCTGGCAGCGGCCGGTCGCCTGGGTGCTCGCGGTGGTGATGGGCGTCGGCATCGTCGCGCTCGCCTTCGCCGCCGTCTACCGGGGCGCCGCCGGCCAGCGGCAGCAGACCCCGGAGCCGCCGCCGGCGACCAGCGGGGTCGACGCCCCGCCGGCCGGCCGGTCCGGCGCGCTGCCCTCCCTCTCCGGCCGCTACAGCACCTCGTCGCTCGGGAGCACGGCGCCGCGGGCGCCGTCCGCCGACGTCCGGTAGGCCGCCCGGCGGACGCCGTCCGACTTTTCCGGACTCGGTGGTCGACGGGGAGTTTGGGCTGCCCCTTCCCGACCTACTCTGAGGATATGACCGGGTCTGGACACCCACCACCCGAGGGTTTCCCCGGACGTGGCGACGACGAGTACCGATCCACCGTCTTCGACGAGTCGTTCGTCCGGGCTGCCCGGCTCCAGGAGTTCTCCGCGCGCGAGCGGATGGCCGACCACGAGCACCCGGTCCGCTCGCTGCCGCCCAGGCCGCTGCGGAGGGCGCCGTGGCGGGGGCTGGTCCTGGTGATGCTGCTCGTGCTCGCCTTCGGCGCCGCGGTCCACCTGGGCGTGCGCACCCCCCAGCAGCCCGCGGAGCGGCCGGGCCCGCGGATGATGAACAGCATGGTCGTCCCGCTCTCACCGGACGGCGAGGTGTCCGGCGGAAGGCCGTCACAGCTGTTCGAGCGCAGCCGGGCCGCGCAGTTCTACATCGGAGCCTCCGGGGTGTCGCTGCCCCCGGTCCGCTCCACCGCCCACTTCGCCGACACCCAGGTGCTCACCGCGCTGACCGTCGCCAAGGAGTACGTCGTCGAGAGCTCCATCAACCCGGAGGTGCTGGGCGGTGACACCGCGCGCCCGGTGCGCATACTGATCGACCCGGGTCAGCACCCGCAGTTCGACCGCAGCGTCGAGCGGCCCGCGGCCGACGGCCGCCACGCGGCGACCGGCTGGCTGGTGCGCTTCGACCCCGAGCACACGGTCCTGGCCGGCGGCGGGGTGCGGGTGCGGGGCACGATGGCGGTCCGCGAGACGGACGCCGACGCGCTGGAGGTCGTCACCGACCACGTCTTCGTCTACGCCGTCCGCCCCGCCCGGGCGCGCGGCGGCGAGGGGGACGGCGCGGCCGCCGCCTCGCTGTTCACGGTCCGGCGCGAACTGCGGCTGCACTTCGACCGCGAGGACCTGCGCGACCACCAGCTGACGGTGGAGCAGAGCACGACGCGGGCCGGGCCGATGTCCTGCGCGGTCGGCACCCACGACGCGCTGCGGCCGCTGACGGCCGGGCAGTCCGCCGGCGACGACCGCCCGGCCGGCACCGATCCGTACGCGCGCGACGGCGGCACCCCGGTGTGCGGGACGCTGGACCCTAGGGCGCAGCCGGGCCCGTAGTGCCCTCCGTGCCGCCCGGGGCGCCGTTCGCGCCGCCCGCGCGCCCGGCGAAGCGGTCGCGCAGCTTCCCGCCCAGGTCGCCGGCGCCGTCCGTGAGGTCCCGGATCAGACCCATGAGCGGGTCCTTGCTGGTGCGCACCGTCTCGGAGTAGTGGCTCGCGGACTGCCGGAACGACTCGTAGACCGAGGCCTCCCCGTCGTCCTCGCGCCGGTCGTAGTGCCCGTCCATGATCCGCTGGTAGTCGCGGCTCGTGGCCCACCTGCGCAGTTCCGCGGCGCGCACGGTGGTGAAGGGGTGGCTGCGCGGCAGGACGTTGAGGATCTTCAGCACGGAGTCGCGCAGGTCGCCGCTCGACTCGTACTCGTCCGCCTGCTTCAGGAACGCGTCGACGTTCATCTCGTGCAGGTGGTTGCCGCCGGCGATCTTCATCAGGCCGCGCATCGACGCCTGGAGGTCCTGGCCGACCAGCAGGCCGGCCCGGTCCGCGGACAGCTCCGACTTGCGGAACCACTCGCGCAGCGCCGTCACGATCGCCATGATCGCCACGTTGCCCAGCGGGATCCAGGCCACCTTGACGGCCAGGCCCGTCAGGAACAGCAGGATCGTCCGGTACACCGCGTGCCCGGACAGGGCGTGGCCGACCTCGTGGCCGATCACCGCCCGCATCTCCTCCTCGTCCAGCAGCTCGATCAGCCCGGTCGTCACCACGATGACCGGCTCGTCCAGGCCGACGCACATGGCGTTGGGCTTCGGGTCCTGCGTGACGTACATCGGCGGGACCTTCTCCAGGTCCAGGATGTAGCAGGCGTCGCGCAGCATGGCGTACAGGTGGGCGAACTGCTCGTCGTCCACCCGGACCGAGTCCGACAGGAACAGCAGGCGCAGGCTGCGCTCGGGCAGCAGCCCGCTCAGCGCCTTGAAGACCGTGTCGAACCCGCTCAGTCTGCGCAGCGCCACCAGCGCGGAGCGGTCCGCGGGGTGCTCGTACGCCCGTGAGGAGATCCCCGGGAAGCGCCGTCTGTCGCGGCCGGGAAGGTGCTCGGTGGTGCCGTTGCCGTTGGTCATCGTCCGCCCCCTGCGGGTCTCGTGCTGGCCCGTCCCCCGTGTCGCCCCCCACCCTAGGTGGTGGGTGCCACACGCCACAGCATCCCGGCCCGCTTACGATGTGGCTCAAGTTTTCCGTCCTACCCGATAGGTCTGCCGACGATGACCCTGCCCGACACCGCGCACGCCCTCGCCCTCCTCGCCTCCGGTGCCGAGGGCGGCGAGCACGGCGGCGCGTCCGCCAGCCCGTACGTCACCGGTGGAGCCGCCCTGCTGGTGCTGCTCCTGCTGCTGTGGATCACCACCCGCTTCAACCGGGACCGCTGAGGTCCCGGGCCCGGACGGCGACGCGATCGGCGTCGGACGGCTAAGGTCGGCACGCATGGGAGAGCACATAGTGCCCGGCACCGGCAGACGGCGGCTGGGCGTGATGGGCGGGACGTTCGACCCCATCCACCACGGGCACCTCGTCGCGGCGAGCGAGGTGGCGGCGCGGTTCCACCTGGACGAGGTGGTCTTCGTGCCGACCGGACAGCCGTGGCAGAAGAGCCACAAGGTGGTCTCGCCGGCCGAGGACCGCTATCTGATGACGGTCATCGCCACGGCCTCCAATCCGCAGTTCTCGGTCAGCCGCATCGACATCGACCGCGGCGGCCGGACGTACACCATCGACACGCTGCGGGACCTGAGGGCGCTGCACACCGACGCCGACCTGTTCTTCATCACCGGCGCCGACGCGCTCGCCCAGATCCTGACCTGGCGCGACGTCGACGAGTTGTTCTCGCTCGCCCACTTCGTCGGGGTCACCCGGCCGGGACACACCCTCGCCGACCCGGGCCTGCCGGCCGGCGGGGTGTCCCTGATCGAGGTCCCGGCGCTGGCCATCTCCTCGACGGACTGCCGCGCACGCGTGGGCCAGGGAGACCCCGTCTGGTACCTGGTGCCGGACGGGGTGGTGCGCTACATCAACAAACGCCAGCTGTACCGGGACGGCCAGGCGCTGAGGGGCTAGAGGGGCGGCAGTCGTGAACGACCGACAGGACCCGTACGGGCGAGGGGGCCCGCCGCAGGCGAGCGGCCACATCTACGGTTACGACGAGTACGGCCGGCCGGTCTACGGCGAGCAGGGCCCCGACGCGCCGTACGGGGACGCCCCGTACGGACAGGGCCCGGAGGCGGGGCAGCGGCCCGCGTACGACCCGTACGGCGCCGGCGCCTACGGCGCGGGCTCCTACGACCCGGGCCCGTACGCCCCCGGCTCCTACGCCCCCGACCCCTACGCCGGGGAGGCCGGGAGCGGCTACGCCCCGGACGCGTACGCCCCCGGCTCCTCCGGCTCCTACGCCCAGGACCCCTACGCCCCGGGCGGCACGGACCGGTACGGCCAGCACGGGCAGTACGACCAGCACGGGCAGCACGACCAGCACGGCCAGTGGGACGCCTCCGCCACCGGGCAGCAGGAGCCGGTGGCGGGCGCGTGGATCCCGCAGCAGCCCCAGGGGCCCTGGTACGAGGAGGGGCCGCAGGCCGGGCCCGCCGGGCCGGACCCCGAGCCCGAGACGCCGACCGCCCCCGCCCGGACGGCGGACGCCGCGGCCGGCGCCGGCCGCGGCGGGGCGGGGGACGACGGCGACGCCGAGTACCGCACCGAGGAGTTCTCCTTCGTCGAGGAGCAGGACGAGGAGTCCGAGGACGTCATCGACTGGCTGAAGTTCTCCGAGAGCCGCACCGAGCGGCGCGAGGAGGCCAAGCGCCGGGGCCGCAACCGCACGGTGGCCCTGGTCGTCGCCCTCGCCGTGGCCCTGGCGGGCGGCGTCGGCTGGCTCTGGTGGGCCGGCATGCTGCCCGGCACGTCCGGGGACGGGGAGGGCGGCCAGACGGCGGGCGGCGTCCAGAAGCGCAAGGTGATCGTCGTCCACCTGCGCGAGATCGACGGCGGCGAGACGTCCACGGCCCTGCTGGTCAACAACGAGACGGCGGGCAGGGGCACCACCGTCCTGCTGCCCAACTCCCTGGCCGTCTCCTCCGGCGGCACGGGCGGGGGGACGACCCTCGGCAAGGCGTTCCAGGCCGAGGGCGCCGCGGCCACGCGCGACGCGCTGGGCCTGCTGCTCGGCACCGACATCAAGGGCACCTGGCGGCTGGACACCCCGTACCTGGAGAACTGGGTCGACCTGGTCGGCGGCATCACCCTGGACGCCGACACCACCGTGCCCGGCGCCGAGAAGGGCGGCGAGCCGCTGGTCCGGCAGGGCGGGGAGCGCGACCTCGACGGGAAGGCCGCCGTCGCCTACGCCACGCACCGGGCCGCCGGCGAGCCGCAGACCAAGCAGCTCGCCCGGTTCGGGCAGGTCGTGCAGGCCACGCTGGGGAAGATGTCCGACGACCCGGAGACCGCCACCGGCACGGTCCGGGCGCTGACCCAGATCCTCGACCCCTCGCTGACCGACGGGCAGCTCGGCGCCAGCCTCGCCTCGCTGGCCGGATACGCCAAGAAGGGCGCCTACGGCACCGAGCTGCTGCCGGTGCAGGCGGACGGCACGCTCAGCGACGCCACCAGCGAGGGTCTGGTGAAGGACGTGCTCGGCGGCACGGTGAAGAACACCGACCCGGGCGCCACCCCGCGCGTGAGCCTGAAGGACGCCACCGGCGACGGCGAGGCGGCGAACAACGCCCGGGTGGCGCTGGTCAACGGCGGCTACACCGTGGTCGGCGGCGGCAGCGCCGGTTCCGCGCAGGCCGCCAGCCGTGTGACGTACTCCGACGCGGCGGACAAGGCCAGGGCCGAGGAGGTCGCCAGGACGCTCGGCCTGTCCGAGAAGGCCGTCGCCCGGGGCAAGGGCGCGGCGAACGCGGACGTCACGGTGGTGCTGGGCCAGGACTACGAGCCCGGGGGGTCGGGAGACTGACCGGGAGGCCGGCCGGGAGACCGACCGGGAGTCCCACGGGAGGGGCCCCGGGCCCGACGGAGCCGGTCCGCGGCGGATCGTGAGACCCTGGAGGGGTTGTAGACCACCGACCGAAAGCGTTGCCTGTGACCGCCACGGACCGCTCCATCGAGCTGATCAACGCAGCAGCCCAGGCTGCCGCCGACAAGCTCGCCCACGACGTCGTCGCGTACGACGTCAGCGATGTGCTCTCCATCACCGACGCCTTCCTGCTGGCCTCCGCGCCCAACGACCGCCAGGTCAAGGCGATCGTCGACGAGATCGAGGAACGGCTGCAGAAGGAGAAGGGCGTCAAGCCGGTGCGCCGCGAGGGCGAGCGCGACGGCCGCTGGGTCCTGCTGGACTTCGTCGACATCGTGGTCCACGTCCAGCACAGCGAGGAGCGGGTCTTCTACGCGCTGGAGCGCCTGTGGAAGGACTGCCCGGAGATCGACCTGCCCGAGGACGCCCAGGCCACCCGCGGCAAGGGCGAGGCCGCCGCGCGCGAGGGCGGTGAGCTGAGCTGAACGGACGCGTGGCGGGACGCGGCCGCCGCATCGTGCTGTGGCGGCACGGGCAGACCGCGTGGAACCTCGAACGCCGCTTCCAGGGCACCACCGACATCGAGCTGACCGAGGAGGGCGTCGCGCAGGCCCGCCGCGCGGCGCGGCTGCTCGCGGCGCTCAAGCCGGACGCGATCATCGCCTCCGACCTGAGGCGGGCCGTCGACACCGCCGCCGAGCTGGCCGCGCTCACCGGCCTGGACGTCACCCACGACGAGAACCTGCGCGAGACGTACGCGGGTGTCTGGCAGGGCCTGACGCACGAGGAGATCGTCGAGCGCCACGGCGAGGAGTACGCCGCCTGGAAGCGCGGCGAGCCCGTGCGGCGCGGCGGCGGCGAGCTGGAGACCGAGGTGGCCGACCGCGCGGCGCCGGTCGTCGAGCGCAGCGCCGACAAGCTGCCCGACGGCGGGGTCCTGGTCGTGGTCAGCCACGGCGGCACCATCCGCACCACCATCGGCCGCCTGCTCGGCCTGGAGCCGCGCTCGTGGGAGTCGCTGGGCGGGCTGACCAACTGCTGCTGGTCCGTCCTGGGCGAGGGGGCGCGCGGCTGGCGGCTGCTGGAGCACAACGCCGGAACGCTTCCCCAGCCGGTCCTCGGCGACGACGTCTGACCGGCCCGGCGGGACCTCCCGGAGGCGATTTCACATTCGGGCAGGTCACCGGTTAAGCTTCTTCCCGTTCACGGCACCGCGGTGAGAGCGGCGGAGCCGGGAGCGACGGGGCTATAGCTCAGTTGGTAGAGCGCTTGCATGGCATGCAAGAGGTCAGGAGTTCGATTCTCCTTAGCTCCACAGAGACCAGAGATCCCGTCCCCGGCAGGGGGCGGGATCTTCGCTTTCCCGGCGGGCGCCGCTCCGGGGCGGCACGGAGGAAGCGGAACCCTCGTCGCACACGCTCGGCACTCTCCTGCACACGGACGGAGCATGGCAGAATCGGAGCGCCGGACGAGCCGTTCCGAGGAGTGGAAGATCTCGCCGGGGCGTTCGGAGACATCGAGGACGGCAGAGACAGCGGAGGGGTCCCCCACGTGCGCACGCCTGCGGTCACGGCTGGAGTTGACTGACGGACATGGGTGCACACAGCAGGAAGTGCGACTGGTGCGGCAGCGGCACCCCGATCGTCCGGGACATGGAGCCGGTCAACACGGCCTACCAGTACTGGTGCGTCGAGTGCGCGCGGGCGCTGATCATCAAGGGCGATCCGATCGAGACCTACCGCGAGCTGGAGGGCGAGCCCATCTACGGCCGGCTGCTCGAGGAGCACTGCACCCTCAAGCGCTTCTACTCCTTCGTGGCGGCCTGACCGCCGCCCGCCCGGGCGGCGGCCGGTGACGCGGCACGGACCCCGGAGACCGGCAGGGGGCCGGGCAGGTCGGCCAGGTACGGCGCGGGCCGCCGCAGCGCCCGTACCGCCAAGGCCGCGGTGAGGGCCAGGAGCGCCGCGCCCGCCGCCGGATAGACCGCCGAGAGCGCCATCTGCACACCGCTCTGCCGCAGTTCGAACCGCTCCACCGGGGAGCCGTGCGGCACCCACCACAGCGCGTACGAGCAGAACAGCAGCGCCGCCAGTGCCGTACCCGACCACCACGGCACGCTGCTCCGGCGCAGCGCCTCCGAGCCGAGCAGCAGCACGGCCGGCACGCACCACACCCAGTGGTGCGACCAGGAGACGGGGCTGACCAGCAGCGCGGTGCAGGCGCAGGCGACGGCGGCCCAGGCGGGCGCGGAGGGCAGCCGGCGCGGTCCGGCCAGCGCGGCGGCCACCGCCGCGGCGAGCCCCGCGGCGGTCACCGCGACGGCGAGCAGCGTCCAGCCGGAGCCGGGGTCGGCCGTGTGCAGCAGCCGCGCCAGGACGCCGCGCAGCGACTGGTTGGCGGTGTCCTCGACCCGGCCGACGCGCTCGGGCGCGAAGATCGCCTCGGTCCAGAAGCGCCGGGAGTCGTACGGCAGCACCAGCGCCGCCAGCGCGACCGTCCCGGTGAACGCCCCGGCGGCCACGGACGCCCGGCGCAGCCAGTGGTTCCAGGTCCCCTCCGGGCTCCCGGTGAGCCGCAGCCGCCGCCAGGCCCGCACCAGCCCGCACAGGGCCAGGAACACCGCGAACAGCGCGGGGGTCAGCTTGATCCCGGCGGCTATCCCGATGCCGACGCCCGCCCAGCGGTGGTCGGCGCGCCGGGACAGGTCCCACAGGACCAGTACCGCGAGCAGCAGGTTGATCTGCCCGTACCGCAGCGTCGTCCACACCGGCTCGCACCAGACGGCGACCGCGGCCAGCGCCAGGGCGGCGGCCGGGCGCGGGACGCTCAGCGGGCGCCCGATCAGCCGCAGCGACAGGTGGATCAGGGCGACCAGCAGGGCGAGGTTCGCCAGGGTCGCCAGGACCCGCATCGACGGCACGTCGACGAGGGTCAGGGGTATGAACAGCAGCGCGGCGAACGGCGGGTAGGTCATCGGCAGTTCGGCGTGCGTGGCGCGCATCGTGTACAGGTCGCCGCCGGTGCGGGCCGTCCAGCCCTCGGTCCGGTAGACCATCAGGTCGATCATGGAGACGTTCGCCGCGTTCTGCGCCGTCAGGAAGGCGGTGAAGGACAGCAGGCAGAACACGGTGGCGAGCCGGGTGGGCCGCCTCAGCAGATACGCCCGTGCCGCGGGGAACCGGCGGTCGGCGATCAACTGCAGCGTACTCACGGGCGGCTCCGGGATCCGGTGGTCTTGGTCGGTGGCGTGGACGTACACGTGCGCGCGGGCACGGCCGGTTGCCCGGACGCGGCGGGCGGACTCGGGGTTCCGACAGTACCCGGACCGCCGTGACCCGCTCGTTACGGGATTTGGCGAAGCACGGGTCGGGGCGTGTAGAGTAAGCGTCGTCGCCGCGGGGGACCGCGGCGGACCACGCAAGGGGCTATAGCTCAGTTGGTAGAGCGCTTGCATGGCATGCAAGAGGTCAGGAGTTCAATTCTCCTTAGCTCCACAGTGAGAGAGCGGGCCGCCCGGACGGGCGGCCCGCTCTCGTGCGTCCGGACTGTGTTCGGGCAGTTCCCGGGCCGCATCCGGGCCGCATCCGGGCCGCGGGCGGTTGCCGGCGCCGGGAAGCCCTTGCGGTACCCTGGCGCCATGCGTGCCGTACGCCTTCTGCTTAGCGGGCCGCGCTGACCCAGTGCCGACCCTCCGGCCCCGGTTCCGGTGAGGTCGGAACCAGCGCGGCGTCCCCTCCTGTGCGAGGGGCCTTTTCATTTGCGGGCCACCGCCCTCCCGCGGGCAGACGACGACCGATGGAGCTTGGACAACGATGAGCGAGACCACCGCCGCCGCGGAGACCGCGGCCCCCCATCGCTACACGGCCGCGCTGGCCGCCGAGATCGAGGCGCGCTGGCAGGACTTCTGGGACGAGCACGGCACCTACGAGGCCCCCAACCCCAGCGGCGACCTGGCCGGCGACCCCGGGACCGTCGCGCGCCCCAAGCGGTTCATCATGGACATGTTCCCGTACCCCTCGGGCGCGGGGCTGCACGTCGGGCACCCGCTGGGCTACATCGCCACGGACGTCACCGCGCGCTACCTGCGCATGACCGGCCACAACGTCCTGCACACCCTGGGGTTCGACGCCTTCGGCCTGCCCGCCGAGCAGTACGCGGTGCAGACCGGCACCCACCCGCGGGTGTCCACCGAGGCCAACATCGCGAACATGAGGGCCCAGCTGCGGCGGCTGGGCCTGGGCCACGACCAGCGCCGGTCCTTCGCCACGATCGACCCGGACTACTACAAGTGGACCCAGTGGATCTTCCTGCAGATCTTCAACTCCTGGTACGACGAGGAGGCCGACCGGGCCCGGCCGATCTCCGAACTGGTCGAGCAGTTCGAGACCGGCGCGCGCCCCACGCCCGACCGGCGGCCGTGGAGTGAGCTGAGCGAGGCCGAGCGGGCCGACGTGCTGAGCGGGTACCGCCTGGCGTACGCCTCCGACGCGCCGGTCAACTGGTGCCCCGGCCTGGGCACCGTCCTGGCCAACGAGGAGGTCACCGCCGAGGGCCGATCCGAGCGCGGCAACTTCCCCGTCTTCAAGGCCAAGCTGCGCCAGTGGAACATGCGCATCACCGCCTACGCCGAGCGGCTGCTGCGCGATCTGGACGCGCTGGACTGGCCCGAGGCGATCAAGCTGCAGCAGCGCAACTGGATCGGCCGCAGCGAGGGCGCCCGCATCGAGTTCTCCGTGGAGGGGACCGGCGGCCCCTCCGACGCCGGCTCCGGCGAGCGGATCACCGTCTTCACCACCCGCCAGGACACCCTGTTCGGCGCCACGTACATGGTGCTGGCGCCCGAGCACGACCTGGTGGACCGGATCGTCCCCGACGCCTGGCCCGAGGACACCCGCGAGACGTGGACCGGCGGTCACCCCACCCCGGCCGAGGCGGTCTCGGAGTACCGCAAGCAGGCGGCCTCCAAGTCGGACGTCGAGCGGCAGGCCGAGGCCGGCGAGGACAGGGAGAAGACCGGCGTCTTCACCGGCGCGTACGCCGTCAACCCCGCGAGCGGCGACCGGATCCCCGTCTTCATCGCCGACTACGTGCTGATGGGCTACGGCACCGGCGCGATCATGGCCGTCCCCGCGCACGACAGCCGCGACTTCGCCTTCGCCCGCGCCTTCGAGCTGCCGATGCGCTGCGTGGTCGAGCCGACCGACGGCCGCGGCACCGACCCGGCGACCTGGGGCGACGCCTTCGCCTCGTACGACGCCACGATCGTCAACTCCACCGGTGTGGAGGTGTCGCTGGACGGCCTGGGCGTGGTCGAGGCCAAGGCCCGGATGACCGAGTGGCTGGCCGAGAGCGGCATCGGCGAGGGCACCGTCAACTACCGGCTGCGCGACTGGCTGTTCAGCCGGCAGCGCTACTGGGGCGAGCCCTTCCCGATCGTCTACGACGAGGACGGCGTCGCCCACGCGCTGCCCGAGTCGATGCTGCCGCTGGAACTGCCCGAGGTCGAGGACTACTCCCCGCGCACCTTCGACCCCGACGACGCCGACACCTCGCCCGAGACCCCGCTGTCGCGGAACGAGGAGTGGGTCGACGTCACGCTGGACCTGGGCGACGGGCGCGGTCCGCGCAGGTTCCGCCGCGAGACCAACACCATGCCCAACTGGGCCGGTTCGTGCTGGTACGAGCTGCGCTACCTGGACCCGCACAACAGCGAGAAGCTGGTCGACCCGGAGATCGAGCGCTACTGGATGGGTCCGCGCGAGGACCGGCCGGCCGGCGGCGTGGACCTGTACGTCGGCGGCGCCGAACACGCCGTGCTGCACCTGCTGTACGCCCGCTTCTGGTCCAAGGTGCTGTACGACCTGGGGCACATCTCCTCGGCCGAGCCGTTCCACAAGCTGTTCAACCAGGGCATGATCCAGGCGTACGTCTACCGCGACAGCCGCGGCATCGCGGTGCCCGCCGCCGAGGTCGAGGAGCGCGACGGCGCCTACTGGTACGGCGGCGAGCAGGTGAGCCGGACGCTGGGCAAGATGGGCAAGTCCCTGAAGAACGCCGTCACGCCGGACGAGATCTGCGCCGAGTACGGCGCGGACACGCTGCGGCTGTACGAGATGGCGATGGGCCCGCTGGACGTCTCGCGCCCGTGGGACACCCGCGCGGTCGTCGGCCAGTACCGGCTGCTGCAGCGGCTGTGGCGCAACGTCGTCGACGAGGCGACGGGCGAGGTCACGGTCGTCGACGCCGAGCCGGACGAGGAGACCCTGCGCGCGCTGCACAAGGCGATCGACGGGGTGCGGCAGGACATGGAGGGCCTGCGCTTCAACACCGCCATCGCCAAGATCACCGAGCTGAACAACCACGTCACCCGGCTGCGCGAGGTGCCGCGCCCGGTGGCCGAGGGCCTGGTGCTGCTGATCGCGCCGCTGGCCCCGCACATCGCCGAGGAACTGTGGCGCCGGCTGGGCCACGACACCGGCGTCGTCCACGAGGACTTCCCCGTGGCCGACCCGCGGTACGTGGTGGACGAGACCGTGACCTGCGTCGTCCAGGTGCGGGGCAAGGTCAAGGCCCGGCTGGAGGTCGCCCCGGACATCTCCGAGGCGGACCTCGAGGCCCGGGCGCTGGCCGAGCCGGCGATCGTCAGCGCGCTGGGTGGCGCGGACATCCGCAAGGTGATCGTGCGGGCGCCGAAACTGGTAAACATCGTTCCAGCCTGATCCGGCCTGATCCGGCCTGATCCGGTCCATTCCGGCCCGGCCTGCTCGGGCCGGTCCGTTCGGGGCCGGACCGCACGGCGGCGGGGCCGCGGCTCGTCGGCCGCGGCC
>NZ_JARVKV010000087.1 GCF_029813835.1 Streptomyces sp. DH37
CGCCGGTCCCGGGTGGGACCGGCGGCCTCCGCACGTGGGCCGGGCGGGCTCAGTGGCCCTTGCCCCGGCCGGTGAGGGCGTCGCGGAGCCGGTCGACCATGCCGGCGCCCGCGTCCATGATCTTGTTGGCCGGCGGGGTGTCGGGGGCGGAGGGGTGGGGGCGCGTCGGGGCCGTCTTCTTCGCCGTGCGCGCCTTGTCGCCCAGCTTGTCCAGCTGCTCCTGGGTCGCCGCCTGGCGCAGCCGCGGGAAGAGGTTCCGCTCCTCGTCGGCGATGTGGGCGCGGATCTCGGTCATCAGCTCGGCGACGAGCCGGTCGAACTCCGGGTCGTCGGCGGCGCGGCCCTCCAGCGCCTTCATGGTGCGCTCCGCCGCGGAGTGCTCCTCGATCTCCCTGTCGGCGATCTCGTCGCCGTCCGGCAGCAGTTCACGCACCGCCGGGTACAGGTACTGCTCCTCGGCGACGGAGTGCCGCACCAGCTCCATGACGGCCTGGTCGGCGAACTCCCTGCGCCGCTCGTCCCCCACCGGCATGGCCTCGATCCTGCCGAAGAGCTCCTCGACCTCCCGGTGGTCCGTGCTCAGCTCCTGGATGATGTCCCCGCCGTGTCCCATGGCCGGTGTCTCCCTTCCGCCGTCCGTCGCGTACGTCCGCCGGAAGCGGCGGACGCTGCAACGTCTGCCCGGGCTCCGGGACGACTAACGCCCCGGACCCGCCGGCACCCGGCCGGGCCCTCCGCGTCCGGGCATGCCGACGCGGGGCCTGGCCCTCCGGCCGCGGCCCCGCGTCGCCGTACGCACCGCCACCGCCGGCGGCGGTCGCCGGCCGTCCGGCTCACTTCTGGCTGAGCATGCCTTCCCTCAGACGGGCCAGCGCCCTGCTCAGCAGACGGGAGACGTGCATCTGCGAGATCCCGAGCTCGGCTCCGATCTCCGACTGCGTCATGTCGCCGCCGAAGCGCATCTGGAGGATGCGCCGGTCGCGCTCGTCGAGCTGCTCCATCAGCGGCTTGAGGGCGTGGAGGTTCTCCACCTTCTCCAGCGCCGGGTCGACGTCACCGAGCTGGTCGGCCAGAGGGGTGTCCTTGCCCTCGTCGCCCACGGGCAGGTCCAGGGAGCCGGCGACGTAGCCGTTGCTGGCCACCTGCCCCTCGATGACCTCCTCGACCGTGACGTTCATGAACTCCGCCAGCTCCTCGGTGGTGGCGGAGCGGCCCAGCCGGCGGCCGAGCTCCTCGTTCGCCCGGGCCAGCTCGATGCGGAGTTCCTGCAGGCGGCGCGGGACGCGCACGGCCCAGCTGGTGTCCCGGAAGAAGCGCTTGATCTCCCCCACGATGTACGGGACGGCGAACGACGTGAACTCCACCTCGCGGCTCAGGTCGAACCGGTCGATGGCCTTGATCAGACCGATGGTGCCGACCTGCACGATGTCGTCCATGGGCTCCGCGCGGTGGCGGAAGCGGGAGGCGACGTAGTTGACGAGCGTCAGGTTGAGCTCGATCAGGGTGTTGCGCGCGTACTGGTACTCGTGCGTCCCCTCCTCCAGCACCCGCAGGCGCTCGAAGAAGAGCTTCGACAGCTGCCGGGCGTCACGGGGCGCGACCTTGCCCGCGTCCTCGATTCTCGGCAGTTCAGGGGAGGCGGTCTCCTGCTCCTGGTCCGGCAAGACGTCACCGCTCGTCAGCTGAACCTCCGGGCTCAGGCTACGCATCATGCCCTCCTCTTTTGACCTGTCATGTGCAGCACGGCGCGTACCCAGCCCCGAACAGCTCACACGCCCATCCGGGTGAGGTTTTACCCATGCACACACGATGTCTGTTAATCGCCCGGGGTAAACGCCACCATAACGGATTTATTTCTCACACAGTAGAGCTGTGAATAGCATGTCCCAAGCGAACGGGCGCATCACCGGAGCCGCCCGTTCTCCCTCCGGGCCGACGCGACCACCGGCCCGCGGAGGACGGGGGCTCTAGGTTGTGCGTGACGGCCGGTACGGCCGTCATCACGCAGGGCACAGGATCAGGAGGGCCCCATGACCGACGGCCGACCCCGCACCGACCAGGAGGCGCTGTCCGCGATCGACCGCAGCGTTCCCCACTCGGCGCGGATCTGGAACTACTGGCTCGGCGGCAAGGACAACTACACCGCCGACCGCGAGGCGGGCGACCAGTACTGCGAGATCTTCCCCGGGATCGTGGAGATCGCCCGCGCCTCGCGGGGCTTCCTCTCCCGCGCCGTGACCCACCTGGCCGGCGAGGTGGGCATCCGCCAGTTCCTGGACATCGGCACCGGGCTGCCGACCGCCGACAACACCCACGAGGTCGCCCAGCGGGTCGCCCCGGAGGCGAGGATCGTCTACGTCGACAACGACCCCCTCGTCCTGGCCCATGCCCGCGCCCTGCTGTCCTCCACCCCCGAGGGCGCCACCGCCTACATCGACGCCGACCTGCGCAGCCCCGACACCATCCTCGCCGAGGCCGCCCGGACCCTGGACCTCGACCGGCCCGTCGCCCTGATGCTGATGAACATCCTGGGCCACATCGAGGACTACGACGAGGCGCGGTCGATCGTGAGGCGGCTGATGGACTCCCTGCCCTCGGGCAGCTGCCTGGTGCACAACGACGGCACCGACACCAACGAGACGTTCAACCGGGCGCAGCGGTTCTACAACGAGCTGGCCGGGCTGCCCTACCTGCTCCGCACCCCCGAGCAGATCGCCGGGTACTTCAGGGGCCTGGAGGTGCTGGAGCCCGGTGTGGTGCCGGTCTCCCGGTGGCGGCCCGAGGCCCCTCCGACGCGGGCGTCGCTCTCCGGGGGCCTCCCCCCGGCGGTGGACGAGTACGGCGGGGTCGGCGTCAAGGCGTGACGCACGCGGGACGGCCGGGGCCGCCGTGCCCGCCGGACACGGTGGCCCCGGCCGTCCCGTAGGCGGTCCGGGCGGTGGGGCCCGGTGGGCTCAGCGCCTGGCGTGGCGGCCCCGGCCGCGTCCCCGCTCCGGGGCCGCGGCGTCCGCCACGGCCTCGGCCACACCGCGCAGGGGCATGGTGGCGTCGTCGAGGACGGGCTCCGCGGCCGGCGGGAGGACGGGCTCCGCACCGCGCGACTGGCGCCGGGCGCGCAGGAACTCGACGACGATCGGGAGCACCGAGAGCAGCACGATGCCGACCAGGATCAGGTCGATGTGGTCGCGGACGAACTGGATCTGTCCCAGCGCCGCGCCCAGCAGCGTCACGCCCGCGCCCCACAGCACGCCGCCGAGGATGTTGAAGATCAGGAAGCTGCGGTAGTTCATCCGGCTGACACCGGCGATGATCGGCGTGAAGGTCCGCACGATCGGCACGAAGCGGGCCAGCACCAGGGACTTGGGCCCGTGCTTCTCGAAGAACGCGTGGGCCTTCTCCAGGTTCTCCTGCTTGAAGAACCGCGAGTCCGGCCGTCTGAAGAGGGCCGGGCCGACCTTCCGGCCGAACAGGTAGCCGACCTGGTCGCCGACGACCGCCGCGATGACGATCAGGACGCAGACCAGCCACAGCGGATAGTGCAGGTACTGGTCGGTGGCGACCAGCAGGCCGGTGGTGAACAGCAGCGAGTCACCGGGCAGGAAGAAGCCGATGAGCAGACCGGACTCGGCGAAGACGATGCAGAGGATGCCGATCAGACCGAAGGTCTGGATGAGGTGGTCCGGGTCCAGCCAGCCGGGACCGAGCGCGAGGTTCATCACGTAGACATGCTCCTGGGACGGTTGCATGCGCCTGGGGCGAGGCCGTAGGCGCATGTGTCGCCCGGGCGTCGTGGCGCCGGGTGGCGACCACGGCTACAACCTACAACGCGATCGGTGACCGTCCGGTTCCAGGCACCGGAATCCGGAACCGGCGGGCCGCCCGGGACCACCCGTCCGGACAACGCGCCACGGCACCGCCCGGGGGACGGGCGGTGCCGTGGCGCGGTTCCGGGGAGGGCCGCCGCGGGCCGGCGTGCGCGGCCGGCGGGCGGCCGTCCGGGCCCGGGGGCTTAAGGGAGGTACCTCTCGACGGCGGCGGCTCCGTGCTCCTCCAGCTCCCTGCGGGCCTTCTCGATCCGCTCCGGCGTGGGCTCGCGGCCGGACAGCCTGACCAGGTCCTCCGGGTCCACCGGCTGCTCGCTGCCGGTGCGCAGCTGCGTCGGCCGCGGTGCGGAGGACTCTTCCTTGTCGTGTTCACCCTTCACAGCGAGCCTCCTCTGCTCGGTTCCACCCCCGTGAGCGGGGTTATCTGGTGCGTACCCTCACATCTCCGGCTGATTCACCCAGGGTGCCCCGGGGTGCCGTACGGTCACGGCCGGGTTCACTCCGGGCGCGCCCCCGAGACGCGCCCGGCGGCCCTGAGGCGGTCGCGGCCCAGTCTCGCGAGCGCCCCCGCGCCCGCGGCGTACGCCAGCGAGAGGACGGCCGCGGCCTGCGCCGGGTGCAGGGCGGACTCCAGCGTCCGCAGCGCCGCCCGGTGGGCGGCGCCCACCGCCAGCAGTCCGCACACCCCGGCGCCGCCCAGCAGCGCCCCGCCCGCGCCCACCTGCCGCGCGGTGGCCCGCACCCCGTCGCCGAACCCCTGGAAGCGGTCGTGGAACAGCTCGGACGCCTCTCGGGACAACTGCTCCACGGCGTCGGCGAGATGCTCGCCCGCGCTCCCGCTCTGCGGCATCGTCTCCCTCGTCTCTCCGGGCCCCGCCCGGTGTCGTTCCGGTGTCGTGGTCCTTGTCCGACGGGCCCCCGGCGCGGTCCCTCCCCGGCACGGCGCCTCCCGGCCTCCCGGTCCCCCGCGGATGCCCCGTACCCGCCGCGGACCGGACGATGCCCGCCCCCTCCTGCGGGAGTGGGCCGGAACGCCCGTACGCCCCGGCGGACTTCCCGCCGGGGCGTACGGGTGCGGTACGGATCCCGCGCGGACGTTCGCCGAGCGGCGCCGCGGACGGGCTTCCGTCCGGGCGGCCGGGGCTAGTCCCGGCCGCTGGGGTTGTCGTCGGAGAACTTGCGCGTGTCGCGCGGCTCCACGTAGGGCTCCTCGTCCGCCGGCCGGCCGGCCGCGATGGCCCGGCCGCGCTCGATCTCGGCGTTGAACTCCTGGCCCAGCAGGATCACGATGTTGGTGATCCACAGCCAGATCAGGAAGATGATCACGCCCGCCAGGCTGCCGTAGGTCTTGTTGTAGTTGCCGAAGTTGGCGACGTAGAGGGCGAAGGCGGCCGACGCCACGATCCACAGCAGCACGGCGATCAGACTGCCGGGGCTGACCCAGCGGAAGCGGCGCTTGACGTTGGGCGCGGCCCAGTACAGCAGCGCGATCATGAAGGCGACGAGCAGGACCAGCACCGGCCACTTGGCGATGCTCCACACCGTCAGGAAGGTGTCGCCCAGGCCGATGACGTCGCCGGCGCGCTGCGCGAGGCCGCCGGTGAAGACCACCGCGATCGAGCTCAGCGCCAGGATCACCAGCAGGGTCAGGGTGACGCCCACCCGCACGGGCAGCGTCATCCAGATCGGGCGCCCCTCCTCGATGTCGTAGATGGCGTTGGAGGCGCGCATGAAGGCGGCGACGTATCCGGACGCGGACCAGATCGCCAGCGCGAGACCGACGATCAGCGCGATGCCGGCGGCGCCCTGGTTGTTCTGGAGCTGCGTCAGCATGCTCTCGAGGATGTCGCGCGCGGCGCCCGGGGCGATGGTCCCGAGGTTGTCGATCAGGGGCTGGATGGCGGACCGGCCGATCACGCCCAGGATCGACACCAGCGCGAGGAGGGCGGGGAAGATCGACAGGATCCCGTAGTAGGTGAGGGCGGCCGCCCAGTCGGTGACGTTGTCGTCCTTGAACTCGGCGGCCGTGCGCTTCAGCACGCCCTTCCAGGACTTCTTCGGCAGGTCGGTGGGTTCCTCGGGGGCCTGTCCGGCGGAACCGTCCCGCTGGTGCTGCTGGGTCTTGTGCTTCGACATGGTGGCACCTCACCGGGCCCCGGGCGGTCCGCCTCCGCTCATGGACGGGGGCGGACCGCCGCGAGGGCTCTGTCTCAGTGCGCCGAGCCGGGGCTCTGGCGGCGGGTCTCCTCGGCCACGCTCTGCCCGGACTGCCGGGCCTGGCCCTTGACCTCCCCCGCCTGCCCGCGGGCCTCCTCGGCGGTGGTGCGGGCGGCGTCCGTGGCGGTCTCCTTGACCTGCTGGGCCGCCTGCTGACCGGACTGCGCGGCCTCCTCCTTCAGGTGCTGCACCGACTCCGCGGCCGCCTCCTTGACGGGCTCGGCCAGTCCGCTCGCCTTCTCGGAGAGCTGGCCCATCGCCTGCTCCTCCTTCTGCGAGCTGCGCAGCATCGAGGCCGCCAGCATCCCGGCCCCGAAGGCGATCACTCCGGCGGCCAGCGGGTTGCCCTGGGTCTTCCGCGCGGCGTGCTGGGGGGCGGACCTCACCGTCTCGCCGGCCTGCCCGACGCCCTCGCGGGCCTTGTCGGCGGTGTGCTGCGCGGCGTCCGATGTGGTTCCCATGACTCGCTCCCGTACTCCGGTCATCGTGCCGCGCATCCGCTCCTTGCGGCGGCGGACGGCGTGGCGGGGGTTGGCGTGGTCGGCGAGCCTGCCGACGTCCTCCGACAGCTCCTGCCGGGTGGTGTCGATCTGAGCCCTCAGCTCGTCGGGTGACGTGCCCATTCGGCGTCCTCCTTGAGGGTCTGGACGGTGCGTTCCGGCTTGTGGACCTGCTTCATCCTCGAGCGGCCCATCACGTACGTCACGGCGGCGGCCACGCCCCACAGGACGGTGACGATGAGCGCCGCCCAGCCCCAGTCCATGACGTTGGCCAGGCCGAAGGTGAGGGCCAGCGAGGCGAACAGGATGGTCATGTAGCCGGCCAGGCCCGCGGCGCCGTACATGCCGGCCGCCTTGCCCGCCTTGGTGGCCTCCTCGCGGATCTCGGCCTTGGCCAGTTCGACCTCCTGCCGGAACAGCTTCTGGGCGTCCGAGGTGACGGCGGAGAGCAGTTCGCCGATCGAGGCGTCCTCGTCCGTCGTCCCCGTCCGGGGCTCCAGGCCGGCGTCCGGCCGGTGAGCGGTGTGCGCCATGTCAGCCCACCTCCGGACGGCGCGGGACGTCCGTGCCGTAGGTGCCGGTGGCCCCGTAGCTCCCGGTGCCGCCGTAGCCTCCGTACGGGGGCTCCCCGTAGCCCGGCATCTGCCGGACCTGTCCGCCGCCCGTCCCCGTGACGACCGGCGCGCCCGTGGGGGGCGGCGGGTACGCCTCGTACCCCTGGGACTGGTCCTGGGGCCGCCCCTGACCCGAGCCGTTCGAACCGTGCTGGGCGGCCTTGGTGCCCGCCTTGGCCATGCGCCCGATGGCGAAGCCGGCCAGCGCCGCACCCGCCAGGAAGGCGCCCGGGCGACGGCGCGCGAAGGACTCCACGCCCTCCACCAGGCCGCCCACGCCCCGTTCCTCCAGCATGTCCGCCGCGCGGCGGCCGCCGTCGGCGGCCTGGGAGGCCAGGTTCCGCACCGGGGAGTCGGACCGGGTGTTCTCCGCCATGCCTGACAGGTCATCGGCCCACCGGCGTATGGTGTCGGCCGTCCTCCTGGTCTGCGAGTCCGCCTCCTGCGCGGCGCGCTCCTTCAGGTGGCTCGCCACCTCGGCGACCTGGTCTCGGGCCTCGCCCGTCACGTTGCGCGCCTGCTCCCTGGCGCTGCCGGCCACGGTGCCCGCGGCTTCCTTCGCCCGGTCGGCCGTGGCTCGGGTCTCCTGCTTCGCCGCTTGGCCTGTCTGCTGCGCCGGGCTGTTGCCCGTGTTCGGAGATTCACTCACCGGTGCCTCCAGTTGGTCTACGGAATTTGATTTTTGCGGCATATGTGACTAGCGCCTCACAACGGGCGAAGTACCCGACGTTCCGCGCGGCATTCACACGAAGTTCCTTTTGTCCCGCAGGCCGGACGCGGCGCGACGCGGCCGAGGGTCCGCCCGGAAGCGCCTTCGGGGCGGACCCTCGGCCGTGAGGGGCGGCGGATCAGGGGCGGTGGATCAGCGGCGGCGCTTCTTGTCGCCGGTGCCCCTCTCCTCCTCGATGCGCTCCTTGCGCACCTGCCCCTCGACGATCTCCTCGTCGGTGTGCTCGTCGGTCGTCAGGCGCACCCGCTCCACCGGGTGGACCTCGGTCTCGACCACCGGGCGCTCCTCGTGGAGGGTCACCTCGTACTCGCCCTCGGTGATCTCCGGGCCGCGCATGGCCTCGTCGACGTTCTCCTCGGTGATGGGCTCACGCTCGACGCGGACCTCCTCGCGCCGCACGGGCACCGTCTTCTGGACGTTCTCGGTGACCACGTACTTGCGCAGCCGGGCCTTGCCGGCCTCGTGGCGCTCGACACCGACGCGCATCTCCTCCTCGGAGCGCGTCATCGCGTCGTCGCGGTCCCGGCCGCGGATGCCCGCACCCGCCCCGGCCCGGCCCGTCGTCCCGGCACCGGTCTCGGTCCGGCCCGTCGTCGCGGTGCCGGTACCGGTCTCGGTCCGGCCCTCCTGCTGCCCGTACGCGCCCCAGTCGATGCCGTAGTACTGGTACAGGCGCTGCTCCTCCTCCTCGGACAGGTGACCGCCCTGGTCCACGTCGACGTGGGGGGCGTCCTTGACCTGGTCCTTGGAGTACGGCACCTCCAGGTGGTCCTCCACCACGGTCGCGTCGTGGATCGGCACGAAGGTCTCGTGCGTACCGAAGAGCCCGGTGCGGACACTGGCCCACTCCGGCTGGCCCGTGACGTCGTCGAGGAAGACGTGACCCGCCTCTCCGATCTTCTTGCCCTCCGCGTCGTAGACCTGGTGGTCCAGCACCTCGGGTATCTGCTCCCTGGTGATCATGCGGCTCTCCTCGTTGACGGTTCCTCTGGGTCCCGAGCTGCGGGTAACCACCCGAAAGGCCCAGGAAACCGACCAGAGGGATAAATAGGGCGGAAATTCACTATTCACCTTTTCTCGCACCGAGGACCGGCCCGCCCCCGTGTCCGCCCGTGTAACGGGGGAAACGCTGGGTACTCCGATCGACTCGCGACCGACCGGGCCCGAAGGGAGACGCCGCGTGCCGCTCCGGCTCGAGGACTACGCCCTGCTGGGCGACACCCGCACCGCGGCACTGGTGGGCTACGACGGCTCGGTGGACTGGCTGTGCCTGCCCCGGTTCGACTCCGACGCGTGCTTCGCCGCGCTGCTGGGCCGTCCCGAGCACGGCCGGTGGCTGCTCGCCCCCAGCGACCGGGCCCGGCCGACGGCCCGCCGCTACCGGGGCGACAGCGCGGTGCTGGAGACGGAGTACGCCGGCGCCGAGGGCCGGGCCCGGGTGACCGACTGCATGCCCGTCGACGGCGACCACCCCTCCGTGGTGCGCGTCGTCGAGGGCCTGGAGGGGCGGGTGCGGATGCGCTCCCTGATGCGCCTGCGCTTCGACTACGGCCTCACCCCGGCGTGGCTGCGCCCCGAGGGGCGCCGGCTGCGCGCCTACGCGGGGCCGGACGTGGTCACCTTCGACTCCGGCGCGGACTTCACCGTGGACCACGGCGACTGCACGGCGGACTTCACCGTCGGCGAGGGCGATCGGGTGGGCTTCCGGCTGACCTGGAGAGGGCTGCGCCACGGGGAGCCGGACCTCCTCGGGACGGCGGAGCTGGCGCGGACCGTGGCCGCCACCGAGCGGTGGTGGCAGGAGTGGGCCGACCGCTGCACGTACTCCGGCGAGTACCGCGAGGCGGTGGTGCGCTCCCTGGTCACGCTCAAGGCGCTCAGCTACTCCCCCAGCGGCGGCATCGTGGCCGCCCCCACCACCTCCCTGCCCGAGCACCTGGGCGGGGTGCGCAACTGGGACTACCGCTACTGCTGGCTGCGCGACGCCACCTTCACCCTGCTGTCGCTGCTGGACGCCGGGTACGAGCAGGAGGCGGTGGCCTGGCGGGACTGGCTGCTGCGCGCGCTGGCCGGCGACCCGCGGCGGATGCAGATCATGTACGGCGTCGAGGGCGAGCGCCTGCTGCCCGAGGCGGAACTGGACTGGCTGCCCGGATACGAGCACTCCCGCCCCGTGCGCGTCGGCAACGCCGCCTCCGGGCAGCACCAGCTGGACGTCCACGGGGAGCTGATGGACGCCCTGCACCAGGCCAGGGCGCGGGGGGTGCCGCCGGACCCGGACGCCTGGCGGGTCCAGCGGGTGCTGATGGACTTCCTGGAGTCCCACTGGCGCGACCCCGACCACGGCATCTGGGAGGTGCGCGGCCCGCGCCGGGACTTCACCCACTCCAAGGTGATGGCCTGGGTGGCCGCCGACCGGGCGGTCAAGGCGGTGGAGTGCTTCGGCCTGGACGGACCCGCCGACCGGTGGGGGCGCCTGCGGCGGGAGGTCTTCCGGGAGGTCTGCTCGTACGGCTACGACGCCGAACGCGAGACCTTCACCCAGTACTACGGCTCCGCGGAGCTGGACGCCTCGCTGCTGCTCATCCCGTCCGTGGGCTTCCTGCCCGCGGACGACCCCCGGATGAGGGGCACCGTGGCCGCGATCGAGCGGGAACTGCTCCGGGACGGCCTCGTCCAGCGCTACACGATGAGCCGCCACACCAGGGCCGTGGACGGCCTGCCCGAGGGCGAGGCGGCCTTCCTGCCCTGCACCTTCTGGCTGGCCGACAACTACATCCTCCAGGGCCGCACGCGGGAGGGGCGGGAGCTGTTCGAGCGGCTGCTGGGGCTCCGCAACGACCTGGGCCTGCTCTCGGAGGAGTACGACACCGGGCACCGGCGGCTGGTCGGCAACTTCCCCCAGGCCCTCTCCCACATCCCCCTGATCGACACCGCGCAGAACCTGGCCGGGGGCCGGGGCCCGGCCCAGCGCCGCTCCGCCACCGGACGCTCCTGACCCCCGGGCGTCCCGGGCACCCCGGCCGGTCCGGCGGCGATCCGGCCCGGACCGGTGCCTGACCGGTACCGGGTCGGTGACGGGTCGGTACCGTGTGGGTGCCGGACCGGTGGCGGGTCAGTGCCGGGTGAGTTCGACGACCGTCTTGACGTCGTCCGGCTGCCTCTCGAAGGCGTCCGCGAAGGACTCCAGGGGCACCCGGCGGGTGATCAGCGCGTCGAGCCAGCCCCGGTCCGCCTCGGCGAGGGCCGCGGCGGCGGCGGCGTAGTGCTGCCGGTTGGCGTTGACCGAACCGACCACCACGGAGTTGTCCAGCACCAGCTCGCGGTTGAGGTACCCGGCGTCCACCTGCAGCGTGCGCCCGGCGGACGACAGCCCCGTCAGGCACAGCACGCCGTAGGGGTCCATGGCCGACATCACCCCGAAGACCACCGGCGCGGCGCCGGTCGCCTCGATCACCACGTCCGGCCGCACCCGCTCCATGACCCGCTCGGCGTCCGCGCAGTGGTACTCGGCCCCCAGCCGCCGCACCAGGTCGGGCTTGGGGCCGCTCTCCACCCGGTCCAGCACGTGGACCTCCAGGCCGCGCTGGTGCCCGAGCAGCGCGGCGAGCAGCCCGATCGGCCCGGCCCCCGTGACGAGCACCGAGTGCGGGGCGAACCAGGACCGGGCGCCGACGCGCTCCACCTGGTCCCACGCCTTGGCCACCACGGTGGTGGGCTCCATCAGCACCCCGACGTGCTCCAGGCCCGGGTCGAGGCGTACGGCGTAGTCGGCCTCGACGGTCCAGGAGGTCGAGGCGTACCCGTCGAGCCCCTTGATGCCGCGCTCGGTGAACAGCCCGTTGCGGCACATGTCGAAGTAGCCGTGGGCGCAGGCCCCGCACGGCACGGGGTCGGGGCGGCGGACGACGCCGACCACCAGGTCGCCGGGCACCCAGCCGCTGTCGGGCGGCGCCTGGCGCACCCGGCCCAGGGACTCGTGGCCGATCACCAGGCGGTCCCGGTCCGGCGGCGGGGCTCCGTGGCCTCCCGACAGGATCTCGAGGTCGGTGCCGCACACACCGACCGCGAGGCCGTCCACCAGCAGCTCCCCGTCTCCCGGCACGGGGTCGGGGAGGGTGTCGAGCCGCAGGGAGTTCTTCCGGTCGGGGGCCACGGTCAGCGCCTGCACATCCACTCCATACGTCGGGCGGGGTTCGGTGCTTCTCGCTGGTACCCCCGGTACGGGCGGACACGCGCCCCTCACCGCGCCCCGGGCTCCTTCCGGCCACCGCGCTCCCCTCCGCCGCGCCGCCGCCCGCCGCGCCGCGCCGCCGGGACCAGGGCGAGGGCCAGGGCCACGGCCAGGTACGGAACGGCGGCCAGCGCGAGCAGCGGTCCCGGCTCCAGCCGGGCCGACCCCAGCGCGTAGCCGGCGAAGACCAGCACGGACACCACCTCCGAGCCGAAACCCGCGATCGAGGTGACCGTCGCCCTGGACCGGTCCCGGACGCGTTCCTGGAGCCGGGCGTCGGCCGCGACCAGGGCCCACTCGAAGACGCCGAAGGCCGCGGCGACGAGCACCATCCCCGCCGGGTGGCCGCCCGCCGCTCCCGCCGCCAGGCAGCACGCACCGGCGGCCAGCACGGGCGCGAGCCGGCGGGTGCCGCGCCCGGCGCACCAGCCGCCCGCCGCGGCCCCCGCGCTGACCAGCAGCACCAGCAGGGGCACGGAGGACTCCCCGACCCCCGTCGAGGCGGCGAGCAGGGGGACGTACTCGTCCAGCGCCGTGGTCCCCGTCAGCACCGCCGCCAGGAGCAGGGCGCGGCGGACGGCCGGTTCCCGGCGCACCTCCGCCAGCCCCGCGCGCAGCACCCCGCCGGGGGGCCCCTCGTCCTCCTCCCCGCACCGGTCCCCGGCGGGCCGCCGGGTCTCCGGCAGCGACCGCGCCGCCAGCGCCGCCAGCAGGCACGCGGCCACGCTGGCGGCTCCCAGCGCCTCGTAGCCGCCCGCCGCGAGGACGGGCGCGGCCAGGGCCGTGGCCAGGACGACCGCCGTGGTGCGCAGCGCCCGTGAACGGCCCATCAGCCGCTCGTAGTCGCCGGCCGCGCCCGCGCGCGCCGACTCCTCGTGGACGAGCGCCTCCAGGGCTCCCGAGGCCAGGGCGTTGCCGGTGCCCCAGAGCACGAAGCCGACGGCGAACGAGGGGTAGGAGGGCAGGTACGTCCACAGGGCGAAGCCCGCGGCGCCCGGCAGGGAGGCGAGCGTCAGCAGCCGCCTGCGGGAGAAGGTGTCCGCCCAGACCCCGGAGGGCACCTCGAGCACGAACGAGGTGACGGACCAGATGACGAACAGCGAGGAGATCTCCGCACCGGACAGCCCGGTGTCGGCGAACAGCACCGCGTAGACCGGGTACAGCAGGACGAACTCGTCGAGGAAGGCGTAGGCGTACAGCCCACGCGCGAGACGTCGGCGGGAGGGGTTCGGCGGGGGTCAATGTCGTCGGGCCATGTCCGCAGCCTACGGTCTTCCGGGCGCCGCCCGCCAGGGGTTCGCGCACCGCCTCCGTACCGCCGGCCCCACCGCCTCCACCGCCCCGGGCCGGCCGAACGCCCTCCGCGTCCGCCCGGTCCGCGCCACACTGGGGGCATGTGCCGCAGCATCAGGACACTCCGACCGCCCATGGCGCCCGAGGTCGGCGACGAGGACATCCGCGCCGCCGCCCTGCAGTACGTCCGCAAGGTCTCGGGCTTCAGGACCCCCGCCGCCCACAACCGCGCCGCGTTCGAGCGGGCCGTCGAGGCGGTGGCCGAGGCGACGCGGGAGCTGCTGGGCGATCTGGAGGTGCGCGGCCGGGGCGGCCCGGACCGGCAGTCCCCCACCCCCTCCTGACCCCTTCCCGGCCTCCTCCTGCCCCCTTCCGGGCCTCCTCCTGACCCCTTCCCGACCACCGTCCGACCGCCTCCGCGGGGCGGGGGCCGCCGGCGGCCGTCGGCCTAGACTCGTCGCCATGCAGCCGACCGACACCGCCTCCGGCCGCCGCCCCCGCCGCCCCCGCCGCTCCGACGCCACCCGGGCCGCCATCCTGGAGGCGGCCCGGGAGCGCTTCGCCGCCGACGGCTACGACCGCGCCACCATCCGCGCCATCGCCCGGGACGCGGGGATCGACCCCTCGATGGTGATGCGCTACTACGGCAACAAGGAGGGGCTCTTCGCCGCCGCCAGCGAGTTCGACCTGCGCCTGCCCGATCCGGCCGCCGTACCCCGCGGGGAGGTCGGGGCCGTGCTGGTCGGGCACTTCCTGGAGCGCTGGGAGGAGGACGAGGCGCTGACCGCGCTGCTGCGCGTCGGCGTCACCAACGCCGCGGGCGCCGAGCGGATGCGGGCGGTCTTCCAGGGGCAGGTGGGACCGGTGGCGGCGGCGGTCTGCCCCGATCCGGCCCAGGCGGGCGTCCGCGCGGCGCTGGCGGCGTCGCAGATCCTGGGGATGGCGGTGAGCCGGTACGTGCTGCGCCTCCCGCCCGCGGTGGGGATGTCGCGCGCGGAGGTCGTCGCCTGGCTGGCTCCGACGGTGCAGCGCTATCTGACGGCGGAGTCGCCCTAGACCCGGACCGCCCCCGGGTCCGGACCGCTCCGATCCGCCAACGCTCGTTGGCCAACACCTGTTGACTCGACGCCGCCCCGCGCGCCATCCTGTCATCAGGCGTTGGCCAACGCACGTTGGCATCAGACGGAAGAGGTGCTGCCCCATGAGCGGACCCGCCCCATCCCCCGACCCCGCCGTTCCCGCCGCCCCCGCGCTCCCGCACCGCACGGACGTCGTCATCGTCGGCGCCGGGCCCACCGGCCTGGCCCTGGCCGCCCGGCTGGCCGCCGAGGGCGTGGACCTCCTGCTGCTGGACCGGCAGCCGGAGGGCGCCAACACCTCGCGCGCGGGCGTCGTCCACGCCCGCACCCTGGAGGTGCTGGAGCCGGTGGGGGCCGCCGCCCCGCTGGTCGAGCGCGGTCTGCGGCTGACCCGGTTCGGCGTCCGCCGGGGGCGGCGCCGGCTGGCGACCGTGACGTTCGAGGGCCTGCCGACCCCGTACCCGTACGCGCTGATGATCCCGCAGTACGAGACCGAGGCCGTGCTGCTGGAGCGCGTGCGCGCCCTCGGGGGCGCCGCCGCCGCGGCACGCCGCCCGTACACGGTGACCGGCGTCGGGCAGGGGCCCGGCGAGGCGGTCGTCACGGTGGACGGCCCCCGGGGGACGGAGACGGTGCGGGCGGCGTACGTCGTCGGCGCCGACGGGATGCGCAGCACCGTCCGCGAGGCGTCCGGCATCGGCTACCGGGGCGGCCGGTACGCCCAGTCCTTCGCGCTGGCGGACGTGGCGATGGACCGGCGGCCCGTCCGCGAGGAGGTGTCCATGCTGCTCGGCCCGGACGGGCCGATCGTGGTCGCGCCCCTGCCCGGGGACGTCTTCCGCGTCGTGGCCGCCGTGCGCGAGGCGCCCCCGGAGCCGGACGCCGCGTTCGTGCAGCGGGTGCTGGACGAGCGCGCGGGCGGGCAGTGGCGGATCGGCGAGCTGATGTGGAGTTCGCGCTTCCATGTCCACCACCGGATCGCCGACCGCTACCGGTCCGGGAGGGTCCTGCTGGCCGGCGACGCCGCCCACGTCCACAGCCCCGCCGGGGGCCAGGGCATGAACATCGGCATCCAAGACGCCTGCTCCCTGGGGCGGGCGCTGGCCGACGTCCTCCTCCGGGACGCGGACCCGGAGGTCCGGCTGGACGCCTACGAACGGGAGCGCCGCCCGGCCGCCGAGCGCGTCATCGCCTTCACCGACCGGCTCACCCGGGCCGCCACCGTCCGCTCCCTGCCCGCCCGCGCCGGCCGCGACGCGCTGCTGCGCCTGCTGGGCCACGTCCCCGCCTGGCGCACCCGCCTCGCCGCCGAACTGGCCGGGCTCCGCCGCTGAGGCGGACCCCGGCGGACCGCCCCCGCGCACCGGGCCCCGGCCGGCCGGAACGCCGTCCGTTCCCCGGTGGGGCGGCGCGGGCTACCGGCCCGTGGAGCCGTCGATGCGCTCGCGCAGGATGTCGGCGTGGCCCGCGTGCCGGGCGGTCTCCTCGATCATGTGCACCAGGACCCAGCGCATCGTCGGCGGCGGGGTCTCGCGCAGCGACCGGGCTCCCGGCCGGTCCAGCCGGTCGCAGGCCGCGACGACGGCGTTCGAGCGCCCGGCGGCCTCCCGGTAGGCGCGGAGGAGCTCCTCGGCCGTCTCGCCGGGCGCGGGCGGCGCGCCGTCGTCCAGGGGATCGTCCCCCTCGCCCGCGTACGCCCAGACGAACCAGTTGTGCTCGGTCGCCGTCAGATGCCTGACCAGCCCCAGCAGGCTCGTGCCGGACGGCACCCCCGCCGCGCGGGCCGCCTCGTCCGGCACGCCGGCGGCCTTGGCCGCGACCGCCTCCCGCAGGTAGTCGAGGAAGGCCAGCAGGGTGGTCCGTTCGTCGGCTTCGAGCCCCGGGGGCCGCACGTCGCCGCGCGGCCCCTCCGCCGTGCCCGCCGTGCCGTCGGCGCCCGTGGCGTCTGCGGTGCTCGCGGGGTTCGCAGGGTCCGTGGGGTTCGCAAGGTCCGCGGTGTCCGTCATGCGGCGACCCTAGCCGTCGTACGCCCCCCGGGGGGTGCGGAGCCGGGGCGGCCGTCAGGCCAGCAGCGCGTGCAGCGAGGCGGTCATCGCGGCGACGAACGCGTCCCTGGTCCCGGCGTCCACCCTCTCCAGCGACAGGTAGGGGTTGAGGTCCTCCAGCTCCACGAGCAGCAGGTCCCCCTCCGCCGTGCGGCAGGCGTCCACGCGCTGGATGCCGTGGTCGATGGCGTTCCACTCCACGAACCGCCGGGCGAAGGCCAGGTCGTCCGCCGTGGGGCGGTACGGCTCCAGCTCCCAGCGCCGCGCGGGGTCGGGGGCGTACAGGGCGTACTGGAAGGCGCGGTCGACGAAGTAGAACGACACCTCGTGGCGGAAGTCGATCCTCGGCTGGACCAGCAGGCCCGCGTCGATGTCGAGGGCGAGCCCGGCGAGCCGGTCCGCGGGGACGACCTCCAGGCCGATGGAGTCCGCGCCGAGCTCGGGCTTGACGACGTACTCGGCCGCCGGCGGCAGCCGGTCCAGGTCCTCGCGGCGGTCCACGGTGGGGATGACCGGCTCCCCCGCCGCGCTCAGCTCGGTCAGGTACCGCTTCCCGACCATGTCGGCCCGGCCCGACAGCTCGTTGAAGACCCGCGTCCCCCGCTCCAGCGCCCGGGCGCGGAAGTCGTCCCACTCGGCCCGGTGGTGCAGGACCGGGCCGCTGTTGCGCACGACGACCGCGTCGAAGGCGTCCATCAGCGCCACGGTGTCGCGCGGGTGGCAGAGCGCGATCCGGAAGTCCTCGCGCAGACGGCCCGAGAGGTGGACGTCCTCGTCGCCGTAGCGGCGGCCCCGGGCCTCGTAGGCGAGGTCCGTGACGTAGAGCAGTGCGGGTTTGCGGTGCATGGTTCCGTCCCTGTCGTGTGTCGGCATCCGAGAAGCTACCCGTCGCCGCTTCCGCGGCCGGACGCCGGCGGTCCGCGCTCCGGCGCGCCCGCGCACGACCGCGTCCGGGCGTCCCCGGGCGTCCTTGGGCAGAGCAGCGGAAATGTGCTAAATCACTCTTCCGCCGCTTTCGGCCCACTCGACCCTCTGTGAAGCTTGATGGACACACGGTGACAAACCCATCGCCACACAGGGAGTTGACCCATGGTGCTGTCGATCTCCGGTGTCCTGCTGTTCGGAGTGATCGTCTTCCTGTTCTTCCGCAAGGACAACCTCAAGCTCTCCCACGCCATCGTGTGCGCCCTCTTCGGGTTCTACCTGGCGGGGTCGGCGATCGCCCCCGGCATCCAGGCGGGCGGCGCGACCCTCGCCAACCTCATCGGGAACATCCCCTTCTAACCCCTCCGGGCCCCTCCGATCTCTCCGGGTCTCTCCGGGTCTCCCCGGCGCTCCCGGACCCCGGGGAACCGGCCTCCCTCACGACCTCCCACGACCCCCCGCGACCTCCCACGACCCGCAGGACCTTCGAGCCCCAGGGCTCCGGACGGCAGGAGAATCGGCGTGGCCTGGCGGCCCCTCCCCCCGGCACTCACCCCGCTGCACGCTTCCCACCCCCACCCCGCACCGGACGCCGCCGCCCCGCCGGCACGCGGACGGGACCTGCTGCGGACGACGGCGGACCACGCCCTCGGCGTGCTGCACCCCGTGGTCGTGGCCGCCCGCGGCCTGGGCCGTCTCGCCTCGGCGGTGCGGCGCCGGTGGGCGCGGACGCCCCGGGAGCGGCGGGGCCCGGTGCTGTTCGCGGTGACCGCCTGCCTGCTGGCGCTGTGGCTGACCCCGTACGGGCCGCTGCTGGGGGCGGTCGCGCTGGCGGGCGCCGTGGTCTGGCAGGGCCGCGACCGGGCCTCGGACGCCGCCGACGGCGGGCCGGGCGAGGCCGAGCGCGCGCGGTTGCAGACCCTCTACGAGGCGCTGGTGCCGCACCTCTCCCTCCCCGGCGACCCCCGTCCACAGCCCCTGTACGCCCACGACGGCGACTGGCGGCGGGCGTTCACCGACTTCGCGTTCACCGCTGAGGGGCGGCTGGCCCGGCTGCGGCTGCGCTACCCGCCGCACTTCGGGGACGGCGACCCGGAGGCCCGGGCGCGCCTCCAGGGGCTGCTGTGCGCCAAGGCGGGACGGGGCCGGGAGTACCACTTCGCCTGGGACGAGGAGCTGGGCGAGCTGACCCTGACCGCGCTGGCCCCGCTGCCCACCGGCATCTGCGCGCAGCGCTTCGTCACCGCGCCGGGCGAGACCGTGCTGGGCTTCACCGACCTCCACACCGTCCAGCGCACGGTGCCGGTGGTCGAGGACGGCGGCGAGCGGCTGGACGTGCCCCCGGTGGTGTGGCGCACGGGTCCGCGCTCCACCGAGCCGCACCTGCTGGCGCTGGGCCACCCGGGCTCGGGGACGACCACGCTGCTGCGGTCGGTCGCCCTCCAGTCCCTGCGCCAGGGCGAGGTCTTGGTCGTGGACGGCGGCGGCGCCGGCGAGTACGCGTGCCTGGCGGGGCGCGGCAGGGTGCTGGCGGTGGAGTCCACGCTGGCCGGCGCGCTGTCGTCGCTGGAGTGGGTGGTGCGGGAGACCGAGCGCAGGCTGCTGGCCGCCAACCGCGCCCGGCAGACCGGCCGGGACGTGCCGGAGGAGATCTGCCGCCCGCTGTGGGTGCTGGTCGACCGGCCCTCGGTGCTCAGCCACCTGGCGCGCTCCGAGGGGCAGCGCGACCCGCAGGACCTGCTCCAGGTCCCCCTGCGGTACGGGCGCGCGGTGCGGGTCACCGTGGCGCTGGCCGACCAGTTCGAGGGCGCCGGCAGCCTCTCCGAGGCCGTCCGCGCGTACACCCGGGCACGGGTGGTGCTCGGCGCGGCGACACCGCAGGAGGTGCGGGCGGTGCTCGGCGAGGCGCCGGCCACCACGCCGCCGCCGGATGTGCCGCCGGGGCGCGGTTACGCCCGGCTGGGCTCGGGTCCGGTGCACCGCCTCCAAGTGCCCGCCGCCCCGGACCCGTACGACGAGGAGTCGGCCGAGTCGCAGCGGCGGGCGGTCCTGGAGCTGCTGCCGGAGCCGGTGGCCGCGGCGGGCCGGCGGCCGGTCCGCTGACGCCCCGCGCCCGGGCGGCGGGGTGCCGGACTCGCGCGGCGGCCCGGACGACGGCTCGGGCCGCCCCTCGGGCCACCGCTCGGGCCGCTCCTCAGGCGACGAAGCTGCGCGGGGTGTCGGTCTCGGCGCTCCGCCCGTCGGCGACCAGCCGCGCGGCCGCGGCCAGCCGGGCCGCGGCCTCCCCGGCGACGGGGCCGGAGACCGTGAACGGCAGCCGCACGTAGCCCTCGAAGGCGCCGTCCACGCCGAAGCGCGGCCCGGAGGGGACGCGCACCCCCAGCCGCTCCCCCGCCTCGGCGACCCGCGAGCCGGACAGGTCGCCGGTGCGCACCCACAGGGTGAGGCCGCCGCGCGGGACGGTGAACTCCCAGTCGGGCAGGTGCTGTCGGACGGCCTCGACGAGGGCGTCGCGGTTCTCCCGGGCCCGCTCGCGGTGGACGGCCATGGCCAGGTCCCAGCCGCTCCCCCCGGCGCCCTCCGCCAGCAGCCAGGCGACGGCGAGCTGCTCCAGCACGGGGCTGCCGAGGTCGGCGTAGACGCGGGCGGCGATCAGGCTGCGGATGGTCTCGGGGGCGGCCCGGATCCAGCCGATGCGCAGCCCCGCCCAGATGGCCTTGCTGGCCGAGCCGACGGTGACGACGGTCGAGCCGCCGGAGTCGAACGCCGCCACCGGCCGCGGCATCGGCTCCCCGGACGGGGCGTCGAGGTCGAGGCCGGACATGGTCTCGTCCACCACCAGCACGGCGCCCGCGGCGCGGGCGGCGGCCACCAGCTCGCGGCGCTGCTCCTCGCCGGCCAGCGCGCCGGTGGGGTTGTGGAAGTCGGCGATGACGTACGCCATCCGCGGCGCGGCGTCGCGCAGCACACGGCGCCAGGCGGGCAGGTCCCAGCCGGTGAGCCCCTCCCCCATCGCGACGGGCACCAGCCGGGCGCCCGCCTCGCGCAGCAGTTGCAGGACATTGGCGTACGAGGGGTGCTCGACGGCGACGCGCTCGCCGCGCGGCACGAACAGACCGCGGATGGCGGCCACCGCGCCCATGGCGCCGGTGGTGATCATGATCTGCTCGGGCATCGTCGGGACGCCGCGGGCGGTGTAGCGGTCGGCCAGCGCCTGGCGCAGGACGGGCAGCCCCGCCGGGTAGTCGCCGTGGGTGTGGGCGTAGGGCGGCAGATCGGCCAGGGCGCCCTGGAAGGCCCGGGTGAGCCAGGGCTCGGGGGCGGGGAGGGCGGCGCAACCCAGGTCGATCATGGTCCCGGCGGCGTCCGGCGGCAGGGGCAGCAGCCCGCCCGACGGCAGGGGGTTGCCGGCGGGCAGGGCCGTCCAGCTCCCCGCGCCGCGCCGCGACGCCAGGAAGCCGTCGGCGCGCAGCGCCTCGTAGGCGGCGGCCACGGTGGTGCGGCTGACGGACAGGGCGGCGGCCAGCTCGCGCTCGGCGGGCAGCCGGGCGGCGACGGGGACACGGCCTTCCAGCACCAGCAGGCGCACGCCGTCGGCGAGGGCGCGGTAGGCGGGCATCCGCCGGGCGCCGGCGGCCTCGACGCGGTGGGAGGCCAGGAGGCGGGCGAGCTGAGGCGCCCCGACCGCCGAAGTCCACTGAGCCATCAGTTGAGTCCACCTTCTTGGAATTGGCCATGGTTGCGGACCGCTTGCATGCCACAGAGTGTCACGCATCAGTCCACCGCGCCAGAAAGGACGGTCCGTTGTCCGTTTTCAGGGGTTCCAGCGATTCCAGCGGTTCCGGTGGTTCCAGGGGTTCCGGCGGTTCCGCTCATTCCGGGGAACCGGGGGATCCGGAGGGCTCCGGGAGTTCCGGCGGCTCCGCCGGCCTCGTCCGCCGCCTCGTACGGCTCTACGCGGGCCTGGTGCTCTACGGCGCCAGCCTGGCGCTGATGGTGCGCGCGGACCTCGGCCTCGGCCCGTGGGACGTCTTCCACCAGGGCGTCTCCGGGCACTCCGGACTGACCATCGGCACCGTGGTGATCATCACCGGCGCGGCCGTGCTGCTGCTGTGGATACCGCTGCGGGAGCGGCCCGGTCTGGGAACCGTCTCCAACGTGATCGTGGTGGGCCTGGCGATGGACGGCACCCTGGCCGCGCTGCCGGAGCCGGACGCGCTCGCGGTGCGGGCGCCGCTGCTGCTGGCCGCGGTCGTGCTGAACGGGGTCGCGACCGGCCTGTACATCACCGCGCGTTTCGGGCCGGGGCCGCGCGACGGCCTGATGACCGGTCTGCACCGGGTCACCAGGCGTTCGGTGCGCCTGGTGCGGACGGGCATCGAGCTGGTCGCCCTGGCCACCGGCTTCCTGCTGGGCGGCACGGTGGGCGTGGGCACGGTGCTCTACGCCCTGGCGATCGGTCCGCTCTCCCAGTTCTTCCTGAGGGTCTTCGGGGCGCCCGCCCCCGCCCGGACGGACGACGGCCGCGACGACGGCCATGGCAGCGGCCGCGACGGCGGCCATGGCGGCGGCCACCATGGCGGGGGCGGCGCGGAAAGCGGTACGGAAGGCGGTACGGAGGACAGCGCGGAAAGCAGCGCGGCGGACAGCGCGGCGGACCGCCCCGGAGGGCGCGGGCGGCTGCGCGCCATACTGCGTCCATGACGGCATCGGCCCCTTCCGCCCCGCGTCCCGCCCACCCCTTCTTCGACCACCCCGCCCCCCTGGCCTTCGCCCACCGGGGCGGGGCGGCCGAAGGAGGGGCGGCCCCCGAGAACACCCACGGCGCCTTCGCACGGGCGGTGGGGCTGGGCTACCGCTACCTGGAGACCGACGTGCACGCCACGGCGGACGGGAGGCTGGTCGCCTTCCACGACGCCACGCTGGACCGGGTGACCGACGGCGGCGGGGCGATCGCCTCCCTGCCCTGGTCGGAGGTACGGCGGGCCCGGGTGGGCGGCCGCGAGCCGGTGCCGCTCTTCACCGACCTGCTGCGGGCCTTCCCCCACGCCCGCTGGAACATCGACGTCAAGGCGGACGCCGCCCTGGCCCCGCTGCTGGAGGTCCTGGACTCCGCCGGCGCCTGGGACCGGGTGTGCGTGGGGGCCTTCGACGAGTCCCGGGTGGCCCGGGCCCGGCGCCTGGCGGGCCCGCGGCTGGCCACCTCGCTGGGCACGCGCGGCGTCCTGGGACTGCGGCTGCGCTCGTACCGCCTGCCGGGCGCGGTCAGTCGCGACGCGCTGTGCGCGCAGGTCCCGGTGCGGCACGGCGGGATACCGGTGGTGGACCGGGCGTTCGTGCGCCACGCCCACCACAGGGGCCTCCAGGTGCACGTGTGGACGGTCAACGATCCGGAACGGATGAGGGCGCTGCTGGATCTGGGCGTGGATGGCATCATGACCGATCACATCGAGACACTGCGCACGGTGCTGGCCGAGCGGGGGGCCTGGGTCTGACGTCCGACGCGGCCGGAGCCGCCGGACGGCCCGGTCCGCCCGCCCGCGACCGCCTGCGTACGGAAGGACGAGGGGGCGCGGGTGGGCACCGAGACCGCTGCGGGGGCCGGGGACACCGGGGAGAACACGGGGGCCGGGGACGGCGCGGGCGGCTTCGCCGGGGCCGCCGAGCGGCGCCGCGAGCAGCGCGGCTGGTACTTCTACGACTGGGCGGTCTCCGTCTTCTCCACCAGCGTGCTCACCGTCTTCCTCGGCCCGTACCTGACCTCGGTCGCCGAGGCCGCGGCGGACGGCGCCGGCTACGTCCACCCCCTGGGCATACCGGTCCGCGCGGGCTCGTACTTCGCCTACGCCGTCTCCCTCTCGGTGCTGCTGTCGGTGCTGGTGATGCCGCTGGCCGGGGCGATCGCCGACCGGTCGGGCCGCAAGAAGCCGATCATGGGCGTGTTCGCCTACCTGGGGGCCGCGGCCACCACGGGGATGTTCTTCCTGGAGGGCGACCGCTACCTGCTGGGCGGCGCGCTGCTGGTGGTGGCCAACGTCTCCTACGCCACGGCCGTGGTGGTCTACAACTCCTTCCTGCCGCAGATCGCCACCCCCGCGGAGCGGGACGCGGTCTCCTCCCGCGGCTGGGCCTTCGGCTACGCCTCCGGCTCCCTGGTCCTGGCGGCCAATCTGGCGTTCTTCCTCGGGCACGAGTCGCTGGGCGTGGACGAGGGCACGGCGGTACGGATCTGCCTGGCGTCGGCGGGCCTGTGGTGGGCGGTCTTCGCGATCATCCCGCTGCGGCGGCTGCGCGAGCGGCCCGGCGCCCACGCCGGCGCGGCCGGCGGCGGGGGGATGTCCCTGCGCGGCGGCTGGCGGCAACTGGCCGGAACGCTGCGCGACCTGCGGCGCTACCCGCTGACCCTGATGTTCCTGCTGGCCTACCTCCTCTACAACGACGGCGTGCAGACGGTGATCACCCAGGCCTCGGTCTTCGGCTCCCGGGAACTGGGGATGGACCAGACGACCCTGATCGGCGCGATCCTGCTGGTGCAGGTCCTGGCGGTGGCGGGGGCGCTGCTGCTGGGGCGGCTGGCGGTGCGCTACGGCGCCAAGCGCACGATCCTGGGCTCGCTGGTGGCCTGGACGGCGACGGTGGGGGCCGGATACGTGCTCCCCGCCGGGGAGCCCGTGTGGTTCTACGTGCTGGCCGCGGCGATCGGGATGGTGCTGGGCGGCACGCAGGCGCTGTCGCGGTCGCTGTACGCGCAGCTGGTGCCGCCGGGCAGGGAGGCGGAGTACTTCTCGCTGTACGAGGTGAGCGACCGCGGCACGAGCTGGCTGGGTCCGCTGGTGTTCGGGCTGACCTACCAGCTCACCGGCAGCTACCGGGACGCGATCATCTCGCTGGTCGTCTTCTTCGTCCTGGGTTTCTTCCTGCTGCTGCGGGTACCGGTCAGACGAGCGGTGGCGGCGGTGGGTGCCGCGGCGCCGGATCGGATTTAGGCCATCGGGCGAAGGGCGGGTAGTGTACGCCTGCAACTCGTCGGATGGACCGTTACTGCATGCCAAAGATAGGCGAACGTTACGTTGCGTCCCTGCCGGATGTGACAAAGCGGGCAGCTGCGGGTACCGCATATTCGACGAGGCAGCGGCACGACGGGCGACGCATGTCCCAGATCGGGAATCTTCACCGCCGACCGGACGTTGACCGGATGACGACGACAGCGACACCTGTCCTGTGGGCGACAAGCCCGGGAGGCACGATTCATGAGTGAGCGAGCTCTGCGCGGCACGCGACTCGTGGTGACCAGCTACGAGACCGACCGCGGTATCGACCTGGCACCGCGCCAGGCCGTGGAGTACGCATGCCAGAACGGTCATCGCTTCGAGATGCCGTTCTCGGTTGAGGCCGAGATTCCGCCGGAGTGGGAGTGCAAGGTATGCGGAGCCCAGGCCCTCCTGGTGAACGGCGAGGGGCCTGAGGAGAAGAAGGGCAAGCCCGCGCGGACGCACTGGGACATGCTCATGGAGCGGCGCACCCGCGAGGAGCTGGAGGAGGTGCTGGCCGAGAGGCTGGCGGTCCTGCGCTCCGGGACCATGAACATCGCGGTGCACCCGCGGGACAGCAAGCGCAAGTCCGCCTGACGGCGGCGGCGCGGCGCACACGAGGACGGAGGCGCGAGGGTCCGGCCACCGG
>NZ_JARVKV010000088.1 GCF_029813835.1 Streptomyces sp. DH37
GCCGCGCGCGTACGGGCGGGCGTCCGGTCAGGCGACCCCGGCCCCGGCGGGCGAGCGGCGCAGCCACAGCAGGCCGACCACCGGCAGGACCAGCGGGAGCAGCAGATAGCCCAGGCCGTAGTTCGACCAGACGGTGGCGTCCGGGAAGGCGTTCGGGGCCAGCACCGTCCAGGTGCCGACCGTCAGCACCCCGGCCAGCTCGGCGGCGCAGCACACCAGCGCCACACGGCGGGCGCCCTCGCCGCCGCGCACCAGGGCGACGGTGATCACCACGTACACCGCCGCGGCCACCGCCGACAGGACGTACGCCAGCGGGGCCTCGTGGAAGCGGGTGGAGAGCTGGTAGACCGAGCGGGAGGTCGCGCCGACGGCGAAGACCGCGTACAGCGTGACCAGCAGCCGGCCCGGGCCGCGGCCGAGTCCCGCGCCCGCCCGGGCGCCGGACGGCCGGGGCGTCCGCGACGGCTCAGCCATGTCCGCCTCCCCACACGTCGTACAGCCGCACCTGGAGCACCGCCATCACCACGGCGCCCGCGGCCACCGTCGCCGAGCCCCAGCGGGTGCGCTCGGCCAGCGACATGAAGCCGACCGCGGGCACGCAGGCCGCCACGCCCAGCAGGTAGGACACGAAGACCACGGTGCCGCCGTCCGGCTTCTCGCCGCGCGCCAGCCACACGACGCCGACGACCAGCTGGACGAGGGCGAGCAGGGTCACCACGGCCATGCCGGCGAAGTGCCAGTCCTTGGTCGGCTGGTCCCGGTAGGCCGCGAAGCCGCACCAGGCGGCCAGGGCGAGCGCGGCCACGGCGACCGCGACCGTCAGCGGGGTGAGCATGTCGGCACTGTATTCGAGCCCGGTATTGCGGACGAAACGACCCCTCGCCAAGTCCCCCCGGCCGTGGCCTTGACCACAGTCCGTGAGCGCCGCGGAGCGCCCGCGGACCGTGCCCCGCCCGGCTCGTCGGCCGCATCCGCGCAGCTCGGGGAGGGTGGAACCGGTTCCGTCGCGGCGATCCGGCCGGACGCTCCCGCCCCGCCGCGCGTCCAGTATGCGGACATCGGCGTCCGCTTTTTACGTGTAGCGCTCAGGCGTCTGCTTTACTCATCCGCATGACCGCGACGAGCTGCCGCACCCGTGCGACCGAGGCGACGATGACGCCCGGTGCTCGCCGCATGTGTCGAATGTGTGACCGCTGAGGGCCCCCGCCTGAGCCGCCTCGCGCCCCGAAGCGAGACCTGAGCCTCCGCCTCCCGGCCGCCGCCCACCGGCGGCCACCCGGGACGCCGGACGCGCTCCGCCCCGCGCTCACCCGCGGTCCCGCCGCCCGACGGCGGCTTCCGGACCGCCGGTCCCCACCCCTTTCGTCAGGAACATCCCGTGCCCGGCGCCGTACCCCCGCGCCGCGCACTCGACAGTCATGGACACCCAGTGATCACCACCACGGGACTCACCAAGGTCTACCGTTCCCGAGGCCGCGACGTGACCGCGCTCGACGGCGTCGACCTCCACGTCCGCGAGGGCGAGGTCTTCGGCGTCGTCGGCCGCAGCGGCGCGGGGAAGTCCTCCCTCATCCGCTGCGTCAACCTGCTGGAGAGACCCACCTCCGGCACGGTCGTCGTCGACGGCCGGGACCTCACCGCCCTGGCCGGCCGCGGGCCGCGGGCCGGCGCCGGGCTGCGCCGGGCGCGCAGTCGCATCGGCATGGTCTTCCAGCACTTCAACCTGCTGTCCTCCCGGACCGTCCAGGGCAACGTCGAACTGCCGCTGGAGATCCTGGGGGTCCCCGGCCGCGAGCGCGCCCGCAGGGCACGGGAACTGCTCGGCCTGGTCGGCCTCGCCGACCAGGCCCGCGCCTGGCCCGCACAGCTCTCGGGAGGGCAGAAGCAGCGCGTCGGCATCGCCCGCGCGCTCGCCGGCGACCCCAAGGTGCTGCTGTCGGACGAGGCGACCTCCGCCCTCGACCCGGAGACCACCCGCTCCGTCCTGGCCCTGCTGCGCGACCTCAACCGGCAGCTCGGCCTGACCGTCCTGCTCATCACGCACGAGATGGACGTCGTCAAGACCGTCTGCGACTCGGCCGCGCTGATGCGCGACGGGAAGGTCGTGGAGTCCGGCACCGTCTCCGGACTGCTGGCCACCCCCGGCTCGGAACTGGCCCGTGAGCTGTTCCCCCTGGGCGGAACGCCCCCGGCCGGGGGCGGAGACGCCGGGGAGCGCACCGTCGTGGACGTCACCTTCCACGGCGAGAGCACGGGACGGCCGCTGATCTCCCGGCTCTCGCGCACCTACGGCATCGACGTGTCGATCCTCGGCGCGGCCATGGACACCATCGGCGGCCGCCAGGTGGGCCGGATGCGGATCGAGCTGCCCGGCCGCCGCGAGGACAACGTCGTGCCGATCGGCTTCCTGCGCGAGCAGGGCCTGACCGTCGAGACCGCCGAGAGCCCCCGGACTTCCGAGGCCCCCCGGACTTCCGAGACCCCCCAGACCCCCGAGACCGTGGAGAAGACCCGATGACCTGGCCGGAGATGCAGCCCATCCTGCTCCAGGGCACCGTCGACACCCTCTACATGGTGGGCTGGTCCGCCCTCGTCACCGTCCTGGGCGGACTCCCGCTGGGCGTGCTGCTGGTGCTCACCGACCGGGGCGGGCTGCTGGCGAACAGGGTGGTCAACAAGGCACTCGGCGCCGTGGTCAACGTCGGGCGCTCCCTGCCCTTCATCGTCCTCGTCGTCGCCCTGATCCCCTTCACGCGCCTGGTCGTCGGCACCTCCATCGGCCCGACGGCCGCCGTGGTGCCGCTCTCCGTCGGCGCCATCCCCTTCTTCGCCCGCCTGGTGGAGACGGCGGTGCGGGAGGTGGACCACGGACTGGTCGAGGCCGTCCTGTCCATGGGCGGCGGCACCGGCACGGTCGTCTTCAAGGCGCTGCTGCCGCAGGCCCTGCCGTCGCTCGTGGCCGGTCTGACCACCACCGTCATCACCCTCGTCGGCTACTCCGCGATGGCCGGCGCGGTGGGCGCCGAGGGGCTGGGCAGCAAGGCCATCACCTACGGCTACCAGCGCTTCGAGACCGGCTTCATGCTCGCCACCGTCGTCGTGCTGCTCGCCATCGTCACCGCCGTGCAGCTCCTGGGCGACGGCGCGGTGCGCCTGCTCTCCCGCCGCGAGCGCGCCGCCTCCTGAACCCCCCACGAAGCCGGACCCCTTGTCCGGCGCCGACCGGAGACACCGGAACCCCGGAGCTCCGGAACCCCGGGAGAAACCGGAAGAACCGGAAGAACCCGGAAACGCAAGAAACACGAGAAACACGGAAAGAGGCACTCTTCGTGCACACCATCGCCAAGTCCGCCGTCGCCGCCGCGGCCACCGCCGCGCTGACCCTCTCGCTGACCGCCTGCGGCACCGACTCCGACCCCGCCGCCTCCACCGGCGCGGCGGGCGCCGACGCGCCGCTGACCGTCGCCGCCTCCCCGACCCCGCACGCCGACATCCTCGGCTTCGTCAAGGAGAACCTGGCCGAGAAGGCCGGGCTGAAGCTGGAGGTCAGGGAGTTCACCGACTACGTGCTCCCCAACACCGCCACCGAGAACGGCGAGGTCGACGCCAACTACTTCCAGCACAAGCCCTACCTGGACGACGTCAACGCCAAGCAGGGCACCCACCTGGTGCCCGTCGTGGGCGTCCACCTGGAGCCGCTGGGCCTGTACTCCGCCACCCTGAAGAAGGCCTCCGAGCTCGGCGCCGGCGACACCGTCGCGGTCCCCAACGACACCACCAACGAGGGCCGCGCCCTCAGGCTCCTGGACGACCACGGCCTGATCGAGCTGGAGGACGGCGCCGGGCAGGACGCCACCCTGGCCGACATCGCCGACGCCAAGGGCCTGAAGTTCAAGGAGCTGGAGGCCGCCGCGCTGCCCCGCTCCCTCGACGACGTGGACGCCGCCGTCATCAACGGCAACTACGCCATCGAGGCCGACCTGGAGCCCGCGGAGGACGCCCTGGCCCTGGAGGAGGCCGAGGGCAACCCCTACGTCAACCTCCTCGTCGTCAAGGAGGGCGACCAGGACGACCCGCGGGTGAGGAAGCTCGCCGAGCTCCTGACCTCCGACGAGGTCGCGGAGTTCATCGAGGGCAAGTACCGGGGGTCGGTCGTGGCCGCCCCCGACGCCTCCTGACACCGGTGCGCGGGTGAGCCGGGCCCCGGCCCCGGGCCGGGGCCCGGCGCTGCACACCGCCGGGGCGATGCTGCATGCTGTGCACTCGAACCCCTCAGGCTGGAGCGGCGCATGACATCCATCTTCCCGGAGATCTCGATCAGTACGGAGCGGCTCGTGCTGCGTCCCCTCGAGGCCGAGGACGCCCCCGCGTTCACCGAGATGATGAACGACGAGCTGGTCACCGCCTGGACCTCCGCGCCCGTCCCCTACACCGAGGACGACGCCCGGGAGTGGATCACCCGGGGGGCGCCCGCGGAGCGGGCCGAGGGGCGCGGCATCGTCTTCGCCGTCACCGAGTTCCTCACCCAGCGCCTGGTCGGCACCGTCCAGCTGCGCGGGGTCGACTGGCGGGTGCTGTCCGCCGAGGCGGCGTACGTCATCGCCCCCTGGGCGCGCGGCGAGGGGTACGCCGCCGAGTCGCTGCTGGCCGCGGTCCAGTGGCTGTTCCAGGACCGGAAGTTCGAGCGGCTGGAGATCCGCACCCCGGCCGGCAACACCGCCTCCCAGCAGGTCGCCCAGAAGGTCGGCTGCGTCAGCGAGGGCGTGCTGCGCAACGCCTGGATAGCCCGCACCCGTACCGAGGACGGGAGCTGGACCGACATCCGCACCGATCTGATCGTGTGGAGCCTGCTGCCGGAGGACCTGGAGGACGGGCCGGGGGAGGCCGCCGAGGCCGGCGGCTACTCCCCCTACCCCGAGGCCGGGAGCTACTCCGCCTACCCCGAGTGGCGCTGACCGCCCGGACGCCCGGCCGTCGCCCAGACCCTGGCCGGACCCCGCGCCGGGCGCGGTAACCTCACTGCGGCGATCCCACCGCCCCCACCGGTTCCGCACACCCGCGCACATTCCCGCACCGCCTCCGTCCCCGTCCGCGACGCGTCCAGGAGAGAGCCGACGATGGCCGACCGTGTCACCGTGATCGGGTGGGACGGCTCGCCGCCGACCGAGGCCGCCCGGGCCGCCCTCGGCGCGGCCACCCTCGTCGCCGGCGCCGCCCACCACCTCGCCCTGCCGGAGATCCCGCCCGGCGCCGAGCGCATCCGCCTGGGCAGCGCGGCGCTGGCCGCCCGTCGCATCGCCGGGCACCGCGGCACCGCGGTCGTCCTCGCCGACGGCGACCCCGGCTTCTTCGGCGTCGTCCGCACCCTGCGCGCGCCCGAGTACGGCCTGGAGGTCGAGGTCGTCCCCGCGGTCTCCTCCGTCGCCGCCGCCTTCGCCCGCGCCGGGATGCCCTGGGACGACGCCCGGATCGTCGTGGCCCACGGCCGCACCCTGCGCCGCGCCGTCAACGTCTGCCGCGCCCACCCCAAGGTCGCCGTCCTCACCTCGCCCGGCGCCGGGCCCGCCGAACTGGCCCTGCTGCTGGAGGGGGTGCACCGCACCTTCGTCATCTGCGAGGCCCTGGGCACCGACCGCGAGCAGGTCACCGTACTGACCTCCGACAAGGTCGCCGACCACGTCTGGCGCGACCCCAACGTCGTGATCGTGGTGGGCGGTTCGGCCGGTGGCGCCGAGCCCGCCGCCGCCGGCCGGAGCGGCTGGCTGGCCGGACACGAGCCGAACTACCCGCCCGCGGTGCGCGGCTGGGCCCTTCCGTCCGCCGAGTACACCGGGCGGGACGCGGGGACGGCGGACGTCAGGGACTCCGCGCAACTGCGCGCCGCCCAGCTCGCCCGGCTCGGCCCCCGGCCCGGCGACCTGCTGTGGGACGTCGGCGCGGGCAGCGGGGCCGTCGCCGTGGAGGCCGCCCGCTTCGGCGCCGCCGTCCTCGCCGTCGAGCGTGACGCGGCCGCCTGCGTCCGGATGTCCGCCGCCGCGCGGCGCTTCGGCGTCCAGCTCCAGGTCGTGCACGGCATCGCGCCCCTGGCGCTGGAGGCGCTGCCCGAGCCCGACGTGGTGCGCGTCGGCGGCGGGGGAGTGCGCACGGTCGCCGCCTGCGCCGACCGCAGGCCCGAGAGGATCGTCACACACGCCGTCACCCGCGACGAGGCCGAGGCCGTCGGACGGGTGCTCGCGGACGGCGGGTACGCCGTCGAGTGCGCGCTGCTCCAGTCCCTGGAACTGGACACCCGGGACTGGGCGGAGCGCGAACGCTCGGTCGTCTTCCTGCTGTCCGGCAGCCGGACGTGATCTCTCCCGAGACGAACCGGACCAACCGGGGTCACTCCTCCACCCCGGCCCCCCGTGGCGCACGGTGGCGGGTAGGCTGATGGATCGTTGTGCCGCCAACCGGGGTTGACACTTTGTCTGTCGATGTCCGGATGGTTCAGGCGGGGGTACGCACCGTGTCCGCGCCCGTCGCCCTCGGCGGCGCCGCTCCGGCGGCGCCGTCCCGACGGGGTGGGGCGGGCGCCCGCTGGGGCTGGAAGGAGCACTACCGATGGGCGAGGGGTACGCATGACTGACACCGGCCGGGTCCCGGGCGAGGGGCAGCCGGAGAACGCAGGCGGACAGCCGGAGCAGCCGGACGTACCGGCTCCCGGCACGTACACCTTCGCGGGCCCGGTCGAAGGTGTGGCGTCGAGCTACGAGGACGACCTGCTGCTGCCCGGCTCCCAGGGGTGGGGCGAGGCGGCGGCGTCCGCACGGCCTCCGGCCACCGTCCCCGGCCCGCGCGAGTCGGACGGGTACGGGCAGAACCCGGCCCAGTACCCGGCGCCGCCCGCGCAGGGGACCCATGCCCAGGCGCCCCACACCACCCCGACGCCCCCCCGGCCGCTGCACCTCGGGCCGCCCGTGCCCGAGCAGTCCGGTGTGGTGCGCACGCTCGCCGACCGCAGCAGCGCCCCGGCCGCTCCCGCGTATCCGGCCGGCCCGGTGTCCACGCCCCCGCAGGGCGTGCCCGTACGGCAGCCGGGACCGCCCACCATGGGGCCCGAGTACTTCGACGTCGCCCACGAGGAGCCCGCGGCGCGGACCGCCCCCGAGGCACCGGTCCAGGCCCAGGCGCCCGGGCCGCAGCCCGGCACGCTCCCGTCGGACCCGGTGCAGCCGGGCGCCTGGGCGCCGCAGCCCCCGGCCCCCGTGGCGGAGCCGGAGACCGTTCCCGGGGAGCCGGCGGCCGGGTGGCCCGCCGAGCCGCTGCCCGGACCGGACCTCGCCGCGATGCCCTCCGCCCCGGACACCGGAGAGGTGCCCGTCGCGGAGGCCCAGGCGCCCGCTCCGGCCCCGGTGGCCGAGCCGCGGTACCAGGAGCCCGTCGCGGCGCCCGCGCCGGAGGCCCCCGCCGTGGAGCCCGCGCCGGAGGCGGCCGAGGCTCCTGTGGTCGAGGCGCCCGCGGCCGGGACCGCCGAGACCGTCGAAGCCGCCGAGCCCGCCGTGGCCGAGGTGCCCGAGTCGGGGGCCCCGGCGGCCGTGGTCCCCGCGGCCGAGCCCGAGCCGCAGCCCGCCCCCGGGCCGGAAGCCGTGGAACCGGAGCAGCCCCAAGCCGCCGCGGAGCCGGAGCCCGTGCCCGCCGCGCCGGAGAGCACCGGGGAGCCGGTCTCGCAGGTCCCGGCGGACGTCCCGGCCGAACCGCAGCCCGTGCCCGCCGTGCCGGAGGACCCGGAGGAGCCGGCCACCGCGCAGGTCTCGGCGGACGTCCCGGCCGAACCCGTCGCCGAGGAAGCGGCCGGGGCCCCCGCCGAGCCCGTCACCGAGGTCCCCGCCCCCGCTCCGGAACAGGCCGCGCCCGCCGAGGAGCAGGAGCCCGCGCCCGTCGAGGAGCCCGTCCCCGCCCCTGAGCAGCAGCTCGCCATGACGGCGGTGCCCGGTGCCGGGCCGCAGGTGATGGAGGCCGTGGCGGTCACCGCCGAGCCCGTCACCGAGGCTCCCGCCCCCGCCCCGGAACAGGCCGCACCCGCCGCGGAGCCGGAGCCCGTGCCCGCCGCGCCGGGGACCGACGAGGCTCCGGAGGCCGCCGGCGTCCCCGGGACCGCGGAGGCGGCGACCGCCGAGGACGCCGAGGCCCCCGCCCCCACCGAAAGCGCCGCCGCGGACGCCGGGACCGCCGAGGATGCCGGGACCGCCGAGGACGCCGAGGACGCCGAGGACACGGTCCCCGACACCGGTCCCGCCCCCGGCTACGACGAGGCCGAACGCGAGACGCTGCACCGCCTCATGCGCGAGCGGCGGGACATCCGCAACGGCTTCCGCTCCGACCCGATCCCCGACGACGTGCTGCTGCGCGTCCTGGAGGCGGCCCACACCGCACCCAGCGTGGGCCACTCCCAGCCGTGGGACTTCGTCCTCATCCGCTCCGAGGAGACCCGCCGGACGATGCACGAGCTGGCCATGCGCCAGCGCGAGGCGTACGCCCGGTCGCTGCCCCGGGCCCGCGCCAAGCAGTTCAAGGAGCTGAAGGTCGAAGCGATCCTCGACACCCCGGTCAACATCGTCGTCACCGCCGACCCCACCCGGGGCGGCCGCCACACCCTCGGCCGCCACACCCAGCCGCAGATGGCGCCGTACTCCTCCGCGCTGGCGGTGGAGAACCTCTGGCTCGCGGCCCGCGCCGAGGGCCTGGGCGTGGGCTGGGTCAGCTTCTTCGACGAGCGCGAGATGGTCCGGGTGCTGGGCCTGCCCGAGCACCTGCAGGTCGTCGCCTACCTGTGCATCGGGTACGTGGACGCCTTCCCGGACGAGCCGGAGCTGGTGCAGGCGGGCTGGTCCAAGCGCCGCCCGCTGTCCTGGGTCGTCCACGAGGAGTCCTACGGCCGCCGCGTCCTGCCCGGTGCCGAGGAGCCGCACGACCTGCTCACCGAGACCCTGTCGGGCATCCGCCCGCTGGACGCCAAGGCGCTCGGCGAGGCGTGGGAGCGGCAGAAGCGGATGACCAAGCCGTCCGGCGCGCTCGGCATGCTGGAGATCATCTCCGCGCAGCTCAGCGGCCTGGCCCGGCAGTGCCCCCCGCCGGTCCCCGAGCCCGCGGCCGTCGCCGTCTTCGCCGGGGACCACGGGGTGCACGCCCAGGGCGTCACCACCTGGCCGCAGGAGGTCACGGCGCAGATGGTCGGCAACTTCCTGGCCGGCGGCGCGGTCTGCAACGCCTTCGCGGGCCAGGTCGGCGCCGAGGTCTGCGTGGTGGACGTGGGCGTGGCGGGCGACCTGCCGTCCGTGCCCGGCCTGCTGCCGCGCAAGGTGCGGCCCGGCACGGCGGACTTCACCACCGGCCCCGCACTCACCCGCGAGGAGGTGCTGCGCGCGGTCGAGGTCGGCATCGAGACCGCCCGCGACCTGGTGGCGGCGGGCAACAAGGCGCTGCTCACCGGTGAGATGGGCATCGCCAACACCACCGTCTCGGCCGCGCTGATCTCCGTCTTCACCGGTGCGGACCCGGCGGAGGTCACCGGCCGCGGCACCGGCGTCAACGACGAGATGCACGCCCAGAAGATCGACGTGGTGCGCCGCGCCCTGGAGCTGCACCGGCCCGACGCCTCCGACCCCCTCGGCGTCCTCGCCGCGGTCGGCGGGCTGGAGCACGCCGCGCTGACCGGGCTGATCCTCGGCGGCGCCTCGCTGCGCACCCCCGTCATCCTCGACGGGGTGAGCGCCGGAGCGGCGGCCCTGGTCGCCCGGGCCATCGCCCCGGAGGCCCTGGCCGCCTGCATCGCGGGCCACCGCAGTGCGGAGCCCGGCCACGTGGCCGCGCTGACCAAGCTGGGCCTGCGTCCGCTGATCGACCTCGACCTGAGGCTCGGCGAGGGCACGGGCGCGCTGCTGGCCCTGCCCGTGGTGCAGAGCGCGGCCCGCGCCATGCACGAGGTCGCCACCTTCGACTCGGCGGGTGTCACCGAGAAGAACTGACATCCCCCGCCACCTCTCCGCCGCAGGTCGCCGCGGGACCCACGGTCCCCGGTGACCTGCGGCACAGCGGGTCCGGGTCGCCGCGACGTAGGCTGCCCGTGCCCGTCCCGCGGTCCCGTACTCCGCGGTCCCCGGTCCCGTACTCCGCAAGTCCCGCTTCCCCGCCGCTCCACCGTCGCAGCGGTCGGCGACCGTCCAAGGAGCCGCACAGCCATGTCCGACCACCCCGCGCACCCCGCCTACCCCGTGGGCCTGCGCCTGACCGGACGCCGTGTGGTCGTCCTCGGCGGAGGCACCGTCGCCCAGCGGCGGCTGCCCGCGCTGCTGGCCGCGGGCGCCGACGTGCTGCTGATCGCCCCCTCGGCCACCCCCTCGGTGGAGGCCATGGCCGAGGCCGGCGAGCTGCGCTGGGAGCGCCGCGCCTACCGCCCGGGCGACCTGGAGGGCGCCTGGTACGCGGTCGTCGCCACCGACGACGCGGACGCCAACGCCGCCGCCTCGGCCGAGGCCGAGCAGCGCCGCGTGTGGTGCGTGCGCAGCGACGACGCCGGGGCCGCCACCGCCTGGACCCCGGCCACCGGCCGCAGCGAGGGCGTCACCGTCGCCGTCCTCACCGGACGCGACCCGCGCCGCTCGGCCGCGGTGCGCGACGCGGTGGTCGAGGGCCTGCGCGACGGCACCCTGACGGCTCCCCGGCACCGCGCCCGCCGGGCCGGCGTCGCCCTGGTCGGCGGCGGCCCCGGCGACCCGGACCTGATCACCGTGCGCGGTCGCCGGCTGCTGGCCGAGGCGGACGTGGTGATCGCCGACCGGCTCGGCCCGCGCGACCTGCTGGACGAACTGCCGCCGCACGTCGAGGTGATCGACGCCGCCAAGATCCCCTACGGCCGGGCGATGGCCCAGGAGGCCATCAACGACGCCCTCGTGGAGCACGCGAAGGCCGGGAAGTTCGTCGTCCGCCTCAAGGGCGGCGACCCCTACGTCTTCGGCCGCGGCATGGAGGAGGCCCAGGCGCTGGCCGAGGCGGGGATCCCGGTCACCGTGGTGCCCGGCATCTCCAGCTCCATCAGCGTGCCCGGCGCCGCGGGCATCCCGGTCACGCACCGGGGGGTGGCCCACGAGTTCACGGTCGTCAGCGGCCATGTCGCCCCCGACGACCCGCGCTCGCTGGTCGACTGGGCGGCCCTGGCGAAGCTGCGCGGCACGCTGGTGATGCTGATGGCGGTGGAGCGGGCGGGAGCCATCGCCGACGCCCTCGTGAGGCACGGGCGGGACCCGGACACGCCCGTCGCCGTGGTCCAGGAGGGCACCATGGCCGGCCAGCGCCGCGTGGACGCCACCCTGGCGACCGTGGCGCGTACGGTCGAGGAGGAGGGCGTACGCCCGCCGGCGGTCATCGTCGTCGGCGAGGTGGTCGGCGTGAACCGGGCCGACGCCGGCCGGTGACGGCGGCGGGGACCGGGGAGCCGGAGAACCGGGGCACCGGGGAAGAGGACGGGGACACCGACGTGGCAGAGGGCGTGACCGGACGGACCGGGGGGACCCGGGGGCCGATCACCGTCGAGGACCCCGGCGATCCGCGCCTGGGCGACTACACCGGCCTGACCGACGTCCAGTTGCGGCGCGTCCGCGAACCGGCGGAGGGCCTGTTCATCGCCGAGGGCGAGAAGGTCATCCGGCGCGCCCTCGCGGCCGGCTACGAGATGCGGTCGATGCTGCTGACGCCCCGGTGGGCCGAGGCGATGGCCGATGTGATCGACGGGGCCGGGGCGCCCGTCTACAGCGTCGCCCCGGAGGTGGCCGAGCGGGTGACGGGCTACCACGTCCACCGCGGCGCCCTGGCCTCGATGCGCCGCAAGCCCCTCCCCGAACCGGCGGGCCTGCTGGCGCAGGCGCGCCGGGTCGCCGTCCTGGAGGCCGTGAACGACCACACCAACATCGGCGCCCTCTTCCGCAGCGCCGCGGCGCTCGGCGTGGACGCGGTGCTGCTCTCCCCGGACTGCGCCGACCCCCTCTACCGGCGCTCGGTCAAGGTCTCCATGGGCGCGGTCCTCCAGGTGCCGTGGACCCGGCTGGAATCCTGGCCGGAGGACATCGCGGTGCTGCGCGGGGCGGGGTACGTCACGGCGGCGCTCGCCCTGGAGGAGGACTCGGTCGGTCTCGGCGAACTCGTGGCCCGCCGGCACCCCAGGCTGGCCCTGATCCTCGGCTCGGAGGGGAACGGCCTGCGTCCGTCCACCGTCGCGGCCGCCGACGTGACCGTGCGGATCCCCATGAGCGCGGGCGTCGACTCCCTCAACGTCGCCGCTGCCGCCGCCGTGGCCTTCTACGCCACCGGAACCGCCGCGGGGTGAACCGGGGCCCGCAGCATCCGCCAAAGCGGGCATTCGGTGACACTGCGTGATAAAGTGATCGCTCCGGTACTCGGTCGGCGGGCCGGCGGGAAGACCGACGCCCCGGCCCGCTCACGTCGACAGGCCGACAGGTCGACAGGTCGACAACGCGAGGGTCTGCACCGAGGGTGCGGACCTCACCTTTACCCCCGTCCAGAGGGCGGTCGGGTCGAGGCTGTTGCAGCTCAGGCCGATCGCCCTCCCGAAGGGAAGGAAGACGACCGATGAGCACCCAGCCCCTCTCGCACCCCCCGACGGTCAGGGCCCTGTGGGTCCTGGTGGCCGTCCTGTTCTCCGCCCTCGTCGCCCTGGTGGCGGGCATCCTCTCCGGCGCCGCGGGCAGACCCCTCCCCGAGGCCGTGCTGCACGCGGGCGGCGCCTTCGCCGCGGCCCTCCCGCTGTGCCTGGCCGTCCTCTCCGCACTCGGCGCCCTGTGAGGCGCCGATGCGGTGAGGACGCGGACGGGACGCGACGGGGACGCGACGGGGCCATGACGGGGACCGTGCCGGGGACGCGACGGGGACGTGAGGGGAACCGTGCCGGGGACGTGACGGGACGTCAGCGGGCCGGCCGGTCCGCCGCGTCCGCGGAATCCACCGCGCCCACCGCGCCCACCGCGCCGATGGAGTCCGGGGGAACCGCGGGACCGCCCAGCCCCCGGGCCGGACCCTGGCAGCCCTGCGCCGCCGCGATGCCCAGCGCGACCAGCAGCGTCACCGTCACGAAGACGACCAGCCGCTGACGCAGCAGCCGCGGGTTCGCGGGCCGCCGCGCACCCGTCCGGGTGCCGCTTCCGGTACGCGCCGGGCGCCGGGCGGCGGGCCGCGCCGGCGTCCGCCCGCCGCCGGTGGCCGGACGGGCGGCGTTCCGGGGCGGCGTGCGCGGTACGGACCCCCTGGACGCGCCCGTACCGCCCTGGCCCGCGCGGCCGGATCCCCCCGGGGAGCCGTGGCCGCCCGAGGGGCGGTCGCCGTCGCGCGCGGTGCGCTGCCGCAGGTACTGCTCGGCCCGCTTCCCCGTCGGCCGCGCCGGGCGCACGGCCGCCCCCGTCGCGGCGCCCTCCGGCAGCCCGCGCGCCTCCCGGGCGGCGATCTCCCGCAGCCGCAGCGACAGTTGCAGCGTGCTCGGCCGGTCCTCCGGGTCCTTCGCCAGGCACGCCCGCACCAGCGGCGCCAACGCCGCGTGCACACCGTGCAGCTGGGGCTCCTCGTGCACCACCCGGTACAGCATCACCTCCGAACTGCCCTGCCCGAAGGGGGAGTCCGCGGTCGCCGCGTACGCCAGCGTCGCGCCCAGCGAGAACACGTCCGTCGCCGGGGTCACCGCCGCGCCCCGCACCTGCTCGGGCGCGAGGAAGCCGGGCGAGCCCACCGCCGTGCCGACGTGCGTGAGCGTGCTGGCCCCGGTCGCCCAGGCGATGCCGAAGTCGATGATGCGCGGGCCCTTGGGCGACAGCAGGATGTTCGACGGCTTCAGGTCCCGGTGCACCACACCGGCCTCGTGCACCGCCACCAGCCCCTCGGCCAGCGCCGCGCCGATCGAGGCGACCTGCGCGGCGGGCAGCGGCCCCTCCTCGTTCACCTTGTCGTGCAGCGACGGGCCCGGGACGTACTGGGTCGCGAACCACGGGCGGTCCGCCTCCAGGTCCGCCGCCACCAGCCGGGCCGTGCATCCGCCGCGGATCCGCCGCGCGGCCGACACCTCGCGCGCGAAGCGCGAGCGGAACTCCGGGTCCTCCGCGAGATCCGGCCGGATCACCTTCAGCGCCACCCGCTGTCCGCGCCGGTCGGAGCCGAGGTACACCACGCCCATGCCGCCCGCGCCCAGCCGCCGGTGGAGCCTGAACGAGCCGACGACTCGCGGGTCCTCGCGCCGGAGCCGCATCATCGCCATGTCCTTCCCCTACCTCCGGCCGGGAGGCCCGTCCCGCCCCGGTGGGCGGCCCTGCACTGCCCGGTCCCTCTGACGTGCCACAGCTTACGGACTGCGGCCCTTCCGCGCCGATAGGCCGCGCATGCGGACCGCTGCGATTGTCAGTGCCCGGTGGGAGAATCGGGTCGTGGGCGCGCGGTGAACAGGGACGGGAGAAACCCTGCTCGGACGCGTCCGGCAGGCCTTCCCGGAAGGGGGATCGCACGATGAAGGGCGATTGGGTGGAGATCGTGGTGGACGCCGGAGACACCACCCGTACCTACGAGATGGCGGCCACGCGTGCGGGCCGGCGCGTGGAGACGCAGGTGCGCAGAGGAGTGGTGGAGGTGAGCGAGGTCACCCGCAGCGGCACGGCGGTGCGCACCGCGCGCTTCATGGCCAACCGGGTGCTGGCGCTGGTGGAGCACCCGGTGCCGAGGGAGGACGGCGCCGCCGAGACGCCGCCGCGCTGACCGGCGGCGCGGCCGTCCCCTCCGGGAAGTCCCGGGACGCGGGGGGACGGTTCTCCACCCTGGGGAGTACCCGGGGCCGCGCGGAGTCATCCTGCGGGAGGCCCCCGTTCGGTACGCGGGCATGACGCGGCGGGACGCCCCCCGCTCCTAGTGTTGTCGTCAAGCGGCGGGTGCAGCACTCGTCCCCCGAGGTCAGACGCCCGCCGCCCCAGATCACGACGGGAGCGGAACCATGGCGCACACAGCAGGGCGCCCGGCGGCCCGGGCGCAGGGACGCCTGGCGGGACTCGCCGGCCTCGGCACCCGGCCGGGCGGTCGCCGCCACCCGCTGGTGGCCGCCGTCATGGTCCTTCCGCTCGCGGTCCTCCTCGCCGTCGTCTTCGGCGGCGTGGAAGAGGTGATCACTCAGGCGTCGTCCGTGGCCGGACTGCTGGGGTTCTGACACAGGGCCCCGGGCTCGGGAGAGCGGCCCGAGCCGGGTACATCCGGCCACCCAACCCCGTGGGGACGGGGGTACGGCGGACGGTGCGAGGCCCGGGCAGTTGGGGAACTGCCCGGGCACCGTGCCGTCCGGGCCCCGTACGATCCGCTGGACGGCCCGCGCCCGCGGGCCGTGGACGGATCCGGGGGACGCCGTGACGGACGCACCGCTCACCGCACATCTCGCGCGGCGGGCCGCGTCAGCCGGCGCCGTGTCCGCCGACGGCGCCCGGCCGGTGGTGCTCGCGCGGCGGGCCGACGTCACCGTCGTGCGCAACGGGGACACCGTGGCCAAGGCGCACGCCCCCGACAGCGATCCGGGCCGCCTCGAGGTCCGGCTGCGCGTCGCCGCCCACCCCCTGCTGCGCGGCGTCCTGCTCGCGCCGCTGTCCGCCGGTGGGAGCGGCCCGGAGCCGGGCGGGCGGTTCCTGGACACCCTGCCCGGCCGCCGTCCGGTGAGCCTGTGGCCCTACGGCGTCCCCGTCGACCCCGGCGCGCCCGAAGCCGCGCCCTGGGAGGCGGCCGGCGAACTGCTCGCCCGTCTGCACGCCGTCCCGGCCGGCGCCCTGCCCGGCCCGCTCCCGCCGATGCGCGGCCCGGCCAAGGCCGTCCGCGCCCTGGACCTGATGCGCCGCACCGCCCGCCGTACGCCCGCGGTGCGGGCCGTCGAGGCGGCCTGGGCGTCCCTGCCCGCCTGGACGCGCGACGAGGCCCCGCCGCCGCGCGCCGACACCCTCTGCCACGGCGACGTGCACCTGGGGCAGCTCGTCCGGCACCCGGCGCCCGACGGCCCCTGGCGCCTCATCGACGTCGACGACCTGGGCCTGGGCGACCCGGCCTGGGACCTGGCCCGGCCCGCCGCCTGGTTCGCGACCGGGCTGCTGGCCCCCGCCTGCTTCGGCCGGTTCCTGGACGCCTACCGGGCGGCGGGCGGCACCGCCCTCCCCGGCGGCGCGGACGGCCGCCCCCACGACCCCTGGCCGTGGCTGGACGCGCCCGCGCGGGCGCTGACCGTCCAGCTGGCGGCCCGCGCCCTGGCCGGGGCCGCGGCGCAGGGGCGCGCCCCGGACGAGGTCGACCGGGCCCTGGTCGACGCCTGTTCCCGCATCGCGGGGTCCTGACGGCCCTGCGGGCCCTACGCTGGTCGCGCCCGCGGGGCCGCCCGGCCGGCCCGCCGGCGCGCGGACGCATCCACGACACCCCCGCAGCGCGTCTGCACAACCACACGGACCCACAGCCACGGAGGCGAGACCGCGATGCAGTGTCCCAAGTGCCGAGCGCCCATGCAGACGTACAACCGCAGCGGAGTCCAGATCGAGCAGTGCAGCGGCTGCCGGGGGGTCTTCCTGGACTACGGGGAGCTGGAGGCGCTCACCCGCCTCGAGTCGCAGTGGTCGCAGCCCGCCCCGCCCCCGCCGGGCCCGGCCGCGCAGCCCTATCCGGCCGCTCCCGCCTGGGGCGCCCCGCACCAGGGCCATCACGGGCACCACGGTCATCACGGCCACCACGGTCACCACAAGAGCTTCAGCCGGATGCTGTTCTCCTCCTGAGCCGGAGGCCGCCCGGAGCACGACGAAGGGCCGGAGCGCCAGGCTCCGGCCCTTCGGGGTGTGGACGATACTGGGATTGAACCAGTGACCTCTTCCGTGTCAGGGAAGCGCTCTCCCGCTGAGCTAATCGTCCGCTGTGCGGTGTGCCGCGTGCGCGATACTGGGATTGAACCAGTGACCTCTTCCGTGTCAGGGAAGCGCTCTCCCGCTGAGCTAATCGCGCGGAACAAGGACCCTCGCGGGCCCTCAGTGGACGATACTGGGATTGAACCAGTGACCTCTTCCGTGTCAGGGAAGCGCTCTCCCGCTGAGCTAATCGTCCGAGGTGGAGACGGGATTTGAACCCGTGTAGACGGCTTTGCAGGCCGTTGCCTCGCCTCTCGGCCACTCCACCAGTGCGGGGGCCGGGGACCCCCATCGAGCGGACGACGAGACTCGAACTCGCGACATCCACCTTGGCAAGGTGGTGCTCTACCAACTGAGCTACGTCCGCAGTGCCTCCCCCGGATCCGCACCCGGGAGTTGCGGCCACCGTCCGCTTCCGCGCTCGGTGACGTCATGAACTTTAGCGGATTCCCGGGCCAGCTCAAATTCCGTTTCCCCAGCGTGCCCGCCATAGACTCGCCGCGTGCACGATCCGGCCCCTCTCGCCCGCTTCGGCGGCCTCCTCGCCACCGATCTGCGGGACGTCACCACCGACCCCGCCGCCCTGGACTCCACGGGCTGGTGGGCGGTGGTCGCCGACTTCGAAGGGGGCCTGGTCTGCGCCCGCTTCGGGGACGTACGGCCCGCTCCCGTGCCCCGCCCCCGGCCGGGGCGCTGGCGCGGACCGGGGACCGGCGACTGGACGTCCTCCCTGGACCGGGCCGCCTACACGGCGGGAGTGCGGCGCATACGCGAGCACATAGCGGCGGGCGAGGTCTACCAGGCCAACCTCTGCCGCGTGCTCACCGCGCGCCTGCCCGACCCGGCCGCCGCCGACCCCGACGAACTGACCGCCCTCCTCGCGCGCGGCAACCCCGCCCCCCACGCCGGCACCGTCCGCCTCCCCGCCCACGGGGTCGAGGTCGCCACCGCCTCGCCCGAGCTGTACCTCGGCCGCCGCGGCCGGACCGTGGAGTCCCGCCCCATCAAGGGCACCGGCCGCACCCCGGCGGACCTGCTGGAGAAGGACCGCGCCGAGAACGTGATGATCGTGGACCTGGTCCGCAACGACCTCGGCCGCGTCTGCGCCACCGGATCGGTCGCCGTCCCCGCCCTGTGCGCCGTCGAACCGCACCCCGGACTCGTCCACCTCGTCTCCGCCGTCCGCGGCGAACTGGCCCCGGGCGCGGGCTGGGCCGAGCTGCTGGAGCACACCTTCCCGCCCGGCTCGGTCACCGGCGCCCCCAAGTCCAGCGCCCTGCGCGTCATCCGCTCCCTGGAGACCGCCCCGCGCGGCCCGTACTGCGGCGGCGTCGGCTGGGTGGACGCCGACCGCCGCACCGGCGAGCTGGCCGTGGGCATCCGCACCTTCTGGATCGACCGCGCCGCCCCCGGCGGCCCGGCGCTGCGCTTCGGCACCGGTGCCGGGATCACCTGGGGCTCGGACCCGGAACGGGAGTGGGAGGAGACCGAGCTGAAGGCGGAGCGGCTGCTCGGGGTAGCGTCGGGGGCGTACGCGGAGACGGCCCCCGCGGGCGGCGCGGTCCGGGCCACGGACGCGGCGAGTACGACAGGCAGGACCGGAGGAGCTGCACCATGACGCTGATCTGGGTGGACGGAAGGCTGCGCGACGCCGACGGCGCACGGGTCTCCGTGCTCGACCACGGACTGACCGTCGGGGACGGGGTCTTCGAGACGGTCAAGACCGTCGACGGGCGGCCCTTCGCCCTCACCCGCCACCTGGACCGGCTCGCCGTCTCCGCCCGCGGCCTGGGCCTGCCCGAGCCCGACCGGGACGAGGTGCGCCGCGCCTGCGCCGCCGTGGTCGAGGCCAACCCCGTGCCGCTGGGCCGGCTGCGGATCACCTACACCGGCGGGCTCTCCCCCCTCGGCTCCGACCGCGGCGACGCCGGACCCACCCTGGTCGTCGCCCTGGGGGAGGCGAAGCGCCGCCCCGACACCACCGCCGTCATCACCGTCCCGTGGACCCGCAACGAGCGCGGCGCGCTGACCGGCCTGAAGACCACCTCGTACGCCGAGAACGTCGTCGCGCTCGCCCGCGCCCACCGGGAGGGCGCCTCCGAGGCCCTGTTCGGCAACACGGCCGGGCGGCTGTGCGAGGGCACCGGCTCCAACGTCTTCGTCGTCCTCGACGGCGAGCTGCACACCCCGCCGCTCGCCTCCGGCTGCCTCGCCGGGATCACCCGCGCCCTGGTGGCCGAGTGGGCGGGGGCGCAGGAGACCGACCTGCCGGTGGACGTCCTGGAGCGGGCCGAGGAGGTCTTCCTCACCTCCAGCCTGCGCGACGTCCAGGCCGTCCACCGGATCGACGGCCGCGAACTGCCCACGGCGCCGGGACCGGTCACGGCCAAGGCGATGCGGATCTTCGCCGAGCGCTCGGCGGCCGACATCGACCCGTGACCCGGGCCCGGCGCGCACGGTGTCCTGGTGCCCCCGGTGCCCCGGTGCCCTCGGTGACAGCGGGGCGCCGGCGGGGGTAGAAACCAGACGATGACCACCACCCTGCGCCCCACCGGACCCGAGCGGCGCGCCGAGGACGGCGCGCGCTCCCGTTCGTACGACATCTGCGTCAACGGCCGGCCCGTCGGCGGTGTGCGGCTGACCACCGATGCGCGCCTCGGCCCGTCGGCCGGCCGCATCGAGGCGCTCGCCGTCCACGAGCCCGACCGCCGCCGGGGCCGGGCCACCGTCGCCGCGCTCGCCGCCGAGGAGGTGCTGCGCGGCTGGGGCTGCCGCCGGATCGAGGCGAGCGTCCCGGCGGAGGCCGGCACGGCCCTGCGGCTGGCCGCCGCCCTCGGCTACACCGAGCGCAACCGGAGCATGTCCAAGGAGCTGTCCGCGCCCTCCGCAGGGCCCCCCGCGCTCCCCGGCGGCAGCGCGGTGCGGCCCCTGGAGGCGGGGGAGTACCCGGCGTGGCTGGAGAGCCGCCGGACGGCCTACGCCCGCGTCTGGAGCGAGCGGGGCGTGGAGCCCGAGCGCGCCCGGCTCAGGTCCGAGGCCGACCACGCCCGGCTGCTGCCCGACGGGCCGGACACCGCGGGCACCGTCCTGCGCGTCCTCGTCCACGAGGGGACGGACGTCGGCACGCTCTGGCTCGCGACGGTCCACGAGCACGGCCCGGGCGCCTGGGTCTTCGACGTCGAGGTGCGCCCGGAGCACCGCGGCCGGGGCCACGGCCGGGCGCTGATGCTCGCCGCCGAGCGCGAGTGCCTGGCGGCCGGGGTGCGCACGCTCGGACTGAACGTCTTCACGGACAACGTCCCGGCCCTGCGGCTGTACGAGTCGCTCGGCTACCGGCCGACCGCCCACCACCTGCACAAGCCGCTGCTCTAGCGGCTCCCGCCCGGCCGCGCCGCCGTCGGCTCCGCCCTCGCCGCCGGGCTCAGCCCTCGCCGCCGGCCAGCAGCCGGTCGGCGATCTCCTCGATCCGCTCGCGCAGGCCCTCCTGGCTCTTCCCGCCGTCCAGCCGCTCGCCGCCGATCACATAGGTCGGGGTGCCGGTCACCCCGATCGCCCGGCCCTCGGCCTGGTCGGCGTCGACGACCAGCAGGTGCCGCCCGTCGATCAGCGCGGTGTCCATCTCCTCGGCGTCCAGGCCCAGCTCCCCGGCCACCTCCAGCAGCAGTTCCTCGCCGCGCCCGCCCAGCTCCCCGGCGCGGGCCAGGACCGCCTCGACGTACTCGTCGCCGCGCCCCTGCGCGTACGCCTCCTCGGCGGCCTGGGCGGCGGCGTAGGCGTGGCGGTGCTTGTCCAGGGGGAAGTGGCGGAACCGGATCTCCAGGGCGTCGCCGTACCGCTCGCGCAGCGCGCGCAGGTCGGCCACGGCCCGGTCGCAGTCGGGGCACTGCAGCTCGCACCAGACGTCGAGCACGGGGCGGGCGGGGCGGGTGTCGTTCATGGAGGCATTCTCCCAGTCCCGGCGCCGCGCCCCGTCCCCGGGGAGGAGGCCGGCGGGCTCCGGAAGGGGCCCGCGGGAGGAGGGAACCCGGATATCTCCCCGAGGCCGCCGCGCCGGGCATGGCACATACGGGGCGAAGCGCGGCACGATGGAGGCATGCTCACCACGACCGTCTGCGCGGCACTCTCCGCGGCGGGCCTGGCCGTCGCCTTCCTGACGGCCTACCGCCGCCGTTTCGCCGCGGCCACCCGCATAGCGGCCCTCTCCCTGGTACCCGTCGGGCTGGCGATGTCCGGCCTGCTGGGGATGTTCGGCAAGATCGGCGGGGCGGTGGCCGCCTGGGCCTCGGACCTGGTGCTCAAACCCACGGTCTGGGCCGGCTTCGGGGTGCTCGCCGTCGCCCTCGTCCTCTATTTGGCGGGCCGCGCGGCCGGGAGGCGTACGCGCGCCCGCGCGGGCGGCGGGGCCGGAGCCGGGCGGGGCGCGCGGCGCGCGGCGGAGCCCGGCGCCTCCCGGCCCGCCCTCGGGGGCGAGGGCGGCCAGGGGGGCGGTCAGGAGGGCGGAGGCCGCGAGCGGCGGCCCGCCGCCGGGGCGACCGACGCGGACGACTTCTCGGACATCGAGGCGATTCTGAAGAAGCACGGCATCTGAATCCGGTGAACCGGGTCCGCCCGCTGGTGTGTTGAACCACGCGGCGCTGCGGCCTGCGCCATCATCACGGCGAGATGCGCCACACCACCGAAGCACCTGAGGACCATGCCCCCGGCCCCCGGCCCGCCCCCCGGCACGCCCCCCGACAGGGCGGGCGGCCCGGCGGGCAGCCCCCCGGGTCCGCCGAGCCCCGCGGCTGCCTGTTCGCCCTCTCCCAGCCGCCGCTGATGCTCTTCCTGGCCGTCGTCGGCGGGCTGGTCTTCCTGGCGGCGGTGCACGACCTGTTCCTGCTCTGACCCCACGGTGCCCCCCGCGGTGCCCCCGCGGCGCGCCCGGCCGGCCCTCCGGCCCGGCGGCGGACGCGGTCAGCCCCCGGCGGCTTCGCGCTGCCGCGCGCGGTAGGCGGCCACGTGCAGCCGGTTGCCGCAGGTGCGGCTGTCGCAGTAGCGGCGGGAGCGGTTCCGGGAGAGGTCGATGAAGGCGCGGCGGCAGTCGGGGGCCGCGCAGCGGCGCAGCCGCTCGCGCTCCCCGGCGACGACGAGGAAGGCCAGGGCCATGCCGCCGTCCGCCGCGAGGTGGTCGGCGAGGGAGGCGCCGGGCGCGAAGTAGTGGATGTGCCAGTCGTAGCCGTCGTGGTCGGTGAGCTGCGGGGTGGTGCCGGCGGCGGCGACCAGCGCGTTGACCAGCTCGGCCGCGCGGTGCGCGTCGGGCGCGGCGAAGACCCGCCCGAACTGCTCGCGCACGTTCCGCACGGCGGCCAGGTCCGCGGCGTCCAGGGCCCCCACGCCGCTGACGGCGTTGCGCTCGACGAAGGCGCGCAGCGCCCCGACGTCGGTGAGCGTGTCGGGCGTGTGCTCGTCGGGCGCGGTGTTCAGGAGGTCGACCACGGCGTCGAGAGCGCACCGGGTGTCGTGGTTGATCAGCACGGTCGTCGCTCCCTGGCAGGTGTCTCGTCGGCAGCCCTGCGGGCCCTGCTGCGGTGAGACTCTAGCCGCTCCCGGACACGGCGGCGCCGCCGCCACGGTGATG
>NZ_JARVKV010000089.1 GCF_029813835.1 Streptomyces sp. DH37
ACGACCTGGAGAGCGGAGTGACTGTGACCGAGCATCCGGGCGAGGCGGCACCGGACGGGCGGAACGCGCCGGCCGACCTGCGTCTGGCATCCGAGCCCGGCGGCGTGCGGGACCGCCGGGAGGCCGACGCGGGCCTCGACGAGCTGCCCCCGAACCTCACCCAGGCCATCCTGGAGGCCACCAAGCAGGTGGCCTCCCTGCTGAAGGGCGCCGGGCATCCCTTCGCCCTGGCGGGCAGCGTCGCCGTCTACGCACACGGCGGCCCCGGCAACCTCCAGCACGACGCCGACTTCTGCATCCTCCCCGAGGACGCCGAAGCGGTGGCCGCCACGCTGCGCGACGCCGGACTGGAGGTCTACACCCCTCCGGAGGACTGGCTGCTCAAGGCCCGGTGCATGGGCCAGGACATCGACCTGATCTTCGAGCTTGCCCGGCAGCCGGTGAGCCGCGAACTGCTGGAACGCGCCGAGCAGCTCCCGGTGGAGTCGGTCCGCATGCCGGTGCTGTCCGTGACCGACCTGGTCGCCAGCCTGCTGAACGCCTTCACCGAGCACCACTGCGACTTCGGCGCCGTCCTGCCGATCGCCCGGGCCCTGCGGGAGAAGGTCGACTGGGCCCGGATACGGCGCGAGTGCGGAGCGGCGCCGATGCCCGACGCCTTCCTCTACCTGCTGGAGCGTCTGCAGGTCGTCTCGCCTCAGGAGGAGAGCCATGACGGACCCTGACATCCGCCGGGAGAGCCGGGAGAGCGGCGCGGACAACACCGAGTACCGCATCGCCCACCTCCAGGAACGACTCGTCCGCGAGGAGATCGCCGAACTCGGCATGCGCATCGAGTCCCGCGGCGGAGCGGTGGTCGTCAGCGGCACCGTCCCCACCGCCGAGTGCCGCGACACCGTCGTGCGCGTCGCGGAGGAGGAACTGGCCGGCGTACCGGTACGGACCGACATCGTCGTGGCCGACGCCACCGCCCCCGACCGCCCGGAGGAACTGGCATGATCCGCATCGCAGCCGTCGGCGACATCCACATGGGGCCGGACAGCAGGGGGGTGCTGCGCCCCGCCTTCGAGACCCTTCCCGACTGCGCCGACCTCCTGCTGCTCGCCGGCGACCTGACCCGCCACGGCACGCCCGAGGAGATGCGGGTCGTCGCCGAGGAGGTCTCCGGACTCCGGGTGCCGGTGATCGCCGTGCTGGGCAACCACGACCACCAGGACGAGCGCCCCGACGAGGTCACCGCCGTGCTGCGGGACGCGGGCGTGACCGTCCTGGAGGGCGAGGGGACGGTCCTCGACGTGGACGGCACCCGCGTCGGCGTCGCGGGGACCAAGGGCTTCGGCGGAGGGTTCGCCGGGCGCAGCGGCGGCGAGTTCGGCGAGCCGATCATGAAGGAGTTCATCCGCTACACCCGCCGTTGCGCGGACGGCCTGCGGGCCTCCCTGGAGGACCTGGACCGGCAGGGGTGCGCGGTGCGCGTCGCCCTGACGCACTTCTCCCCCGTGCCCGACACCCTCGCCGGCGAGCCGCTGGAGATCTACCCCTTCCTGGGCAGCTACCTGCTGGCCGAGGCGGTGGACGCGGCCGGCGCCGACCTGGCCGTCCACGGGCACGCCCACGCGGGCACCGAGCACGGACTGACCAGCGGCGGGGTACGGGTGCGCAACGTCGCGCAGCCGGTCATCCGCCGCGCCTTCGCGGTCTACCACCTGGAGCCCGGCGGGGACCGCGGCGCCGGCGCGCTGGCCGAGGCCTCCCGCTGAGCCGCCCGGGCCCCGCCCGCACACCGGCCCGGCACGGACGAGAGGAGCACCGGTCGTGCACGACAGCACCGGGACGGACGGCGGATCCGCCTCCTCCCGCGACGCCCGGGCCCGGCTCGAACGGGCCGCCGTCGAGGTCTTCGGCTGGAGCGGGCTGCGTCCCGGCCAGGCCGAGGCCATGGAGGAGGTGCTGCGCGGCCGGGACACGCTGGTGGTGATGCCCACCGGTGCGGGGAAGTCCGCCGTCTACCAGGTGCCCGCGGTGCTGCTGCCCGGCCCCACCGTGGTGGTCTCCCCCCTCATCTCGCTCCAGCGGGACCAGATCGAGGGCCTGTCGGACAGCGACGCGCCCGACGCCGTCGCGGTCAACTCCGCCCAGGGGGCGGGCGAGACCGCCGAGGCCTGGCGGGCGGTGCGCGAGGGCGACGCCGAGTACCTGCTCCTCTCCCCCGAGCAGCTGGCCAAGGACGAGGTGGTGGAGCGGCTGGCGCGGACGGAGCCCTCGCTGTTCGTCGTCGACGAGGCCCAGTGCATCTCCTCCTGGGGCCACGACTTCCGCCCGGACTACCTGCGTCTGGGACACGTGGCGGAGCGGCTGGGCCGCCCCACCCTCCTCGCCCTGACCGCCACCGCCGCGCCCCCCGTGCGCGAGGAGATCGTCGAGCGCCTGGGCATGGAGCGGCCCGCCCGGATCGTCGCCGGTTTCGACCGGCCCAACCTCCGCCTGGAGGTGCGCGGCTTCCTGGACGAGGCGGAGAAGCGCCGGGCCGTGGTGGAGCGGGCCGCCGCCGAGGCCAAGCCCAGCATCGTCTACACCGCCACGCGCAGGGAGTCGGAGGAGTACGCGGAGCAGCTGGCGGACCTCGGCCTGGCGGCCGTCGCCTACCACGCGGGCCTGCGCTCGGCCGAGCGCTCCCGCGCGCACGAGGCGTTCCTCGACGGCGGGCTGGACGTGGTGGTCGCCACCTCCGCCTTCGGCATGGGCATCGACAAACCGGACGTGCGGTTCGTGCTGCACGCCTCCGTGCCCGGCTCGCCGGACGCCTACTACCAGGAGATCGGCCGGGCGGGCCGCGACGGCGCTCCCGCGTCGGCCGTACTGCACTACCGGTCCGAGGACCTGGGGCTGCAGAGGTTCTTCTCCTCCGGAAGTCCCGACACCGAGACGCTGGCCGACATCGCCGATGCGGTCCGCGGCCACGACGGCCCGCTGCCCGTCGCACGGCTGCGCGAGCGGACGGGGCTGTCCGCCGGCCGCCTCACCGCGGCCGTCAACCTGCTGGAGGAGGCGGGGGCGGTGGCCGCCGTCCCCGACGGCGGGCTGGCGCCCGCCGGGGACCTCGACCCGCGGGAGGCCGCCGACCGCGCGGCCGGGCTGGACCGGGCGCGGCGCAGGCTGGAGCAGTCGAGGGTGGAGATGATGCGCGGCTACGCCGAGACCACCGGCTGCCGCCGCCGCTTCCTGCTGGGCTACTTCGGCGAGGAGTACGAGCCGCCCTGCGGCAACTGCGACAACTGCCTGGCCGCCGAGGAGGAGCGGGAGCGCGAGCGCGAGGGCGGGAACGAGCCGGAGCGGTACGAGGAGCGGGGGGCGCGCGGGCTGCCCGCCCAGCCCGTGTCCCTCCCCGAGGAGGGCCCGCGCCCGGACGCGGGCCGGTTCCGCACCGGGGCGCGGGTGGTCCACCGGGAGTGGGGCGAGGGCCTGGTGATGAGCGAGGAGGGGGACCGGATCACCGTCCTGTTCGACACGGTCGGCTACCGCACCCTGTCGCTGGACGCCGTGGTCGGACAGGAGCTGCTCGACCTCGCCGAGGGGCAGGGCGGACAGGACGAGCCGGACGGCTGACCCCCGGCGCCCGGCCGGTCTTCGGCCGGTCTTCGGTTCTAGGGCGCCCTGTTCTCGACCGAGAACAGGGCGCCCTGCGGGTCGCGGACGACCGCCAGCCGCCCCGACGGGGTGTCGGCGGGGGCGGAGACCACCTCGGCCCCCAGGGTCTCCGCCTTCGCGGCCGTCGCGTCGACGTCCTCGACGCGGAAGTGGACGTGCCAGTGCGGGCGGACCCGCGGGTCCGGCGCGTCCTCCACCGCTCCGCCGCTCAGTCCCGCCACGGTGCGCTTGTCGATGCGCAGGATCACCCGGTCGTGTTCGTAGCGGATGTCGTAGCGCTCGGGATCGCCCTTGTCCCAGCCGAACACCTCGCCGTAGAAGAGGGCGGCGGCGAAGGCGTCGCGGGTCCGCAACTCCAGCCAGGAGGGGGCGTTGAGCCTGCTCCCGGCCTGCCACTCCGGGTCGACCCCGCCCTCCCAGATGCCGAAGACCGCCCCCGCCGGGTCGGCCGCCCACGCCACGCGGCCCGAGCCGAACCCGACCGGCCCCACGGCGACGGTGGCGCCGCGTTCGCGCACCCGCCCGGCCGCGGTGTCGACGCTGTCGGAGGCGAAGTACGCGGTCCAGGCGGTGAGGACCCGCAGGCTGTCCTTCGCCTCGCCCAGTCCGGCGACCGGCACGCCGCCGACGAGGGCGACCACGTAGTGGCCGAGCTTCTGCGAACCCGGCCGGTACCGCCAGCCCAGGAGTTCGCCGTAGAAGTTCTGCGCGGCCTCCAGGTTGGGAGCCAGCAGGCTGACCCAGCAGGGGGCGCCCTGCGGCGCACGCACGGTCTCCGTCACGGCCGATCACCACACTGTGTCTCGTTGTGTCTCGTCCGAGCCGCGGGCTCGTGGAGGGCTGGTCGGGTCGGCGGGGGGACGACGCCGGTCGGCGGCGCCGTCCCCCCGGACTCCCCTGGACACCGATGCTGCCCCCTCGCGGCGCCGGGGGAAAACCGGCGTCCACCAACCGGAGCAGCGGCGCCCGGGGCGGGAGCACGGTCCGGCGGTTCAGGGGCGGCGCCAGGAGTCGCTCTCCAGGTGGGAGCCGGCCTGCGGCCCCATCCGCAGCATCCCGCCGTCGACCGCCCACGACGCGCCGGTGACGTAGGCGGCGTCCGGGCCGGTGAGGAAGGCGACCACGGCGGCCACCTCGCGGGCGTCGCCCGGCCGCCCCGCGGGGATGCCGGGACGTTTCTCGGTGTGGACGTCGGTGTCCTCCTGACCGGTCATCGGCGTGGCGATCTCGCCGGGCGCGACGGCGTTGACGGTGATCCCGTCCCCGGCCAGCTCCAGCGCCATGACCTGGGTGAGCAGGCCGAGTCCGCCCTTGGCGGCGCAGTAGGGCGCGGCGCCCACCCGCGGCTGGTGCTCGTGGACGCTGGTGATGTTGACGATCCTGCCGCCGTCGCCCTGCCGGATCATGCGGCGGGCGGCACGCTGCCCGCACAGGAACGGCCCGACGAGGTCGACGTCGAGGACCCGGCGGACGGTGTCGAGGTCGAGGTCGACGAAGGGGGTGGCGGTGCCGGTGCCGGCGTTGTTGACCAGGACGTCGATCCTGCCGAGTTCGTCGGCGAGCCGGTCGATCACGTCTGCGGCGGCGGGGAGTTCGGTGAGGTCCATCCGCGCGACGGCCGCCCGGCGGCCGTGGGAGCGCACCTCCTCGGCCGTCTCCCGCGCGCCCTTCTCGTCCTCGTGCCAGGTGATGCCGACGTCCATCCCCTGCTCGGCCAGGCGTACGGCGGTGGCGCGGCCGATCCCCGAGTCCGCTCCCGTGATCACGGCGACACGGGCGGCGGATTCGCTGTGCGCGTTCATCAGACCTCCTCGATCAGGACTGGGCCGGATTCCGGTACCCGGGCGCTTCCCGGCGAAACGATCGCGTTTCCGGTGGCTGGGACCGTTCCGACCACCATTCGGCCTAATCGCGGTGACCTCCGGGCGGATCGCGCGTTGTTCACGGCACCACCGCCGCTGGCTGGCGGATAGGTGATTGTTCGCTATAAGGAGTGACTTTCCATGTCGCGTATTGCCAAGGCTGTCGCCGTGACGGCCGCCGCCGGTGCCGCTCTGGCCGGTTCCGCCGGAGTCGCCGCCGCCGACGCCGGGGCGCAGGGTGCCGCCATCGGCTCCCCGGGCGTCATCTCCGGCAACGTCGTTCAGGTGCCGGTCCACATCCCGGTCAACGTCTGTGGCAACACCGTCAACCTGGTCGGGCTGCTGAACCCGGCGTTCGGCAACACCTGCGTCAACCAGTCGCAGCACAACCACGGCAAGCAGCACCAGAAGAAGGACCAGGGCAAGAAGCACCAGGGCCACGGCCAGGGCAAGAAGCACCAGGGTCAGGGCCACGGCCACGGCCAGGGCCAGGGTCACGGTCAGGGCCACGGCCAGTACGGCGGTCGCTGACCGGCTCACCGGCCGCGTCCGGCTTCGTGAAACCTCCGGGGAGGAGGCCCTTCGTACGGGTCTCCTCCCCGGAGGTCTTCGTTTTCCGCCCGGCTCCCGGAGCCGCCGCGCCGCTACGCGGTGGAGGGAACGGCGCAGCGCGCGGTGCTGCCCCTGGGCACGCACCGGGCGGTGGGCGACCACCGCTCGGCGACCGGGACCCCGTCGATCAGCTCCAGCACCGACTCGGCCACCAGCACGCCGTACTGGTGCACGTCCACGCTCATGGTGGTCAGCGGGGGCGACGCCAGGCGGCACATGGTCGAGTCGTCCCAGGCGATCAGGCTGAGCTGCTCGGGGACGACGACGCCCATCCGCTTGGCCGCGCCCAGTCCCGCGACCGCCATCACGTCGTTGTCGTAGAGGATCGCGGTGGGCGGATCCGGCCGGCGCAGCAGCGCCGCCGTGAGCTCCGCCCCCGACTCGTCGGAGTAGTCGCCCTCCACGACCACCGGTTCGACGCCCACCTCGCGGCACCCCTCGGTCAGCGCCTCGGTACGGGCCCGCGTGTGCAGCAGGTTGGCCGGGCCGCTGATCCGGGCGATACGGCGGTGGCCGAGGTCGAGCAGGTGCGCGAGCGCCTCGCGCACCGGCCCGGCGTCGTCGGTGCGGACCGCGGGCATGACCGTTTCTTCGGCGTCCCCGGCGTCCCCGGGCCCCCTGGCCTCCCGCGCGTCGCCGGGGGCCTCGCTGCCCGCGCCGACCAGGACCGCGGGCAGCCCCAGTTCGCGCAGGACGGGCAGCCGCTGGTCGTCGACGGTGCGGTTGACCACCACGACCGTCTCGACCAGGCCCCGCTCGGCCCACCGCCGGTAGGCGGCGATCTCCGCCTCCTGGGTGGCCACGACGTGCAGCAGGACGGACAGGCCCCGCTCGGCGAGGCGCTCCTCGATGCCGGCGATGAACTCCATGAAGAAGGGTTCGATGCCGAGCAGTCGCGCGGGGCGTGCGAGCACCAGCCCGACGGCTCCCGAGAACCCGGCGCGTGTCGTCCTGCTGTCTTCGGAGGCGTCCACTCAGTACCGCACCACCGGAGCGCTCAGGGCGTTGGCGGAGCGCAGCACCAGCGGCTCCGTCAGCGCGGCGGGATCGACGTCGGCCTCGGTCCGCACGGTGAAGGACCGCGACTCCCCGGCCAGCAGGGGCACCAGCATCTCGTCCACGACCGCGTCGGGGGCGACCCGGTCGGCCAGGACCGCGACGTCGCGCGCGAACGACGAGGCGTGTACGTCGACCCGGTAGCCGCCGGGCACCGCGACGGCCTCCGCCTTGAGCGGCGCGGGGTCGTAGTCCAGCTCCACGTCCTCGGCGAAGAGGTGCACGGTGCGTGCGTCCGGTGCGGTCGCCACCAGCACCTCCTTCCGGGCGTCGTCCGGGCTGACCAGTGACGCGTCCAGTTCGGTGTGGGTGACCGAACGGGCCGGTACGTCGAGGGAAAGCTTAACGCTCCGCAGTGCGGTGCCCGCGAAGGTCTGCCGCTCCAGGAGCAACTCGCCCCTCCAGGGCTCGTCGTGGTCGTTGACCGCGACCAGGACCGGTCGGCCGTCGCGGGGTTGCACGGTCAGCAGCCGGGGCGCGTAGGCGTGGCGCAGTCCGTACCACAGCGGCTTGGGGCGCTCCTCGCCGTCGACCGCCGCCCAGGAGGTGACCGGCCAGCAGTCGTTGAGCTGCCAGACGACCGCGCCCGCGGTCCGCGGCCACCAGGAGCGGAAGTGCTCGATGCCGAAGGCGACCGCGCGGGCCTGGTTGAGCTGGGTCGCCCAGTGCCAGTCCTCGAACGTCCTCGGCCGGGGCAGGTGGGGGGCCATGCCGCGGTCGAGCTTGTCGTTGCCCTCCTCGGCCTTCTGGTGCAGCAGGAAGGCGGGCGAGGTGGAGGTCAGCGGCTCGTCGTGGATCCACTGCGTCAGGGTCGCCCAGGTCGGGGGGCCCTGGAAGCCGAACTCCGAGCAGAACCGCGGGACGTGGTCGCGGTAGTGGGTGTAGTCGACCCGGTTCCACACCTCCCACTCGTGGCGGGTGCCGTGGTCCTGGTCGTTGGGGTGGAGCCCGTCGACGGGCGCGCCGGGGTTGTAGGGGCTGTTGGCGCAGTAGAAGCGGGTCGGGTCGAGTTCGGCCACGATGGACGGCAGCAGCTCGGTGTAGTAGCGCAGGCCCCAGGTGCGGCCCTGGAGCTGCTCGGGCCAGCCCCAGTCGCGGAAGCCCCACATGTTCTCGTTGGCGCCGTTCCACAGGGCGAGGGAGGCGTGCGGGGCGAGGCGGACGACGTTCTCGCGGGCCTCGGCCTCGACCTCGCTCCACAGCGGCTCCTCCTCGGGGTAGGAGGCGCAGGCGAAGGGGAAGTCCTGCCAGACCAGGACGCCGCGCTCGTCGCAGACGTCGTAGAAGTCCTCGGTCTCGTAGATGCCGCCGCCCCACACCCGCAGCAGGTTCATGTGGGCGCCGACCGCCTGCTCCACGCGGCGCTCGATCCGCTCGCGGGTGACCCGCGTGAGGAAGTGGTCGTCGGGGATCCAGTTGGCGCCCTTGACGAAGACCGGCCTGCCGTTGACGACGACGGTGAAGGGGGTGCCGATCTCGTCGGGGGTGGTGTCCACGGTGACGGTGCGGAAGCCGACGCGGCGCTCCCAGGTGTCCAGCGGCGCGTGGGACCCCGCCCGTCCGGGGGCGCCGAGGGTGACGGCGAGGCGGTACAGGGGCTGGTCGCCGTGGCCGACGGGCCACCACAGACGGGCGTCGGGGACGGTGACGGTGACGGTGGCGGCCGTCGAGCCCGCGGGCACGGTGACGCGCTCGGTGCGGCCGTCCACGGTGGCGGTCAGCTCCAGGGGGACGTCCCCGGCGGCGCCGCCCAGGCCGGAGCGCTCGACGTCGACGTGGACCTCGGCGCGTCCGGTGCCGTCGGCGTCCACCGTCACCAGCGGGCGCACCCGCGCCAGGCGGGCGGTGTGCCAGCGCTCCAGGCGCACCGGCTTCCAGATGCCGGCGGTCTGCAGGTCCGGGCCCCAGTCCCAGCCGAAACTGCAGGCCATCTTGCGGACCATGTTGAAGGGGTGCGGGTAGACGTGGTCGCGGCGGCCGAGGCTGCGCTCGACCTCCTCGGCGTACTCCAGGGCGGAGCGGAAGGAGACGGTGAGCTCGTGGGCGTCGCCGCCCAGGGCGTCGCGGACGTCGAAGCGGTAGCCGCGGTGCATGTTGGCCGTGCTGCCCAGCACCTTCCCGTCCAGCTCGACGGTCGCCACGGTGTCCAGGCCGTCGAAGACCAGGTCCACCCGCTCCTCGGGGCCGGCCGCGGCGGCCGCGAAGGTGAGCGCGTAGCGCCAGTCGGTGCGGTGGGCCCAGACCAGCTCCTCCTCGGCACGGTCCAGGTAGGGGTCGGGGATCAGACCGGCCGCCAGCAGGTCGAGGTGGGCGCTGCCCGGCACGGCGGCCGGCACGGTCCGGCCCGCGACGCCCGGGGGCACCGGCCCCGCGGTCGCCGACAACTGCCAGCCGTCGTGCAGGGTTTGGCGGATCATCGGCGCTCACTCCTAGGTCGGCTCCGCGGTGCGGAGCGGCGGGTCTGAAGGGGTTTCGGGAAGGACGGGGAAAAGGCGGTCGCCCGCCGGTGGATTTCTCCCTCGCGAGCCGAGTATCGTCGCCCGAGATTCTTACGCCACCGAACAAAGTAAGTCAACGGCGCCTCCGGCGTCCGCTTGGCCAGGACGGAGACACCACCGTGGCATCACGTTCCGCTCCCCTTCCCCTCGACGTGACACACCTGCGGGCGGCCGGCGTCAGCCTCGTACTGGACCTGACCGGCGGCACCCTCCCCCGGGTGCTGCACTGGGGGGCCGACCTCGGCGCGCTCGGCCCCGGGGACCTGGACGCCCTGAGGCTCGCCCGGGCGCCGCAGCCCATCGGCTTCTCGGTGGACGGGCCGGTCGAGGTGTCCGTGCTGCCCGAGCAGTCGGCGGGCTGGCTGGGCACCCCCGGCCTGGTGGGCAACCGCGGCGGCCGGGACTTCTCCACCGCCTTCGCGGTCCGCGAGGCCACCCTGGCCGCGCCCGCCGGGGAGTCCCGCTCCTCCGACGGCGGGCACGGCGGCCTCGTCACGGTCCTCGCCCGTGACGAGGCCGCCGCACTGGACCTGGAGCTGGTGGTCGAGCTGACCGCGTCGGGGCTGGTGCGCCAGCGCGCCACGGTCGCCAACCGGGGCTCCTCCCCCTTCGCCGTCGACGCCGTGAACCTCACCCTGCCCGTACCCGCCGACGCCGCCGAGCTGCTGGACTTCACCGGGCACCACCTGCGCGAGCGCAGCCCGCAGCGCACCGCCTTCACCCAGGGCCTGCGGGTGCGGGAGAACCGCACCGGGCGCACCGGCTACGACAGCGCCTACCTGCTGGCCGCCGGCACCGCGGGCTTCGGCAACCGCTCGGGCGAGGTCTGGGCCGTGCACACCGCCTGGTCCGGCAACCACCGCACCTTCGCCGAGCGCACCTTCCACGCGGTGTCGCTGCTGGGCTCGGGCGAACTGCTGCTCTCCGGCGAGGTGGTGCTGGAGCCGGGGGAGTCCTACGCCTCGCCGTGGCAGTACGGCTCCTACGGGCGGCACGGCCTGGACGAGGTCTCCGGCCGCTTCCACCGCTGGCTGCGGTCCCGCCCGCACCACCCCTCCACCCCCCGGCCGGTCACCCTCAACACCTGGGAGGCTGTCTACTTCGACCACGACCTGGACCGGCTGCGCCGCCTGGCCGACGCCGCCGCCGCGGTGGGGGCGGAACGCTTCGTCCTGGACGACGGCTGGTTCGGCTCGCGCCGCGACGACCGGCGCGGGCTGGGCGACTGGTACGTCTCGGACGAGGTGTGGCCGGACGGGCTGGGCCCGCTGACCGACCACGTCACCGGCCTGGGCATGCAGTTCGGGCTCTGGGTCGAACCGGAGATGATCAACGAGGACTCCGACCTGGCCCGCGCCCACCCCGACTGGATCATGGCCGCCGGCGACCGGCTGCCCGGCCCGGCCCGCTCCCAGCAGGTCCTCGACCTGGCGCGCCCCGAGGCCTTCGCGTACATCCTGGAGCGCCTGGACGACCTGCTGGGCACGTACCCGATCGCGTACCTGAAGTGGGACCACAACCGGGACCTGGTCGAGGCCGGGCACCGGCCCACCGGCCGCGCCGGCGTGCACGGCCAGACGCGGGCGGTCTACCGGCTGATGGACGAGCTGCGCCGCCGCCATCCCGGGGTGGAGATCGAGTCCTGCTCCTCCGGCGGCGGACGGGTGGACCTGGAGATCCTCCAGCGCACCGACCGGGTGTGGGTCTCGGACTGCATCGACGCCCTGGAGCGCCAGAGCATCCAGCGCTGGACCAACGCGCTGATCCCGCTCGAACTCATGGGCACCCACGTGGGGTCGGGCGTCGCCCACACCACCGAGCGCCGCCACCCGGTCGACTTCCGGGCGGGCACGGCCCTGTTCGGGCACTTCGGCATCGAGTGGGACCTGACCGCGGCCACTCCGGAGGATCTGGCGCGGCTGACGCGGTGGGTGGCCCTCCACAAGGAGCTGCGCGGTCTGCTGCACACCGGCGTCTCCGTGCACGCCGACCACCCGGATCCGGCCTACCGCCTGCACGGCGTGGTCGCCGAGGACGGCTCGGAGGCGGTGTACGCCCTCGTGGCCACGGCCTCCTCCGAGCTGTACCCGGCGGGCGCGGTCCGGCTGCCGGGACTCGACCCGGACGCCGTCTACCACGTACGGCCGCAGGCCCCCGGCGACCTGCCGGACGGCAACGCCCACCACTGGGGCGCCCGTCTGCCCTGGTGGACCGGGGAGGGCGTACGCCTGCCGGGCCGGGCGCTGGAGGCGGCCGGGCTCCAGGCGCCGGTGCTCTACCCCGAGCGGCTGGTGCTGCTGCGCGCGACCCGGGTGTGAGCCGCACGCCCCGGGAGGGACCGTCCGCCGGTCCCTCCCGGGGCGCCGCCGTACGGACGGCCGGCGCCTCACAGGCGGCGCAGCCGGATCACCCGGGCCGCCGGCGCGGGCACCGGGCAGACCAGGCGCAGCACACCGCGTCCCGCGTCCCACTCCAGCGGCCAGTCGGCCGCGCCGGCCGTCCCGGCCGCCGGGAAGACCGTCTCGGGCACGGCGGCCACGCCGCGCAGCGGGGCGACGGGCAGTTCCAGCTCCGCCGGGGCGCCGGGCCGCCGCCACACCGTCAGCAGGGCGTCGCCCCCGGGCCCGGCCGGGCGCAGGCCCACGGCCGTCCAGGGCCCGGCCGGGCCGGCCAGGCCCAGCGGCCAGAACGGCAGGGAGTCGGCGATCTCGGGCAGCAGGGCGCGGTGGACGGCGACCGCCTCGCGCACCAGGGCGAGCCGGGCCGCGTCCATCCGGTCCAGGCGGCCGGAGAGGTACAGCCGCCCCAGGACGCCGGTGGCGAGCGTGAACACCGCCTCCTCGACCGTCATCCCCGGCTGCGCGTACGCCCAGTTGCCCGCCTGCTCCGGCAGGACGGAGGCGGGGGCGGCTGCCGCGATCGGCGGGTAGAGCAGGGGGTTCTGCTGGTCGGAGGTGGACTGCAGATGGAGCCGGGAGAGCATCGCGTAGTCCATGCGCATCGCGCCCGAGGCGCAGTTCTCCACCAGCAGGCCGGGGTGGCGGTCCAGCAGCGCGTCGAGCCAGGCCAGATGGGCGCGGTTGTGCGCGAGCAGCCCCTCGCCGGGGGCCGCGCCCCCGGTGTCGGTGCCGGGGCCCGGCATGATGTTGTAGTCGAACTTGAAGTACCCGACGCCGAGTCCGGCGACCAGCCGGTCGACGACCTCGTCCAGATGGGCCGTCGCCGCCGGGTGCCGGAGGTCCAGGTGGTAGCGGCCGTGCTCGGCCACGCGGGCGCCGTGGCGGCGGAAGAACGCCTCCTCCGGCAGGCGCTCGGCGAGCGGTGAGCGCACGCCGACGACCTCCGGCTCCAGCCAGATGCCCGGCACCATGCCGCGTTCCCGGATGCGGTCGGTGACCTCGGCCAGCCCGCGGGGGCCGGGGAAGCGGGTCGCCGACGGCCGCCACTCCCCCACGCTGTCCCACCAGTGGCCGTCCTCGTCGTACCAGCCCGCGTCGACGCAGAAGTACTCCGCGCCCGCCTCGGCCGCCGCGTCGACCAGCGGCAGCAGCTTCCCGGTGGTGGGGTCGCCCATCAGCGTGTTCATGTAGTCGTTGAAGACCACCGGCAGACGGGGCGTGCGGCCGGGCGCGCGCCCGCGCACCAGGGTGCGGCGCTGCCGGGTCAGCGCGCCGAGCGCCTCGTCCGCGCCGCCCGCCGCCGCGGCCAGCGAGACCGGCACGGTGGTGAAGCCGCGCGCGGCCGTCACCGCCGTGCTCCACTGGTGCTCGGCGTCGGTCGGTCCCAGCAGGGCCACGTACGCGCCGTCGACGGTCTCGCCCGCCTCCCAGTGCCAGGCGCCGTTGTGCTCGATCTGCCAGGCCAGCGCCCAGGAGCCGTCGCGGGCGACGACCGCTCCGGTGGGCAGGTGCTCGCCCGTCGACCAGGAGCTGCGGGAGGTCAGCGCGAAGCGGCTGCGGGAGGCGTGGTGGTGGACGGCCGGGTCCATCACCGGCAGGCCGGCCTCGCGCAGCGGGACGCGGTGCCAGCGGGACTCGGCGACCCAGTCGCAGTCGCCGTACAGCAGGTCGAACTCCTCCAGCGGGAGCCCGGAGTCGGCGAGGAAGGCGCCGGTGGCGGCCGAGGTGACGGCCTGGACGCGCACCTCCCCCTCCCCCGCCATGCCCAGTTCGGTCCAGGTGCGCACCGCCGGTGAGCCGGCGGCGGCCCGGAAGACGCTGGTGACGGTCAGGCCGGTCACCGGATCGGCCTGGCCGACGCGGAGTTCGGCCGCCGACTCCGTACGCGTCTCGGTGTGGCCGGTGTGGCGCAGCCGCCCGCCGACCGCGGTGTCGGCGTACCGGTGGCTGCCGGGGAAGCGGCCGTGGCCGAGCGCCAGCACCTCGACCAGCGGCACACCGGGCGCGCCGTCAGGTCGCGCGGCCCCGGTGTGCGCCGGGCGCAGGGAGAGCAGGCGGACCGGCTCGTCCCCGCCCACCCCCAGCACCAGGCGTACGCCGCCGCCCGACCAGGTCAGCAGGGATCGGGACATGTGGGTGCTCCTTGTCGCCGGGGGTGCCCCGCGGACGGGTCCGCGGGACGTGCGGGGCCCCGGCCGCGGCGCCGCGGCCGGGGCCGGTGTCAGGCGGTGGCCACGCCTTCGGCCCCCGGCCGGGGACCGGTGCCGCCTTCGGGGTGCAGCCAGCACTTCGCGTAGTGGTCGTAGCCCACCGCGAAGTCCTCCGGCATGCGGGTGCAGGCGTCGAACGCCTGGGGGCAGCGGTCCCGGAAGGTGCAGCCGGGATCGTCGCCGGGAAGGGCGGAGCCGCCCGCCGGCTCGACGGCGAGCGCCTCGGTGAGCCGGGACCGGTCGCGGACCTCCGGGTTGGGCGCGGCGGCGGCGAGGATCCTGGTGTACGGGTGCTGGGGGTTGAGGATGACCTCGTCCGCCGGCCCCCTCTCGACCACGCGCCCGCGGTACATCACCAGGATGTCGTCGGAGAAGTGCCGTGCGGTGGCGAGGTCGTGGGTGATGTAGAGGACGGCGAGGTCGTCCTCGCGCTGGAGGCGGGCGAGCAGGTTGAGCACGCCGAGGCGGATGGAGACGTCCAGCATGGAGACCGGCTCGTCGGCGATGACGACCTGGGCCCCGGGCGCCAGGGCCCGGGCGATCGCCACGCGCTGGCGCTGGCCGCCGGAGAGCTCGTGCGGACGGCGCTGCGCGATGTCGGCGGCCGGGGTCAGGTTGACGCGCTCCAGAAGCTGTTCGACCTTCTCCCGGACGTCCGCCTTCCCCCTGGCGCGGCCGTGCAGCTTCAGCGGGCGGGCCAGGTGGTGCTCGACGGTGTGGAACGGGTTGAGCGAGGCGAAGGGGTCCTGGAACACCATCTGCACGTGGTCGCGGTAGGCGCGGTCGGCCACCCTCCTCCCGTCGGGACCGGTGGCGGTGATCTCGCCCGCGGTGGGCTTCTCCAGCCGGGCGATCATGCGGGCGACGGTGGACTTGCCCGACCCGGACTCGCCGACCAGGGCGACGGTCCGGCCGGGGGTCAGGGTGAAGGAAACGTTGTCAACCGCGCGGAACCTGGAGTGGCGCAGACCGGAGCGCAGGGAGAAGTCCTTGGTCAGGTCGCGTACCTCGAGCCTCGTCATCGCGAGCCCGCCTCCTTCACGATCGTTTCGGTGCGCTCGCGGGCGCTGGACTCCCCGGTGCGGATGAACGCTCCCCGCTCGCCGGTGAGGCTGGGGAAGGAGTCGAGCAGCTTGCGGGTGTAGGGGTGCCGCGGACGCCGGTGGATCTCGTCGGCGGTGGCGTACTCGACCACCTCGCCGTCGCGCATGACCGCGATGCGGTCGCTGAGCTCCAGCAGCAGCGGCAGGTCGTGGGTGATGAAGACGACGGCGAAGCCCAGCTCGTCGCGGAAGCGCAGGATCTCCCTGAGGATGCCGCGCTGGACCACCACGTCGAGGGCCGTGGTGGGTTCGTCCATGATCATCACCTGGGGGTCGAGCAGCAGCGCCATGGCGATCATGACACGCTGCCGCATGCCCCCGGAGAGCTCGTGCGGGAAGGAGTCCAGCCGGCGCGGGTCGACACCGACCAGGCGGAGCACCTCGGCGCACCGCTCGCGGCGGGCCTCGGCGGACATCCCGGGGCGGTGGGTGGTGAGGACGTCCTCCAGCTGGGCGCGGATGGAGACCACCGGGTTCAGGGCGTTCATCGCGCCCTGGAAGACCATCGACAGCTTCGACCAGCGGAAGGCGCGCAGTTCCTCCTTCTCCAGGGCGAGCAGGTCGAGGTCCCCGCCGTCGCGGTCGTGGAAGGTGACCGATCCCGAGGTGACCTCGGCCGGCGGCCGGTGCAGCCGGTTGATGGCGTACGCGAGGGTGGTCTTGCCGCAGCCGGACTCGCCGGCCAGGCCGAGGATCTCGCCGCGGCCGAGGGTGAGCGAGACGTCCTTGACGGCGTGGGTGGGCTTCTCGCCCTGGTAGACCACGTTGAGGTTCTCGACCGTCAGGACCGCGTCGCGGCCGGAGGCGTCCCGGCCGGAGGCGGGACGGCGGGGGGCGGGGCGGGCCGTGCGCCTGCCGGCGCCCCCGCCCTTCCGGGTGCGGCGGGAGGCGGCGGGAACGGTGCGGAGCTTGGGGTTGATGATCTCGTCGATGCTGAAGTTGATCAGGGAGAGGCCGCAGCCGAACAGCGCGATGATCAGGCCGGGCGGACCGAACCACCACCACGCCTCCCGCTGGAGGGCGAAGCCGTTCTGGGCGTAGAAGAGCATCGTGCCGAGCGTGGAGGAGTTGGAGGCGCCCAGGCCCAGGAACGACAGGCCCGCCTCGCTGAGGATCGCCAGGATGACGGCGAACACGAACTGCGAGGCCATCAGCGGCAGCAGGTTGGGGAGGATCTCCACGGAAACGATTCGCCAGGGCTTCTCGCCCGCCACCTTCGCCGCGGCGACGTAGTCGCGGTTGCGCAGGGAGAGGGTCTGGGCGCGCAGCACCCGGGCGGAGGCCGCCCAGCCGGTGATCGCCAGGACGACCGCGATGGTCCACCAGCCGCGCTGGTCCACGGGGACGAAGCCCGCGATGACGATCACCAGGGGCAGGCCGGGGATGACCAGCATGACGTTGGAGAACAGGGAGAAGCCCTCGTCCACCGCCCCGCCGACGTAGCCGCCGATGACGCCGAAGACCGCGGACAGCAGGGTGGCCAGGATGCCCACCAGCAGGCCGATCTGCAGGGAGCCGCGGGTGGAGTGGGCCAGCAGGGCGAGCACGTCCTGGCCCGTCTGGGTCGTGCCCAGCCAGAACTCGCCGCTGGGCGGGGTCATGCTGATGTTGCGGATCGTGCTGGGGTCGCCCGTGAACAGCGGCCCGAGGATCCCGAAGAGGACGATGGCGGCGACGAGGCCGAGGCCGATGCCGAGCTTGGGCGACCAGCGCGGCACCAGGGAGCGCCAGCCGCTGGAGCCGGGACGCCGGGGCGCCGGGGAGACGCCGGTGGTCCCGGCCGGGGTGTCCGGCGTCGCGTCGGCCGCGGCCCCGGCGGGCGGGTTGATGTTCGTCACGGTGTCGGTTCCTCAGCTCTCAGTTGCCGGCGCGGGTGCGGGGGTCGATGAGGCCGTACAGCAGGTCGACGACCAGGTTGGCGCCCAGCACGGCCACCGTGATGACCAGGAAGATCCCCTGCATCAGGGCGTAGTCGTTGTTCTCCACGGCCTGCAGCAGCCTCGACCCGATGCCGGGGTAGGAGAAGACCTGCTCGGTGATGACCGAGCCGGAGACCACGAAGCCGAGGGAGATCGCGAAGCCGGCGACGGACGGCAGGACCGCGTTGCGCGCCGCGTAGCGGGTCATGATGCGCCGGTCGCGCAGGCCCTTGGCCTGGGCGGTGAGGATGTAGTCCTCCGACACCGTCGAGACCATCATGTTCCGCATCCCGAGCATCCAGCCGCCCACCGAGGAGATCACGATCGTCAGGGCGGGGAGGGTGCCGTGGTAGATCGCGGAGGCGATGAACTCGCCGTCCCAGCCCGGGGTGAGGATCACGTCGTACCCGCCGTTGAGCGGGAACCAGCTCAGGGCCGAGGCGAAGATCGCGACCAGGATCAGCGCCAGCCAGAAGTACGGCACCGCCGCGAGCACGGTGGTGGCCGGGATGAGCGAGTCGAGCCAGGAGCCGCGCTTCCAGCCGACGACGGCGCCGAGCCCGACGCCGAGCAGGAACGACAGCAGGGTGGCGATGCCCACCAGCACGATCGTCCAGGGCAGGGCGTCGCCGATGACGGTCGCGACCTCCGCCGGGAAGACGCTCACCGAGACGCCCAGGTCGCCGCGGAACATGTTGGCCAGGTACGAGGCGTACTGGACCACCAGCGGCTCGCCGGTGTCGGTTCCGAGGAGGAGCTCGTAGGATCTGCGGACCGACGGGTCGGTTGCGCCGCCTCGCTGTTGCAGCTTCGCCATGAGGGTGTCCACCGGGTTGCCCGGCATCATCCTCGGAATGAAGAAGTTCAGGGTCAGCGCCGCCCACAGGGCGACGAGATAGAACCCGAGCTTCCGGGCGTAGTACCTCACCGATCTCCGCCTATCACTGTGTGCTTCTCCTCGGAACCGATCACTGCCGCGCCGTACCGGTCACTGCCGCGCCGTCACTTGCCGGCCGGCTTCAGGGCCTTGTAGATCTGCGCCTGGTCGGGACGGCTCCAGACCGCCGGGACGGCGTAGAGGTTGTACTCGGTCGGCCAGCCCTCGAACTTGGCGTCGTGGTACTCGCTGGTCGTACCGCCGGTGAGGATCGGGATGTAGGGCATGTCCTCCTCGATCCGGGTCTGGATGACGTCGTACTGCTTCTGGCGCTGCTCGGCCGCCTCGGGCGCGATCTTCTTCAGCTCCTGGAGCGCCTTGTCCACCCGCGGGTCGCTGTAGCGGGCGAAGTTCGGGTTCGCCGTCTCGCCGACCTTCGCGGTGGTCTCGCTGCTGAAGAAGTAGGTGTAGGTGTAGAAAGGGTCGGGAGAGGGCCCCGGGTACAGCGAGTCGATCAGGAGCTGGTACTTGCCCTGGCCGCGCGCCTCGGACCACTCGTTCCAGGAGGACTGCTGGGAGGTCAGCTTGATGCCGACCTTCTTCAGCTGCTCGGCCATGGTGTCGACGGCCGTGATGTAGTCGGTCCAGCCGGAGACGACCCGGACGGTCAGGGACAGCTTCTGGCCGTTCTTGGCGTAGATGCCGTCCGAGCCCTTGGCGTAGCCGGCCCGCTCCAGGATCTGCGCCGCCTTGGAGACGTTCGGCTGCATCGGCGCCAGGTTCTCCTTGAGCTTGGCGGAGACGAGCTCCTTGTTGCTCTCCACCAGCGCGAACCCGGGCGATATCTGGCTGGAGGTGTCCTGGAACGCCAGCGAGTTGATCTGGGTGCGGTCCATGGCGTAGTAGATCGCCTTGCGCACCGCCGGGTCCGTCTGCGGTCCCTCGCAGCCCAGCTCGGCGTTGGAGCAGGTCATCAGGGCGGTCTGGTTGAGCGGGACCGTGACGGCCTTGTAGCCCGGGTAGTTCTTCTCGACGTTCTTCATGTCCGGGACCGGGCCGGTCTGCCAGTCGATCTTGCCGGCCTTCAGCGCGTCCGCGCCGGCCTGGTTGCCCGACAGGGCGATGTAGCGGACCTGCTTGACCGCAGGCTCGCCGTCCCAGTAGTCGGGGTTGGCCTTGAGCGTGAAGGCCTGGCCCTTGAAGTCGCCCAGCAGGTAGGGGCCGGTGCCGACGGGCTCGGTGACGGTGTTCTTGGAAGGCTCCTCGTAGTCCTTCCAGATGTGCTCGGGGACGATGAAGATCTTGCCGAGGACCTGCGGGCCGTCCATGTAGGCCGGCTCGTCGAAGGTGATCCTGACGTGGGTGTCGTCGACGGCTTCGGCCCTGCCCTTGTAGCCGGTGCCGTTCATCTCCTTGTACCGGGAGATCATGTCCAGCGTGAAGACCACGTCGTCCGCGGTGAACGCCTCGCCGTCCGACCACGTGACGCCCTCGCGCAGGGTCACCGAGAGCTCGGTGCCGTCGTCGTTCCAGGAGTACTCGGTGCCCAGCAGCGGCTTCGCGGGCTCGTCGCGGACCTGGTTGAAGTAGAAGAGCGACTCGAAGATCGTGCCCGGCCCCTCGTTCAGGGTCGGCGAGAACGGGTTGAAGTTGGCCTGGTAGTCGCCCGCCTGCCCCGTGAAGACCACCAGGGTCTCGTCCTTGGCGCCGCCGCCGCTGCCCGACTCGGAGCAGGCCGTGGCCAGCAGGGCGACCGCGGCCATCCCGGCCGCTGCGACGCGCGCACGGCGGCGTCTTGCTTGCTGGAACATGGTGGATGGATCCTCTCGTCCTGGAGGGGCACGTCCCTGTGCCGTTCGACCGCCTTGCGGGCCGGCGGGTCGCTCACGTGGGGTGATTGTTAAGTAGCCGAAGAAAGGAAGTCAATACCTGTGCGACACCCCGTGGTCACGGAGACGGAAGTGAGACCGGGCGGCGGGCGGAGGCGGCTGGGAGCGCTCCTCCGGGTGCGGGGAAGGATACGGCGGAACACCCCTGGCGGGGTCCGGTCCCGGAAAGGGCCGCGGGGCCGTCGGCGGCCGGGGAGGCGCGGGGAGGCGCGGGGAGGCCCGGGGAGGCCCGGGGACGGGCACTTGCCCGCCTTCGATAGACAAATAAACTAACGGTTCGTACACGCGCGGCGCGGTCCGCGCGGAGCACATCGACAGCGCTCCCGCCCCGGCGGGACGCGGGCGGAGGGACCAGTGAGCGGACCAGCGCGGGCCACGGCCCACGCGAGCAGCAGGGCGGCCGTCCTCGACGTGATCCGCGCCGCGGGCACCATCAGCCGGGTCGGCCTCATCAACGCGACCGGGTTCACGGGCGCGACGATCTCGACCGTCGTGCGCCGCCTCATCGACGACGGACTGGTGGTGGAGACCGGGCGCGCGGAGTCCACCGGCGGCAAGCGCCGCGTCCTGCTCCAGCTCAACCAGTCCTCCCGGTACGCGGTCGGGGTCCACCTCGACCACGCCGGCCTCACCTACGTCCTCACCAACCTCGGCGGCTCGGTGGTCGCCCGGATGTCCCGGGCGGGGGCGGGCGCCGAGGACCCCCCGACCGTCGTCGCGCGCATGGCGAGCGAGGTCGACGCGCTCATCGACGGCGTCGGCGTCAAGCGCGAGCGGGTGCTCGGCCTGGGCCTGGTCTCCCCCGGCCCGCTCTCCCCCACCAGCGGGATGCGGCTGACGCCGCCCCTGATGCGGCACTGGGAGGACTTCCCGCTCGACCGGGCCCTCCAGGAGGCCACCGGTCTGCCGGTGGTCTCCGACAACGACGCCACGGCGGCGGCCCTGGGCGAGCACTGGTCCGGCGGCGTCGGCGGCGCCGCGACCTTCGCGGCCCTGTACATGGGCACGGGCATCGGGGCGGGGCTGCTGGTCGACGGGATGACCTACCGCGGCGCCAGCGGGAACGCGGGCGAGATCGGCCACAGCTGCCTGGACGTGGAGGGCCCGGAGTGCTGGTGCGGCGCCCGGGGCTGCGTCGAGGCCCTGGCCGGGCCCTCCGCCGTCGTCGCCGCGGCCCGGGCCGACGAGGGGCTGGCCCGCGCGGCCGGGCTGGACGGCGGCTCCGGGCGCCGGCTGACGTCGGTGACCGCGGACTTCGCGGCCGTCACCCGTGCCGCGCGCCGCGGCGAGCAGGGCGCGCGCGCCCTGCTGGACCGCTCGGCGCGCTACCTGGCGGTGGCCGCCCGTACGCTCGCCAACGTCATGGACCTGGAGCTGCTGGTGCTCACCGGCCCGAGCCTGGCGATCGCGGGGTCGGTGTACCTGCCGGTGGTCCGGGAGGAGCTGGACCGGGCGTTCTTCTCGCGCGCCGCCCACCCGGTCGCCGTACGGCTCTCCCGGTCGGCCGCCACCGCGCCCGCGATCGGCGCCGCGGCCATGGTGCTGCAGTCGGAGCTCGTACCGCTGCGCCAGGGGCTGCGCCTGCCGGAGAACCTGGGGGACTCCGAACCCGTCCCGGTGGAGCGGTCGAGCGCCTGAGGCGGCCCGTACGGCACGGCGCGCGGCACCGGCTCCACCGACGGCACGGGCGGCGCGGGCGGGCCGGTGCCGCGGAGCGCTCCGCGGC
>NZ_JARVKV010000008.1 GCF_029813835.1 Streptomyces sp. DH37
GGACTGGAACTGGAACACCGTCGCCGGCGGCACCGCCAGCTCCCTGATCACCAACCCCGCCTTCGACACCGCCCACCTGGCCGGCCTCAACCTCCACCACAAATGGCACACCACCACCAACTTCACCTTCCACAACACCACAACCGGCACCGGAACCCCCACCGGAACCGGACCGACCACCAGCACCCCCACCGGCACACCTGACACCACCACCGGAACCGGACCGACCACCCCCACCACCCCGCACACCCACCTCACCACCGGAACCGACCTGCCCGACACCACCACCGGAACCGGCCCACACACCCACCTCACCACCGGACCCCACACCCCACCACCCACCAGCACCACCACCGGACCGGCCACCACCCACGACACCCCCACCCTCGACACCGACCTGAGCACCCCCACACCCGAACCCGACCCGGCACAGGACACCCTCCCCCCGGGCACCGACCTGAGCACCCTGAGCGGCTACGACCCCACCCAGAACAACCCGGCCCACCAGGACGGCACCCCCGGCAGCGACACCCCCGCCCCCGCGCCCGGCACCGCCCCCCGCCCACTCCCCTACACCACCCCCGAGTGGCACGCCGCCCGCGCCCAGGCCCCCGTCACCCACATCCCCGCAGGAGCCCCCCTCCCCGGCCCCGACGGCACCCCCCGCCCGGAACCCGCCTTCGACCTGCGCCGTTTCACCGTGGACGGCCACACCTACAACGACCTCACCTTCCACCTCGGCCTCACCAACCCCCACACCGCCTCCCCCACCGACCTCGACATCCTGTGGGACCGCATCCACCAGGCCGTCGACACCCACCTCAACCCCCACCTCGACACCGTCGAAGAAGAGATCTTCGACGGCGAGACCACCCATCTCACCGTCGCCCCGGCCCCCGCCGGGACCACCCCCCACCTCACCGTCGAGCTCGTCCCCTCCGCCGACTCCGTCCCCATGACCCCCCACCGGTGGCACACCGACGCCACCCCCCTCCACTACGCCCACGCCCTCAACCACCTCCTCGACCTCCGCGCCGACCACCTCCCCGCCCCGGACCAGCCCACCGCACCCACCACCACCGCACCCACCACCGAAGCCACCGGCAAGGACACCGCCCGGCCCAGCGCGCCGAATCCCCCGGCAACCGTCAACACACAGACGGAGACACCACCGGTCACCGCGCCGGCCCCCGTCCCCACCACCGGAACGGGCGAACCGGCGTCCTCCCCGGGAACGGTCCCGGGCGACCTGCCGCAGACGTCGGCGCGGGAACGGGCGGCCGCGCTGGCGTACGCGTCGGCGGCCGAGCTGGACCGTGTGGCGGGGGATCCGCAGGCGATCGCCGAACTGCGGGCGTCCCTGCCGCCCCAGGAGTTCGCGCGGGCGGCCGCACACCTGATCGTGCGGGTTCCCGAGTCGGTGGAGCGGCCGGTCTCGGCGCACAACGAGGCGGTCGCCCAGCTGGAGCGGATGCTGACCGGTCCGGGGGTGGCGGAGAGTGTGCTGGCCGCCGGTGTACGGGTGACGGTGGTGCCCCGGAGCGAGGCCATGACCTCGTTGTCGGCTTTCCGCGACCTGGCGGGGGGCCCTCTGCCCGGGGAGGCGGGTGACGGCCGACGCTGGGACGACGTACGGGGCGCCGACGGCATGCGGCAGACGGCGGTGACGGAGGAGAACCTCCCGGGCGACGCTCCGGGAAGGCCACTGGCGGACAGCCACCCCGACGGTTACTCCACCACCACGCACGAGATGGCGCACACCCTCTACGCGTACGCCCTGAGCGACGCGGAGCGCGCCGTGGTGGAGGAGTCCTTCCGGCACAGGCGGCAGCAGGGGCATGACGTGCAGTGGCCGGACGGCCCCCGGCGCGACGCCTCCGGCGCGGAGCGGGACAACTACTCGTCCACCACCGTGGAGGAGTACTTCGCGCAGGCCAGCAACGCCTATCTGGGCACGAACGCCGGTCATGACCCGTTCACCGGACGGCCCCGGAACAACGGGCCGCAGTGGGTGCGCGAGCACGAGCGGGCGATCCTGCCCGTCCTGGAACGGCTCTACGGAACGGACCCGGCCCCCGCCCCGCCGGCCAACCCGGTGCGGACCACCTCAGCCGAGAACGACCTGTACGACGGCTACCGGGCCTTCTGGAACCGCCTCGACGGCTCTTACGCACCGCTGCCTCACGGTCCGCTTCCGCAGGACGGGCCGGTGTCGCACACCACGGCCTCCCCCGCCGCGGCCGCCACCGCACCGCCGACCGAGTCGGAGCCGGCCGCCGAAGAGGAACCGGTCGACCTGAGCGTCGCCGAGGGCGGCCTGACCGAGCCCTTCGAAGGACTCACCGACGCCGCCCCGCCCACCCGGACAGAAGCCCTCGCCGACCTGTCGGTACTGGGAGGTGACGTCCTCCAGCCCGCCGAGCCCCTCTCCGGCGACGGCGCGGCCACGCCTCCGGACGGGCCGGAGGGCGCCACCGGGCAGCGGGAGCAGCAGGACGCACAGGTTCCGCTCCCCACGACCGGTATCGGCGACGGGCGCACCTCCGCCCCGGCGACCGCCACGTCCGGGAACCCGGCCGTCACCGGTCGGCCGGTGACGGAAGCGGACACGGCACCGGACCTCACGGACACGGACGAGACACCGGCGTTCGCGCCGGGCCGGGCGCCGGGCCAGGTGCCCCGGGCCGCCGCGTACACCAGTGCGAGGGAGCTGCTGGCGGACCTGGTGGCCTCGGCCGCTCCCGCCGAGGACCCGGAGGCCGTCTACACAGCCGCGCAGGAGGAGGGGACGCATCTCCTGGGGCCCGACCTGTTCGGCACCCGCGCCCCCGCCCCGCCTCCCGCTTTCCTGGCCGGCCACGACCACCGTTCGCTGACCGGCGAGCAGATCTTCACCTTCCTCCGCCGGCTCGACATGGTCAGGCGCGCCCCGACGCGGGAGGCGATGGACCCCGCGACCCTGCCGCCCGCCGAGGGCATGTCGCTGGTCGTCCACCGGTCGGGGGACGAGCTGACCGCCTGGGCCCCGGGCGAGGTGCCGCCTCTGCCGGAGGTGGCCGAGGCGCCCAGCGTCCTCCACTCCGTCTGGATCGGTGGACCGCTGCGGGGCACCGGGAAGCACGGCGAACTCCGGGAGCGGCTGGCGTGGATGGCCGACCGCTACCGCGGTGCGGCCCGGGTCGTGCTGTGGACGGACGTGCCGCGTGCGCTGTTCGAGCGGGCCAAGGCGGCTCCGGCGCCCTCGGACGGCCCGGAACTGGCCGAGGCCCGCTCCATGCTCGACTGGGCACGGTCGCACCGCATCGCCCTGGTCAACATGGACGAGGTGTTCCACTCCGAGGCGCCGATGTTCCTGCACCCGTTCTACCTCACCGAGACGGCGAAGCAGGTGGGACCGGGGTACGCGGCCGCCTCCGACATCGCCCGGCTGGAGATCCTGCACGCGTTCGGCGGCACCTACCTCGATCCCGACAACGTGGTGCACGACCCCAGCCGCATAGCGGAGGCGCTCCAGTCGCCCCAGGCGTACGCGCTCGACATCAGCGAGGACGGCAGCAGCGCCGGCAACTCGGTGATGACCATGCCCAAGGGGCATCCGCTGGCGCTCGTCTGGCTGGAGGAGATCTGGAGGAACTACGGGGAGCCCCAGCCCGATCTGATGAGCGGATTCGTGGGGGTGCCGCCCCGGGCGTTCACCGAGCCGCAGGGCAGGGCGCGCCGCAACTCCGTGATGGACCGCACGGGGCCGGCGGTGGTCAACACGGTGGCGCGCAGGATCGGCGTGCCCTCCGCACGCCTGCCCCGCCTCGGTGGCGTGGAGGTCGACAGCGCGCTGAGCTGGCTGGACCCGCCGACTCCGCACCCGGCGGGCGCCCCTCCGGAGCGGTCCCGGACGCTGCGCACGGCGCAGCTGATGGCCCAGACGCTGGTGCGCGACCTGTACAACCGCAACGGCGACCTGCACGTGACCCAGGTCGACCCCGTGCTGGAGGGGCATCCGCAACGGGACCTCGTCTGGGAGGCGGTGATCCGCTTCCTGGCGAGCAGGCCGGACATCGCGCCCCTGGTCACCATGATCACGGACCGGCGGGCGGAGCCCGGCGGCGCGGAGCGGCGGGTGGAACTGCCCGGCGCCGCCAGGGACCTGCTGGACTTCGACTCCCGGCGGACGGAGGGCCGGCAGCCCAGCGACTGGCTGGGCGAGTACCAGACCCCCGTCGACCTGCGGGCCGTTCCCGTCCCGGACACGGCGGTGTCGTCCTCCCCCGCCGAGGACGCCCCGGCGCCCCGGGGCACGCGGCTCCCGCGGTTCGTGGCGCCCTCGGCGAACCCGGTGCCCAGGGACGCCTGGTGGCACCGCCGTGGGGCGGCCGTCCCCGCCCGGCTGCGCACCGAGATCTACGACCCGGCCTCCGACCCGCTCGCCGGTGGACCGGCCACCGGCAATGGTCGTCTGCTGGGCGGCAGGGCCACACTGGTACGTGCCGACATCCGCCGCATCCAGGCGGCGGACGGCCGCTGGGTACGGGACCTGGAGATCGTCCTGCCCGTCCGGCCGGGTGAGGGGTTCACCGCCGGGGAGCTCCCGGCGTTCGAGGCGGAGCTGAACGCCCTGCTGGACGAGCGGGCCAACCCCGGTTTCGTCCTGCCGGCCTCCGGCGACCAACTGCACCTGCGCGTCCGCCTGGTCCACGCCCCGGAGCACCGGCAGGCGGTGGAGATCTCCCGCACCGGGCGGCCGGGCCGCTCCGACCAGTTGCACTTCCGGCTGCACACCACCGACGGCGACGGCGACCGGCGGGCGCGGAACCGGCTGCGGGACGACAACACCGTGCTGCACGAGCTGTGGCACTACGCCGGAGTGCCCGACCGCTACACCGACCCCGATTCGCTGTTCCGCAACCGCCCGGACAAGACGTTCGCCTCCGGGGTGATGGCCGACGTGTCCGCACCGGCCGACGGCACGCTCCCGGCCGACTACCTGGAGCACGTCGAGACCGCCACCGGTTCCGGACCGGTGATCCGCGACCTGCCGCTGGCCGCCTCCGACCGTCCGGCTCCCGTACCGGCCGACGCGGATCTCGTCGGCGGCACGGCCGACGAGGCCCCGGAGTTCCCGGTGAGCCGGGCGCCGGGCGGGTCCGGCCGGGACGGGACGTTCGCCGACCCTCGGGTGTTCTCCGCGGGCCGGGGGGTGTTCCGGCCGCTGGAGGAGATCCGTCCCTACGCCCGGGACGGCGTTTCCCCCGAGGGCAGGCTGCTGACGCCCCAGGCGGAGGAGCAGGCCGAGCTGGAGGGCGTCTTCCCGGTCCGCGACGGGCACTTCCAGCGGTACCCCGACCCCCGGGATCCCGGCACCTACCTCCTCGCCTGGCCCGTCAGGGCGCTGAACCGGGCGAACGTCCGCAACGGCCTCGCCACCGACCTGGGCGCGGCGCCCTGGGTGCGCAGGGTCAACGCCCGGAGCGGTGCCCGGCAGAAGAACCGCCTCGACAACTGCATGGACGTCGCGCGCAGCGTGCTGGCGTCCTGGTACGGCGTTCCCACCGTGGCGGCCGCCACGGCTCGGGGCCCCGAAAGCAACGGGGGGATGCTGACCTCGCGATGGCTGGACGCGGGCTGGCGGTACCTGGGCCGTGACTCGGACACCGCGTGGAACTCGGTGCGCACCAGACTGCTGACGCACGGCCACGGCGCGGCGGCCGTGGTGACCTTCCAGCGTCCCGACGGCAACAACCACGCGGTCGTGGGCGTCAACCACCGGGGCCGGGTGGTGTGGATCGACGGCCAGCGCGGCCGGGTGGGCGAGCGGCCCCTGTACGAGGGCGCCTTCTTCAACTCGATCGAACTCGACGCCCAGGGCCGGCCCGCCGACCGCGTACCGACGACCCAGGAGATCGCCGAGTCCACGAGGAGCGAGAACGGCCGGAGCGACGCCGGCGGGCCCGGCACCCAGGCCTGGACGCGGGCCAGGCAGGAGGCGCGGCAGCACCGGGGGCCGGACTTCGACGTGCGGCGCTTCTCCTCCGGCCGGGACTACGCCGACGTGACGGTGCGGGTGGCCCTGTCCCCCCGGCCGGGAGTGACCCGGACCCAGCTGGAGGTCGTGTTCGACCGGCTGCGCGAACAGACGGAGGTCCTGTTCAACGCCCCCCGGCACCGGCTGCCGCTGCCCGACGGGGACAGAGAGCTGCACGTGACCGTGGAGCGGGTGGACGAGAACACGGCCGATGCGCACTGGAGCGCCGAGGTGGCGCCCACCGGGGACGTCTCCGCCCAGGTCCTGCCCGCGGACGCCTCCCCGGTCGAACTGGCACTGCGACTGGGGCACCGGCTGGGGCTGCGGGATCTCCCGGCGGAGGTTCCGGACCGCTCGGACCGGCAGCTGTGGAGCCGGCGCCAGCGGGAGTACCTGGGCCGGCTCGCCGCGACGGTCGGCGCGGTGCCGGCCACCGGCGGTACGGACGGCTCCGCGGGCGGTCCCTCCCCGGACACCGGTGAGCCCCCGTCGCCCCCCGGCACCGCCGGGCCGGCCGGAACCGCGGCGGCGCCCACCCCCGTGGAGGCGGTGCTGGCGGTACTCGGCGCGCAGGCGGTGGAGACGCCCGGCTTCCAGGAGCTGGCGGACGCCGCGGAGCTGCTCGACCGGCTGCGGACCGACCGCCCGGACCTGGGCGGGGACGCGCTGGACCTGCCGGCCCTGGCCCGGGAGGTCCTGCTGCTCGACGGGGACGCCTCCCGGCCGGTGTCCCCGGAGGAGGTGCGCGCGCTGCTGGAACTGGTCGGGAGGGCCGCATCCGAAGGACGCGCGGGCAGCGTCGACGAGCTGACCGCCTTCCGCCTGGAGGAGCTGGGCGCGCTGGACCCCCGGTACCTCACGACGATCGACACCGGAGAGGGCCGTACCCACGTCCTGAACTGGACCGGCCGCCGTCCGTCGGGCATACGGCTGGACGAGACGTTCACCTTCGGCCGCGGCCCGGCGGGACCGGCCGTGGAGGTCCGCGTGGGCGGCTCGACCGCGGTGGGCCGGAGCAGCGGCTGGAGCCGCCGCCCCCTGCTGGTCACGGCGGACGCCCCCCGTCCCGGGCAGGCCAGCGTCCTGGGCCACGCGGTGCGGTTGGAGGTGGCCGCCGCGCTGACCGCGCGCGCCGCCCGGCGGGTGGGCGCCCAGCGGAACGTGTCGCGGCGTCACGCGCTCACCGACGTGGTCATGGCCGTCCCGTTCGCCGGGGACGGGGACCGCGCCGCCATGCGCCGGCTCGCCCGGGACGCGGGGCTGACGGTCTGGGCGCCGGACGGGGACGTCACCGTGCTCGACCGCTTCCTGCCCTGGCGCAGGTCCCGGCTGGCGCTGTCCGGCTGGGACAAGGGAGCCGCGGAGGGCCGGTGGATACCGAGCTTCCCCGACGAGGTCCCCGCGCCCGGCGGCACCGGCACCGGCGCCAACACCGAGTACCGGACCGCCGACGGCAGGACGATCTCGGACCGGGACGTGGACCTCCGCACCACGCTCACCGGCGACGGCCGGGACACCTTCGGACTCCACTCCTTCACCGGGGACGACCTGCCGAGGTTCGCCCCGTACCTGGACGGGCTGGACGCCGTCACCCGGTACCGGGAGCAGGAGGAGCGGCGGCAGCGGAAGCCGGGGAAGCAGAGCTGGTGGCGGAAGCGGGGCGAGGAGAGCCCGGAGGATCCGCAGGACCCGCAGGACGGGGGGACCGCGGAGACCGGGAACCAGGGGAGCACGCGCGACGATCCGCGGGACCTTCCGTTCACCGTGGCGGGCACCGTGGTGATGCGCGGTGGCCCGGGAAGCATCACGCTCGCCCTGAAGGACGGTTCGGAAGCCGTCCTGACCGGCCCGGAAGCCGTGCGGTTCCTCTCCGGCCGACCCGAGTTCACCCGGCTCATGAGACGGAACCCGGACGGCTGCTTCCTCGCCCTCCCCAGCAGGCTCCTGGAGCGGCCCGCCGGCTCGGATCCCCTGGTGGACCGTTCCGTCGCGCAGGAGCTGGCCAACCACTACCGGTACAAGTGGGCCGGCAGCGAGCACAGGACGGCCATCGGCAAGGACGGCCCGCGCACGTACCCGGGCACGGCCACGGAATCCGGCCCGGGGTCCGCCGCGGACCCCGCCACGGGGTCCGACCGTCCGCAGGAGCGCTGGGTGGTGGCCTGGCCCGAGCCCACGGCGGAGGAACTGGACCGGCTCGCCTCCGAGTCGGACTTCCCCTCGCTTCCCTCCGAGGACGGTGCCGCCCGGCGGGAGCGGGTGGCCCGCTGGGTCCTGGCCCTGCGGCAGTCCTTCCACCGGCCCGAGCTGGGCGCCTTCGGCGACCTGGAGGAACTGCGGGGGATGCTGCGCGGGCCGGCCGCCCTGGAGCGCATGCGCCTGAACGACCCCGCCTGGCCCGGCGAACGCTCCGGCCCCCTGACCACGCCCGTGCTGGAGGCGATGCTCCGGGAGTACACCGCGCACCGCCCGGACACGACCGGACACGGCCGCAACGACCGGCTGTGGGCGATGCTCTCCGCCGCCGCGGAGGCGGCGGGCCCGAACCCCGGCCTCACCCTGTCCGAGTTCACCGCCCCCGCCACGCCGCCCCCCGGTACGGCACCGGAACGCGCCGCGTCCCCCGGTCCGCGGCGGGAGGCGGTGTTCGGCCCGATGAGCGTGCTGCCGAGCAACTCCGGTGACGGCCCCCTGCCCCGGGCCGACCGGGAGAACGCTCCCACCCCGGTCTCCCTCCTGGTCCCGGGCCTTCCGGACGGGACCGGGCCGGTCCACCTGCTCCGCGACGACATCGACTGGTGGCTGACCACCAGTCCCCCCGGGGACGGCATGCCGTACCGGGACTGGCAGGCATGGCGTAACGACCCCTACAACCACGGTGAACCGCTGCCCCAGCGCCTCTGGCTCGCGGTCGACGAACTGTTCCAGCGTGAACTGCGCGAGATCAGGGAGGAGGCGGCGAGCGCGGGTCTGCCCGGCGTGGACGCGCTGCTGGACGAGTACGCGGTGCGGATGGACCGCGCCGAGCGGGCCGCCGGCGGCACACGTGGCGAGCGGATGATCTGGACGGGCGCGGAGATCCGCGACCGCTCCGCCGAGCTCCGGCAGGCGTACCGTGAGATGCTGCGGCTGGTCGGCACAGCCGCCACCGGCGAGGGCGACCCGTCGCCGTACGACCGGGCCCTGCTGGAGAGCGCGGTCCGGGTGCGGACCCTGGCGTCCGCGGTGGTCAACGCCCTGAAGTACGGCGTGGTCAGGGACACCGCCTCCCTGGGCGGCATGATCGGGGTTCTGGGCAGGTACCGGCCCCCGGCCGAGACCGCGCTCGAACGGGCTCAGGCCGTGCGGTTCGCGGTGAACGCCGGGACGGTCGACCAGCTCTTCCTGCCGGACCTGCCGCCCGACGAGTTCGGGTACGCCGCCGAGGAGGCGGCGAAGGTCGCGGCCTCCGGGGAGTACGCGCTGGTACCCAGTGGCTCCCGGTGGGACCGGGCGCTGGCGGGCCTGGCCGCGATCCCCGAGGAGAGGCGGATCGACTTCGTACGCCGGACGTCCCGGCGCAATCTGGAGCAGCTGCGCTCGGACGTGGCCGGGCTGCTGCGGGAGCCGCGGTGGCAGGCGCTGCACGAGCGGCTGACGCGGCTGCCGCTGCGGTTCAAGCACACCACCTTCGCCTACCACGCGATCGTCAACACCGGAATGCTGCTGCACGAGCAGCAGCTCGTCGGACGGACCCTGGGAGCCGGCAGCCTCCCGTCCGCGCAGATCTCCTTCCGGGTGGAGGTGGGGGACGGCCCTCTGACGGATCCGTCCCTGCCCGTGCCGCAGGCGTCCGCGCCGACCACGATGGTGTTCGGCATCGACCTGTTCGAGAAACTCGGCGGCTGGGTCTCCCTGCACGACATCCGCAACCCGCTGCCCGCGACACGGGACGTGACGCTGGAGGAGGAGCCGGAGCCGCTGCGCACCACCGAGAAGCTCCCGGGGTGGGACGCCCAGGGGTGGCGTCACACCTACCCGCACGCGCCCGGGAACCGGAGCACGGCCAAGGTCCTCTTCCAGGACGAGGTCTTCCACGGCGCCGACATCCACGAGGGCATCGTGCTGTCGGTGCTGCGCGAGATCGCGCGCATCGGCGGGGACGCACAGCGCAGGCTGCTGGAGTCGGAGGACCCCGAGCTGCTGGGCCGGCTGCTCTCCCGGCTGTACCAGCCCACGGGCGAACTCAAGGCCATGGCGATACTGAACCCGCCGGGTGCGGAGGACGAGCCGTCCCTGCCGCGTCCGCTGGCCGTTGTCGACCCCGACGGAGACGGCCGCTACCGCCCCGACGGCACCATGGACCCGGTCGGCTTCTCGGCCAGCGCGGCCCGCGGCACGGCCCGTGAGAAGCTGCGGGAACTGCGGGACCTCGACGGCGCGGCGCGGCTGTGGACAGCGGGGACACAGCGGCTCGGCAGGTCCGGCGTCCGGCTCGACCCGGCGCAGCTGGGCAACGACAGGGACTGGTACTTCAGGGCCGTCGCGGAGGCCGCCGCGGCCTACCTGGACGCGGCGCAGGGGGTCGTCCACCGCACCAGGGCCAGCCTGGCCTGGGCCGATGCCGCCACGGTGCCGCTGATCGAGCGGAGGATGCGGGAGCAGGAGCGGGAACTGGACGAGGTCTGGCGGATGGCCTCGCGGCTGATCGCGGACATCGAGGCGACCGTGACGGCCGTCACGGCCCCGCATTCCTCCGCCGGGGCCGACGACGACCGCGGGCCGTCGGCGGAGCCGGGCTCCTCCGGCCCGTCCCCGGAGGAGGGGACCTGGCGTCCGGCGGACGCGCCGCCGTGGATCCTGGCGCGCATCCGCTACCAGGCGGAGGCCGAGCGTTTCGACCGTGCGCTGAGCTCCTACGCGGCCGGGCACCCGGGAGCGAACCAGCAGTTGGAGCGGCTGGTGAAGGCTCTGTGGGAGCGGGTGAAGGACACCGATCAGGGGTGGGTCTCCCTGTTGGGGGACTGGAGGAACATGGTCGTCGGCGCGGTCGGCAAGGACCGCGCGGCGCTGGAACGGGTCGTGGAGTCGGGCAATCTGCGCGAGCGCTTCACCCTGCTGTTCAACGCCTCCGCCAACGGAGTGCTGGCGGAGCTCCTCACTCCCGTCCACTACCCGGACTGGCTGAGCCTGGAGCGCCGGGAACGCCAGACCGCCCAGCCGTCGCTGGCGCCGCTCGTCCTCCCGCCGAGGATCCTGCACGACCTGCGGACCGAGGACGTCCGGCCTCCGCTGAGCGAGACCGAGCGCCGCATGAACCCGGGCGGGACGGTCTCCTGGAGGCCGGCGTCGATGGACACGGAGATCCTTCTGGGCGGCGACCTGCAGAGCCGCTCGGAGGACACCGGCGGTCTGGTGGCGACCGGGACCTCCGGCTCGGCGTACCTCCTGATGCGCTACGCCCTGCAGATGCGGGAACGCTGGGGCGTGGAGGTCGACCCGGGCCTGCTGCGCCTGATCATGCTGGGCGCGATGGTCCACACCGGGCACCACTCGGCGCACGAGGTGATGCGCGGTGCGCAGGCGGTCTTCGACGAGCTGGCCGCCGAGGGGCGGCCGGTTCCGGAGGAGCTGAACTACCTGGACGGCTGGGGGCGGTACTGGCTCATCGCCCCGCTGACGGAGGAGGAACTGCGCTCCCTCGCCCCGGGCGGGCTCTTCCCCGACGAACACGCCCTGGGCATGACGGAGCCCCCCGGCAGCGCTCCGCGCCCGGCGGAGCCGGACGCGCCCGGTCAGCTCCTGTACGACGGGGACGGCAACGAGGTCTTCGTGCCGGACCGGGACCTGGTGGTGCACACCGTCGGCCCCGCCGACCGGCCCGCCGGCCTGGTCTCGTTCTCCGACGAGGACTGGGCCGAGCGCGAGAGTTCCTACGAGCGGCTGTCCGCGGCCGAGCACTTCGTGCACTGGAACAACTCCGGCCGTACGGAACCGTTCCCGCTGCCCTGGGTGGGCCGGTTCGCGAAGAAGCCGTACCTGGTCGGCATGCACGGCGGCCGGGACGGCCTGCTGCGGTGGCGGGCCCTGGTCGGCGGCAGCGCCAGGACCCTGCTGGGGGACGGCACCGGACTGGGCGACGTCCTGAACCGGAATCCGGCTCTGGCGGAGTCGGACGCCGCGGCGCCCGGGGCGGAGAGGACACCGATCCTGCTGGCGGCGTGCCACGGCGGCTCGTCGCCGCTGGGAGCCGCGGACCCGCTGGTCTCGGTCCCTCCGAGCCGGCTGGTGGCCAACCGGACCGGACGCGTGGTCTTCGGCGCCCCCCAGGAGTTCAGCGCCACGAGGACCGAGAACGGGACCGACGTCCCCCTGCTCCTCCTGTGGGACGGGCGGCGGGATCGCGCGGCCGGCTGGCGGGAGGACTGGCCGGAGCCGGAGGGCGAGGTCCTGGACGGGCTGGCGCGTACCTCCGGCCTGCACACCGGGCCGGGCCCCGCACCCGAGGCGGTGCGCGGGCAGGCCCTGCGTCTGGTGCGGGCGCTGCGGGAGGTGGTCTCCCCGCGGGCCGAGACCGAGCCGGAGCTGGTGCGGGGCATCGGGGCGCTGGAGCGGCTGCGCGGCGGCGATCCGCTGTTCGCCGGCACCGGACCGCTGACCCTGTCCTTCCTCGACCATGCGGTGCGGGAGTGGATGCGTCGCTCCCCGGAGGGGGCGGGGAACGAGTTCCCCGTACCGGACGCCACCGCCTACCGCGGACTGCTGGGGTGGGCGGCGACCACGCAGGGCACCCGCCTCACCGGGAACCTTCCGCTGCCGGTGGTCTCCGAGGCCGCCGCGGCCTGGCGGGCCGACGACGACCTGGCCCGCCGCATCCTCCCCCCGGAGGGGGACGGGCCGCCGACCGAGGAGGAGCGCGGCCGGGCGTTCTGGGCCCTGGTGAGCGCGTACTCGGTCCTGACGGTCCTGGGGCCGGAGGGAGCGGACCTGATCGCCCCGGTGGTGCTGCACCTGGACCCGGAGGAACGGGTGGGCGACGGCGTCCGGGCGGTTCTGGTCCAGAGGGTGGCGCAGGCCATTGCCGCAGGCCGCAGCGACTCCGACCCCGCCGCCTGGGCCGCCTTCGACCTGGCGGACAGGGGCGGCCTGTACTCCCCGGGCACGCTCGTCGTGTCCGGAGGGCGTGCCGCGGGCCGCAGCTGGAGCGGACGGCCGGTGCCGGCGCTGCGGACGGACCGGGTGTTCCTGGTGGACGAGTCCGATCCGGCGCGTCCCCTGCCGGACGCCCCCAAGGCACCGTGGGGCGGCAACGCCCACCTCGTGGTGGCGGACGGCGACGAGGACCACCTCCTCCTGCCCTGGCCCGGCGGCGCCCACCTGGCCGTCTCCCACGAGGAGTCCGGCGAGCTGGCCGCCGCGGACCCGCTCGTGGAGGGCACGGGCCAGGAGAACGACCTCGTCCTGCTCGTCCCCCGCGCGGGTGCCGGGGACGGGCTCCTGACGCGCTCGATCGCGAACCGGACCGGCAGGAGGGTGCTGAGCCCCCGGGTGGGGGTGGAACTCAGGCCCACTCCCGGGGATCCCGGCTCGGTGTCGGTCCATCTGGTCGGCACCTCCGCCGAACTGGCCGCACCGTCCGGCCTGTGGACGCGGACCGTCCCGGAGGGTACGGATCCGCGGGAAGCCGCGGCCCCCGCCGGGCAGGCGGAGGCCCTGCCCCCGCTCTCCGCTGCGGACGGCGGCGGCCGGAGCGCGGACCCCCGATGGCTCGGGCGGTTCCTGCGGTCCTCCGCCGGCCGCGGTGGAACACTCGCACCGCCGCGGCCCGAGCTGGTGGTCGGGGGCACGTACCTGTCCGGTACCGGAGAACTGGTCGTCACCGGCACGGCCGAGGCGCGGGACGCCGAGCGCACGGCGAACTGGATCAAGCGCAACACCGACTGGTCCTACGGGCAGGAGGTGGGGCTGGACGCCCCGGGCGCGGACCTGCCGGGCCCGGCGGGCGGGCCGTCCTTCGCCGCGCGAGTGGCCGCCCACCTCGGCGCCCCGGTGCTCACACCCCCCGGGCCGGGGGCACGGGGCTGGACCGAGCACCGGCCGGCGGCGCGGACGGACGGCGAGGCCGCCGCGGAGCCGGCCGCGCCCCTTCCCACGCAGACGGACGCCCCCGGGGCGGACGCCGACGGCGACACCGGCGACCGCGGCGTCACCACGAGCGCCACCGTGAGCGAGTCCACCGCCTCCGTGACGTCCCCCGAGGAGCCGCCGGAACCGGAACCGGGACCGCGACCGGAACCGCAGCCCGAGAGCCCCTGGTACCTGGACCACGACATGCTGGGCGAGACCCGGGTGGCGGACGTGGTCCCCTGGACCGACGAGGACGTCCGGCGCCGGGCGGACGAGACCGCCGTCGCCGTCGTGCGCGGCGGTGACGGCCCGGCGCTGGCCACTGCGATCCGCGACGGCATCAGGGAGCTGCTGTCCACCGCCGACGACAGGCAATGGGAGAAGCTCCTGCACCGGGGCACGATGCTGGTGGCCGACGACCGGCTGGTATGGCTGCGGCCGGTGCTGCGGGACGTGCGGTACACGCCGCGGGAGCACGCCGGAGCCATGCGTTCGTACGCGGTGGCGTTCGGCAGGATGAGCGCGGGCGTCAAGAGGGGGCACCAGACCACGCTGGGCGCCGAGGCCGCGCTGCTGACGCTCGTGAAGCTGGGGTCGCAGGCGGCGTCGACGCTGGTCCCGGGCGTGCCGACCTTCGGCGCGAGCGCGACCGACGCCCGGGCCCGGGAGGACGACCTCAGTGTCGTGGCGGGCCGGAAGCTGTTCGTCGCCGACAGCAGGCGGTTCCGGGCCGGGCTGGGGATCCGGGTGTTCGTGGACGGTGTGGAGCGCCCCCACGCCGTACGGACCCCCGGGCGCCTGGACGTCGACCTGCCCGCCGCCCTCACCGAGCCCGGCGGACACCGGCCGGGCGACGGGGACGGCGCGCCGGTGGAGGTGGCCGCCGACCGCGTCGGGCGGCGGCAGCGGCCCTCGCGGACGATGGACGTGCTCAACGCCGTCGGCCTGATCCCGGTGGTCGCCGGTCTCCAGGAGAACCTGCGCGCCTCCGGCGTCCCCGCCCGGGCGGCCGTGGAGATCCTGGCGGAGGTGCTGGAGCTGCTGGACGAGCCGTCGGCCCGCAACCGCCACCGCCTGCTGTTCGGCGGCGGGATGGTCTCCCCCGACGTCCGGGTCCGGACCGGCCGGAGAGGGCGGTTCCGGGGGCACGTGGTGGTCAGGGCGTCCGTCGACAGCCTCCAGTACCTGGGGAACGTGCCCGACGGCGGCATCCGGGACGACATGGCCATCAGCGCCTCGACCGGCCTCGCCCTCGAAGCCGGCGGCAAGGGATCGGTCGCCCTCGGCATCGGCCTGCTGGGCCTCGAGGAGGACGGCGGGTCCGACGGGGCCGGCGGTTCCTCCCGGCCGACGGGCATGTTCCCGGTCGCGAAGGCGGGCCTCACCTCCCGCCGGAGAGCCGGTCACCATCTGTCGGAGGCGGCGGGCAACCACACGGTCCTGACCGCCAGGGGCCCGCTGAGCAGGTACCGCGCCGGGCTGGTCGTCACGGTGGACGTGCGGTCCGCCACCCACTCCGTGCCGTCCGTGGTCAAAGCCGTGCCCTCCGAGATCGCGGTGCCCTACCGGGACGTCCGGGACTTCGAGCGGCGGATGCTCGGCGCGGTGTTCACCGGGCTGCCGCAGAGTCCGGCGCTGCCGGTCGCCGCCCGGCCCCACGTACGGGCGCTGCTGCGGGCCGCCCGGCTGCCCCTGCCGCCCTCCGCCCACCGGCGCCCGGCGCGCCTGGACGCCCCGCTGCCGCCTCCCCACCCGCGGGAGCCGCTGGCCCTGGCGACGCGGCGGGGCGTGGACTTCGGGGTGGGCGTGGCACTGCCGGGGTCCGAGCTCGTCCTCGAACAGCTCCGGGCGGAGCTGGGGCGCCTGCACGGGGTGGCGGACCCGCAGAACGCCGGCCTGAGCGGGCTCGACCTGGAGCTGGCCGCCTGGTTCGGCAGGCCCTCCCTGGAGGGCGACCTGTCGCGGCTCATGGCCGGCTTCGGCCACGAGGTGACGCTGGACGGCCGGCGCTACCGGCTCAGCGCCAGGATCCACCTGCGCGAACGCGTCGACGGGGACACCCTCCCCCCGCACCCCGACGACGGCTCCCACTCGCTGACCGTCAACACCCGCGCCCTGGAGGGCGCCGCGGTGGGTGGCCACCGCGGCAGCGAGACGTCGCTCGCCGGGTCGTTCGGCGGCGGTCTGCGCGTTCCGCTGCCCAAGGTGCTCCTCCAGTTGGGCTCCCTGAGCGGAAAGGCCGAGTTCCGGTGGGGGCGGAACGAGGCGGTCGAGGGGGCCGCCAAGTCCTACCGGCGCACCGAGACGACCGGCCGGGTGGAGCTGCACCACTACGAGGTGGTCTACGAACTGGCGGTGCGCCCGCCGAAGGGCCCTGCCGTGACCTGGTGGATCGACCCGCGCCGGGGAAGGCACTGGGAGGCGTCCGCCACGGTCGCCGTGCCGGAGGAGCACTGGCCGGAGACTCCCCTGTCCGCGGAACTGCTGAGCGAGGCCGGGCAGGCGCGGGAGCTCACCGGCTGGCCGGGCGGAGACGGCGGGGGCCACGTGCCGTTCACGTCCTCCGGGAGCTCCGGGCTGCTCCCGTCGTTCTTCGTCATGCCGGAGCTGTCCGGGCTCGCGGCCACGCTGTACGCCGAGGCCAACGGCCTACCCACGTCCTGGGCGGAGGACGAGTCCCACTGGCCCGACGCGCTGAAGCCCGCGACGGAGCCGGGCCGGCTGGCGTCCGGCTTCGCCGAGCTCGTCGGCGACTTCGGCCGCGTGGTGGTCCTGTCGGAGCCCGGGGACGACTGGGAGCAGACCCTCACCCTGCGGCTGCGCGGCTACGACCCGGTGCCGGTCGGCACCGGAGGCGGTGTGGAGCTGGAGCAGTACGCCTACGGCTCCCAGAAGTCCGAGGAGCACCGCGACAGGAGCCGGGGGCTGGGCGTGACCGCCGCCGCCGGGCCGCAGGCCCGTTTCGGTTCGGAGGTCGAGGAGGCCGGGGAAGCCGGGACGGGGGACCACGCAGAGGGCCACGACGGCCACCACGCGGGGCGGCCGGGCGGCCGGGTGCAGGCCGAGCTCCACGGCGACGCGATGTGGCACCGCTCGACGGCGACGTCCTCGGCCTCGGGGGACATCCACATCGCGCGGGTCACCTACGACGGCCCCAATCCCACGTACCGCATGACCCCGGTCTTCGAGGTGACCGTGGACCGCTGGAAGGGGCGGCGGCGGACACAGCACAGGGGCCTGCTGAGCGTCGCCCACGCGATGAGCGTGCTGGTGCCGCGGGACCTGGTCCCCCGGCTGGGACTCCCCGGGGGCGCCGCGCAGCCCGCCCCGCCGCCCCTGGCCGGCACCCCCCACCCCGCCCTGCTGTCGGCGGCCGGCTACGCCGAGGAGTTCCGGGCCGACCGGGTCCTGCCCCTCATCGTCGAGCACCTGCGGGAGCAGGGGCTCCTTCCGGAGGAGCCCGACGGGCTGGCCCCCCGGCCCGGCCTCCTGATGCGCGAGCTGGTCAAGTCGTTCTCCGGGGAGCGGCTGAGCAACCAGTACCGGCCCGTCACCGGCAGCGGGATCGTCCGCTGGCTGCCGCTGCGCTCCGCCTTCGGCGGGACCCGCTACCTGGTGGTGCGGGTGGCCGCCGAAGGCAACGGGCCCACGACCGGGCACCGGTCACGGCCCGAGGTCAAGCTCACCCTGCGCAGCGAGGCGCTGAGGGCCGAGTCGAGCACGGAGGCGTTCTCCTTCGACGTCGAGGGCGGGGTGCTGGTCCGCGGGCGGGGCGGACGGGACCACAGCCACGGCGGCGCCGAGGCCGCCGCCGGCTACGGCCGCAAGGAAGGGCTGAGCAGGAAGAGCGGCAGCGAAGAGATCGTCATCAACCGGCTCAGCACCAAGGACGGTTCCGGGGAGGCCGAACTCCCGGTGCTGTTCACGGTCGAGATCGGCATCGCCGGGCAACTGCCCGAGTTCCTCGACGTCATGAGGCGCGGCGCCGACCACGTGATCACCGCCGCGCTGCGGAACCACCCGGCGGCGGCCGACCGGTGGCGCGCCTTCCGGCCGCTCGTCAGGTGGAGCACCCTCACGGCCGAGGGCCGGGTACGGCTGCTGCTGCCCGACAACGTCTTCACCGAGGGGCTCCCGGCGTCCTACGACCCGGCCGTGTACGGGTCCGGCCCGCGCCGGCGGACGGGCCCGCTCCAGCGCTCCGCGGCGGAGCGGGAGGCCCTGGAGGCGTTCGCCGGGCACCTCCACCCGTGGGTGTTCCCGGCCGGAGCGGCCGTGGCGCGCTGGGCCGCGCTCCTCGCCTCGCCCCTCCCCCTGCCGGAGGACCTCGGGCGGGACGGCGCCTGGCAGGTGCCGGAGGCCGACCCGGCCTCGGCCGCCGAGCTGCGGTACCGGCTCTCCACCAGCCGGGACAGGCTCCTGCCGGACATCGTCAGGCTGCTGCGCCACGCGTACGAGGTGCCGGTCGGCGGCCGCACCGTCACGGTCGGGTTCGAGGTCACCGCGGCCCGGCCCCTGCCCGGCCTGCCGGAGAGGCGGGTCAAGGCCCGGCGCTACACCCAGGACCACACCAGCGAGGACGTCAAGGAGGAGAAGTCCTCCGGCCACCACTGGGGCGCGGGCCCGGACGGCGGCGGCGAGGACCACCACGAGAACGCGCACACCCAGTCCCTGCCCTTCGAGAGGGAGGTGGAGGACGCCGCGGAGACCTCGGGCGAGCTGAAGGACACCGACGAGCACAACCAGGAAGGCGTCGTCCTCCTGCGCCACTACGAGTTCGACGGACGGGTGGTGCTGACGGGCCCCCGGGGCACCCTGGTCCTGGACACGCCGCGGGGCCTGTACGGCGCGCTCCCGGTGGAGGAGGCGCCGGACGGCGGCTACGTCCTGGCCGAGGGTCTGGAGCGGCTCCTGCCCGGCCTGCTCACCCTGGAGACGGCGCCCGCGGCCGGGCCGGCGCAGGACGGCGGGCTGCCGGAGTCCGCCGCCGGCTCCCCGTCCGGTCCCGTGGCGCTCCCCACCGTCTCCTCCGGCGATCCCGCCGTTCCCGGACCGGCGGGGGCCGCGGCGATGTCTGAGTCGGCGGCGATGGCGGTGGCGTACAACCGGACCGACACCGCCGCGCTCGACGGGCTCGCCGACGGCGTCGACCCGGACGCGCTCCGCCGGACGGCCCGCCGCGCGGCGGCGGAAACGGAGACGGGCACGGAGGCGGCGGGCGGTTCCCCGTCCACCGCGCCGGAGCCCGGAACGGCGGACGGCGGCACCGGCACCGGCACCGGCACCGGGGCGGCGATGCCGGTCGAGGAGGTACTCGGGGACACCCGGGTGGGCCTGTACGAGGGCCGCACGGTGGCGCTCTGGCTGCCCGGCGCTCCCGCTGACGCCCCCGGGTTCGACGCGGCCTCCGTCGAGCGGCTCGCCGCGCTCGTCCCCGCCGACAGCGTCCTCGTCTTCGGCACGGCCGCGGACGGCGGCGTCACCGCCGGCGGCCGGCCCATCACGCCGTCGGCGCTGGCCGGGGTGCTCGGCCAGCGGGCCGCCGGTCTGCGGCCGCTGCTGTGGATGCCGGAGGGGGGCGCGATCGCCGGCCCGCTGTCGGACCGGCTGGGCGTTCCGGTGGTCGCGGCCCCGCACCAGGTCTTCTTCGACCCGCGGGAGGGGACCCTGCGGGCCACGGGGAGCGACACGCCGGACGGCACCCGGGAGGGCGGCTTCCGCCGCTACGAACCCGGCGACCACGCGGGGACGTGGCTCTTCGACTCCCTGTCCGGGCCGGCCTGGCCGGCCGGCGGGGACCGGGACGACGACCGCGGGACCGGGGAGCCCGCCGGACCCGCACCGGCCGGACCGCTCCTCGGGGACGTGCTGGAATTGGACCCGCTGGCCCGCTCCGTCGGCGTCCCCAGGGCCGGGCTGCCCGGTCTGCCCCGGCTGATCGCCGCACTGCGCGAGCAGGTGGCGGCGGCCGGCCACACGGTGCCGGAGAGCGTATGGGACCTGCTGCCGCAGCGCCTGCTCAGCAACTACTCCTACCTGCTGGCCGGCGACGGCGGTGACGGCGGCGACGGAGCAGCGCGCGGCGGGATGGTGGTGCCCCTGGGCCCGGTGGAGGCCCTGATCGGGCTGGACGCCCGGCTGCCGCGGAGGTACGAACCGGACCGGGCGGACGTCCCCCCGGCGCACCTTCCCGGCGGTGAGGTGCCCGCCCCCGCCAAAACCGAGGAGCCCGTCTCCAACGAGACCATCAGCGCCACCTACCAGACCGGCGCCTACGTGCAGTCCCACTCGGGCGGCCTGGGCGCCACCCGGGCCGGACTCGGGCTGTCGTACGGCATCGGGCTGGCGCCGGGGATCCTGCAGGCCGTCAGGGTGGGCGCCGGGCTGTCCGGCGTGGCCAACCAGTCCTCCCGCGCCACCCAGCGCGTCCTGGACGCCGAGGGCGGGGCGGTGCTGGACGACCGGGGGCCCCAGGTCCTGCTGTCGTACGAGGCCGTGTGGCGGTTCGGGCTCAGGACGGAGCCGAGCCGGCCGTGGAGCGCGGTCACGGAGCGGGTCCTGCCCGCGCCCGAGGGGGAGCGGCTGCTGCTGTGGCTGGCCGAGTCCTACCTGGAACAGGCGCCGGCGCAGGTCACCGCGGTCGGGGAGGACGTGCGCGCCGACCGGCTGCCCGCCTTCTACTTCGCCTCCGGACTCACCAACCTCCCCGCCCTGTACGACGAGGTCCTGGGGGCCCTGCGCGGCCAGGGCCTGCGGCCCGAGGTGGGCAGCCTCCTGCTGGACGAGCTGCGGCAGAAGCTGTGGAAGGCCGACGCGCACCTGGACGACGCCGTCAACGACCGGGACGGCTACCGCTTCCACCTGCACGACCGGGGCCGGCCGGTGGCCTCGGTCCAGCTCCACGCCCGCCGTGCCGACGGGGCGCGCCGGATCGGAGCGACCAGCGACACCGCGCACGTGGAGAAGGTGCGGACCGCCATCGACGGCACCGGCGGCAGCCACACCCTGGGGCACTCGGCCACGGGATGGGTCAACGCCGGAGTGGACCTGACGGCCGAGGACCTCACCGGGGTGAGCCTGGGCGCCACCGCCGGCCCCTCCTACACCGCCTCGTACTCCGACGTCCTCAGCGCCGGCCGCACCGGGCTGTGGGTCGTGGTGCCCCGCTACACCGGCCACACCGCCGGCTACGGCACCGGCCTGGCGTACCACGCGCTGGTCACCGTCCGCGGCCGGGGCGTCACGGTGACGACCGGCGAGGTCGAGGGCCGGGGGCTGCTGCGCCTGCCCGAGCCGATGGCGTTCGCGCACGGCTTCCCGGTGGACCGGGAGGCGCTGAAGGAGCCCGCCGCCGACGCCGAGGTGGCGTACCGCCCCGACGCGCTGCGCAACACCGGCCGCCGGGCGGGCGATCCCCCGGCGGGCGGGAAGCGGATCCCGGACCACATCCTGGCGGGCCGCGGCATCGGCACCGGCGTCGTCGAGGCGCCCCAGGAGACCGTCGACGCCCTCCGCGCGTGGATCCGGCAGCAGATCGGCGCGTACGGCTTCCTCCCGCCCGACGGAGCGCCCTTCGGGGACGACGGCGCGCTGGAGCACGGCAACGGCGTCGACCGCCGCGTCCTGAACGAGACCCTGCTGCGGAAGGTGGTCTCCGCACGCGGCCTGGAGTCGCACTGGGACCAGATGGCCCAGGACGGCCTGGAGTTCACCTTCGAGATGCCCCGCGGCGTCCTGGGCGTCGACCTGGAACTGGACTCCGCGAAGGTCACGATCACCACGCGGCCGACCCCCGGCACGCCACCCGAGTACCGGCGCAGCACCGACGAGTACCACTCGGTGAATCTGGCGATGGGCATGGACACCGCCGGCCAGACCGTCACCGCGAGCCGCAGGCTGGCGTTCTCGGTCAAGGGCCGGGCCGGCTACGACAAGCTCCGCACCACCGCGGTGGGACTGGAGGCCCAGCGGGCCGTCTCGGCCGCCAATGCCGTCAACTTCCTCAACAACCGGCCCGAACTGCTGGAGTACCCGGGCAGGCTGGACGAGATCGCCATGACCGTGGACTTCACGGTCACCGTCGAGTTCCGGCACAGCGGACCGCGGGGCCTGCTGCGGCCCGGCGCGCGCGACCCGGAACCGCTGTCCCTGCCGGGCCGGGAGGTGCTGGCGCGCGTACCGACCCTGGGAACCGCGGACCACTCCGGCGAACTGGTCTCCTCCGCCCCGGTACCGCCGGAGGTCCTGGACAACGCCGTCGTCTACCACCTGGACGCCACCGGGGCGCGTTCCGCGGCGGCCGCGGCGCTGGGCGACCTGGTCGGCCCGGCGGGCCAGGCCGACGCGGAGGTGGGCGCCTTCGCCGGCCTGATCTCCCTGCGCGCCCACCTGAAGGAGATCGCCCGCGGCGCGTACACCACCGACCAGCTCTTCGGCACCGGACTGTGGCGCAACGCCCACGGCGCGCTCGACGTCTCCGGCGCGATGGCCTCGGGGGCGACCTTCTACGACGCCACCGCCGACAAGTTCGTGCTGGGCATCATCAAGCTCTGGCTGGCGCAGACCAACTCCACCGACACCTCCACCTCGGGAGTCTCCTGGGGTCAGCTCGACGTCTCCGTGGGCGGCGCCGCGGGCCCGGCCACCGAGACCGGCGGAGTGGACCTGACCCGCTCCTGGGCCTGGAACGACTCGGTCTCCCACGGCAACACCGGCGGCAAGGAGCTGATCCAGCTCGACTTCCACCGGGCCTACGCCTACCGGGCGCCGGTGACCCTCACCGTCTCCGGCCGGCAGGAGAAGCACGCCAAGCTGCTGCCCTCCGGCCACCGCTCGGCGGTGCGGACGCTGGACGAGCGGGACATGCTCTTCCTGCTGTCCGAGCCGGAGGCCCTGGGGCACTACGCCCGGGGCGTCCTGCCGGTCTCCGACGAGCAACTCGCCGACGCGCTGCGCCGCTGGCGGCGGCACGCCCGGAGCGTCCTCCCGGCCGGCGGTGAGCGGCTCGGCGACGCGCTGGACCGGCGGCGTCAGGACCGGGAGGAGGACGCGGCCGACGACGGGAACGGGCAGACGCTCGTGCTCGGCGGCGACACGGTCGCCGGGATGCTGCTGCGGCTGGCGGGCCGGCCGCGCGTGGCGGAACTGCTGGGCACCGGCTACCCCGAACTGGCCGGCCTGCTGGCCCGGCTGCACACCACCGGCGCGACACCGGTGCTGGACCCCGGTCTGCGCGCCCGGTTCGGCGAGGCGTTCCCCCAGCACCCGCTGGAGGACCCGCGGGCCGGTGACGCGGAGCTGCCCGAGTACCTCACCCGCGAGGACCCCGGCGGCAGGCTGCTGGGCCACAGCGGCGTCACCTCGCTCACCTTCGACAGCGGCGAGTCCCTGTACGAGATCGTCCGGAAGCGGGTCGACCGGGCGGCGCCGGGCCTGCTGACCGCCGACGCCCGGGTGTGGACCGGCGACGGCCGGATGATCGGCCGGACGCAGGGCGGCGTCAACGCCCTCCAGGCGCTCCTGGCCCACGGCCGGGCCGAGGCCATGCTGGAGGACCTGCTCTCCACCGGCGGCCACAGCCTGTACCTGGTCAACCCGGTCGGCTGGCTGCTGGCGGACGTGGTGGAGATCAACCTGCGCGCCGTCCTGGAGTCGGCCCCCGAGGTACGGGACCTCGTCCCCGAGACCGGCCTGGAGAACTACGGCCACGGCTACGTCGGCACGGGCGTGGGCCGCTCCCGCACCGGCGCCCAGCGGATCACGGTGGCGAAGCTGGGCTCCAGCGGCTCCCACGCCTCGGGGGGCCAGGGCCTGGCCCTGTCCGAGGGCCACCACCGGGGCACCAACCGGGCGGAGAACGCGGTCGAGGAGATGACCGTCTACGACTGGAGCGGCCACCGGCGGCTGGAGGCCCGCCACCGCGTCGACGTCACGGTCCGCCGGGTCGGCATGGGCGGCCGTCCCCTCAACGACCTGCTGGCCGGCGCGTACCGCCGCCGCACCGGCCTCGACGAGCCGCTCGCCTTCTCCGAGCGGGGCCGGCTGGCCCTGCAACTGCCGCGGGCGCTCGCCGAGGCGCGTGCCCTGCGCGGGCCGTCCCTGCCGCGCTCCCCGATCCCGGTGCCGCCGCTGGCCGGCGACTCCGCCGTGGTCGGTGTGGTGCTGGACGACGCGCCGGGCGCCGGGCGCAGGCTGCTCGCGCAGGTCTTCGGCCCCGCGGCCGACCTCGCCACCGTCCGCTCCAGCGTCTCCCTCCCGGTCGCGCTCTCCCGCTCGCACCTGGTCAACCACCTGAGGAAGGTGGCGGGCGGCGGAGCCCACAAGCTCGCCGACAACCTGTTCATGCCGGGCCACCCCACCCGGCGGGCCGCCCTGTGGCTCCGCGGCGAGCTGTACGACCTCCAGGTGATCGCCCCGGTGGAGGGCAGCGGCGCCGGCCGGTACAACAAGCACCAGAGCGGCACCACGGCCTACAGCAGCACCGACCGGTGGCGGCCGACGGCGAGCGCGTCGCTGGCGGGCACCGGCGGCGTCGAACCGCCGCAGCACACGATGGGCGGCGACTCCTCCGCCGTCCGCACCACCTCCGCGAACCAGAACCAGTCCGGCACCCAGAACTACCGCCGCGAACAGCACGTCAAGATGCAGGGCCGGATGTTCCTGGTGCGGCTGCGGGGCCGCTACCACCTGACGGCGGACCTCTTCCGGCGCCGCCTGTTCGGCGGGCCGAAGCCGCTGGGCTCCTACCGCGGCGACCCGTTCTCGGGCGACGTGTACGCCGAGATGTACGAGGGCGAGGTCGAGGAGCTGCGCGCCCGGCTGGCCCGGGCGGAGGAGGCCGCCGTCGCCGAGGCCGCCGAGCCGGGGCGGACCTGGCGGGCCCCGGCCCGCTCCGCCTCCTTCGACCTGGGCGCCCTGCTCGCCGAGGCCGCCGACGGGGCCGGCGCCGTGCCCGACCGCGTCCCGCGGGCGGTGGCCCGGCGGATCCGTGAGACGGCCGGCGACGGCGTCCAGGGGCTGGAGCTGCGGTTCGACCCGCGGGAGCAGGCCGCCCGGGCCTTCCGCGCGGTGGTGCCCTGGGCGGTACGGACGATGCGCCGGGACCTGGCCGATCTCCGGCGCACCGGCCCGGACGCGGGGATCCCCCTCAGCCTGCGCCGTTACGAGGGCTACCTCAGCGCGCTGCCGCGCATCCCGTACCTGCCAGGCGACGTCGAGGAGGTCACGCACGACATCATCGGGGAGGTCGACCGGGTCCGCGCGCTGCTCGCCCCCGACACGGACCCGGCGCCGCTCCCGCTCCCCCTCCAGGCGGGCGTGCTCGCCCTGGACCCGGTGTACCTGGCCCGCGACATCGCCCTGGAGACCGGTGCCCACATCACCCTGGACGTCGCGCGTCCGGACGGGACCGCACGCCGCTGGTGGATCGCCCCGGACGGCCGCGTCCACGCCTTCGACCCCAGGACGTTCGACGACTCGGCGCTGTCCGCGAGCGCCGCGCAGAGGGCCGGGCTGCTGCCGCCGCACCTGCGCCCGGCGGTGGACGCTTTCGGTCTGACCGACGCCGACCTGGGCAGGATCTACCGCACCTCCTGGGCCCGGGCGCGGACCTTCGAGCAGGCGCTCTCGGCCGAACTCGCCCACCGCGAGGACCGCCTGGCCGGGCTGGACCCCCGGCTGCCGGACCTGTTCGGCCGGGCGCGCGGCACCGAGGAGTTCTGGCGCGGCGAGGTGGCACGGCTGCGGGCGCGGTACGCGGAGGCGGAGCTGCGAATCGAGCCCGTCCGGCGGCAGCACGGGGACGTGCGCGAGCACCTGTACGACCTGGACCTCGCCCGGCTGCGCGACTCCGTGGACGGTGCCGCCGCCTCCGGCGGCACGGCGCCCGGTGCCGGGGGCGCGGCCTCCGCCTCCGCCCTGGAGGCCGAACGGGACCGGCTCGAAGCGCTGCTGGCCGACCTCGCCGCGGGACAACGGGATCTCGCCCGGCGGCTCGACGAGGCCGAGACCCGTCTGCGCGGGGCCGCCCGGGCCCTGGACGGCCTGCGGGAGCTGGCCCGCCCCCCACGCGGGGGGCGGGGACCGCTGCCGGCGGACCGCGTCGCGCAGGCCGTCGCCGCCGCCGAGGAGTCGCTGCGCGACCCGTGGGCCGCCTGGGCGGAACGCTCCGGCGCACCCGATCCGTCGGAGCGGCCGGAGACGGCGGCCCCCGTGGCTCCCGGGTCCTCCGAAGGGGCCGGGACGGCTGGCGTTCCCGAAACCGCCGCCGCGCCGCCCGGCGACGCACCGGCCCGCGGCGCCGTCTCCGTCCTGCCCACCGTTCCCGAGGCCGACGAGCCCGCCGAGACGGCTCCGGACGTCCCCGCGCCGGCGGCCGGACCGTCCGCCCAGGACGAGATCTTCCTGGCGCTCACCGCGGGGCCCGCCACCGGGCCGAGGCACCCGGGCGGCGCGGACACCGGCGACGAGGACACCGACGACGGGGACACCGACGGGGAACTGGACCTCGACGTCACCGCCCCGGCCGCCCCGGCCGCACCGTCCGTACCGGACGCCCCGGCCGCCCCGGACGGCGACACGGAGATGGCGGACGCCCCCGGGGAGGGAGCGGACCGCTCCGAGACGGAGCTGTCGCTCTTCGACAGCGAGGAGGGGGACTTCGTCCGGGTTCCGGTCTCCGATGTGGTGACGCACTCCTTCACCGCCGCGGACGGCTCCCGGCCCGGCGGAGTCTCCCTGCACTCCCCCGAGGAGTGGGAGACCAAGGGCCGGAAGTACTCCTGGCTGGCGTCCGCCGTGGACTTCTACCAGCTGGATCCCAACGGCGGAACGGTGGTGGGCACCGGCACCCTCCCCACCGCGGACCTGCCTCCGGGCGCGCAGGTGTTCTCCCTGGTCGGGCACAGCTCCACGAGCGGCCGCTCGCTGTGGTACGTGCAGCGGCACGGCGGGGTCCGGGGACTGTGGGGGAGCCCCGAACAGACCGGTGAGTTCCTCAGGCGGCACCCGGGGCTGGCACGGCTGGACGCGCACGTCGCCGGAGGAGGAAAGGCGCACCTCCTGCTGCACAGGTGCCATGACGGGGCCGTACCGAGGAGGGCGGTCGACCCGCTGGAGACGGTGGAGCCCGCACAGACGGTCGCCACCATGAGCGGCCGCCCCGTCCTCGCCCCCACCCGTCCGGTCGGGATCAGGGAGTCGCGGTCGCGGTTCAGGTCGGTCATGACGGTGGCGCACGACGGCAGCCCGGGGACGTGGCGGGAGTTCCTGCCGGAACCGGGGCGAGCCGCCCTGGAGGACCTGGCGCACGCCATGGGACTGCACGGGGAGGCGGGCCCGGTGCCGCCGGAGACGGTGGCGCGGACACTGCGTCTGGTGCGGGCGCTGCGACAGGTCTTCGGTCCCCGGGCGGAGGGGGAGGCGGCGCTGGTGGAAGGCATCGGCGCGCTGGAGCGGCTGCGCCGGGACGACCCGGCCTTCGCCACCGCCGGCCCGTTCACCCTGGCGTTCCTCCACCACGCCGCACGGGAGGAGCTGCGCCGCTCCCCCGGCGGGGAGAACCGGGCGCCCGCTCCGGAGGACCACCGCGTACTGCTGGCGAGGGCCGTGCGGTGGGCCCGGACACCGGACGTCCCCCCGGCCCTGACCCGTCACCTCCCCCTGCCCTCGGTGGCCGCGGCCGGGGAGGTGTGGGCGACCGGGAACCGGGACGGCCTGGTGGAGGAGGTTCTGCGCCGGAGCGCGCACGGGCCGGTGACGGAGGGGGAACACGCCCTGGCGTTCTGGTCCCTGGTACGGGCCCACGCCGCGATCGCCGCCGTGCCCGGCGCTCCGGAGGCACTCGTCCGCAAGGTGCTGCACCTCGATCCGGAACAGGGGATCGGGACGCGGCATCGCAGGGAGCTGTGGCTGCGGGTGGCGCAGACGATCGCCGCGGGCCATAGCGACTCCCGGCCCGCCGCCTGGGCCGCCTACGACCTGCACGCGCGTCATGACGTACTGGCCCTGAGGAACGCCGTCCGGAACGAGGCGGGCAGGCCGGTGGGCCGCAACCTGACGGACCGGCCGGTCACCCGCCTGAGCACGAGCCGCATCGGCCTCGTCGACGGGACCCGGCCCGGCGAGTCCGAGGTCCTCGCGCACGGCGACCCGCCGTGGAACCCCCGGCAGAGTCCCTACGTGCTGCTCCTGGACGATCGGACACCCCCCGACGAGATCGGCGAACTGGCGGCCATGGACCCGCTCCTGCTGGACGCCGGCGCGGACGTGCAGGAGGCCGTACTGGTCGGCCTGGCCCCCGGCGAGGAGAGCCTGCGGGCTGCCGAGGCGACCGCGAACGCCACCGGCAGGACGGTGCACCGTTCGCGTGCCGCCACGGGACTGACCGGCCCGGACCCCGACGGCGTGTCGGCGATCTGCCTGTACCGCACGCCTGAGGCGCCCGACACCCGGCTCGGCGACTGGCAGGGGGTCCGCCCGGACCGCTCGGCCCTGTGGGGGACCCCCGGCGGTCAGGAGCTCCCGGCCGGGGCGGGGGACCCCCTCCGGGCGGACCTGGACGCTTCCCCGCCACCGACCGTCGCGCCGTCCGTCCCGCCGTCCGTCCCGCCGTCCGGCGGCCGCGAGGTTCCGGCCGGAGGGAGGATCGCCCTCCCCGGCCATCCGGGGGCGGAACTGCGCGTCACGCCCTCCGGGGAGGCGACCGTCACCGCGGACGGCGCCGGATCCGGGCTGTTCCGCGTGGACCGCGAGGGCGGGCAGATCAGCGTCCACCGCCTGGGCGAGGCCGGCGGCGCTCCGGTCCACACCTGGCACTACAGTGTCGGATCCGACGGCCGGGCGCTGCTCGTCCAGGAGGAGATCGTCCTCAGCGGGGGGAGGTTCGCCGGCGCCACCGTCACGGTGCGCGGCGCGCTCGGCGTCATGGAGGAGGACGACCTGGCCGTCGCGCGCCTGGGCACGGCCACCTGGCCGGTCCGCCCCGACGACGAGCTGATCCTCCTCTCCCTGCGCGGCAACCAGCGCTACGACCGGGCGACCGGCCGCTTCCTCGGTTCTCCCCCGGCACCCGCGGCGCCCGTTCCAGGCGGCGGCTACCGGCGTACCGGACCGCACACCGCGGAACTCGACGGCGTTCCCCTGGCGCTCCAGGAGCCGCGGGACGGCGGCGGGCCCGACGGGTTCGCCGGTGCCCTGCTGACCGCCCTGCGTCACACCGCGCCGGACGCGGTGGACGTGCCGGGGCCCGCCGCCGTCCGCACCGCGGGGGACTTCCGCGCCTGGCTGGCGCGGCGCGTCACCGACGCCGACGTACCCGGCGGCGCGCTGCCGCCGCCGGACGGCGGACGCACCGTCCCGGTGGACCTGCTCGCGGACGCCGGGGTGACCCTCGACGGGGAACGGCAGCTCCAGGCCGTCCTGCTGGGAGGCGCGCTGCCCGTCTCCGACGCCGGACTGGGTGCCGCCGGGCACTTCCGGCTGGCGCTGCTGGACCCGTCCCACGGAGGCGGGGAGAGGGCCGTCGCGGACCTGGCCGTCCGCGTCCTGCCCGAGGTCGCGGCCCGTGAACTGGGCGTGCGGATCGCCGTGGTCGGTCCCGACGGCGAGACCGGCCGCCATGGCGCCGACGCCGGGGAGGACGGCCCCCCGGTCGCCGTCGTGGTCCTCGACGGCGACCGTCACCTCGCGGCCCTGCCGCAGGACCGGCCGTCCGGTCCCGGCCCCGTCGCGCCGGACGACGGCACGCTCGGTCACGACCGGGACGGGAACCCGCGGGACGAGCGGTTCCTGGAGGCGCTGCGGAGGATGGACCCGGAGCTGGCGGCGGCCGGCGACCAGCCCTTCCCCCGGGAGGGGAGCAAGGAGGAGAGGAAACGGGTCCACCGCATCATGGCGCACTTCTCCGGTGAGATGCCGATCCACGGCGCCGCGCTGCTCCTCGACCCGAGGCACCGGCTGGAGATCCACTACGACGGGGTCTACTACCTGGACGAACACCACCGCGCGGCCCGGCGGGAGGCGTTCGCGGACGCGCTCGCGCACTTCCGCCACCTCAACCCCGGCTTCGGCGGCACGGACGCGCAGGCGATCGACGCCCTCGTCGGGACGGGGCTGCGGGCCGCACGCGGGATGAAGGCGGACCTGGTGGGCATGGGGATCGCCCCCGACCGCATCCGGCTGATCCACCACCAGGATTCCGAACAGCAGCTTCCGGCGAGCCTGCGGCACGTCAGCGACACCCACCTGCTCGTGGCGAACGCCTTCACCTCCCCCGGCGACGGCCCGCAGCGGGCCCTGCGGGCGCTACGTGCCGGAGCCGTGGAAACGGTCGGTGAGGAGCGGCGGCTGGAGATCGAGCGGCAGGCCGATGAGCTCCTGGGGCTGCGGGACGGCCGACGCGTCTTCCTGCTGTGGATCCGCAGGTCGGGACTCACTCCCGGCGGGAGCTACCCCGAACTCGACATGCCCGACACCTTCTTCACCCAGATCGCGCACCGCCTGAAGGAGCGGTTCCCCGGCGCACGCGTTCTTCCCGCCGGGGACGAACCCGGGCCGTCGCTGCGGGAACGCCACCGTTCCGACGGTCTGTTCGGCGCGACCTCCGCCGACGACAGCCGCCACAACCTGATCAGGTTCTGGCGCACCCACCACCTCGACGGCCGCCGCGAGCAGTTCGCCCTGCTGGACTACCTGGCACGCGAGCACGGGGCCGTCGCGATCGGCATGGAGAGCGGCGCGCTGGAGATGCCCGCCCTCCTGGGCATGCCGACCGTCTATCTCGAGCGGCGGGCCATGCGCGACGACAAGGCCGAACGCTGGACCTACGTCTCGGGCGCCACCTGGGGGGACGAGGCACACGGCGACGGGCAGTCCTGGCACGGCGCGGTGTGGACCTGGCGGCGGCAGCAGTTCGAGGCCCCCACCGAGTGGCTCTTCCAGCACGACCGTCTGGTCCGGCTGGCGGAGCGGGCCGACACGGTGTCGACGGCGGCCGACCGCGCCGCGGTGCGGCGGGCCCTGTCGGACGCCGTCCGCGACTGGCGCCGGGTGCTCGCCGACTACCGCGCCGACCTGACCGACACGGTTCCCGGACAGCCCTCGTGGACCGAGCTGTCCGACCGTCTGGACACCGCCCTCGATGAACTCCGGGTCTCCCTGGAGTCGGACGGGGCCGCCGGGCCGGATCCCGTGCACACCGTCCGGGAGTTCCTGCGGGACGGCCTGCCCCGGACTCTCGACCCGACCGGTGCGGCGCGCTCGCTGGAGGACCTGATCACCCTCGGAACGGGGGAACTCGACCGGCTCATGGCGCAGATCGGCGGTTTCCCGGCTCCTCTGCTCACCGTGTCCCATGCCGACACCGCCGAGATCAGCCTCTGGCAGAAGACCCACATGCCCCAGGGGGGGTACCGCCCCGAGCACCCGTTGAACAGCAAGGCCGCCCAGGAGGCGCTGCTGTCCCGCGTCACGGCCCTGGAGACCTCCTGGCAGGCGCTCCGGGACCGGCCGCCGACCGACTCCGGCATGAAGGAGCAGGTCGCCGTGCTGCGCAGGGAGGCCGTCGAGATCAAGCAGAAGCTCCAGCCGTTCGCCCCGTTCTCCGGCCACCGGCCGGAGAACGGGCCCCATGTGAACCTGTTGCTGCACCCGGTGGTGTTCCCGGAGTTCGCGGGCCGCCCGGAGGGCCTTCCCGACGCCTGGTGGACCCGTGTCAGCCGGCTCGTGGAGGACATGCAGCAGTGGCGCAGGCGTGGCGTCGACGTCCGGACGGGCGGGGTGCCGACGCCGGCGGGGCCGTCGGCGCCCGGCTCCGGCGGTCCCGCCGGCAAGCGGAAGGGCGCCGTGGCGGACCCCTGGAAGGTGCACCCCGGAGGCGACCCGTCCCAGCCTCCCTACATCCTGCGGCGGGTGGTGGGTGCGGACGGCCGGCTGCTGGGCGCGGCCTCCTTCACCCCGCAGGACTGGACCACCCGCAAGGACCCCTACCGCCGCCTGGAAACCACCACCACCTACCTCTCCTGGACCCACGACCCCACCACCGGACACCCCACCGCCACCCGCAAACCCCTACCCGGCGGCGGCACCCCCGCCGGCACCTTCCACTACACCTCCCACGGCGGCCCCACCGGACTGGCCCCCGTCGACACCCACGGCCACCCCCACCCCGACGACGGCACCCACACCGCCACCCTCCTCACCCACCTCACCAACCACCGCCCCGGCCCCGGTCACGGCTACACCAGCATCACCATCACCGCCTGCGGCCCCGGCACCACCCCCCAAGCCCTCGACCAAGCCACCGCCCAAGCCCGCCGCATCGCCAACGCCACCGGCCTGACCGTCCACCTCGCCCACGGCCAAGTCGCCATCACCCCCGGCACCACCCCCCACACCACCGACATCCACCTCCTACCAGACCCCACCGGACACCCCACCACCTGGATCACCACCCACCCCGACACCGACACCGACACCGCAACCAACCCCGACACCGAAACCACCACCGCAACCGACACCGGCACCGAGACGGAAACCGGCACCCCCGAACCCGACGCCACCTACCCCAACCCCACCTACCTCAACACCTTCGGCTCCAGGGGCGGTTACGGGGCCTGGACCAGCGAGGCATTCGACCTGCCCTGGTCGGTCCCCAACCCCCGCCAAACCGGCAGCCCCGGCACCATCCGCTTCCAGAACTACTACTCCGACCCGGCCTGGCAGGCGAGGAACCTCTCCTTCGAACTCGCCGTGGCCGACGCCCTGACCTCCGACCCCGCGGTGACCGAGGCCGCAAGGACCGCCGTCACCCGCCTCCACCGCTTCCTCACCGACCGCACCGGCGACCCCGACCAGGCCGCGCAGTCCTTCCTCCTCCCTGGGGACCCGCTGTGGCAGGAGTCCGGCGGCCCCATGGCCGCCCTGACCTCCCTCACCGGTCCCAACGCTCCCCTGCGGATGATGGAGGCCTACGCCAACGCCGCCTTCGCCCACCAGGCCGCTTCCCTGACCCTGGACCGCGCCCTGCCCGGCAGTACCGGCTACACCGGCCGCCCCCTGCCGCGCTTCCCCTTCGTCCACACGGGGGGCTACGACGGCCGGGGCCTGCGCCACCTGGGCGGAACACGCGGACCCGCCGCCTGGATGCTCCGCGCCCACCACACCCTGGGCGCCACCCCCACCGAACTCCGCGCCTTCCACCGCGCCCTACTCGCCTGGGCCATCCCCACCCACCGCAACTCCCTGCACGAAGTCCTCCAGTCCTGGCACACCACCGGCCTGGCCGACGTACCCGACCCCGCCCCCGCCTACCCCGACGCCGCCCGCCTGCACCGCTGGGCCCTGGACCACCTCATCCCCGGCCCTCCCCCCGCCCGTCTCCAGGACCGCCTGACCCCGCCCCATCTCGCCCTCTACGACGACCACACCTTCGGCCTGTTCGACGAGGACAACACATCGGCCTACGACGTGAGCGAGCTGATCGACGTGGTCGGCCGGCTTGCCGCGCCCGGACCCGGACCCGAGGGCGGGTCCTTCACGACCACGGCAGCGCGGGGCCCCGAAGAGGGCAGCATCCCCATCTTCCTCGACACGGCCGACACACCGGCCCACTCGGACGAGTTGGCCGACGCGATCAGTCGGCTCACCGTGTCCGAACAGGTCTCCGGAGACGAGAGCCGTGCGGCCCGGAGGATCAGGCAGTGGCTGGAGGAGTACGGTGCGGAGGGCCTGGCCGCGCTCAGGAAACTCACCCCCGCCCACATCACCGCCCTGCACCTGTACACCCGCGTCGACTACAGGCTCATGAAGACGCTCCTGGCCGGAGAGCGCTTCGGCGAGGCGGTGAGCCGCCACCTGCTGCGCAACAGGGTCTGGGACCTCACCCTGTGGATGGTCGCCAACCCGAACCCCAGGCCGTCCCACAAGCCGGTGGTACTCGGCGCCCAGCCCGGCTTCCTCAGCCTGGTGAAGGACCTCCGCGAGCTGTGGGAGGTCTTCGGCAGGCCGCGGAACCTCAGAGAACACATCCGGGCGTCGCAGCCGCGCCGCGCGCTGGACGCCCTCTCCGACCGGCTCTACTCCGAGCTGCGGCTGCACGTCGAGATGGCCGCCGAGGCCCTCGAACTGCTTCCCCCGGCCCGCAGGACCGTCTACTGGGGCGACCGGGCCGTCCCCGGGAACCTCGGCGACGGGCCGTCGGCCGAGTCCCCGGTCTACGGCCCGCACACCCTCACGATGCCGTTCTTCCGCAGCACCAGTCAGAGCAGCGACGCCGCGTTGAAGTTCATGCTGAGTCGGAGGCCCGCTCCCCATGGCGCGCACCGTGCCCTGGTGCAGGTCGTCGACTCCACGGGCCGGGACATCTCCCCCTTCTCCAGGTACGAGGAGAGCGAGGTCCTCTACCCGCCCGGCACCGTCTTCCGCGTCCTGAACCGGTCGCTGGTCGACGAATCGGATCCCAGCCGGAGCTACGAGATGATCCTCGCGGCCGAGCAGGCGCAGCCCGGGCCGCCCCTTCCCGCTCCGGCGCCCGGCACCGAGTCGGCCGGGAGCCGCTCCTACGGCCCCTTCCACTCCGACCCGCGCTGGTGGCAGCTGAGCAAGGCGTACGAACAGGCGCTGGGACAGGCGCTCGTCTCCGACCCCGCGGTGCTGGAGCACGCGCGCTCGGCCGTCCGCACCCTGCACGGCTACCTCTCCTCCCACCTCGGCGACCGCGCCGCCACCCTGGCCTTCCACCCCGACCTGCCGCAGGACGCGGACCTCTCCCAGGAGACCGACCGGCTGCTGAGCGACTCCTCCTCGGCGTCCGTACGGGAGCTGACCGGCCGCATCATCGACGCGGCCCTGTCCCCCGGGCGGGGTACCGCCCACGCCCACTCGCTCCGCGCGCTGTGGAGCACCCGTCACGAGCTGAACACCGGTTATCTGCGTACCGCACTCCCCGTGGTCATCCCCCACCACCACCGGGATCCCTGGTACCTGGACCGGCACGACCGGCTCGGTTACCCCGCCGGAGGGGGGATGGCGGACAGGGTGGAGTGGCTGCTGAACGCCTTCCGCGGCCTGCCGTCGGTCGGCGCGCCCCAGCTCCTGGGACTGCGCGACGCGCTGCTGGCCTTCCATCTGTGGACCGGTGACCACTCCCTGGTCGAGGTGGTGGAGGCGGCCCAGCGAGCCGGAGTACGGGGGCCGGACGAACCCGTCCCCGCCCGTACCGACGCCGCGGGGATGTACGCGTGGGCCGACGCCGCCCTCACACCGCACGAACACCTCGGCACCGGCCCCGCCCTGCTCGGCGACTCGGACGCCGCCGTCCTGCGGGCGGCCCTCCAGCCGCCTCACCAGCGGATCCACCAGCAGCGCAGCGCCTGGCTCGGCCCCTGGCTCACCGACGGCACGGCGCAGATCGCCGCCATCGCCCGGATCACCGGTGTCCGGGGCGGCGAACCGGCCGCCGACGACCTGCGGAACCTGCCCTGGCCCGCGCCCGCATCGCTCCGGCCCCGCAGGGAGGCCCTGCGCACGTGGCTGCTCCGCCACCGGGTCCCGGCGCTGCCGGGCAACATCTCCGCCGCGCACCTCCCCTCCCTCTACCTCGCCACCGGCCCCGACGGCTTCCTCCTCGGCGAGCGGTTCACCGAAGGCCCCGGTGCGCGGAGCCGGCTGCTCAGGGCGGCGACCCCCGTGGTCCGGCAGCCCTTCGTCCAGGGACGGCCCGAAGCGCTCCCGGTGCTGTTCCGGCGGGATCACCGGTTCCGCGAGCTCGTACGCGAGGCACAGCAGATCCCGCCGAACGCCCCCGACCGGCCGGCCTGGCTGGCCGAACTCGGGCGGCAGGCCGCGGACCGGCTGGCGGAGACCGTCGACGGACTGGTCGGCGAACTGGCGGTCCACCGGCGGATGGCCCTGGAGGCCCTCCTGCGGCTGCCGCCGGTGGACGGCAGCGTGTGGTACCACGGCTACCTCGATGCTTCCGGCGGCGAGTCGCAGGCCCACGCCACGCCGGGCCGGACGTTCACCAAGCCGCGTCTCCACCACGCCACGACCTCGCCGAGGATCGTGCTGGACTCCCACGCCAACACCCCGCCGGAAGCGGGGAGGGTGCCGGTGGTGTGGGAGGTCCTCCGGTCGACCGCGCGCGATGTCGCCCCCTTCGCGGTCCTGCCCGAGTGGCGGCAGGCGCTGTATCCGGAACCGGTCACCTTCCGCGTGCTGGAGCGCCAGGAGCGCTACGACACCGCGACCGGCCTGCGCTACACGCACGTGACCCTCGAGGAGGCGACCGCAGAACCCACCGCGGCACGACGGGACCGGGAACTCCGCTCCCTCCCCTCCCCGCACGCGGACGGGTTCAGGGACTTCTACCGGACCCCGCAGTGGGTCGCGGCGAGCGATGAGTACGAGCGCGCCGTCGGCCGGGCCCTGGCAGCCGACTCCGACGTCGTCGAGGCGGCACGCGGCGCCGTCGCAGCCCTCTACCAGGACTTCGTCCTCTGGTACGGCAGCGAGGAGGCCGCGCAACGGGAGTTCTTCGACCACGACGACTCCCGGTCCTCCGACCACGCCGCCATGCGGGCCCTGCTGGACCCGGCCGCCGGAACCGGAGTGGCGCAACTGATGTCCGCGTTCAGCACGGCCGCCGGCAAGGGGGATCTGCTACGCGATCTTCCGCCGCTGGACACGGAAGGCCACTGGAACCGCGACATCCACCTCGAGCGCGGTTTCCCCCTCCCCCACGGCAGCGCGCCCCTGGTGCAGGAGCTGCTGGCCGCATACTGGGAGCTGCCGGACGTGGGCTGGGAGGACCTGCCCGGCTTCCGCGACGCGCTGATGGCCTGGCTGCTGCCCGCAGGCCACCACTCCCTCTACGAGATCCTGCACGCCTCACACGCCGTGGGGCTGGGGGACAGCGCCGAACGCGCCGCACTCGCCGGCGACGCCACGCACCTCTACCAGTGGACCGAACGGGTGCTTCTCCGTCGCGGCGGCCGGCAGGCCGGGCCGCAGGGAGCGCCGCAACCACCGCAGCGGCGGCTGTACGCCGCGGAGGCCAAGGAGGTCTTCGAGGGGATCACCGGATACGGCCCGGCGCTCTCCGCCGTCCACGGCTCCCTGCGGGAGGCCGAGCAGAGGCTGCGGGAGGCCGGCGCCCTGTCCGGCCGTACCTCGGCAGCCGCGTCCGCCGCCGACGCAAGCGGGCTCCCCCCACGGGAGCGGGCACTGCTCGGCTGGTGGGGTCGCACCGGCAGCTCCCCGCTCACGGACCTGGACGAGGGGCACGTCATCGCGCTGGCCCTGCTGGGCGGGCCGGACGCCGCCCTGCTGCAGCCCGGCCCCGTGACCGCGCTGACATGGCGCGCCCACACCGTGATCGCCGACGAACTCCTCAGCGGCCGGTTCGACCTCCCCCTTCTGCCCATGCTCGACACGGACTTCCAGGCCCTGGTCGACCGGGCCAGGTCCGCCGCCGCGACCGCCGCGACCGCCGCGGACCGGACGGAGGCGCTGCGCGACTTCCTGCCCGCCGTGCTGGAGCACTTCTCCGAGATGGCGCCCCAACTCCACACCTACCGGGATCTGCACATCGCCATGGCCGCCGAGGGGCTCACCCGGATTCCGCCGGTGCGGGCCCGGGTGTGGTGGGCCGGCTGGCTGCCGGACGGCCCGGACGCACCGCGCACGATCACGGTGCCGGAGTTCCACACGGCCCGGCTCGATCAGCGGGCCGCCCTGGAGGACCTGCGGTCCAAGCAGCTCCCGGGCCCCGGATGGCGCGCGGCACTGTTCACCGCGGAGGACTCCCGGGTACGGGACGTCTCCGTCTTCTCCCGTCACCCCGAGCGCGGGACGGCGGTCTACGCGGCGCAGACCGATCTCGAGGTCACCGAACGCATCAGCCTTTCCGACGGCACGTTCCCGTACGAACTCGTCCGGCTCGCGGAACCAGGCCCGTACCCGCAGGACGTCACCTCCCTCTCCGAGGACGACGGTCAGGAGTACGGCGAGGGCGCGGACCCGTCCCCGTCGTCTCTGGTGGTGCGGCGGGTGGTGGGTGCGGACGGCCGGCTGCTGGGCGCGGCCTCCTTCACCCCGCAGGACTGGACCACCCGCAAGGACCCCTACCGCCGCCTGGAAACCACCACCACCTACCTCTCCTGGACCCACGACCCCACCACCGGACACCCCACCGCCACCCGCAAACCCCTACCCGGCGGCGGCACCCCCGCCGGCACCTTCCACTACGCCTCCCACGGCGGCCCCACCGGCCTGGCCCCCGTCGACACCCACGGCCACACCCACCCCGACGACGGCACTCACACCGCCACCCTCCTCACCCACCTCACCAACCACCGCCACGGCTACACCAGCATCACCATCACCGCCTGCGGCCCCGGCACCACCCCCCAAGCCCTCACCCAAGCCACCGCCCAAGCCCGCCGCATCGCCAACGCCACCGGCCTGACCGTCCACCTCGCCCACGGCCAAGTCGCCATCACCCCCGGCACCACCCCCCACACCACCGACATCCACCTCCTACCAGACCCCACCGGACACCCCACCACCTGGATCACCACCCACCCCGACACCACAATCCCCACAACCGCAACCGACACCGACACCGCAACCACCGAAACCACCACCGCAACCGACACCGACACCGGCACCGGCACCCCCGAACCCGACGCCACCTACCCCCACCCCACCTACCTCAACTACAACAGCGGACCCGGCACACAGGCCGACGAGACGACCACCGCCCCCTGGTCGATCCCCACCTGGCGCCCGACCGCCGCACCCGGCGCCGTCCGATTCCGGGACCACTACTCCGATCCGGCCTGGCAGGCGAGGAACCTCTCCTTCGAACTCGCCGTGGCCGACGCCCTGACCTCCGACCCCGCGGTGACCGAGGCCGCACGGACCGCCATCGACCGCCTCCACCACTTCCTCACCGACCGCATCGGCGACCCCGACCAGGCCACGCGGGCGTTCTTCCGCCCCCACGACCCCCAGGGTCAGCAGCCCCGCGCCGCCATGACCGCCCTCACCTCCCCCACCGGCCGTAACGCCCTGCGGCGGATGATGGAGGCCTACGCCAACGCCGCCTTCGCCAACCAGGACCCCACCGCTCCCACCCTGGAACGCCTCCTGCCCGGCACCACCGGCCGCCCCCTGCCGTACTCCACGCCCGCCTCCTCGCCTACGGGTGTGTACGACAGCCGGGGTCTGCGCCACCTGGGCGGAACACGCGGACCCGCCGCCTGGATGCTGCGCGCCCACCACGCCCTGGGCGCCACCCCCGCCGAACTCCGGGCCTTCCACCGCGCCGTACTGGCCTGGGCCGTCCCCAAGCAACACAACTCCCTGCACGAAGTCCTCCAGGCCTGGCACACCACCGGCCTGGCCGACGTACCCGACCCCGCCCCCGCCTATCCCGATGCCGCCCGCATGCACCGCTGGGCCCTGGACCACCTCATCCCCGGCCCTCCCCCCGCCCGTCTCCAGGACCGTCTGACCCCGCCCCACATCGCCCTCTACGACGACCACACCCGCAGCCTGCTCGACGAGGACAGCTCATCGGCCTACCTGGAACAGCTGGTCGACGTGGTCGACCGGCTTGCCGCGTCCAGGCCGACCTCCGAGGACGACGACGCCTTCATCACGAGCTCGGGGCTCGGGCAGTGGCTGGAGGAGTACGGCGCGGAGGGCCTGGCCGCGCTCAGGAAACTCACCCCCGCCCACATCACCGCCCTGCACCTGTACACCCGCGTCGACTACGGCCTCATGAAGACGCTCCTGGCCGGGGAACGCTTCGGCGAAGCGGTGAGCCGCCACCTGGTACGCAACAAGGTCTGGGCACTGGCCAAGGACGGAGCCGTCGGCGGGGACCAGGAACAGGAACCCGAGCTGCCGCTGACCCTCCTCGTCCAGCCCGGCTTCACCGAACTGCTGGAGGGGCTGCGCGCCCTGCCCGAGGACGCCCGCACCCTGCGGAACCACAGGCACGACCCCGCGCTGTCGCGGCTGCGCCGCACCCTGGACGCCGTCTCCGACCGGATCTACCCCCAGCTGCGGTTGCACATCGAGATGGCCGCCGAGGCCCTCGAACTGCTCCCCCCGGCCCGCAGGACCGTCTACTGGGGCGACCGGGGCGTCCCCGGGAACCTCGGCGGTCCGCCGGCCGAGTCCCCGGTCTACGGCCCGCGCACCCTCACGATGCCGTTCTTCCGCAGCACCACCTCGGATGTCGGTACCGCTCTGCGCTTCACGCTGAGTCGGAAGCCCGTTCCCCATGACGCACACCGTGCCCTGGTGCAGGTCGTCGACTCCACGGGCCGGGACATCTCCCCCTTCTCCGGCTACGAGGAGAGCGAGATCCTCTACCCGCCCGGCGCCGTCTTCCACGTCCTGAACCGGTCCGTCGTGGCCGAGCAGGACTCCGGGCAGAGCTACGAGATGATCCTCGTGGCCGAGCGGGAACAGCCCGGGCCGCACCTCCCCGCTCCGGCGCCCGGTACCGAGACGGCCGGAAACCGTCCTCACGGTCCCTCCTCCTCCGGCTCACGCCGATGGGCGTACGAGCAGGCACCGGGAGCGGAGACGGTGCCCGCCGCCGCCCCGGAGCGGAGCGCCGTCCATCCCGACGGCGCACACCCCGGCCGGACCGGCGAATCCGGCCCGGCACCGGACTGGGTACGGGCCCGCATCCGCTACCTGCGGGAAAGCGAGCGCTTCGAGCAGCGGCTCGGTTGGTACCTCGGCGACCGTCAGGACCTCAACGACCAGCTCGCGGTGATGGTCCGCGCGGTCTGGGACCGGGCCGTGGCAGTCGGCAGATGGCGGGAGCTGGGTTCGGGCGACCCCACCATCGACGGCACGGTGGGAACCGACCGCGACCGCCTCCGGGCCGTGGTGGACGCCGGCAACCTGCGCGAGCGCATGGGCATGCTGTGGGTCGGCGCCCGGCTGATCTCCGATCTGCTGGGCAGCCCCGACCCCGACCCGCAGCCCATCGCCGCCGAGCGCGCCGACCGGCTCCCGTCCAGCGTGATGACCGCCTACGAGCAGGCACGCGAACACGCCCGCGCCCTGCCCCCCGAACAGCGGAACCGTCTGCTCGCCGAAGCCGAGCGGATCCTGCGGTCCCCGGTACGCCCGCAGGAGGTGCGCCCGCCGCTGAGCGAGGCGGAACTCGCCCTGATGCCGGACGGGCGGATTCCCTGGATCCCGGGCATGAACCGGTGGAACCTCGCCATGCGGAGTGCTCTGCAGTCCGCCGCCGAGACCACCGGCGGCCTGGTCCGCGCCGGTACCTCCGGCTCGGCCCACCGTCTGATGGCGCAGGCCGTGAAGATGCGCGACATCTGGGGGCTGAGGGTCGACCTGGGGCTGGTGCGCCTGGCGCTGCTGGCCGAGATGCTGCCGGTGGGACACCACTCGCTGCACGAGGTCATGCTGGGCTCCCAGCTCGTTCTGGACTCCCTGCGGGAGCGCGGCACCCCCGAGCCGTCCGACCTGGACTACCTCGACAACTGGGGCCGGTACTGGCGCATCGCCCCGCTGGCCGAGGACGAACTGCGCGCCCATGTGGCCACCGACGGGAGGTTCCCCGACGAGCACGCCCTGGAAGTCCTCGGCCTGCTTCCCAAGGCCTCGGAGGACACCGCGGCACCGTCCTCCGACGACACCGCCCCGCTCACCGTGCCGAGCGCACCGCGCCACCTCGCTCCCGAGGACCTCGCCCGGTACGACGGCCCGCTGGACCGGGCACAGGCCGACGCGATCCTCACCCGTCTGGCGGAACTGCTGGACGGGGGCCGGTCCAGCGCCGCCCGGATCCTGGCCCACCGTCTCGCGGCCCGCGCCGACCGGCTCGCCGGGACGACGGCCCACGCCGACGCGGTGGACCTGCGCGAGCGGGCGACCCGGGCGATCACGGCCTTCCGGACGATGCACATCGCGCCGGGCGGACACCGGCTGCCGGGACTGCGCGACGTTCCCAGGATCCTGCACTTCTACTGGAGCGGACGGCCGATCTCCGCGGACGCCGTGGAGAACATCGGCGCCTGGGCCCGGCGGGCCCGCGGCTCCGGCTGGCAGGTCCGGCTCTGGACGGACACCGGCCGTGCTTCCGGCACGTCCGGCACCGGCCCGGTCACCGTGTGGGACCCGGCGCTCCGCGCCCACCTGGAGGACCTGGGGGTGCGCTTCGTGGAGACGACGGAGCTGCTGCCGCCCAGGAGCACGGGCGTACTCGACTTCCTGAGGGGAGCTCCCCGGCTCTCCCCGGGCATGGAGAAACTGCGCGACATCTACCACAGCGCACGTACCGAGCCGAACGCGGCTCCCACCGCCTCAGACGTGGCGCGCTACGCGGTGCTGCACCGGTACGGCGGCGTGTACGCGGATGTCGACATCGCCCCGGGAACGGTGTCGCTCACCGGTGCCGGAGCCGTGGCGGGCCCGACGGACCTTCCCGTCCTCGCGCCGATGATCCGGGACACCGGCGACTTCCGCTGGGGCCGGGAGGAGGCCGCTCGAGCCCTGGGCAGGTCCGCCGACCGGATCACCGTCCAGGATCTGGTCGCCCACCGCTGGTCCCGGGCCGAGTACGGCAACAGCTTCATCGCGGTGCCGCCCGGTTCGCGGTTCATCGACCACTGTGTCGACGCCATTCCCGAGGCGCTGCGGACCGTGCCCGGCAGGGAACTGGTCGGCAACGGATTCCTCACCGGCCCCGGCTCGGTCGCGAAGGCCCTGACCGCGCAGATCCGCGACTACGGTCTCGGTCCCACCACCGCGGCCGAGGAGGCGGCGGGCATCGACCCGGAACAGCGTGCGCACTGGCTCGGTCTGGGATGGCTCACCGCCGAGAGCGACGGTCAGGAGTACGGCGAGGGCGCGGACCCGTCCCCGTCGTCTCTGGTGGTGCGGCGGGTGGTGGGTGCGGACGGCCGGCTGCTGGGCGCGGCCTCCTTCACCCCGCAGGACTGGACCACCCGCAAGGACCCCTACCGCCGCCTGGAAACCACCACCACCTACCTCTCCTGGACCCACGACCCCACCACCGGACACCCCACCGCCACCCGCAAACCCCTACCCGGCGGCGGCACCCCCGCCGGCACCTTCCACTACACCTCCCACGGCGGCCCCACCGGCCTGGCCCCCGTCGACACCCACGGCCACACCCACCCCGACGACGGCACCCACACCGCCACCCTCCTCACCCACCTCACCAACCACCGCCACGGCCACCGCCACGGCTACACCAGCATCACCATCACCGCCTGCGGCCCCGGCACCACCCCCCAAGCCCTCGACCAAGCCACCGCCCAAGCCCGCCGCATCGCCAACGCCACCGGCCTGACCGTCCACCTCGCCCACGGCCAAGTCGCCATCACCCCCGGCACCACCCCCCACACCACCGACATCCACCTCCTACCAGACCCCACCGGACACCCCACCACCTGGATCACCACCCACCCCGACACCGACACCGCAACCCACCCCACAACAACCGACAACACCGGCACCCCCGAACCCAACGCCACCTACCCCAACCCCACCTACCTCAACAACGACGACCCCGCGGCACCCGGCGCTCCCTGGTCGGTCCCCAACCCCCGCAGAACCGGCAGTCCCGACACCGTCCGCTTCCAGGGCTACTACCGCAACCAGGAATGGCAACAGCGCAACCTCCGCTTCGAACACGCCCTGGCCCAACTGCTGGCCAACCATCCCGCGGTGACCCAGATCGCGCGGATCGCCGTCACCCGCCTCCACCGCTTCCTCACCGACCACACCGGCGACCCCGACCAGGCCGCGCGGGCGTTCTTCCGCCCCGGTGCCCCCCTGGGGCAGCAGTCCCGCGCAGCCATGACCGCCCTCACCTCCCTCACCGGTCCCAACGCTCCCCTGCGGATGATGGAGGCCTACGCCAACGCCGCCTTCGCCAACCAGGACCCCACCGCTCCCACCCTGGAACGTCTCCTGCCCGGCACCACCGGCCACACCGGCCACACCGCTCCCGGCTCGGAGGTCTACGACAGCCAGGGTCTGCGCCACTTGGGCGGAACACGCGGACCCGCCGCCTGGATGCTCCGCGCCCACCACGCCCTGGGCGCCACCCCCACCGAACTCCGCGCCTTCCACCGCGCCGTACTGGCCTGGGCCATCCCCACCCACCGCAACTCCCTGCACGAAGTCCTCCAGGCCTGGCACACCACCGGCTTGACCACCACCCCCCAAAACCCGCCCACCTACCCCGACGCCGCCCGCATGCACCGCTGGACCCTGGACCACCTCATCCCCCCGGGCCCCGTACCCGCCCACCTCAAACCCCACCTGGTACCGCCCCACACCGTCCTCTACCGCGCCGCGCACACCACAGCCCTGCGCGGAACCCCCGACGAACCCAACTACCTGGCCGAGGTGATCAGCACCGTCGGCCGGCTCCTCGCCTCCGGACAGGTCCCCCAGGACGGAAGCAACGCGGCCCAGAAAATCAGCCAGTGGCTGGCGGAATACGGCGAGCAGGGCCTGGCCGCCCTCAGGAAACTCACCCCCGCCCACATCACCGCCCTCTATCTGTACTCCCAGCCCGATTACGGCCTCATGAAGACGCTCCTGGCAGCAGAACGCTTCGGCGAAGCGGTGAGCCGCCACCTGGTACGCAACAAGATCTGGGTGCTGACCATGGTGGAAGTCGCCAGCGACGATGACCCCGAGTCGCCGCGGTCCCTGACCCTGTACGCCCAGCCCGGCTTCACCGCACTGCTGGAGAGGCTGCGCACCCTGCCGGAGAACCTCCAGGACCTGGCCGCTCTCAGAAACAACCCCGCGTTGTCGCCGCTGCGCCGCGCGCTGGATGCGCTCGCCGACCGGCTCTACCCCCAGCTGCGGCTGCACATCGAGATGGCCGCCGAGGCCCTCGAACTGCTCCCCCCGGCCCGCAGGACCGTCTACTGGGGCGACCGGGGCATCCCCGGGAACCTCGGCGACGAGCCGCCGACCGACTCCCCGCTCTACGGCCCGCACACCATCACGATGCCGTTCTTCCGCAGCACCAGCCAGAGCATCGAGGCCGCGATGCAGTTCACGCAGAGGCCGAACGTCCCCCAGGGCGCGCACCGTGCCCTGGTGCAGGTCGTCGACTCCACGGGCCGGGACATCTCCCCCTTCTCCGACTACGAGGAGAGCGAGATCCTCTACCCGCCCGGCGCCACCTTCCGCATCCTGCGCCGATCCGTCATGGCCAGGATGAACGTCGAGCGGAGCTACGAGATGATCCTCGTGGCCGAACAGGAACAGCCCCGACCTTCCCTTCCCGGTACCACCCCCACCGCCATCAGCCAGGTCACGGCTCACCCCGTCCACCAGCCGGCGCTCCAGGCCGAAACGGGGACGGTACCGATCGCCGTTCCGGAGGAGAACGCCGTCTATCCCGACAGCGCCTACTTCAACCAGACCGGCGAAGCGTCCGATACCCCCTGGTCGATCTCCGGCTGGCGCAGAACCGGCGCGCCCGGAGCCGTACGCTTCCAGGGCTACTACTCCGACCCGGCCTGGCGGGAGAAGAACCTCTCCTTCGAACTCGCCGTGGCCGAGACCCTGGCCTCCGACCCCGCAACGGCCGAGGCCGCACGGACCGCCGTCGACCGCCTCCACCGCTTCCTCACCGACCGCACCGGCGATCTCACCGCCTTCCCGGCGCCCTCCACCAGCCAGGACGCCCTGCACCACCTGATGGAGACCTATGCGGATGCCGCCTTCGCCAACCGGGCCGCGTTCCAGGCGCTGAACCCGGCCCTGCCCAACCGCTCTTCGGCGTCCCATCCCGGCCCCGGCTCGGAGGTCTACGACAACCAGGGCCTGCGCCACCTGGGTGGAACCAACGGACCCGCCGCCTGGATGCTGCGCACCCACCACACCCTGGGCGCCACCCCCACCGAACTCCAGGCCTTCCACCGCGCCCTACTCGCCTGGGCCATCCCCACCCACCGCAACTCCCTCCACGAACTCCTCCAGGCTTGGCGCACCACCGGCCTGACCGACGTACCCGACCCCGCCCCCACCTACCCCGACGCCGCCCGCATGCACCGCTGGACCCTGGACCACCTCATCCCCGGCCCTCCCCCCGCCCGTCTCCAGGACCGTCTGACCCCGCCCCATCTCGCCCTCTACGGGGAGAGGATGCGGTACGGCCGGGAGACGGCAGGTCTGCTGGCCGTCCCCGACGACCTGGTCACCATGGTCGACCAACTCATCGCCCTCGGACGGGACTTCAAAGGTGAGACCCTCAACGCCGCGGCGGCCGTGGACTGGCTTGCGGAGTACGGCGAACAGGGCCTGGTCGCGCTCAGGAAGCTCACCCCCGCCCACATCACCGCCCTGCACCTGTACACCCGCAGCGATTACGGCCCCATGAAGACGCTGCTGGCCGGGGAACGCTTCGGCGAGGCGGTGAGCCGCCGCCTGGTACGCGACAGGATCTGGCGACTGGCCAGGAAGGGCGCCGCCGACGAGGGAGCCGTACCCTTCCTGCCGCTGACCCTGCGTGCCCAGCTCGGCTTCACCGCACTGCTGGAAGGGTTGCGCGCCCTGCCCGAGGACTCCCGCACCCTGCAGGACCTCAGGCACCGCCCCGAACTGGCACAGCTGCGCAGCACCCTGGACACGCTCTCCAACCGCTATCACGCCGAACTGCGGCTGCACATCGAGATGGCCGCCGAGGCCCTCGAACTGCTCCCCCCGGCCCGCAGGACCGTCTACTGGGGCGACCGGGCCGTCCCCGGGCAGCTCGGCGGACCGCCGGCCGACTCCCCGGTATACGGTCCGCACACCCTCACGATGCCGTTCTTCCGCAGCACCGCCTCCAGCATCGACGACGCCCTCTACTTCACCAGGAAACCGGATCCCGCGCCCGGCGCCTCACACCCCGCCCTGGTGGAGGTCGCCGATTCCACGGGCCGGGACATCTCCCTGTTCTCCCACTACCCCCCGGAAAGGGAGATCCTGTACCCGCCCGGCGCGGTCTTCAAGATCCTCAACCGGACCGTCACGCCGGATCCGGGGTCTCGCGGCGGCAGTTACGAGCTCATCGTGGCCGAGGAGGAACGGTCCCCGTCGTCTCTGGTGGTGCGGCGGGTGGTGGGTGCGGACGGCCGGCTGCTGGGCGCGGCCTCCTTCACCCCGCAGGACTGGACCACCCGCAAGGACCCCTACCGCCGCCTGGAAACCACCACCACCTACCTCTCCTGGACCCACGACCCCACCACCGGACACCCCACCGCCACCCGCAAACCCCTACCCGGCGGCGGCACCCCCGCCGGCACCTTCCACTACACCTCCCACGGCGGCCCCACCGGACTGGCCCCCGTCGACACCCACGGCCACCCCCACCCCGACGACGGCACCCACACCGCCACCCTCCTCACCCACCTCACCAACCACCGCCCCGGCCCCGGTCACGGCTACACCAGCATCACCATCACCGCCTGCGGCCCCGGCACCACCCCCCAAGCCCTCGACCAAGCCACCGCCCAAGCCCGCCGCATCGCCAACGCCACCGGCCTGACCGTCCACCTCGCCCACGGCCAAGTCGCCATCACCCCCGGCACCACCCCCCACACCACCGACATCCACCTCCTACCAGACCCCACCGGACACCCCACCACCTGGATCACCACCCACCCCGACACCGACACCGCAACCCACCCCACAACAACCGACAACACCGGCACCCCCGAACCCAACGCCACCTACCCCAACCCCACCTACCTCAACTACAACAGCGGACCCAGCACACAGGCCGACGAGACGACCCCCGCCCCCTGGTCGATCCCCACCTGGCGCCCGACCGCCGCACCCGGCGCCGTCCGATTCCGGGGCTATTACCGCAACCAGGAATGGCAACAGCGCAACCTCCGCTTCGAACACGCCCTGGCCCAACTGCTGGCCGGCCACCCCGCCGCGACCGCGGTCGCACGCATCGCCGTCATCCGCCTCCACCGCTTCCTCACCGACCACATCGGCGACCCCCGTCAGGCGACCTCGGCCTTCCTACTTCCGCACGACCCCCTGTGGCAGCAGTCCCGCGACCCCATGACCGTCCTGACCTCCCTCACCGGCCACGGCGCCCTGCACCGCCTGATGGAGGCCTATGCCAACGCCGCCTTCGCCAACCAGGACCCCACCGCTCCCACCCTGGAACGTCTCCTGCCCGGCACCACCGGCCACACCGGCACCACCGGCCACACCGCTCCCGGCTCGGAGGTCTACGACAACCAGGGCCTGCGCCACCTGGGCGGAACCAACGGACCCGCCGCCTGGATGCTGCGCGCCCACCACACCCTGGGCGCCACCCCCGCCGAACTCCGCGCCTTCCACCGCGCCCTACTGGCCTGGGCCGTCCCCAAGCAACACAATTCCCTCCACGAAGTCCTCCAGGCCTGGCACACCACCGGCCTGGCCGACGTACCCGACCCCGCCCCCACCTATCCCGACGCCGCCCGCCTGCACCGCTGGACCCTGGACCACCTCATCCCCTCCGGCCCCGTACCCGCCCACCTCAAACCCCACCTCACCCTCCCCCACACCGTCCTCTACCGCGCCACGCACACCACAGCCCTGCGCGGAACCCCCGACGCGCCGACCTACCTGAGCGAAGTGATCAACACCGTCGGCCGGCTCCTCGCCTCCGGACAGGTCCCCCAGGACGGAAGCAACACGGCCCAGAAGATCAGCCAGTGGCTGGCGGAATACGGCCAGGAGGGCCTGGCCGCCCTCAGGAAACTCACCCCCGCCCACATCACCGCCCTGCACCTGTACACCTGCTCCGACTACAAGCTCATGAAGACGCTGCTGGTCTCGGAACGCTTCGGCGAGGCGGTGAGCCGCCACCTGGTACGCAACAAGATCTGGCGGTTGGCCAAGAGGGAGGTGCTCGGCGTGGAAAGCGGCGATCCGCCCCTGCTCCTGCGTGCCCGGCCAGGCTTCACCGCACTGCTGGAGGGGCTGCGCGCCCTGCCGGAGGACCTCCAGGATCTGGACGCGCTCAGCCGCAGACCCGAACTGTCGCCGCTGCGCCGCACCTTGGACACCCTCTCCGACCGGCTCTACCCCGAGCTGCGGTTGCACATCGAGATGGCCGCCGAGGCCCTCGAACTACTCCCCCCGGCCCGCAGGACCGTCTACTGGGGCGACCGGGGCATCCCCGGAGAGCTCGACGACGAGCCGTCGGCCGACTCCCCGGTATACGGTCCGCACACCATCACGATGCCGTTCTTCCGCAGCACCACCTCGGATCTCAACACCGCATTGGACTTCCTGCAGGCATCGGCTGTTCCTCTGGAGGGAACGCATCGTGCCCTGGTGCAGGTCGTCGACTCCACGGGCCGGGACATCTCCCCCTTCTCCGTCCATCCGGACGAGCAGGAGATCCTCTATCCGCCCGGCGCGGTCTTCAGCGTCGTCAGCCGAAGCATCCAGGACGAGCTGGACGATGACGGTGACATACAGGACAGCTACGAGCTCATCGAGGTGGAGGAGGAACAGCCACCGCGCTCGTGACCGCCACCTCCCCGGCCGGTCCGCCCGGCCCGGTCGGCCGGAGCGGTCGGGCGGGGCGGACCGGGCGGGGCGACAGGTGTGGACGGGCCGACGCATCCGGATGCGCGGGGCCGAACCGGAATCGCGTTCCGGCCGTAGGCAGCTGTGAGGGGTACTCGGAAGGCCGGGAGCAGAGGCCTCCGGTACGGCCCCCGTGTCGTGATGAGGAGCCCATGGAAGAGAACACCGCCGGCGAAGACCGGAACGACCGGGAGCGGGACGACGCCGCCGCAGGGGACGCGCCGCCCGTCCCGCCGGAGATCCTGGAGGCCGCCCGGCTCGCCCCCGACCACTGGCTGGGCATGGTCGATCCGGCCTGGTCCGGTGAGGGGGAGCCGCCGGACTGGGCGGTGATGGGCCAGTGGCGGGCCGGTTACGAGGGCGAGATCGAGGAGTGGCGTCCCAACGAGGCGTACCGACCGTCCCCGCGTGCGCTCGGCTGGCCCGCGCCCACCGACGAGGTGGACGACGCGGTGCAGTTGGCGGCCACCGGCTACGGTTCCGGAGAGGCCGTCCACCGTGCCCTGGCGACGGCCGAGGTGGCCGTCCTGACGGGTTCCGACGGCGGTCCGCTGCGCGCCACGACGCCCGACGGCGCCTGGGTGGTCCCCGTCTTCACCTCTCCGGCCCAGCTGCACGTCGCGGGCCGCCTCGGATACCGGCTGATGCCGACGCGCGAGGCCGTGGACCTGCTGCCGCCCGAGCACCTGCTCTACCTCAACGCCTCCGGGGCGGTGAGCATGACCGTGGAGACGGAGCCGCTGCGCGAGGCGATCGAGGCAGCGGAGGAGGCAGCGGCGAGGAAGGCGGAGGGGGAAGAGGAGGAGAGGGCGGCAACTGTCGTCGGCGGTCCGGCGGCCGGAGAGTCAGGGCAGCCTTCCGGGCGTCCGCCGACCATGGGCGGCGATCCGGCCCCGGGCACGGCCGCCGCGACCGCGATGCCCCCGGACGGCGGCGCGTGAACCCGTAGGACGAGGTGGTCCTCCGCCCGGCGGCCGCGGATGCTTCTCCGCTCCCCGGGGGCTTTGACGCCGAGCACGCCGACGGCCCTCCCGCCCCCGGGGGAACGGGGAAGCGGGAGGGCCGCGGCGTGCACTGCGGGCGGGGCCCCACACCCCGCCCGCAGCGGTCCGGGGATCGGGCGCGGATACGGAGGTTCAGCGCACGAGGCGGGTGTACCAGGTCCGGCTGTCGAAGAAGAAGTGGTCCACGGCGAGGTTGTGCCCGCCGCTGTAGTGGGCGTACACGACGACCTGCTCGTTGACCCGGCCGTTGGACAGCGGCCCGCTCCGGCAGGTGTCGGGCGCGATGCTCCCGGTGCTCCAGCCGCCGCGCTGCGGGAACTCCGCGTGGATGGACTGCGCGCGGTAGTTGCAGATGATCAGCCCGCCCTCGGCGGAGGCCCCGGCCGACGCCGGGGTGGCGAAGGCCGCCAGGAAGCCCGCCACCACGGCCGTCAGGGCGGCCACTCGGCTGCGCATGTGCATGTGTGCTCCTCGGATCAGGACGTCAGGGGGTGATCGGGGACCGCTCCGCGTCCGACGAGGAATCCGGCCCGGCGCTCTCTACGGCATCAGCGGTGATCGGGTTCACTCCCTGTGCGACGGAGTCTCCTCCGGCCGGAATCCGTACCCGGATCCGTGTCCGGCGGCGAGCGACGACCGGTGCGGTCCCGCGCCGCCACGGCCCCGGCCCGTTCGGCGTCGGGGGCGGCCGGGCCCGGCGACCACGGTTCGCTCACCACCAGCCGGGCGGTCCGGGCCGCCTTCCCGGTGAACGGCAGGCCGTGCTCGCCCTGGGCGCGTGCCGGGGGTCGACCACCGTCCCGCCGGCCGCCACCCCGCGCAGCGCCTCCACGAACTCCCCGGCCTGGCCGACCCGGTCCTTGAGCAGGCAGCCGACGCCCGACCCGTCGCCGGAGTCCGGGAGTTCGACGGCGTACGAACCCCCCGGACGAGGTGTCGGTGGGGGCCGGGGCGGACCGGCCCGTCCGCGCTCCTTCCGGGGCGGAACCCGCTCCCGGCGACTCCCGTCTCTCGGGCGAGTGCCTTCAGGCCGCGACGCCGGTGCGGGTCCGGAGCCGTCCGGACACCACCCGGTCCCCGGCTGTGCGGATGGCGCGTTCGTTGCGGGCGTGGCCCCCTTCGGTGACGCGGCCCGTCGGATTCGTCCTCCGTGGTGGGCGCCGGCGCCCGCCGCGGCGATCCCGGCCGGTCGGGTGCGGTGCGCCCGTGCGGCCCCGCCCCGCCCCGCGCCGGCTACGGCAGTCCGGGCGCATACCGTCTCAGACGGCGCTCTTCAAGGTCGGTTACGCCCAGCGATGCACCTCTACCACTCCTTCGGGTGGTTTCCGGCTATTCCACGGCCTGGGCATTCAGGTGGTCGGATGATCCTCCTGGGCCGTGCCCTGCGGCCCGGGAAGGATGGTCCGTACAGCGATGAGTACGACGCGACGAACAGTCCTGGGCGCCGCCGCAGCGGCGCCCCTGCTGGCCCAGTTCACCGGAACGGCGTCCGCCGCCGCGGACGGCAAGTGGGGCACGGTCTCCGACGGCTGGGTCGAAGTCCGCTGGACCGGGCAGGTCCGGGCGGAGCTGGACCGGCTGGGGGCCGTGGTCGAGGCCGTGGCTCCGGCCCGGCTGGTCCGGGACTCCCGGGGGTCGGCGGTGCGGTTCCCCGTACGGTTCGGCAAAGGTGATCCCTCGCTGAGGCGCCTGCCGGAGGCCGGCGGCAACGGCGCCCTGGAGGGCGGGATCGCGGTTCGCACGCCGACCGGTGGCTTCCGGGTCGTCAACCCCGAGAGCGTCCTGCGGGACGGGGTGGTGTCCGGGAAGTGCACGGTCAACGGTGTCGAGGTCGGGCACCGCTCGGTGTTCCGGTGCGGTCTGGCCGAAGGGCTGCTGACCACCGGCGGGGCGCCGGTGGGTCAGCCGCTGGCGGTCCGGATCGGCGAGGTGCCGCTGCGCCCCACCCCCGAGCTGCTGGAGGTGTACACCGCCACCCTCGGCGCCCCCGTGTTCACCGCCGACACGGTGTTGGCGTACGTGACCGCCGAGGGCGTGTACACCCCGCCGAAACCGTGACCTGAGGTGAGGGTCGGCCCCGGGCTCAGGTGGCCGGGGCCGACTCCACCGGGCGGGTGGGACCGGGAAGGCCGCCGCCGAAGCGGCGCCGGCGGCCGGCGTACGTGGTGACGGCTTCCCGCAGCTGCGCCAGGCCGAAGTCGGGCCAGGCGGTCGGATCGAAGACCAGCTCGGCGTAGGCGAGATGCCAGGGCAGGAAATTGCTGATCCGCTGCTCACCGGAGGTGCGGATCAGCAGATCGACGTCGGGAAGGCCCGGCGCGTACAGGTTCCGGGCCAGGTCGGCGGGTCCGATGTCCTCGGGCCTGATCGTCCCCGCGACAGCCTCGGCCGCCAGCGCGCGGGCGGCTTCGGTCAGTTCGTCCCGCCCGCCGTAGTCGACGCAGACGGTCAGCGACAGCGCGTCGTTGTTCGACGTCACGCTCTCCAGCAGCTCCAGGGTGGAGGCGAGCGACGGCTCGATACGGTCGCGCCGCCCGCACCAGCGCACCCGCACACCCAGCTCGTGCAGCCACTCGATGCCCTGGGCGGCCCCGTGGCCCAGGGTGTCGAACAGGGCGGCCAGCTCCTCCCGGGAACGGTCCCAGTTCTCGGTGGAGAACGCGTAGATGCTCAGGTGCCGCACTCCCAGCCGCAGGGCGGCGTTGACCAGGCGCATCGCGGCCCACTCGCCCGTCTGATGGCCCCGGGAGACCGGCAGGCCCTGCCGCGCGGCCCACCGCCGGTTACCGTCCATGATCACCGCGACATGGTCCGGCACCGCACCCGCGTGCGGCCAGGCGGGACGGCGGGTCACCCCGCCGGCCGTCACCAGCGGTTCGATGCCGTCGGTGAAGACCCGGCCCTGCCGGAGCACGACCTCGTCGAACTGCAGTTGTGCGCCCAGGAGCAGGGTGTGCAGGAACGGCCGGTACTCGGGGGCCACCATCCCGGTCACCGGCGCCGCCTGCTCCAGCAGGAGGCGCCAGCGGCCGAGCTGGATGTCCACCAGTTCGTCCAGCGTCCGGCGCCGCTCACCGCGCACGAGGTCGCCGACCTCCAGCCCCAGCTGCCGCAGGTCGGCTTGCGGCAGGTAGCACCGGCCGGCGGCGAGGTCGGTCGGCAGGTCCTCGAAGATGTCCACCAGCTGGCACACCTCGCCCAGCACGGAGGTCAGCGACGACGCCTCCGGTCCCTCCGGCTCCAGCATCGGGGTCCACATCTCGAAGACCGTCCCTCCGGCCTCCCGCAGATAGCGCCGCTGTTCGGCGAACGTCTCGAAGGCGGGCGGGGAGACGCAGTCGGCTCTGATCGCGTCGAGGAACTCCTCGATCACCGCACGGTCCAGCTCCCACCGCAGCGCCGTGTCCACGAACGCCCGCCGCAACGGGTGCTCGCTGCGTCCCGCACGCAGTTCCTCCAGGGTCTCGGAGCGCCACCGGGTGATCCGCTCCTCACGGTCCGCCTGCGTTCCGTGTTCGTCGGCGAGGCGATCGGTCCGCACCAGGAAGCCGTGCACGGCCAGGACGTGGGGACGGACCGCGGCGGGCAGCACCTCGGCCGCCTTCCACATCGGCGCCAGGAACCGTCTGGTCTCGGCGGCGCACACCTCGTAGGACTCCCGCAGCTCGGGCGAACCGGAAGCGGCCTCGTTCCCCACCATGTGCAGACCTCCCCTTCGACCGTGCCGCCGCCACGGAACCCGCGGCGCGGCGGGCGGCGGCGCATCCTCCCCGGCCCGCGGCCGGGGACCTCCACTCCCACCAACGACACGCCGGCCGATCGGTACCGGCCCGGGTGATGATTCGCTCGCGGAGTTGACCGCCGCCGCCCGCGGGACACACCGGCGGAGGGGGTGTCCCCCTCGGCACAGGAGTCGGGGGAGCACCCGGCCGAGCCGGACAGGGAAGCGCCCGGCGGTGTGGGAACACCGGGCCGCGGCGGTACGGCCGAGGTCGCGGCGGTACGGCCGAGGTCGCGGCGGTACGGCCGAGGTCGCGGCGGTACGGCCGAGGTCGCGCAGGCAGCCGCCGATGGCGCGACCGGCGCCGGGCCGGCCGGGGATCTCGCCGGTGCCGCCGAGGAGGACCGGGGCACGACGGGCGGAGGAGAGTTCCGTCGGCGGGTCCGCCGCGCGGAGGCACTGCCCGCCGAGGCCACCGCGGCGCCGGGCAGTGCCGAAAGTGCGTGGGCCGCCTGCCGGGGCTCGCCGTCCGCTTCGGGCCGGCCGAGGCGGACGGCCGCGGTCGGGTCCGGGCACAGCGGTCGCGGCGCCGGCGGCCACCGGACCCGTCCAGGCACGGGGGGGGATACCGGCCCGGCCGGGCCGCCACCCGCTTCCGCCGCGCCCGAACCGCGGCGCCCGTGAGGGGTGGCGGCCCGCTCCTACTCGGGCAGGCGGGAGAGGATCGCGTCCAGGCCGAAGGCGAAGCGTTCCTCGAAGGAGCCCTGCCGCAGGTGGGCGGCGACCCGGTGGAGCGCCGGGTGCTCGCCGGGGTCCACGGCCCGGGCGAGGCGGTCGTCGCGCTCATCGGGCGCGGCCTGCTCCTCCTGGGCCAGGCCGAGCGTGAAGTAGCTGACCGTCCAGGCCGTCCAGGCCGCCTGCCGTCCGTCCGCCCCGGCCTGGAGCAGGGCGTCGACGAGGCGGTCGGCGAAGCGCAGGGTGTGGGGTTCGGCCGGGTAGGCGCCGGTCACCAGGGCGGCGCCGTCGCGGTGCGCGAGAAGCGCCCGCCGGTAGCGGCCCGCCAGTTCCCGCGCGCGCTGCCGCGGCGAGGCGGGCAGGTTGTCGTAGCCGATGCCGGCGAGGACGGCGTCGGCCATCAGTTCCAGCATCCGCGCCTTGGTCTTCACGTGCCACAGCACGGTGTTCATGCGCACCCCGAGGCGGTCGGCCACCGCCCGGGTCGACACTCCCTCCAACCCCCGGTCGTCCAGCACCTGCAGCGCGGCGTCGATCACGGCCGTACGGGCGAGTCGGCCCGCGGTGTCTTCCCTGGCTTGCCTCTTGGTCACTGACCTAGTTTACTGCGGAACACTTCTTGGTCACCGACCAAGTGATGAGAGAGCGGAGAAGACCGTGAACCACCAGGTCGTCGTCGCCGGCGGTGGGCCCGTGGGCCTGTGGCTGGCGGCGGAACTGCGCCGCGCGGGCATCACCGTCGCGGTCGTCGAGACGCGCACCGAGCGCGACATGCGCTCCCGCGCCCTGACCGTGCACCCGCGCACCATCGAGACGTTCGCCTCCCGCGGCGTCCACCGGCCCTTCATCGACGAGGGCATACCCCTGCCGGGCGGCCACTTCGGCGCGCTGGAGTCCCGGCTGGACTTCCGCCGCCTGCCCAGTCCCTTCCCCTACACCCTCGCCCTGCCCCAGGAACGCACCGAAGCCCTGCTGGAGCAGCAGGCCCTCGACCTGGGCGCGGACATCCTGCGTGGCCGGGAGGTCACCGGATTCACCGACGGCCCCGACCACATCGGCGTGCACATCGAGGGCCCGCACGGGCCCCGCACCCTCCGGTCGGCGTACCTGGTCGGCTGCGACGGCGCCCGCAGCACCGTGCGCGCCGCGGCCGGCATCGACTACCCGGGCACTCCCTCCACCGTGCTGGGCTGGCTCGGCGACGTCCGCCTGGACGAGCCCCCGGCCCCCGGTTACAGCCACTTCGGCCCGGCCGGCACGCTGATGGCCGTGCCCATGCCGGGCGGGGTCCACCGCCTGGTCGGCATCACTCCCCGCGACCTGACCACCACCTGGCCCGGGGACCTGACCCTGGACGAGCTGCGCGGGAACGTCATCGCCATGGCCGGCACCGACTTCGGCATGCGCGATCCGGTCTGGCTCTCCCGCTACGGCAACGCCACCCGCCTGGCCTCCCACTACCGCCGAGGCCGCGTCTTCCTCGCCGGAGACGCCGCCCACCAGCACTTTCCCGCGGGCGGTGTCGGCATGAACGTCGGGATCCAGGACGCCGCCAACCTCGCCTGGAAGCTCGCCGCCACCCTCAACGGGTGGGCCCCCGACGCCCTCCTGGACACCTACCACTCCGAACGCCACCCGGTCGGCGTCCACCTCACCGAGACCAGCCGCGCCCAGGTCGCCCTCATGACCGCCTTCACCCCCGAAGGCCTCAGCCTGCGCGGCCTGCTCGCCCAGCTGATCGCCGCACTGCCCGGCCTCAACGACCGGCTCGCCGCCCAGGTCAGCTCGCTCGCCGTCACCTATCCCCCGGACCGGCCCGACGCCCACCCGCTGACCGGCACCCGCGCCCCCGACCTCACGATCGACGACACCAACCTGTTCGCCCTGCTGCGCGCCGACAGTCACCTCCTGCTCGACCTCACCGGCAGCGGCCGTCTCGGCCCGCCCGCCCGGCCCGGGTTGCGCGTGCGCACCGGCACCCCGCACCTGCCCCCGGCCGACTGGGCCGGTGTCCGCGCCGCCCTCGTCCGTCCCGACGGCCACGTCGCCTGGGCCGGCGACGACGGCGACGACACCGCCCTCACGGACTCCCTCACCGCTGCCCTCGCCGCCACGCACCGGACGTGAGCCACCCCATGGCCGTCCGGCGCGTCGGCCCGTCCGGGCGGCCGTCGTCACCCGCCACGCCGGCAGCGCCCCCGCCGGCGTCCCTGCGGCCGTCCGCCGCGCCTTGCCGGGACCGGCGGCCCCCAGCGCCCCCACGGCCGGGTCCGGCGTCCGCCCGCGGGCCCTCTCGGCCGCGGGCGGGTCACCGCCCCCTCCGCTGTCCATACGCAGTTCTGCTCATGTCGATGTCCCGTGCAGGCGTGAGACCGTGGGCGTGGCCGCCGGCCTCGGGTGACCGCCGGACGGCCGGTTCGTACAGCACCTGCCGAAACCACCGTCATGAACCGTTTCGAGCGACGAGGACGAACATGCGACGCTTTCCCTCCACCATCCGGTCCCTCGCCGGCGCGGCCGTACTGGCGGCCGCCGCACTGGCAGGCGGCACCGCTCCGGCTCAGGCCACCGAGGCGGGCGCCCTCGGCGGCGCCAACTTCTTCGAGCACATGAACTACGGGGGCGCGAGCCTGCCGATGTCCGGCTCCGGCGGGACCTGCATCAACCTGCCGGCCGACTGGCACAACCGGATCTCCTCGATCAGCAACGTGTGGCAGCGCGTGCACCTGTACTCCCTGCCCAACTGCTGGCAGGAGTCGGGACACCCCGACCAGCTCTACACGGCCAGCACCACCTATGTGGGTGACAGGATGAACGACCGGGCGAAGTCCATCCGCATCTGGTGACCTCCTCGCGGGCCGCCGCGCGCCGCGACGGCCACCGGAGTGCGGCCGGAACATCCGGCCGAGCCGGCCTCACGGAAGACCGGGCCCACCACGCCCTTCAGAACCGCTTCGACACGTGGAACCACGCCCACGGGCCTGCGCACGCCAGTTCGCGGAACTGGCTGCCGGCCACCTGACCAGGGGGAAATCGAAAAAATGATACGGAGAATCATCAGTGGGGGAACGGCCGCACTGATGCTCGCGGCGGGACTGCTGCTCGCCGGCCCGGCGTCGACGGCCCACGCGACCGCGGCGGACTGCTCCAACGGGGCCAACGGCTTCACCGACATCTCCGACAGCCTTCGGGGGACCCCGGTGAACGGCACCGCGGTGGCCAACAGCAACGGCAACGCCGCGTCCTTCGGCCAGCACGTCGGGACCGTCTCGGGCCGCCAGATGGGATGGGGCTTCCTGGAGGCGCGCAACCTGCCGTCGAGCGTCCGGGTCGACCTGTGGATGGACGTCACCAACAACGGCGGCAGCACCTGGATACAGTGCGGCCCCTTCAGCATGTGGGGAAGCGGCACCATCACCACGGCCGCCTATCCGACGAGTTCCTCGTCGTCGCGGAAGTTCCGCGTCTGCGCGTCCATCACGGGACCGGGAGGCGGGCCTCGGTGCCTCGACTGGTGGTGATGTGACGGCCACCGGGACCTTCCGTGCCGCGGACCCGGTCCGTCGTGACACGGAGACGGCGGGGCACTCCCCACGCGCCTGACGCCCGTTCCGCGGGGAGCCCGTGCAGGACCCGCCGAACGCGGTCCGTCGTGCGGGAGGGCACCGCCGGCGGAGTGCCGCCCGCCCGCCTCGGCGGGTGGGCGGTGCTCCGCCCGCCCCGGCCGCGAGGAACACGTCCGCCGGCGGGAGCGGATCGCACCCGACGGCGGCGTCGGGCGGTCAGCCGGCGGTGGGCCAGGAGCGCAGCAGTCGGGCGATGTCGGCGGCGGTGCAGGTGGGAGCGAGGAGCAGGTCGCGCAGGGCGGCGGCGTCCTCGCGGGCGGGCTTGACCGAGATGCCGCAGGCCTCCAGGTACATCACTCCGGTGGCGGCGGCGACGGCGAGGTTGGAGTGTTCCAGCCAGCGGCAGCGGCCCAGGGTGTGGACCAGGGCGGCGGCGCGGGCGTAGGAGCCGTCGTAGACGGGATGCTCGAGGAGTTCGGCACGGTGGCGGGCGCAGGCGGCCACCGGCACGCCGTAGTCCTCGGGGGCGGGATCGCTGGCGCCGGCGAGTTCGGCGACCTGCAGGATCCACGGGACGTCGATGTGCGGGTCCATTACGCGGCGTGCGCTCCCCGGCTGTCACGGGCGGCCGGGGCGGGCTGGGCGTTCTCGGCGTCGTCGAAGAGTTGCCGGTGCTCGGCGAGGAAGCGCTCGGCGGCTCCCAGGGCACGCTCGCGCAGGCCGCTGGCGTCGTCCAGGACGAGCTGGGCGAGGTAGTCCCCCACCGACAGTCCTCGGTCGGCCGCCCGCTTGCGGGCGAGCTCCGCGATCTCGGCGTCGACGCGGGCGCCGATCTGTGTCTTGGCCATACCGTCGATGGTAACAGCCGTTACCATGCGAAGGCGGGCCTCCCGGCCGTGCGGCGGTGCACGGACGGCAGCCGGTCCCGAACCGGCCGCCGGCGCCTTCCGCCGCTCGGCCCCTCGGGGCCGGGAGGGCCTGACGGGCCGAGAGGAGGGCCGAGGGGCCGGGCAGGCCCCGTCGCGGGGGTGCGGGGCCTGCCCCCAGGGCTTCGCGCGCGCCCCCGGTCGGTGGAACGGACGAGGCGCACACGACCGCCGGGGATGTCGGGCGGGTCTGGGCGGCCACCCCCGGCCGATCCCGGAGGAACCCCTGTCGGAATGCCTCCGGGCGTCGCCGGCGGAGCGTGGCGACCTTCTTCAGGGCGCGGTCCAGGCGCAGTCCGGGCAGCGAGCGGTCCGATCAGTCGGGCAGTTCGCTCGGCCGGCCGCGGCCGGTCAGTCCGACCGGCTTCCCGCGCAGAGGTTCCGGCCTGCTCCTGACGCTGACGTCCACCGCCGGCATCCCGCCGGCCTTCCGGGCCGTGACCGGCCCAGCGGCCTGCCGCACGGCGGAGAGGACGCGCTGGTAGTCCAGCGGGGGCATGTCCTCCGCCACGCCCGGCTCGCGGTGCGGGATCGGCATCACCGCCCGAACCAGTCCGGGCAGGGACATCGTGGACGGCGGTACGGAGCGCCGGACCATCCGTTCGGCGTCCGGGCCCGCACACTTCATCTCGATGGCGAGCCGGAAACAGCGCAGCCTCTCCAGCGGCGTGCCGCGTCCGTCAACCGTCTCGACTCCGGTCTCGCGCGGGTCGTCGTCCGGGTCGACCCACATGTCGGGGTGGACGGTGGAAGGGATCCTCCGAGTCACCACCGCTTCGTTGTGGCGCTCGTCCGAATCCATGATCGCTCGCGGTGCGTGTCGGCTCCGTCCGCCATCGAGCATCGAGTCCGGGCCGTCCGGCAGCCGACAGGCCGGCCGTCGACCCTCTGCCCTCTGGCCCGTGACGTCGAGTTGACGGGGGCTCATACAGGAGGACGGCACGTCGACGACGGCGGGGTGGCGGCCACGTCCCGCAGGGTGCGCCGCGGGGCGTGGCCGCCTCCGGGCGCGCATCCGTCTCCCTGACCGAGGCCGGTGCCGCCGCGGTGCAGCGGTCGGCGATCTCCCCTCGCCGGCGATGGAGGGGTCCCGGAACGGGTGCGCGGCCGGTACCGGGGCCTTCCACGCAGCGCGGGCGCTCGGCGCTCCAGCCCCCGGCTCCGCGTTCGCCCGGTGGAGCGCTGTGCGGCTTCAGGCAGGTCCGCGGCGAAGCCGGTCCCGCTTCCGCTCACGGGTTCGGCCGGACGGCGCGGCCGGACGAGCCAGGGACGGCGCTCCGCACGGCCCTCGGGGCGGCCGGGCGCGAGGGGGTGGTCACGGCGCCGTGCCGGGTGGCGGCCGTCGTGCGGAAGACGTCCGCCTGCTCCGGCCCGTACCGGACGCAGTCCGTTCCGTACCCTGGCGGCATGCGCATGCGCCCCACTGTGAGCTGGACCCCCGACGAGGACCTGCCGCCGGGCACCACGGATCTGGAGCCGGTCGCCGATGCGCTGAGCGCCGGCGGTGTGCTGGTGCTCAGCGGAGCGGGCATCTCCACGGAGTCGGGCATCCCCGACTACCGGGGCGAGGGCGGGAGCCTGAGTCGGCACACCCCCATGACCTACCAGGACTTCACCGCCGGCGCCCGGGCCCGGCGCCGGTACTGGGCGCGCAGCCACCTCGGCTGGCGCACCTTCGGCCGCGCCCGACCCAACGCCGGGCACCGGGCCGTGGCCGCGTTCGGGCGGCACGGCCTGCTCTCAGGGGTGATCACCCAGAACGTCGACGGACTGCACCAGGCCGCCGGCAGCGAGGGCGTCGTGGAACTCCACGGAAGCCTGGCCCGGGTCGTCTGCCTTTCCTGCGGCGACATCAGCCCGCGCCGCGAACTCGCCCGGCGGCTGGAGGAGGCCAATGCGGGTTTCGAGCCGGTGGCCGCAGGGATCAACCCGGACGGTGACGCCGACCTCACCGACGAGCAGGTCGGGGACTTCCGCGTGGTGCCCTGCGCGGTCTGCGGCGGCATCCTCAAGCCGGACGTGGTGTTCTTCGGCGAAGCCGTCCCGCCGCAGCGGGTCGAGCACTGCCGCGAGCTGGTCCGTGAGGCGACCTCGCTGCTGGTCCTGGGCTCCTCGCTGACGGTGATGTCCGGGCTCCGGTTCGTCCGCCAGGCGGCCCGGGACGGGAAGCCGGTGCTGATCGTCAACCGGGACCCGACCCGGGGCGACCGGCACGCCCTCACCCGGGTCGCGCTCCCCCTGGGAGCGGCCCTCACCACCGTGGCCGGCCGGCTGGGCGTTCCCGTCGACGGCCGGGCGGCGGCCCGGGTGAGACGGTGACGAGGGCGGGGCGCCGGCGGAATCCGCCGCGCCGGCCCTCCGTGTCGGTGCGGGGCCCGCGACGCCGGGCCCGCCTCCGCCGGTGGTCGCGGAACGCCGCAGGGCGACCGGCGGCCGCCGTTTCGCCCCGCTCACGCCGGTGAGCGGGGCGAATTCACGAAGAGGCCTTCCGGTTCACCGCCCCGTACGCGTCAGGGCAGGGTCCATTTCTGGTTGGGGCCGGTGTGGCAGGTCCACAGGTGGACGGGCGTGCCGTCGTTCCAGGTGCCTCCCGAGGCGTCCAGGCACTTGCCGGACTGCGGGTTGCGCACCGTGCCGTCGGCCTGCGGCGCCCACGTCTGGGCACCCGTGCCGTTGCAGGCCCACAACTGGACCCTGGTGCCGTCCGCCGTGCCGCCCCCGGAGACGTCGAGGCACTTGCCCAGCGCCTTCACCGTCCCGTCCGCCGACACCGTCCACCGCTGGGCACTCGTGCCGTTGCAGGCCCACAACTGGACCTTCGTGCCGTCGGCGGTCTGGGAGCCGTCGACGTCCAGACACCTGCCGTTGACCCCCCTCACCTCACCCGTCCGGGTCCCGGGCTCCTGTCCTCCCCCCTGCTTGACACGGATGTTGCGGAAGGCGACCTCGTCGCCGTCCCCGTGGTTCTGGATGCCGACGTGGCCCTGCCGCAGGCTCCGCGCCGGGTCCGTGTTGGTGAAGTCGTTGATCTTGCGGCCGTTGAGGAAGATCTCCAGCCGCTCGCCGGTGACCCGGAGCTCGTAGGTGTTCCACTCCCCCGGCGGATTCAGCGCGGCGTCCCGCGCGGCGATGTCGGCGGACTGGAAGCCGTAGACGGCGCCCGTGGTGCGGTCGGCCGAGTCGGTGGCGTCGATCTGGATCTCGTAGCCGTTGTTCACCGCGGACCACGGGTCGTCGGAGGCCGGGAAGCCGACGAAGACCCCGGAGTTGTCGTCCCCGGCCGCCTTCCAGTCGAGTTTGAGGGAGTAGTCGCCGGTGAACTCCCTGGCGGAGTACCAGAGCATGCCCAGCCCGCCCCGGGAGGTGAGCGTCCCGTCCGCGAGGGTGAACCCGCCCGGGCCGGCCTGCTGCCAGCCGGTGGTGGACGAGCCGTCGAACAGGGCCGTGTAGCCGGTCTCGGGACGGCAGTCGGCATCGGTCATCCCCGCGGCCCAGCGGATGCCGCCGAGGAGGTGCCTGCGGAAGGCGGGCTCGGTGTACGACTCGTCGGTGTGGCCACCGCCGGTGTAGAAGGCACGGCCGCCCTGGTAGTCCTTGCACCAGGCGATCGGGTGGTCGCCGGACATGTTCCCGCCCGAGTAGCTGGACTCGTCGAGCGAGGCCAGGACGCGGGCGGTGGTGCGCGGGTTGCTGCGGTAGTTGTACCACTCGTCGGTGCGCTGCCAGGTGCTGCCCAGGTGGGCGGTGGCGTCGTGCGCCCGGTCCTCCACCTCGACGGTGGCGGGCTGGATGGCCGGGTGCGAGTGGAAGAGGGCGCCGGCCAGCCCTTCGTAGAAGGGCCAGTCGTACTCGGTGTCGGCGGCGGCGTGGATGCCGACGTATCCGCCGCCGCCCCGGATGTACTGCTCGAAGGCCGTCTGCTGGGCGGCGTTCAGCACGTCGCCCGTCGTCGACAGGAAGACGACCGCCTTGTACCGGGCGAGGTTGCCGGTCGTGAAGGACTGCGCGTCCTCGGTCGCGTCCACGGTGAAGTTGTTCGCCGTGCCCAGGCTGCGCAGGGCCGCGATGCCGTCGTCGATCGAGGAGTGGCGGAAGCCCGCCGTCTTGGAGAAGACGAGGACCTCGTACGGCGGGTCCGCCGCCGCGCGCGTCTGTGCGGTGGGGAGGTCGCTCACCGCCGCGGGCAGGGCCGCGGCCTGTGGGGCCAGGCAGAGCGCGGCGCCGACGAACAGGCCGAGGGCCGCTTTCAGGTGTGTGCGCATGTACGGTCGCCTCCTTTCTACGGCAGGGTCCATTTCTGGTTGGGGCCGGTGTGGCAGGTCCACAGGTGGACGGGCGTGCCGTCGTTCCAGGTGCCTCCCGAGGCGTCCAGGCACTTGCCGGACTGCGGGTTGCGCACCGTGCCGTCGGCCTGCGGCGCCCACGTCTGGGCACCCGTGCCGTTGCAGGTCCACAACTGGACCCTGGTGCCGTCCGCCGTGCCGCCCCCGGAGACGTCGAGGCACTTGCCCAGCGCCTTCACCGTCCCGTCCGCGGACACCGTCCACCGCTGGGCACTCGTGCCGTTGCAGGCCCACAACTGGACCTTCGTGCCGTCGGCGGTCTGGGAGCCGTCGACGTCCAGACACTTGCCGTTGACCCCCCTCACCTCACCCGAGCGGGTCCCGCCGCCGGAGGTGGTGAAGGAGAACTCGTCCACGTCGAACAGCGAACCGCTGCCGCCCTTGAAGACCAGGTGGAGGGACGTCGATCCGGACGGCTGGCCGCCGAGCGTGGCGGTCACGTCCTCGAAGGTCTCCCAGCCGTCGGTCACCGGAACGGTCGCCGTACCGAGCAGGGCGCCGGTCGGCGATCCGGCCCGCACCTCGATGGTGCCGCCCGCGCCCGCGGAGGAGACCCGGGCGGTGAACGTCGTGGCGTTGTCGAGGGCGTACGGTGCGAAGGAGATCCAGTCGCCGTTGTCGATGTGGCCGACGGTCTTTCCGCCGTGCGCGGGGCCGTGGCTGACGACCTGGACCCCGGCGGAGTCGCCGTAGTGCTCGGCCTGCCGGTGGGTGGGCTGGGTGATGTGCTGGTCGTGCGTGGTCAGCGCGGGCTGGCCGTTCGCACCCTTGTCGGTGTACTCGGCGTCGATGACGCCGAAGATGTTGGCGTTGGGGTCGTGCTCGCCGTCCGCCAGGGTCTGCAGCGTACCGCTGCATCCGGTGGCCGAGGTCTGCGGATGGCCGTGGCTGTCGTGTCCGACGATGAAGGTGACCTTCACCCTGGAGCAGTCGATCGTGCCGTCCTCGGGGTCGGTGACCGTCACCTTGAACGGGATCGCGGCGCCGAAGTCGTAGATGCGTCCGTCCACGGGCAGGTCCAGCCTCACCGTGGGCGCGGTGTTGCCGACTGTGATCCGCACCGAAGCCGTCGCGGACCTGCCGGACGAGTCCGTGACCTTCAGGGTGGCCGTGTACTGGCCGTTGGAGGTGTAGGTGTGGGAGGGGTTGGCGGCGGTGGAGGTGGCGCCGTCGCCGAAGTTCCAGGCGTAGCCGAGGGTGTCGCCGTCCGGGTCGGAGCTGCCGGCCGAGGAGAACGAGACGGCCAGGGGCGCCTTGCCCGAGGTGACGTTCGCCTTCGCCTGTGCGGTCGGCGCGCGACCGCCGGTGACGTGCTCGATGCGGTACAGGGCGGAGTTCTCGTCGCCGTTGAAGTAACCGGTGCCGTAGTCGAGGACGTACAGGGCCCCGTCCGGGCCGAAGGCCATGTCCATCACCTGGGTGCCGCTCCAGGGGAAGGGGTTGATGGACTGCACGGTCCCGTCGCCGCCGGACTCGACGCGTTTGATCCAGCGTCGGCCGAACTCCCCGGCGAAGTAGTCCCCGTCGTACTCCTGCGGGAACTTCACCTCGGAGGTGGAGGCGGCGTCGTAGCGGTAGACCGGGCCGCCCATCGGGGACTCCGAGCCGCCGCCGAACTCCGGTACGGAGTTGCCGTCGTAGGGGATCCAGGCGGACTGTGCCGGGGGGAGGTCGGTGAGACCGGTGTTGTTCGGCGAGTTGTTCTTGGGGGCCGCGCAGTTGAACACGCCCCCCGAGGCGCCGGTGGCGAAGTCGTGGTCGACGTAGGCGTCGTTGTCGCCGGTGCAGTACGGCCAGCCGTAGTTGCCCGCCTTGGTGATCCGGTTGAACTCCACCTGCCCGGCCGGGCCGCGCGAGGGGCTGGCGCTGCCGGCATCGGGTCCGTAGTCGCCGAGGTAGACGATTCCCGTGGCCTTGTCCACGCTCATCCGGAAGGGGTTGCGGAAGCCCATCGCGTAGATCTCGGGACGGGTCCTCGCGGTGCCGGGCGGGAAGAGGTTGCCGCTCGGAATCGAGTACGACCCGTCGGCGTTGACCTTGATGCGCAGGACCTTGCCGCGCAGGTCGTTGGTGTTGCCCGAGGAACGCTGGGCGTCGTAGGCGGGGTTGCGGGATGCCCGCTCGTCGATCGGGGTGTAGCCGTCCGAGGCGAACGGGTTGGTGTCGTCGCCGGTGGACAGGTACAGGTTTCCGGCCGCGTCGAAGTCGATGTCGCCGCCGACGTGGCAGCAGATGCCGCGTGAGGCGGGCACGTCGAGGATCTTCTTCTCGCTGGCGACGTCCAGGGTGCCGTCGGTCCTCAGAACGAACCGCGACAGCCGGTTGACCCCGTCGAACGGGGCGAAGTCGGCGGCTGTGCCGTCGGCCGGGGCGTCACCGCCCGGCGTGCTCGACTTGGGCGCGTAGTAGAGGTAGACGTACCGGTTGGACGAGAAGCCCGGGTCCACCGCGACGCCCTGCAGGCCCTCCTCGTCGTGGCTGTAGACGTCCAGCTTGCCCGCGACGGTGGTGGTCCCGGCGGCGTTCGTCAGCCGAACGCTGCCGTCGCGCGAGGTGTGCAGGACCGAGCGGTCCGGCAGCACCGCCAACGTCATGGGCTCGCCCATCTCGGCCACTCCCTTGGCGAGCGTGACTTGCTGGAACTCGGGAGCGGCGAGCGCCTCGGCCCCGCCGCCCGGCTCCGCGGGCGCGGCGACGGCCGGGGACGCCGGGAGCAGGCAGCCGACGGCGCAGGCCATGGCCGTCAGTAAGAAGCGGACGCGTCTGTGTCTGAGTGGTCTCGTGTGCACAGAGGTCTCCCAAAGTGGGGTGGGATGGCGGCAGGCCTCACCGGACTGCCACGAGCTGCACAGGCGCGCGCCGTCGCGCCCTTGGGACCGGCCGGGATCTGTGACCGGTTCATTTCAAGGAAGTTAGCGGGCTTTGTTGAACCCCGTAACCCCTTCCGCACAAGATCTCGACACTTTTTCCAGACACGGGACAAAGTGATCGCAGCCTCGGAGCACACCGCACAGTGTCAGGACGGAACGCGCAGTTCGACGATCCCGGAGAAGACGCCCCCGCCCCCCGTGGCCGACAGAATCCGCACCCGGCCCGCGCCTCGTCGGCCGCCACGGGCGTGGACGCCGCCGCGGCCGCGGTCTTCGGGTTCGCCGTACCGCTCAGCCCGCGGAGGCGGGGCCCGGCGGGATGTGGACGGTCATGATCAGGTGGCAGGTTTCGGTACCGGCGCCTCGGTAGGTGTGGGGGGCGTCGGCGTCGAAGGCGGCGGTCTGGCCGGCTTCGACGGGGTGTTCGGCGCCGTCCACGACCAGGGTCATGCGTCCGGAGGTGACGGAGACGGTTTCGACGACTCCGGCCTGGTGGGGGTGGCTGGGGTACTCCTCGCCCGGTGCGAGTCTCCAGCGCCAGACCTCGACCGGGGCCGGGCCCGAGGTCGTGAGCATGAGGCGCGCCTCGCCGCCCCGGCTGCCGGTCCACAGCGGCGGCGCGGCGTCGGCGGACACGACGCGGACGCGGCCTTCCGGGGGTCCCTCCATCAGGGCGGACACGGAGACGCCGAGGGTGTCGGCCAGCCGCACCAGGGTGGCGAAGTTCGGGTTCCCCTGCGCCTTCTCCAGCGCGACCAGGGCGCCCTTGCTCACCTTGGCGCGCCGGCCGAGTTCGTCCAGGGACAGACCGGCGCGGTTGCGGGCCGTCCTGACGTTGCGCGCGAGCGTCCGCAGGGCCGCGTCCGTCTCGGCCATCCGATCACCAATCCTCACCAGTGGACCACTTCAGCGCACCGCCCGGTCGTTTGGTTGGCGCAAAGCGGTCGATCCGTTGTACGGTTCAGTCGTTCCACTGGAATAGTAAGGGATGTACGCACCGTGATCGCTCTGCTGCTGGCCCTGGGCAGCTCCCTCTCCTACGGGTGCGCCGACTTCCTCGGCGGCCTCGGCGCCCGCAGGGCCCATGTGCTGCGCACCGTGATGATCGCGGCGCCGGCCTCGCTCGCGGTCGAGCTACTGCTGTGGCCGTTCCTCGGCGCCTCGTTCAGCGCCGGTGCCCTCGCCTGGGGCGCCGCGTCCGGCGTCGCCTCGGCCGCGGCGTTCGCCCTGCTCTACCGCACGCTGGCGATCGGGCCGATGAACGTGCTCTCGCCCGTCACCGCCCTGGTGTCCGCGATGCTGCCCGTGGGCGTGGGTCTTGCGCAGGGCGAGCACCTGGGTACGGCGGGGCTGATCGGGCTGCCGCTCGCGCTGGCGGCGGTCGTACTGGTCAGCGCCGGGCACGGCGCGGAGGCGGCCCGCCCCTCGCGCACCGCGCTGCTGCCGGCCCTCGGCGCGGGCGCCGCGATCGCCCTGCAGTTGGTCTTCCTCCACCAGGCGCCGTCCGACAGCGGCGTGGCCCCGCTGATCGTCGGCCGGGCGGTCTCCTCGGCCGTCACCCTGACCGCCGCCGGGCTGATGCACCGCGAGCTGGGCTCCGAGAGGCCCGCGTACGCGATGTCGGCGGCCGCCGGTGCGCTGGACTCGGTGGCGAACCTGCTGTTCCTGCTCGCCGCCCGCGGCGGGGACCTCGCCGTCGTCGCGGTGGTCACCGCCCTCTACCCGGCCGGCACCGTCCTGCTCGCCCGCGGCGTGCTCGCCGAACGCATCCACCGCGGCCGGCTCGTCGGCCTGGGCACGGCCGCCGTCGCCGTCGGCCTCCTCGCCCTCGCCTGACCCCTCCGCCGCACACCGCACCTCCGCACCACCGCAAGGAGCCCCGCATGTTCATCCAGCCCTGGGACGCCGGTCTGGACGAGGCCGAGTGGCGGACCTGGATCGCCGACGGCCACGACTTCGGCCTGCTGAGCGTCAACGGCCCGCCCGGCCGGGCACCGGTCGCCGTCCCCACCCACTTCACCGGCGCCCCCGGCCACCTCCTGGTCCACCTCGCCCGCCCCAACCCGGTCTGGCAGGCGATCGAGCACAACCCGAAGGTCCTGTTCACCGTCTTCGGCGACTACGCCTTCATCCCCGGCCCCTGGCGCGCCGAGGCCGGCGCCCCGCCCACCGACGGCGTCCCCACCAGCTACTACACCGCCGTGCAGTTCACCTGCCGCGCCCATGTCGTCGACGACCCCGAGGCCAAGGCGGAGCTGCTGCGCAGCCAGCTCGCCCACTTCCAGCCCGACGGCGACCACGGCCCCGTCGCCGTCGGCCGCCCCCCGTACGGCCGGATGCTGTCCGGCATCCGGGGCCTGCGCCTGGAAGTCACCGACGTGCGGGCCAAGTTCAAGTACGACGACCACAAGCCCGTCGAACACCGCGCCGCCGTCGCCGACCACCTCACCGCACGCGGCCGGGGCCTCGACCTGCCCGCCGCGGAGCAGCAGCGCCGCCGCCTGGACCGCGTCGGCCCCTGGAAGCCCTGACCCCTCGCCCCGCACGCACGAACGGAAAGCACCGCCCATGACCCTCTTCCACCTCGCCCCCGCCGTCGCGGACGCCTTCCCCGACACCCTCGTCGCCCTGGTCACCGCCACCGGCCTGCGCGGTCACGAGACCTGGCCCGACACGGCCGCCGCCCTGGAGGACCTGGAGCGGCGGCTCGCCGACGGCACCTGGCAGCCCGCCGACGAGAGCGACCCGCGCATCGAGGCGTGGCACACCGCCTACCGCTCCTTCGGCACCAACCCCCGCCGCGTCCGCCCCAGCGTCGACGCACTCGGCCGCCGCATGGCCAAGAGGGGGACCCTGCCGCGCATCAATCCGGCCGTCGACTCCTACAACGCCGTCTCCGTCCGTCACGGCCTGCCCGCCGGCGCCTTCGACCTCGACCGCGTCACCGGCGACGTCGCCATCCGGTACGCGGACGGCACCGAGACCTTCACCCCACTCGGCGAACCCGACACCACCGAGCACCCCAGGCCCGGCGAGGTCGTCTACGCGGACACCGCCGGCGTCCTGACCCGCCACTGGAACCACCGCGACGCCCACCGCACCCGCGTCACCGAGGACTCCACCCACGTCGTCTTCGTCCTCGAGACCCTCCACGCCACTCGCGACGGCCACCTCCTCGAGACCGCCGCGGACGAGTTGCGGAACCTGCTCGCCCCGCACGCCGAACGGACCGCCGTGCACCGCCTCAGCCCGTCCCGGCCTTCGGCCGCCGCCTGAGGAGCAGGCCGTACGGGGCAGGACGGGGACCGGACGAGCGGTGCCGCGGGACGTGGACCACGTGGCCGGGCTCCGGGCACCGCCGGCGCCGCCGGCCCTCCGCTGCCGCGGCATGTCGACGGTTCTCCACCGACTCCCTGGGCAGGACGGCGCGTTGTGCGCCATGATGCTCACGGCAGCGAGGACCTTTGGGGGGAGGTGCCTGTGGCACCGTTCGGACGTGTGCGCGCGGAGCGGCTGAGACGGCAGACGGCCGAGGCGTACGAGAAGGCGATCGCGTACCAGCGGACTCCCGGCCGGGAGTCCGCGCTCCGGGCGCTCGAGGCGTTCGGCGAGGCCCACCGGAGCCTCGAACAGCTCCTCGAGCAACACCCCGGGGACCGGGAGCTGTGGCACATGCGCGGTGCGCTGCTGTATTCGGAGGCGTCCTCGCACCTCGAGGCGGGCCGGCGGAGCGAGGCGATCGCGTCGCTGGACCGGTGCGAGGAGGCGTACCGGCGCAGCGCGCATCCCGACGGCGGCGTCCTCATCGCCGACGCCGTCATCCGCCGCGCCCGTGCCCACAGCGAGGGCGGGAACGCGTTGTCCGCGCTCGCCGATGTCGATGCCGCCATCACCGCCTACGTGCGGGAGGGCGCGTTCGCCTCCCCGCACCCTCGGCTCGCCGACTTCGCACGTGTTCTGGCCGTCGCCTCCACCGTCCACCTCGAGAGCGGCGACAGCGACCAGGCCCTGGCCTGCGCCCGGCAGTCCCTCTCCCGCTACCGCGACCTCATGGCCGCACGGGGCCATCTGCCCGCCGACCACATCGGCTACGCCGTCGGCATGGCCGGCGACACGGCCACCCGCCTGGAGGCGGCCCACGGCAACTGGGGAGCGGCCCTGGGCGTCGGCGCGCTCGTGTTACAGGCGGCGGAGCAGGGCTGGGGCTCCCTCGGCGCGGCTCTCGCCCGCCAGGGCCTGTACCTGCGCCTGGCCGGCCACCCGCGCCAGGCCGAGCCGCTCCTGGCCCGGGCGGAACAGGAGTCGCCGGGGTCCGTCGCCCGCGAGGAGGAGATCGCCGCCCTCGCGCTGCCGCCCACCCTCGCGGGAGCCCTCACCACGGCCGAATCCCTCACGCGCCGGCAGCCGCGGTCCGCCGTCCCCCCGCACGAGGCGGAGCGGCTGCGCGAGGCGCTGACGGCCCACGAGTCGTACTCGGCGTCGTCCCGTCTGACCGACCCGTCCGCGTTCCCCGCCCGGGCGGCCCGGCTGACCGCCCTCGCCGACCTCCTGATGGGCGAGGGCGAGGTCGCGCGGTCGTGGCGCGTCGCGGCCGAGACGCACCTCATGTGCCAGGCGGCGATGCGTCAGGCGGGCGGGTCCGCACGCGCGTGGTCGCCGCACCTGGCCGTCCCTTGGTGCGGTGCGCTCGAAGTGGGGACCCGCGCGGCCCTGGCCGCGGAGGAGCCGTCGCTGCTGCGGGACTTGAGGGACACCGTCCGCGCCGTGCGCACCCTCCTGGACCCGAGCCCGCAGGACACGTGCCACGAGCTCCTGGAGACGGCCCGGACACGTCTCGACACCGCGATCCGCCGCTTCCCCTGATCCGGGCGGCGACCGGCGCACCGCGCCGCCCTTCCGCGGCGGCTACGGCACGGCCCTGGCCGGACGGGCCCCCGTCCGACGGGCGTCCCCGTGACAGGCCGGGCGAGTGGGCCGCCGGCCGGGCGGGCCCCTGCCGGAAGGGCCCGCTCCCGCCCGCGCCGGCGGCGCGCTCCGCGCGCCGTGCCGGAGCAACGCGCCCCAGGCGGTCGCGCGCCCGCGCCTCCGCTGGCGCCCGGGAGCTCATCCCAGGGCCAGCTTCCTGATCGGTGTCTCCACGATCTCGACCGCACCCGCCGCCGTCAGCGCGGAGAAGGCCATGGCGACCGCTCGCTTCTCGAAGACCCCCTGCACGACCACCATCCGCGGGTCGGAGCCGCCGTCCAGCCGCCACCAGCGCGCCGGCATCAGCGGTTCGGCCCGGGACCACCGGTCGGCGGGGACGACGATGGTCAGCAACTGGTGGAGGGATCCGGCGCGGGAGGCCCGCAGCAGGGACGCGAGCGCCTCGATCGAGGCCCGGGCGGACCTGTCGGCCCAGGCGCCCGGGTTCGCGATCAGGTTGACCCCGTACCGGCGGACGGTGTCGAGCACGCGCAGCTTGTTCTGCCGCAGCGAGGCGCCGGTCTCCACCACCTCCACGACGGCGTCCGCCAGCTCGGGGATCTTCGCCTCCGTGGTCCCGTAGGAGCGCACCACCTCGGCCCGTACCGCCAGCCGCCGGAAGTACTCCCGGGCGATGCCCGGGTACTCGGTCGCCACGCGCACCCCGTCCTCCAAGTCGGCCGCGGACCGCGCCGGGTGCTCCTCGGGCACCGCCAGGACCACCCGCCAGCCCGAGTCGGTCGTCTTGGAGTAGTCGAAGGCGTGCACGACCTCGACCTTGGCCCCGGCCTCCTCGATCCAGTCGGCGCCGGTGACCCCGAGGTCGAAGGTCCCGTTCGCCACGATGCCCGGGATCTCCCGAGGTTTGTAGAACACCACCCGGTCGACGGCGGGGTGGTCGACGCCTCCGCGGTAGGCCCGGGAGGCGTGCCTGTGCACGGGCAGGTCGGCGGCCGCGAACAGTTCGAGCGTCGGCTTCTCCAGAGAGCCGGTGGGAAGCGCGAGAGAGACCATGTCCTTCACCCCGAGCGTGGTAGGCGGTCAGCGAGCATCTGTTCCAGGAACACGGCGACGCCGTCCTCGTCGTTGCTGTCGGTCACCCGGTGGCAGGCGGCGAGCACGTCGGGATGGGCGTTGGCCACCGCCACCCGGGTGTCCGCCCACTCGAACAGAGCCAGGTCGTTCGGCATGTCGCCGAACGCGACCGTCCGGGCCCGGGCCGCGCGGCCGGCGCACAGCCGGGAGAGGTGGCCCGCCTTGTGCACGCCCGCGGGCAGGACCTCGGCGAAGAACCGGCAGGACACGGTGACGACGTGCCGCGGGGCGCCGGGTGGTGCGCCGGAGCGCAGAAGCCGGTCGGCCCGGCGGGCCAGTGCGTCGGCGTCCAGCGAGCCGGACTGCATGACGATCTTCAGGACGGGCTCGTCCGTCACCGTGACGGGACGGTCCGAGGCGGTGTCCGCGACGCCCGGGCTGCCCATGCTGAAGCCCGGATCGAGTTCGCACCGGTCGCCGTACTCCACGCCGATCCGCACGTCCGGGACCCCGCGGCGCGCTTCGGCCACCAGCCGTCGCGCGCTGCCCGCCGGGAAGGCCGTGACGTCCAGCACCCGGCCGGCCGCGGGGTCGTACAGCACCGCTCCGCCTCCGCACAGCAGGAGGTCGGCCGAGACGTCCCGGGCGATGTGGGCGGCGTCCCGCAGCGGACGCGCGGTGACCACGGCGAACAGGCCGCCGGCCTCGTGCAGGAGCGCCACCGCGCGCCGGGTCCTGGGAGTGATCCGCTGGTCCGTGGTGAGCAGGGTGCCGTCGAGGTCGGAGGCGACGATCAGGCTGGGGACGCGGGCCGGGTGCATGGCCGCCCTACACGTGCAGCAACCGGTCGATGCCGGTCACCGGGGGGTTCGGCGGGGAGGCCGGGCGAATTTCGATCTCCCCGGCGACCAGGTCGTGCGGCCAGGAGTCGACGACGGTGGCGACGCACTCCGCGACCGAGGCGGTGCTCATCTTGTGGGGCGACTCGTCGCCGTCGAGGTTGGCGACGGCTCCGGGGGAGAACAGGCAGGCGCGCACCCCGTTCCCGCGCTCCTCGAGCAGCAGCGTCTCCACCAGTGCCTTGAGGGCGGCCTTGGTGGCGCTGTAGGCGGCGCCCCCCTCGAAGTAGCGGCTCCCGGCGTGGCTCCCCATCGCCACGAACAGGCCCTCGCTGCGTCTGAGCGCCGGAAGCACCGCTTTGATCAGGCGGAACACCGACGTGAGGTTGACCGCGACGAGCCGGTCCCAGTCCTGGTCCGGCAGGGCCTCCAGGGGCAGGAGCACCCCCCGGTCGACGGCGTTGGCCACGCACACGTCGAGCCGTCCGGTCTCGGCGAGGACGTCCGCCACCGCCCCGGCCAGGCGCGGTGGGTCGGACAGGTCGCACTCGCGCTCGCCGAGCCAGTCCTCGCCGCCGAGGGTCCGGTTCAGCGAGCGCACCCGGTAGCCCCGGCCGTGCAGCGCGGCGGCGATGGCTCGGCCCGTGCCGCGGTTGGTGCCGGTCAGCAGGGCCACCGGCGCCCCGGTCTCAGATGGCATCGAAGACCCGCCTCCACTGCGCGACGATCTCCGCTCCCGGTACGCCGCCGCGGAACAGGTCCTTGTCCAGCGGGGAGCCGTCCTCGTGCCGCAGCCGCATGCAGTCCTGGGAGACCTCCGAGATCAGGACCAGCCGGCCGTCCCGGCCGGTGCCGAAGATGACGCAGAAGTCCCAGACCCGCACGGGCGCCAGCCAGGACCTGAGCACGTCGTTGACGGCGAGGGCCCGCTCCCGCATCGCCTCCACCGGCAGGCCGAGCGCCCGCAGGTAGTCCTCGCCGATCGGCTGGTCCTCCGGGTCGGTCCGGTAGTCGAACTTGACCACGGGACGCGGCAGCGGCTCGCCGTCGGGGAACAGGCCCGGGTACTTGCGCGTGGTGGAGCCGGTGGCCACGTTCTTGACGATCACCTCGAAGGGCGGGGCGGGGCAGTAGTCGGCCAGGTACATGTCCTCGCCGACCCGGCCGCGGAAGGCGCAGTCGACGCCCGCCTCGGTGAGCCTGGCCGCCGCACGCTCGTAGAACGCGAGCCGCAACGGGCCCGTCTCCTCGACGATCTCGTCCCGCCCGTAGGTGAAGCTGCGGAGGCTGGGAACGATCCTGACCAGGCAGAGGCCGTCCGGCAGCCTCCACAGTTCCTTGCTGCGCCCGGTGATGTCGGGGGGCCTGGTCCGCGCCGTCCGCAGCAGTGCGTCGGTGTCGTACGGTATGGAAGGGTCGGTGCGCATGCGGCTGTCTCCTGGTGGGGTCTGTCGGGGGCGTGGGCGGCTCCTCCGGGCCCGCCCGCCGGTTACGAGGGCCGGCCGCCCAGTCCGGCGAACCTGTCGGCGATGAAGTCGCCCCACGTCGCGTCCATGACCGTCACTCCGTCCTCCGTCACCTTCCACTGCCGCGCGCCGTGGGGCGGGTAGGCGAAGAGGACCGACGACAGCCGTTCGTAGCCCGATTCCGTGTCCGAGCGGTGCACCCGGTGGGTGGAGGGGCGGAACCGCCCACCGGAGGCACTGGCGAGCATCCTGCCGATGTTGCACAGGACGATATCCGTCCCGGCGATCACCGGCTCGACCCAGGTGCCGTCGTGGAGGACGTACTGCAGCCCCTGGTCGCCGGGCGGCAGTTGGAGCCCCAGCATCTGGATACCGGAGTGCTCGTGGGCGAGGACCTCCCGGTCGCCGACGTCCCGGTAGCGGATGACCCGGAGGTTGGCCGCGTCCCGGGAGAGCTCCAGCGGCGGCGCGTCCACCGGGAGCATGCCGTGGACGATCTCCGCGAAGAGCGAGACGAGGGTGAAGGCGGCGTCGAAGACCTCGCGGGCCGCTTCGCCGAACTCGGGGAACGCCCGCAGCACCTGTGCCGCTCCCGGCGGCCGGTCGTCGATCATCGCGCCGCTGACGTGGATGAACTCCTTCGGGTCGGGTACGCCGTTGGCCAGCCGCGGCACCTCCGAGAGGTAGGGGAAGAAACCGTGCGTGCCGCCGCTGGAGATCTGCGGCACCCGCGAGTAGGCGTAGTCCGACAGGCTGGGCTCGGCGGAGGAGCAGGCCGCCGCGAAACTGCTCATCATCGCCTCGACGCGCCCGCCGATGCCCGGCACCTCGACGGCCATGAACCCCCACTCGGTCAACTGGGTCCCGACGGCCTCCGCCGCCGATCGCATTCCGGCCTCCAATTCCCCTCCGTCTATCGAGGGAACAAGACCGCTGAGCTTCATCGGAGGAACACTCATCGCCACTCCAGGCTGATTACCTTGATCACGCTCGGATCTCACGGGTTTCACATCGCCGAACAGGCGGTACAGCACCGCGTCACGAAATGATCAGCGCACCGGGACGATAGCCGGGCAGCGCGGCGGCTTGGCACAGGACAGCCATCCTACTGACGCCGTTGCAGCCGTCAAGCAGTCAATTTCCGATGGCATCTGGAGGTTGTCGTGAAAGCGGCTTGCGAGGCCGCGCCGCCAGGTGTTCGATCGGCTTGACGCGAGGGACCGGGCATCGGAGGCTGCCGGCCGGCTGATTCCCGGCCCGCCCGCCGATGGAATTCCCGCCAGTCCGCGAGTCGCACGGACAACGGCATCCGGCCTGATTCGGACGCCTACTCCCGGACCGGCGTCAGGTCGCTTAGATTATCGCCCGGAATTCTTCCCAGCCGACGGGAGCTGCTGCTGTGGACCACCCACTCGGCGACGACCACGAGCAATTGCGCCGCACGGTGCGCCGCTTCCTCGCCGAAAAATCGCCCGAGAGCGAGGTCCGGCGTCTGATGGACGGTGCCGAGGGATTCGATCCCGGTGTCTGGAAACAGATGGCGGACCAACTGGAGCTCATGGCGATACCCATTCCCGAGGAGTACGGGGGCGCCGGCCACACATGGGCCGAACTGGGTGTCGTCCTCGAGGAGATGGGCCGGGCGCTGCTGTGCGCGCCGTACTTCGCCACCGTGGCGATGGCGGCCGGGCTGCTCCTCTCCTGCGGGGACGAGGAGGCCAAGCGCGCCCACCTGCCCGGCATCGCGAGCGGGCGGACGATCGCCACGGTCGCCCTGGCCGAACGGCCGGGGCTGTGGACCGAGTCCGGGATCACGCTGGAGGCGGTCCGAGGAGCGGACGGAACCTGGCGCCTGACCGGCGAGAAGCACTACGTCCTCGACGGCCACGTGGCCGATCTGGTGCTGGTGGCCGCCAGGACCGGCGCCGGGGTGTCGCTCTTCGCCGTTCGCGGAGGGGCGAGCGGTCTCACGGCGGTTCCCGTCCCCACGCTGGACCAGACCCGCAAGCTCGCCGTGCTCTCCTTCGACCGGGTCCCCGCGCGCCCGGTCGGCCCCGAGGGCCGCGGCTGGCCGGCCGTGGCCGGGATGCTCGACCTCGCGGCCGTCGCGCTGGCGGCCGAGCAGGTGGGGGGCGCCCAGCGGGTGCTGGAGATGGCCGTCGAGTACGCCAAGATCAGGGTGCAGTTCGGACGGCCCATCGGCAGCTTCCAGGCGATCAAGCACAAGTGCGCGGACATGCTGCTGGAGGTGGAGTCGGCCAGATCGGCCGCCTGGCACGCGGCGCGGGCGGTGGCGCTGGGGGACGACGAGGCGCCGGTCCTGGCGAGCCTCGCCAAGTCCTACTGCTCCGAGGCGTTCTTCCACGCCGCCGCCGAGAACATCCAGATCCACGGGGGCATCGGCTTCACCTGGGAGCACCCGGCCCATCTGTACTTCAAGCGGGCCAAGAGCAGTGAACTCCTTTTCGGCGACGCCGCCCACCACCGGGAGCTCCTGGCGCAGCGCATCGGTGTCTGACGACCGCGAGACCACCACAGGAGGGACGAGCATGGAACGATCCCCCGGCCGGCCCCCGTTCCCCCGCATCCCGGGCCCTGCCCGCGGCGCCCGGCGGGAGGCGGAGCCGTTCCGCCGGCGCATCCGTGCGTGGATCTCCGCCAACGCCCCGGCCGGTGCCGGGGGGAGCCCGCTGTGGGAGCGCACGCTCCTCGACGCGGGCCTGGTCTGCCCCATGTGGCCGCGGCGGTACGGCGGCGCGGGGCTGACCCTGCGGGAGACGCTGGTCCTCGAGGAGGAGTGCGCCAGGGCCGGGGTGCCCAGGATCGGACGGGGCGCCGGCGAACACGTGATCGGCCCCACCGTCCTGGCGCACGGCACCGCGGAGCAGAAGGCCCGTCTGCTGCCCGCGATACTCGCCGGCGACGACAGGTACTGCCGGGCGTACTCGGAACCCGGCCACGGTTCCGACCTGGCCTCCGTGCGGACGCGCGGTGCGGTGGACGGCGGCACGGTCGTGGTGACCGGCCGGAAGTCGTGGGTCGACGGGGCCCGTTCGGCCACCGTGATGCTGGTGCTGTGCCGGACGGATCCGGAGGCGCCCCGGCACCGCGGCCTGTCCTGCGTCCTGGTGCGGCTGGACGGCGGCGACGGGGTCGAACGGCGCCCCGTGCGAGGGGCGGACGGGGCGCACGACCTGTGCGAGGTGCTGCTCGACGGCGCCCGGGCCCCGCTGCGCGACGTCATCGGCGGAGTGGGCGGCGGATGGCGGACGGTCCTGACCGCCCTGGCGCACGAGCGGGCGAGCCGGATGACCGGGCGGCCGGGGCTCGAGGCCGGGTTCTGGGACCTGGTCGAGGCGGCGCGCAAGAGCGGAAGGACCCGGGACCCCCTGGTCAGAAGCCGCCTCGCCGAGGCGTACACGCGTATGTCGCTGGTACGCCGGACCGCCGAGCGCCTGGCGGAGCGCACCGGCGCGGCGACGGACCCGGGTCCCGAGGCGGCCCTGGTGAACCTGCTGGGCGCGGAGTACCACCGCTGGTTCGGCGAGCTGGCCCTGGACGTCGTCGGCGCTCCCGCGCTGGTCCGCCCGGACGGGGACGGGTACCGGACGGACCGCCGGCAGGGGGCGTTCCTGTCGGGCCGGGCCGCGACGATCGACGCCGGCACCGGCGAGGTCCTGCGCGACGTCATAGCCGAACGGATCCTGGGGCTGCCCAGGGACCCGGCGGCGCGGGCGGCGGTCGGCGGCCGCCGGCCCGGCCCGGACGGCCCGGCGGAGGGACGTTCCCCGTCACTCCCCGCACCTAGGATCTGACACATGTCGACTACCCATCAGACAGTCCTCGACGTCCTCGCCCGCCACCGCCCGAGGACCGCGGCGGAGGCCGCGGACACCGAGCGGGTGCGCGCCCTGGTGGCGGCCGGCGACCCCTGGCCGCGGTCGAACCCCCTGCACGTCACCGCGTCGGCGCTGATCGTGCACCCCGGCAGCGGACGGGTGCTGCTGCGCTGGCACCGGCAGCACCAGTCCTGGCTGCTGGTCGGCGGACACGCCGACCCGGGCGAGGACGACCCGCTCGCCATCGCCCTGCGGGAGGGGCAGGAGGAGACCGGCCTGCCGGACCTCGTGCCGTGGCCGGACGCGGACGTACGGCACCTGGTGATCGTCCCGGTCCCGGCCGGCCCGCGGGAGCCCGCGCACGAGCACGCGGACCTGCGCTTCGTGCTGGCGACCGAGAAGCCCGAGGCGGCACGGCCGGAGAACCCCGGGGCGCCACTGCGCTGGCTGACGCCGCGGGAGGCGCACGAGGCGGTCACCAAGACCAACATCCGGGACACGATCTCCCGGGTGGAACCACTGCTCACGCACTGACCTCGGCGGAGGACGGAGGGGACCGGGATGTACGCAGTGCTGTCGGTGACCGACAAGACCGGGGTCGTGGAGCTGGGGGCCGGGCTCGGTGGTCTGGGCATGAGCCTGGTGGCCACCGGCGGCACGGCCCGGTCGCTGCGGCGCGGCGGCCTGGACGCCACCGTCATCGGCGACCTGTCCGGCGTCCCGGAGCTGATGGGCGGCCGGGTCCGCGCGTTCCACCCCTCGGTCTTCGGCGGGCTGCTGTACCGCCGGGGCCACCCGTCCGACGAGGCCGACGTCCGGCGGTACGGCGTCCCCCGGATCGACGTGCTCGTCTGCAACTTCCCCGACGTGGCGCCGGACGGTCCGCCGGAGCGCACGATGGACTCCGTCGACGTGGGCGGCCCGGCCATGGTGCGGGCCGCCGCCAAGAACCACGCGCACGTGCTGCCCGTCGTCGACCCGGCGGACTACGCGGCCGTGCTCCGCGCCCTGACCTCGGCGCGCGGCGCCGTGGGTGCCACGGACCCGGCGTTCCGGCGGCGCCTGGCCGAGAAGGCCTTCGCCCGCACGGCCGCCTACGACCTCTCGATACAGCGGCTCGTCGGCCGGCTCGGCGACGCCGGATAGGGACGCGCCCGCGTCCTGTCACCGCACAGCCCTGCCCCTGCGACAGAGGAAGGTCTCGATGGACATCCGAAGCCTGCACGCGGAAGCCCTGCGGTCCACCCACCGGTTCGTCGCCTCCGTCGGCGCGGACCGGTGGGAGGCGCCGACCCCCTGCGAGGCGTGGAACACGCGGCAGCTCGTCAACCACCTGGTGGTCGGCAACCTCCGGGTGCGGGAGCTCGGGAAAGGCCGGACGGCGGAGGAGATCGGCGGGGAACTCGACGGCGACCTGCTGGGCGACGACCCGGTGGCCGCGCACGAGGCGTCCGTGGTGGCGGCGACCGAGGCCTTCGCGGCCGGGGACGCCATGGAGCGCCTGTGGCCGCTGTCCTACGGAGCCAGGCCGGGCAGGGTGTACGCCCGGCAGCGGTTCATCGACGTGCTCGTCCACGGCTGGGACGTCGGCAGGGCCGCGGGGCTGGAGGACCCGCAGCTCCCGCCCGACCTCGTCGCGGCGTGCACCGAGATCCTCGCCTCGCGCCCCCAGATGCGCGAGCAGTGGGGGTTCGCCGACGTGGAGGCCGACCCCGGGGCCGACCCCCAGACCAGGCTGCTCGCCCTCACGGGCCGTCGTCCCTGACCGTCTCCGGCGGCGGGTTCCGGAGCCCGGAGTCCGCCGCCCCGGCGTCGGCGTCCAGCCGCGCCAGCACCTCCGCCGTGTGCTCGCCGAGCAGCGGGGAGCGCCGGTAGACGCCGGACGGCGTGGCGGTGAAGCGGATCGGGCAGTTGGGGAGCACCACCGGGCGGGCCCCCGCCGGCTGGTCCACGGCGACGAGCATGTCGCGGGCCCGGAGGTGGGGGTCGGCGAACAGGTCGGCCGCGTCGTTCACCGGCCCTACCGGTACCCGGCCGCCGAGTTCCCCGACGATCTCGCCGGTGGTCCGTTCCGCGGCCCACCGCCTCACCGCGCTCTGCACCAGCCTAGCGTTGGCCACCCGGTCCCCGTTCGTCCGCGTCCGCTCGTCGTCCACGAGTTCCGGGCGCCCCATCGCCTCGCACAGCAGTTTCCAGTGGTTGTCCGTCGGGGCCGCGATCGCGCACTCGCCGTCCTTGGTGGGATAGACGTCGAACGGCACCAGCTGCGGATGGCCGTTGCCGGTGGGGCGGCTGACGGCGCCGGTGTAGGAGTAGCGGTAGACGGCCGTCTCGCACAGGGAGACGATCGAGTCCACCATGGCCACGTCGACCATCTGTCCCTCGCCCGTCGCCCGCGCGTGGATCACGGCGGCCAGGATCCCGATGGCCGACAGGGTGGCGGGGTACAGGTCGCCGATGGTCGGCCCCACCCGCACCGTCTCGCCCTCGGACGGCCCGGTCATGCTGATGAGCCCGCCCATGGCCTGCGCGACGATGTCGTAGGCCGGCCAGTCCACGTAGGGGCTCCTGCCGGTGCGCGGGTCGCCGAAGCCCCTGATGGAGGCGTAGACCAGCCCGGGGTTGCGCTCGTGGAGCGCCTCGTACTGGAGGCCCCAGCGCTCCATCACGCCCGCCCGGTAGTTCTCCACCAGTACGTCCGCCGTGTCGGTCAGCCGCAGCAGCCGTTCCCGGTCGGCGGGAGTGGTGAGGTCCAGCACGATGCCCAGTTTGTTCCTGTTGATGCTGCCGAACAGGCCGCCGATCCCCCGGGTGGTGTCGTCCTTGGTGAAGGGGCCGCTGAACCGGGGGAGGTCGCCCGAGGGCGGTTCGACCTTGATCACCTCGGCGCCCAGGTCGGCCAGGATCATCGTGCAGAACGGTCCCGAGACGGCCCGGGTGAGGTCGATCACCCGGACTCCCCGCAGGGGGCCGGTGGGGCCGGGCCGCATCGGTGCGGCCCGCTCGTGCCCGGTGAGGTGGTCCCGTCCGTCCTCCGGTGTGCTAGCCCTGGTCAACGCGTTCCGTCCCTTCCACGGCACTGACATCGGCGCGGCACACGTAGCGGACCGGCCGGAGGGTCACGTCGGCGGTCAGCGAGACGGCCGATATCGGGTGGGAGGGGCGCAGCCGCGGCTCGCCCCAGGCCTGGCCGTCGAAGGCGGTCAGCGACGGGAGGCCGCGTTCCGCCGTCCGCACCTCGTAGGCGCGCTCGACCTGTACGAGCCGGTTCCCGCGCGGTGTGCGGGCCAGGTGCATGGAGTCGGTGAACTGCAGGTCGGCGGCCGACAGCGGCACGGGGCGCCGGAGCCGCGCGCCGAGCACCAGGTGGTCCCCGCAGCGGACCTCGGCCTCCGAGCCGTGGTATCCGCGCCGCAGTTCGATCCCGGCCGGGCGGGTCCGGTAGCCCCACCGCTCGGCGAGCACTCCGGCGGCCTCCTCGCCCCGGACGAAGCACGAGACGTGGAAGCCCCGGCTCCGCGCGCCGGTCCGGCACACGACGCGGGTCTCCGCGAGGGCGAAGGGGCCGGCGTCGCTGTCCTCCGCCCTGAGGACCGTCACGGTGATCGCGGGTGGGTTCACCGGGTGCAGGGCCGGGGGCAGGACGTCCTGCCGCGAGGCGCTGTGGACCTCGTAGACGACCTGGAGGACCTCGGCCCCGCGGCACACCAGCGGCTCGGTGGCCGGGGCGGCGACGAACGGGGCGTCGGCGGCCATGGTGTCGGGATCGGCGGTTCCGTGGAGCATCAGCGTCCCTCCTCCGCGAAGTGGGGCATGACTTCCCGGGCGAAGAGGCGCATGCTCTCCAGCACCTGCGCCTGCGGTATCAGGTTCGCCGTGTTCAGCAGGAAGTTGATCCCGTCCACTCCGATGCCCTCCCACACCTTGATGGCCCTGACGATCCGGTCCGGGTCGCCGATCGCGACGCCTTCGGGCACCGGCCGGCGCGCGGCGGGGTCGTCGTCGCGGACGCGTGCGACGCCGCCCGCGGCGAGGTTGCCCAGCGACCGGTAGGCGGGCGTCGGATAGACCTCCCTGGCCCACAGCAACTGGCTGTTGAGCATGCCGAAGGCCGTGTACATCGCTCCCCCGACCCGGTTCGCGACGGCGTCGTCCTCGTGGCAGAAGAGGTAGTTCATGGTCGTCACCTGGTCGTTGACCGCCGCTCCGACGGGATCGCACTGCCGGATGCGCCTGCGGTACTCGCCGGTGCGCCGCTCCTGCTCCCTGAAGTCGGCCGCTGCGACCCCCAGGCAGCCGATGCCCCGGTCCGCGGCGTCGCGTTCCGTCCCCGGCGAGGTCACCGTGACCCACAGCGGCGGATGGGGGTCCTGCACGGGTTTGGGCACCACGGGACGCTCGGGGAAGGAGAAGGTGGTCCCCTCGTAGGCCGTCCGCTCCTCGGTCCACATCCGGGGCAGTACGTGGACGAACTCGTCCCAGGACGCCTTCGTGGTGTCGGGATCGGCCAGGAAGCCGCCGAGTTCGGTGATGGTCGAGGCCCGTGCGGTGCCCACGTCCAGACGGCCGCCGGAGACGATGTCGAGCACGGCGGCCCGCTCCGCGACGCGTATGGGGTGGTTGATCCGCGGTACGCACACCACCCCGCCGTGGCCGACGCGCAGCCGCGTGGTCGACATGGCCACGGCGGTGAGGAACACCTCAGGGGCCGAGCAGTGGGAGTACTCCTGGAGGAAGTGGTGCTCGACCGCCCAGGCGGTGGTGAACCCCAGCTCGTCGGCGAGCCGGCACTGCTCGAGCGCGTCCCGGTAGGCCTGGACCTCGTCCTCGCGCGCCAGGGGCTGCGGTACCGAGAGCTCGAAGAAGATGCCGAACTTCATGTAGCGCTCCCATCGGGTTCGGTGTCGGGGCCGCCGGGGTGCCGGTGGCGGTCCTCCGGGCGGGCGGCCGGTCCACGCGCCGGCCGCCCCGCCGCCAGGACCAGGCGCGGGCGGGCGACGGCCCCGACGTCGCGCAGCGGGTCGCCGTCCACGGCGAGCAGGTCCGCGCGCCGCCCCGGTTCCAGGACCCCCGTGTCGTCGAGGCCGAGCAGCGCCGCCGCTCCGGAGGTCGCGGCGACCAGGGCCTGGTGACTGGTCAGCCCGATGCCCTCGTCGCCGACGAGGGCGGCCAGGTCCGCCGGGAAGCCGTCGAAGCGGCGCTGCGGCACACCGGCGTCCGAGCCGGCGGCCATGGGGACCCCGGCGGCGAGCAGCAGCCGGAAGACCTCGCGGATCCGCTCCTGCCGCTGGTGGAACCGGGGGGCGACCATGCCGGGCCCGTCCGGCTCCGCGGTCCCCATCCGCCGGAGGGCTCCGCTGATGGTGGGGACGAAGGCGACCGAGCGCGCGGCCATCAGGTCCGCGGTGGCGGGGTCGTACTCGATGCCCTCCGCGGTCTCGAACAGGCAGTGCTCGATCGTGCGCGCGCCGGCCTCGGCCGCCCGGCGGATGCTGAGGGGGTCGTAGGCGTGGACCGCGACCGGTCGGCCCAGCCGGTCGCTCTCCTCGACGCAGGCCCGGACCTCCTCCTCGCTGTACTGGGGCCGGTGCGGATTGGTGCGGGGGGTGAGGTTGCCGCCGCTGAGCATCAGCTTGATCCAGTCCGCTCCGTCCCGGACCCGGCGCCTGACGGCCACCCGGATGTCGAGGGCCGAGTCGCACTGGTCGCCGAACCAGTGGCAGTGCCCTCCGGTGACGGTGATCGGCCGCCCGGTCGTCAGGATCCGGGGGCCGGGGATCCTGCCGTCGGCCACGGCGGCGCGGACGGGGAAGGCCACTTCGTCGACCGTCCCGAGATCGCGCACCGTGGTCACGCCGGCCTCCACCGCGGCCCGCAGGTTGCGCACGGCCCGCACCGTCAGGGCGGCGGTGCCGGCCCGGGCCTCCCTCTTGTAGTCGCGGATCGGCACGGGCGATCCCGACAGGGTTGGGTGCACGTGGCAGTCGATCAGGCCGGGCATCACGGTCGCCCCGGGCAGGTCGATGCGGACGCCGACCCCGTCCGGGCCGCCGCCGAGGTCCGCGCGGCGCCCGACGGCGGCGATGCGCTCGCCCTCCACGAGGACGAAGCCGTCCTCGACGGGCTCGGCCGCGACACCGTCCCAGACGCGGTCGGCCGTGACGAGGCACCACCCGGTCTCGTGTACGTCCACACCCCTCACTCCTCTCGTGCCCCGTGCGGCGCGGCCCCCCGGCGCCGCACCGGATCGTCGAGGTCGCGCAACACCGCCTCGACGATCCGGTGCCCGACGCCGCCGCGCAGGGTCATGATCGATTCCGGATGGAACTGGACGGCCGCGACCGGCAGGCTCCGGTGCTCCACCGCCATGACCACCCCCTCGTCCGTGAGGGCGGTGACCTCCAGGCAGTCCGGCACGGCCGCGGCGTGGATCGAGTGGTAACGCCCCGCGGCGAACCTGCGCGGCAGGTCCCCGAGGAGCCTGCCGCCCACGACGTTGATCCAGGATGTCTTGCCGTGCACGGGCTCGGGCAGCAGCGACAGGGACCCGCCGAAGTGCTCCACGACCGCCTGCAGGCCCAGGCACACCCCGAACACCGGGCACCGCAGCCGCAGCGCGGCGGAGAGGGTCTCGGAGGTGCCGAAGTCGGCCGGCCGGCCGGGCCCGGGCGACAGGACCAGGAGACCGGGGCGTTCGTCCGCCAGCTCCCCGTGGGTCAGCGGCGCCCGGAGCGTGCGCACATCCGCGCCCGTCTGGCGGAAGTAGTCGGCCAGGGTGTGCACGAAGGAGTCCTGGTGGTCCGCGAGCACCACGCGCCGGCGCCGTGGGCGCGCGCTTCCCGGCGGGCGCGGCGCGGCGCGGGCGGGGCCGCGCACCCGGCCCCCGTCGCCCCGGAGCGCGGCGAGCAGGGCGGACGCCTTCAGTTCCGTCTCCTTCTCCTCCTGCTCGGGCACGGAGTCGAACAGCAGGGTGGCGCCCGCCCGGACCTCGGCCCGCCCGGACTTCATCCGCACGGTGCGTATGGTCAGGCCGGTGTCGACGTCGCCGTCGAAGCCGACCCTGCCCACCGCGCCGCCGTACCAGCGGCGCGGGGACGTCTCGTGGTCCTCGATGAACTGCATCGCCCACGCCTTGGGGGCGCCGGTGACGGTGACGGCCCAGGTGTGCGCGAGGAGGGCGTCCAGGCCGTCGAACTCCTCGCGCAGCACGCCCTCGACGTGGTCGGCGGTGTGGATGAGGCGCGAGTAGAGCTCGATCTGCCGGCGGCCGATGACCCGGACGCTGCCCGGCTCGCAGATGCGGGCCTTGTCGTTGCGGTCGACGTCCGTGCACATGGTGAGCTCGCACTCGTCCTTCGGGGAGTTGAGCAGCGCCCGGATCTGCTCGGCGTCCGCGATCGCGTCGGAGCCGCGCGGCGCCGTCCCGCTCACCGGGCACGTCTCCACCCGGCGGCCCCGGACCCGGATGTACATCTCGGGCGACGTCCCGACGAGGTGCTCGTGCTCGCCGAGGCTGACCAGGAACCCGTACGGGGACGGGTTGTCCTTGCGCAGCCGCCGCAGCAGTTCGGACGGCCGCCGGTCGGCCGCCTCGGAGAAGGTCTGGCTGAGCACCACCTCGAACAGGTCGCCGCGCCGGAACGCCTCCCCGGCCCGGCGGACGAGGGCCGCGTACCCGCCGGGCGGCAGACTGCGGCCGGTGCCCGGCTCGCCCGGCGGCCAGGGCTCGCGCGGCCCTCCGTCGCGGCGCAGGCCGCGCGTGGTGTGCGCGCCGCTGCGGAAGTCGTAGTGCCGCCGCTCGGCGACGCCCCCGGCCGGGTCCGTGACGACCAGGACGTCCGGCAGGTACAGCACGAGGTCCCGCTGGTCGGCCGTACGGGCCAGCCGGGGCCTGGCGGGCTCGAACTGGAAGCCGAGGTCGTAGCCGAAGGCGCCGTACAGGCCGAGGTACCGGTCGGCCGGCGAGTGGAAGACCTCGCGGACGACGCGCACCACCGAGAGCGCGGACGGGCGGCGGCTGCGGCTCTCCTCGGCGCGGCCGCCGGCGGGCTCCTCGACGACGGCCACCAGTTCGGTGTCGTCCCCCTGGACGCGGGCCACCCCGGCGGCCCGCCGCAGTGCGGGGCCGAGCATGCCGAGCAGGGGTCTTCCGCGGTCGTTGAGCGCCGTCAGGGACACCCGCCTGCCGCGCGCCGTCAGCCGCAGCGGCGGGTCGGCGAAGCCGATCCCCCAGCGGGTGTACCGGCCGGGGTACTCGGTGTCGGAGACCAGTAGCATGCCGGGCCGCTCGTCGAGGGCCGCGGCGACGCCCTCCAGCGCGTCGCCGCCGGCGGCGAGCCGCCGGCGCTCCACCGTCACACCGCCCGCGGTCGTGAACTCCTCCGCGGTCGCGGCCCCTTCTCCCGCCGATCCCGCCGATCCCGCCGATCCCGCCGCTTCCGGCCGCGGCCGGGGCGGCCCCACTCCGTCACCCTCCACCGCGGGGTCCCTCCTCGGCCCGGAGGGCGACGGCGTGGCCGGGAGACGGGGGTGGAGGCGGGGGCGGCAGGAGGGAGGAGCCGGAGAAGAAGACGGTGTCGGTCCGCTCCGGCCCCACCCCGGCCGCGACGATCTCCACGCCGAGGAGGGAGGACAGACGGGCGACGTACCGCCCGGCGGCCGCGGGCAGCCCCTCCGGGCCCCGGCGCGCGACCTCCCGCCAGTCCTGCTCGGGCCAGCCCTCCAGCCGCTCCAGCACCGGGGTGGCCGACGCGATCTCGCCGAGCCGCACGGGGAATGAGTCGACCGCCCGGCCGCCGATCCGGTAGCCGGTGACCACCATCACCTCCTCCAGTCCGGCCAGGACGTCGAGGTTGGTCAGGCAGAGCCGGCGGACGCCGTCGACCTCGATCGCGCGGCGGGCCATGGGGACGTCGAACCAGCCGACCCGCCGCCGGCGGCCGGTGACCGTCCCCCATTCGCGGCCCCGGGTGACGAGGTGGTCGGCCGTCGCGCCGTCGAGTTCGGCCATGAGCGGTCCGCCGCCGACCTGCACCATGTACGCCTTGGCGACGCCCAGCACGGTGAAGTCCTGGGCGGGCGACGTCCCGGTGCCCACCGTCACCCCGCACGCGCCGCTGTAGCCGCTCGTGACGTACGGGTACGTGCCGTGCTCCAGGTCCAGGCCGAAGCTCTGGGCGCCCTCGTAGACGATGTGGTGACCCTCGGAGCGGATCTCCCGGAGCAGTCGGGACACGTCGCACAGGCTCGGCTCCAGCGCGCGCCCGGCCGCGCCGTACTCCTCGACCAGGCGGTCGACCTCGTCGGCGACCGGCGGGCGACCGCCCGGCCGGCCCAGGACCCGTTCCAGCAGCGACCTCTTGAGGGGGACCAGGCGCGACAGGCGGGCCCGGAGCAGGTCCTCGTCCAGCAGGTCGACCATGCGCAGCCCGATCCGTCCCGCCTTGTCCTCCCGGCAGGGGCCGACGCCGCGGTTCGTGGTGCCCAGCCGGCCGGTGCCGTGGGTGAAGCCCGTGGCGGCCGAGGTGGCGATCCCGGTGCCGCGCCATGCCTCCTCCGCGCCGTCCTGCTCGACGTGGTACGGGAAGATGACGTGTGCCAGTTCGCTGATGCGCAGGTCGGCCTCCAGGCCGGCCTCGCGCAGCCGGGACACCTCCTCGACGAGGGAGACCGGTTCGATCACGCACCCGTTGCCGAGGACTCCGACGGCGCCGCGCAGCACGCCGGCGGGAACCTGCACGAACCGGTGGTCCCGGCCGTCGACCACGACCGTGTGCCCGGTGTTCGGCCCGGCCTGGTAGCGGACGACGGCGTGCGCCGCCTCGCTGGCGATGTCGGTGAACTTCCCCTTGCCCTCGTCGCCGGCCTGGCACCCCACGATGATCAGGTCCATGACACTCCTGTCCCGGGCGCGCCGTCCCCGGTCCCGCCCGGCCGCGGGCCGACGTCCGCCAGCCGGTCCAGCACCCGGTCCAGGTCCTGAGCGCCCCACACGCGCTCGCCCGTCCACACCTCGCACAGCGACCGGTACATCTCGGCCACCAGTTCCACCACCTCGGACGGCAGTGGCTCGGGAGTGGGCCAGGTGGACCGGGGGCGCCCCTCCCGCACCCACTCCTCGACCCGTGCCTGCAGGCCGGTGGCCGCGTAGTGGTCCCGGAGCACCTGCTTGCCCACGTGCGCGCCGTCCAGCAGCAGACGGGCCTCGTCGGGGGTGCCGGCGTGGTCGACCAGGATCAGCCGGCCGCGGCCGTCCCGGCCGAACTCCACCTTCCCGTCGGCGTGCACCAGCCCCAGGCCGCGAGCGTGCCCGGTGACGACCTCGTCGATCAGCCGCGTCCGCTCCTCCAACTCCGCTTGCCGGTCCCCGTCCAGGCCGCCGATCGCCGCCGCCTCCTCCCGGCCGACGAAGCGGTCGATCTCCTCCAGCTTGGTGGTGTACTCGATGACCGGCCGCTCCAGCACCGTGCCGGACTCCGGAGGCCGCTCCAGCCCGATGTCCGCCGGTGTCAGGCGCCCCAGCCGCAGACGGCGCAGCACGGACGACCCCTCGGGGATGAGGTTGCGGAAGATGACCTGGAGCGGGACGAGGTGGTTGACGTCCGACGGCCCGAGCGCGCTCACCCGCGGATCGACGACCCTCAGCAGGTCGAAGTCCATCAGGTCGGGCGGGCGGAAGCCGCGGTAGTGGGTGAGGACGCCCGCCCGGGCCAGCAGGCCGAAGTTGAAGGCCGCGATGCGGCAGCACGCCTCGCCCTTGCCGGGCAGGCGGTCGGGCATCTTCCCGTAGTGGAAGACCGAGTAGTCGTCGGTGAACTCGAAGCGACCCAGGCCGGGCCGGTCGTCGGTCGGCTCCTCGAGAACGGTCATGTCCTTGGTGGAGAACCTCTTCGGCACTGCTTCCTCCCTCGCCCTCGTCCGGGTTCAGGCCACGACGGCCAGGCCGTCGTCGAGCACCGGTATCCAGCTGACGTCGGCGGGAGCGTTGCGGGGGCCGCTGAACCAGAAGTCGCGGACGACGCCGGCCTCGCGGAGCCCGGAGAGCCAGTCGACGGCGGCCCGCGGCCGCCGGGTGAAGGCGTAGCACATCGGCCCCTCGGAGCTCATCGCGACGGCGTCGATCTCCGTGCCGCGACGCGCCTCCTCCAGCAGGAACTTCACCTGGGACGACTGCATGTCGATCTGCTTCCGCTTGAAGTGGCTCTCGTAGGTCAGGAAGTCCACCGCCCGGCAGAAGGCCGTGTAGTCCTCCTCCAGGACGGAGGTGGCCAGGTTCATCAGGACCGCGTGCGCGGTGCGCCGCGCCTCCTCCGCCGGGATCGGCAGCGTACGGGCGAAGAAGTCGCGCTCCGCCTCACCGTGCATCTGGTTGCCGTTCGGGATGATCACCAGGATCGGCCACGCCGGGAACGGGGCCGAGATCAGCACCGGCGGGCGCCTGCCGCCGCCCGCGTAGCGGGTGGGGACCAAGTAGCGCCGCGGGTCCTCCGCGAAGTCGTCGGGGTTGCGGTGGCCCCCGTCGACCAGGAATCCCCCCCGCTCTATCAGGTTGGGACTGGCTCCCGAGGTGCCCGCCCGCCCGGCGGCCCGGGCGATCTCGGCGATGCCTGCGGACACCCCGGCGAACTGCGCGTACGCGCGGCCGACCGCGACGGCGGTCGTGGTGCCCGAACCGAATCCCGTGTGGGGCGGGAGTCCCTTGCGGATGACCACCCTCGCCGGAGGCCCCTGCCACGCCTCCCGGAGCCGGTCCAGCAGGCTCCTGACGGATTCCAGGTGGGCCGAGCCGTTCTCGTCGGCCTCCACCTCGTTCGAGTCGTGCGGCAGGACCACGGCCTCGAGGCCGGGCGAGCGCAGCGCCATGGACGCCATGCCGTTGCGGCGGCCCGTCTCCCCGTTGAGGTCGATCAGCGTGAAGCTCACGCGGCATCCGGTCCGGATGCGCACGCCCCACTCCCGCGACAACGCCTCGGCCATCACACTCTCCCTCGGATTCGGTGGTGGATCGGCTAGCGAACGGTGCCGGCGTCCGGGTCCCCGATCACCAGGTCCTCATAGCGGGAACCCGGCTCGATCAGCCCCCAGCGCAGCATCCAGGAATACGCCTTCTCGAATTCCACGCGGGTGTACGGCTCCGGCTGCACATAACGCAGCCTGGGCAGGTGGAAGTCATCCGGCGTGATCTCGCCCCGGAAGACCTCCGGCAGCGAGTCGATCAGGTAGTGCAGATATCGGCGCTTGTCGGCGTTGATATCGGCGACGGCCCGGCCGATCGCGCGGTTGCAGGCCGCGTAGACGTCGCGGTCGAAGTCCGGCGAGGCCAGTTCCAGCCCCGCGTAGTGGGTCTCTATGACCTTCTGGAAGCCCTGTTTCTCGGCCAGGGCGATCCACGGTTCCGACAGGGCGACCGCGGCGGCCTCGCCGGACCGGACCGCGCGGTAGCCGTCGATCGTGTGGTAGCCCACCGTCTTGATCTCGCCGGTCTCCAGGAAGCCCTCGAGCATCTGGATGGCCGCGTAGTGGTTGCCGTTGTGGAAGCTGACCGCGACCGGCTCGTTCGCCAGCGTCTGGGGGTAGAAGTGCTTCGAACCGGGGGCGGCCATGAGGGCCATGACCGCGACCGAGGACCGCTTGCCGATGATCCTCGCCCCCCGCCTGCTGTCGTGGGCGCGCCTGATCTGCCCCCACTCGCAGGCGCGGTACAGATCGACCCGCCCCTCCTCGAAGGGCACGTGGTTGCGGATCGAGTCGACGAGGCCGTGGTCCTCGACCGGCTGGGTCAGGACCTGCTCGGCACGGTTCTCGACGAACTCGACCGAAATTCCCTCCGAGGCGAAGTAGCCCCGTTCGTCGGCCACCAGCCAGGGAAGCGCGAAAACAGCGGACGGGCCGATCCCCTCGGTGCGCACGGTAATCGCCATTACAGAGATCCCCTTCTCACGGGAGAGGTGTTTCCCACCACTCGACAAGAAGTACCAGAATGCTCCCGGAAGAACAAGACGTCGAATATTCGGAGAAAAAGGGCAGGCTGGAACCGTCCACGTCGAACATTGTTCTTCCACTCACCGGGACCGGCGTCAGGGAATTCCCGGAGGAAAATCAGGGACTTCTGATGGACTGCCGCAGGGGGGTGCGCGCCTGCGGCACCCCCAGCACCGTGCGCGCCCTCGCGTCGCCCAGGGCCAGACACTCCGGATGAGGGCGTCCCGACAGCATGCCGAACAGGAAGCCCCCGGCGAACGCGTCCCCGGCCCCGATCGCGCTCCTCACCGGACCGCGCCGGGCGGCGATGACGTGGCGCCCGCCCGGGCCGTGCGCGAACGCGCCCCGGCCGCCCAGCGTCACGACGCACAGCGTGCCGCCCCGGGCGAGCGCGGCCGCCGCCTCCCGGGCGTCGTCCGCGCCGGTGACTGCCGCGACCTCCGCTTCGTTGCCGAACACGGCGTCCACGCCGGAGGCGAGCAGTTCCGCGAAGCGCTGCCGCTGCCCGGCCACCAGGCTCCGGTCGGAGAGGGCCAGGGCGCGCACGGCGCCCTGGGCGGCGGCGTGCCGCATGGCCGAGCGCGCCACCGCCATCCCGTCCTCGGAGGCCAGTAGGTACCCCTCGACCAACAACCCCTCGCAGGGCCCGGCCTCCGCGAGGGACGCCGCCAGCTCCTCGTGCAGCGTCCGCAGCCGCCAGGGCTCGCCCTGCCATATCAGGAAGGCCCGCTCGCCGTCCGGGAGCAGCAGGGTCAGGCACCGCCCGGTCCTCCCCCGCCGGGTGGACCGCGACGGCACGTCGACGCCGCGGCCGGTCAGGTCGCTCCGGATCTCCAGGGCGAGGCGGTCGTCCATCGAGGCCGTGACGAGCGCCGCGCGTCCGCCGCTTTCCGCGAAGGCGACGCAGGTGTTCGCGACGCTGCCCCCGGCCGACACCGGCGCCGGCCCGCCGGCCCGTTCGAGTTCGGCCAGGACCTCCTCCAGCACGTCGAGTTCCAGGAAGACCGCGGTGCCCGGCGCCACGCCCAGCCGCTCGCAGTCGCCCGGCCGGACCGGGACCACGATGTCGGCGAGCGCGTCCCCGAGCGCGAGCAGACGCGCGGGCGCCATCAGAAGTGCTCCGCCAGGTCGGCGAAGCGCTCCACGTGCAGCACCCGGTCGGAGGGCTCGGGCACGGCGTCCTTCTCCAGCACCCAGGTGTCGGGGTGCGGCACGTACACGGCCCCCAGCCCGGCGGCGAGGGCGGGGAGGATGTCCGACCTGGGCGAGTTGCCGATCATCCAGGTCCGCGCGGTGGGGACGTCCACCTTCTCCACCACGCTGACGTAGGTCTCGGCGGTCTTCTCCGGCACGATGACGACCTCCTCGAACAGGGAGCCGAGCCGGGAGCGCTCCACCTTCGCCGCCTGCTCCTCGTGGTCGCCCTTCGTCAGCAGGACCAGCCGGTGACGTTCGCTCAGGTACGAGAGCGTCTCGTGGACACCCGGGATGAGGACGGGCGCCTGGTGCAGGATGCGCTCGCCCAGCGCGGCGATCGCGCGCATGTGGTCGTCCGGCGCCTCCCGGCCGTGCACGTGCTCGTAGCAGTCGTGCAGGCTCCGCACGAAGCTCCTGGCCCCGTATCCGTGGACCTTGCAGTTGGCCCTCTCGATCTCGTCGAGCACGTGCCGCAGCTCGGCCCGGGTGACGGACTCGTGCCGCACCAGGTCGATGAACTCCTCGATGGCGTGCTCGAAGTAGATGTTGTTCTCCCACAGCGTGTCGTCACCGTCGATGAACAGACACTGTCCCGTCCGTGGGTTCGTCATCAGGCGGCCCTCCAGGCCCTGTCGAGTCGATGTCCTTCGGCGGTCCACTACACCAGCTTCGGGATCACCTCGTCGGTGAACCGCACGAAGGAACCGTGGCCCAGGGGTGCGCAGAGCAGGTAGTGGAGCCCCACCTCCTCCTGGAGAGCCCGGATCCGCTCCGCGACCCGCTCCGGGGTGCCGTGGATCACGACGTCGTCCACGTACCGCTCCACGCGGGAGCGCGGGTCCCGTTCCGCCGTGCGCGCCGAGGAGGCCGGGCGGATGCTCCTGGAGTAGCCGCGCCGGGCCGGGTCGCTCATCGACGACACGGTCCACCGGGCACCCCGCAGGGCGATCTCGCGGGCCTCCTCGTCGGTCGGCGCCACGGCGACCATCCGCGCCATGGGGATGACTCGGCCCTCGACCGGGTGCCCCGCGGCCGCCAGGCCCTCACGGTAGGCGGCGTACTTGGCGCCGATGTCCGAGTGGCTGGAGTGCGGGTCCATCAGGATGGAGTGGCCGGCGGACGCGGCCCACGCGATCGCGCCCGGCGAGGACGCGGCCAGCCAGACCGGTGGGTGCGGCCGCTGGAGCGGTTTGGGCAGCACTTCGATCCCCTCGAAGGTGTGGAAGTCGCCCCGGTAGGTGAGGCGTTCCTCCCGCCACGCCCGCAGGACGACGTCCACGTTCTCGCGGAACAGGGCGTAGCTGCGTTCGAGGTCGAGGCCGAAGACCCTGAACTCGCCCGGGTCGTTCCCGCGGCCCGCCCCCCAGTTGACCCGGCCGCCGGACAGGACGTCCAGCAGCGCGATCTCCTCCGCGAGGCGCAGCGGGTGGTACATCGGGGCTAGCGAGACGGCGGTGCCGATGCGCAGCCGCTCGGTACGGGCGGCCACCATCGCCCCCATGACGCTCACCGACGGCGAGACCGAGTAGGTCGTGAAGTGGTGCTCGGCCAGCCAGACCGCCTCGTAGAGGCCGGACCTCTCCATGATGTCGACCCGCTCCAGCGCGCGGCTGTAGACGGACGGCAGCGGGACCTTCCGGCCGGACCAGGAGAAGAACTGGAGCACGCCGAACTGGAGTCGCCGGTTCCCGGATGTCGTCACGTCCCTCACCCCAGTTTCGCCGAGCGGCGGTAGGCCACACCGGGATCGGTGAGCACGTTGACGAGGTACGGTCGGCCCGCGGCGAAGCCGCGGCGCAGCGCGGGGGCGATGTCGCGCGCTCTGCCGACCACCTCGCCCGCTCCGCCCAGCGCCTCGACGAGCCGGTCGTACCGGCAGCCGGGCCGGAGGTCCGCCGCGACGTCCGTTCCGTAGAGTTTTCGCATCGGGTGCTTCTCCAGTCCCCAGATCCCGTTGTTCCCGACCACCATCACCACCGGCAGTCCGTGGCGGACCAGCGTGTCGACGTCGCCCGCCGAAAAACCGAAGGCCCCGTCGCCCAGGAGCAGCACCACCTGGCTGCCCGGATGGCACAGCCCGGCCGCGACGGCGTAGCCCACCCCGCTGCCGAGGCATCCGAAGGGCCCGGGGTCGAGCCACCGGCCGGGGCGGTGCGAGTCCAGCAGCCGGCCGGCGAAGGACACGAAGTCGCCGCCGTCCCCGATGACGACGGCGTCGTCGTCGAGCTGGGCCCGCAGTTCGCCGATGACCCGGGCCGGGTGGATCGGATCACTGTCCGACTCCAGCTCCAGCCGTTCCGCGTGGCGCCGGGCCCGTTCCCGTTCGCGCAGCCGGCCGATCCACTCCTCGTGGTCGCGCCGCGCACCCGGCCACGCCGCCATGCCGTCGAGGACCGCCGCCAGGTCACCGGACGGGGAGGCGGCCGTCGGCACGTGCGTCGCCCGCAGGTCGGGGTGGTCCACGGCGTGCACGATCCGGGCGTCCGGAAAACACCCGAACGACAGCCGGAAGTCCAGCGGCGCGCCGACGACCACGACCGCGTCCGCCTCCTTCAGCGCATCCCGGGTCCTGCTGAAGGCGAGTTCGTGGCCGGCGGGCAGGCAGCCGCGCCCCTGGCCGTTCATGAACGTCGGCACGCGCAGCGTCTCGACGCAGCGGCGCAGCGCCTCCCAGGCGCCGCCCCACCAGACGTCGCTGCCCGCCACGAGCACCGGGCGCCGCGCGGCGGCCACAATCGCGGCGGCCCTGGCGACCTCGTCGGGGTCGGGCTCGGCCGGGTCGTCGGGGCGCGGGGGCGCGGGCCGCGCGGTCGCCCGGCTGTGCATCACGTCGATCGGGACGTCCAGGAAGACCGGTCCGCGGTGCGGGCTGGCGGCCGCAGCCGTCACCGCCCGGACCTCGTCGGCCACCGCGCTCGCGTCGGTGACCGTCCGGGCCTCCTTCGTCACCGGGCTCACCAGGGGCACGTGGTCGAACTCCTGCAGGGAGCCCGACCCCCACCGCCGCTGCGACGCCCGTCCCGCCAGCACCACGACCGGGGAGCCGTTGGCCTGGGCCGTCGCCAGACCGCTGACGCCGTTCGTGACGCCGGGCCCCGCGGTGAGGACCGCCGTCCCCGGCCGGCGGGTGAGCCTGGCGAGGCCCTCCGCGGCGAAGACGGCCGTCTGCTCGTGGCGGACGTCGACGACGCGGACGCCGCTCGCGGCCGCCGCGTGCAGCACCGAGAAGATGTGGCCGCCCGACAGGGTGAACAGCGTGTCCACCCCGGCCGCCCGCAGCGCCGCGACCGCCAGCGCCCCGCCCTCGCCCTCGACGCGCGGCGGGTTCACAGCCGCTCCACGACGCACAGGTCGGCGCGTCCGGCGCCCACGGCGGTGTTCAGCTCGTCGGCGTCCAGCGTCAGCCCACCGAGCACCAGGACGGGGGCGCCCGCGGCCCGCAGCCCGTCCGCGCAGCCGAGCAGCGCGCCGTGGTCCGACCACACGAGCGCGTCGTCGGTGCCCTGCCCGGCCTCCACCACGATCATGTCGACCCCTTCCTGGCACAGCCTCTCCACCAGCACTGCCGCGTCGGCGAGCGTGGTCCCGCCTCGGACGCCGTCGGCGGCCGAGACCACGGCGCCCAGCGGCACCGACGGATGGGCCCGGCGTACGGCGGCGGCCACGGCGGCCGGGAACCCGGCGCGCCGGCGCGCGGATCCCCCGTACCGGTCGGTGCGGTGGTTCAGCAGCGGCGAGACGAACGTCGCCAGCAGGTTGCCGTGCGCCATGTTCACGAACAGCGCGTCGGCGCCGGCCTCCAGGGCGGCTCCGGCGGCGGAGACGAAGGCGGTGACCACCCGCCCGGTCTCCTCCTCCGGCAGGGCGCGCGGCGCCCTGCCGGAGGCGTCGGCCGGAAGCGCCGATGCGGCCACGGCGTGCGGGCCCGGCGCGCGGTCGGGGCGCCCGCCCGCCGACCAGCCCCGCCCGGCGGAGGGTCCCGCGTGGTCCAGCACCACGCCGACCGCGGACGCGCCGCCCTCGCGGGCCGCCCGGACCAGCCGGCCCAGCGCCTGCGCGCCCTCCCCGTCCAGGACGGGCGCGCCGCGCAGGGCGCCGTTCCCGCTGACCGCCAGCCGGTCCAGCAGGAGCAGGCCCGGCCGGCCGGCGGCGGCGCTCCTCACGCGGGCGGCCGGATCGCCGCCGGGCCGGCGCACGGGCACACGGGCGACGGCCCGGTTGGCCAGTTCCACGCCCCGCACGGTGATCGGTGCGTGCGCCGGCGGGGGGACCAGCAGCCGGTTCCCGCCGCCGCGTCCGGCGAACCAGCGCTCGTACCGGGCGGCGTACCGCGGGTCCCTGGCCCAGACGTCCTTGTGGTTCAGCCTTCCGCTGCGGGTGAACAGGTTGAACGCGAAGAGGGGCGGCGGCTGCGCGCGGAAGCGGTCGAGGTTGTCGAAGTAGTCCGCGCTGCGCGCCGCGGCCCGCTGCAGCCGTTCGACGGGACCGTGGCGCGCCAGCTCGTACCGGGCCAGTCCCTCCTCCAGGGAGCGGGACTCCGACACCGCCCGGGCCAGGCCGGCGCCGTCGTCCACCGCCACCTTGGTGCCGGAGCCGATGGACCAGTGCACGGTGTGCGCCGCGTCCCCGACGACCGCCACCCGGCCGGCGCTCAGCCTCCGGCACCTGACGGTGGCGAAGCGGCGCCACCCCCGGTCCGCGGTCAGCAGCGGCTCGCCGTCCAGCGCCTCGCGGAAGATCTCCGCGCACCTGTCCGCGGCCTCCTCGGGCGTCGCCGTGTCGAAGCCCGCCTCGTACCAGCTCTCCTCGCCGCACTGCACGATGAAGGCGCTGGTGGCGTGGTCGATCGGGTAGGCGTGGGCCTGGAACAGCCCGGCCGGACCGTCCACCACGACGAAGGTGAGGCAGTGGAACAGCCGGGGGGTCCCGAACCAGTGGAAGCGGGGGGTGTGGGTGTGCGCCTCGGCGCCCAGCGGATCGGCGAGGCGCGCGCGGACCGTGCTGTTGACGCCCTCGGCCGCGACCACCAGGTCCGCTTCCTCCAGCGGGCGCTCGACGTCCTCGGTCTTGAGGACCACGCCGAGCGACTCGCACCTGTCGCCGAGTGCCGCAAGCAGGCGCGGGCGGGACACGGCGGCGTAGTCGTGCCCGTGCATGGCGATCCGCTCGCCCCCGCGGCGCACCTCGAGCACGTCCCACCGGACGAGGTCGGCCTCCAACTCCCGGTACGCCTCGGGCGCCACTTCGCGCAACCGCCGCCGGGTGCTCTGCGACAGCAGCACGCCGAGTCCGCGCGGGCAGCGGCCGCCGCTGCGGTCGGAGACCACCACCTCCGCGTGGGGGGCGGCTTCCTTGAACACCTGGGCGAAGACCAGTCCGGCCGGTCCGCCGCCGACGACGTGTACGTGCATTCAGCCCCCCACCGGGTCCGAGAGCGGCCGGGTCAGACGCGGCACCACCCGGGCCAGGCGGTCCAGTTCGCCGATGTCCGCCACCGCGGGGAACAGCACCAGGTGCTCGCAGCCGAGGTCGGCGTACGCCTTGGCGGTGCGCAGGATCTCCTGGGCGCCCGTCCCGAGGTTCCCCGACAGGACCCGGGCGGCGTGCGGTCCGAGGAAGGCGTAGTAGTCCTCCAGATAGGCCCGTCCCCGTCCGGCACTGCCCAGGGCGAAGTAGCCCATGGCCCACAGCCGGGGGCGTCCGGGGCGGTCCAGAGCGCTCCACGCCCGGGTCGCGGACGCCCGGCCGGACGCGAAGGCGGCCGGTGAGCCCCCGCCGAACATCCACCCGTCCCCCCAGCGCGCCATGCGCGAGAACGCGGGCGCCCCTCCCCCGCCGACCAGGATCGTCGGGCACGGCACCGCGAGCGGCGCCTCGCCCGCTCCCCGGGCCTCGAAGTGCCGCACGGCCGCGTCCAGGAAGCGGTCGAGCCGCCGGCCCCGGCCCCGCCAGGGGGTGCCGGCCCGCTCGTAGTCGTCGCCGCGCGCTCCGGTGCCGACGCCCATCACGACGCGCCCCGGGGCGAGGGCCGACAGCGAGCCCAGCTGCTTCAGCAGCAGCGCCGTCTGCCGCAGCGGCGGGATGACGATCGTGGTGGCCAGCAGGATCCGGCTGGTCACCGCCGCCGCGGCGGACAGGGCACTGACGGGGTCGTAGCTGGGGTAGGCGACCCGGTCCAGGACGGCGAGGCTGCAGAAGCCCAGCTCCTCGGCCCGCCGGGCCCACTCGACGAGCAGACCGCCGTCCGCGCCGGGGACGGCGGAGGGCAGTCCCACGCCGATCCGGCACCCCTCCACCCCGGCGGGGGGCGCCTCAGAGGCCGACATGGTAGAGATGCCGGGGTTCCATGTCGAGGCCGTTGACGATCTGCCACAGGCACGACAGCGCCTTGAGCGTGTTCCGCGCCTGGTAGGGCGGCATCTCCTCCAGTCGCTCCTCCACGAGGCGGCACACGGACCGGTAGAGGTCGACCAGCTCCTCCTCGGGCCCGCTGATCTCCTGCCCCAGACAGTTCCTCACTCCGCCGCCTCCCTGGTCTCCCCGCTTCCGATGACGATCCGCTCGTCCCGCACCCGTCTGGCCTTCAGCTCGAAGCGCGGCAGCGAGCCCGGTGGGGCCTCGCGGACGCCGATGCGCAGTCCACCGGCGGCCTCGGCCAGAGACTTCGCGAGCTCCCCGGCCAGCCGGCCGCCGGTGCCCGGCCGGCCGGGGGTCTCCACCAGGACCTCGATCTCCTCCCGGATGCCCTCCTCCGTGTAGAGGTGGATCTGGAACTCGTCGACCTCCGGGTACTCCCGCACGACCGCCTCCAGCGCGCGGGGGTAGACGTTGGTCCCGCGGACGAGCAGCATGTCGTCGACCCGTCCCTGTATCCCGCCGTCGTACAGGTCCCAGGTGCGGCCACAGGGGCAGTGCCCGCCGGGCGTCCGCACCACCAGATCCCGAGTCCGGTAGCGCAGCAAGGGGATGATCCCGCGGCCGAAGGACGTCACGACGCGCTCGCCCATCCGCCCGTAGGGGACGGGCTCGCCGGAGGAGGGGTCGACGACCTCCTCCAGGAAGTTGTCCTCGATGATGTGGGTCCCGCCGGGCTGGGCCTCGCACTCGAACGTCATGATGGTGCCGAGCTCGGTCATCCCGGCGGTGTCCGCCGTCCGGGCGCCCCACTCGGCCTCGATCAGGCGCTTGGTGGCGGGTATCGAGCCGGCGGGCTCGCCGGAGAGGACGACGCGCCGGACCGGGCCGGCTGCCAGGTCGATCCCGAGCCGCCGCGCCTCCTGCGCCAGGCGGAGGGCGTACGTGGGGGTCGAGCACAGCACCGTCGCCCCGGTGTCGAGCAGGTGGCGCAGCCGTGTCTCGGTCGTCATGTTGCCGCCCGGCAGCACCAGGCAGCCGATCTTCTCGCAGGCGTAGTGGGCGCCCCAGAAGCCGATGAAGCTGCCGTAGCCGAAGGCGAGGAAGACCCGGTCCGAGGGCCGCACGCCGAAGCCCCAGAAGGCGTAGCACCACATCTCCGCGATCCACTCCCAGTCCTTGAGACCGTCGAGCACACGGATGGGCTGCCGTCCGGTCGTGCCGGAGGTGAGGTGGTGGCGCACGGCCACGTCCGGGGGCGCGGCGAGGATGTCGCCGAAGGGCGGGGCGGCGAGCTGCGCCTCCATCCAGGCGTCGCGGGTGAGGAACGGGATGCGCCGGACGTCCGCCAGGGACGTTAGGTCCTCCGGTACGACGCCGGCCTCGCGCAGGAGCGCGCCCTGCAGGCCGGGGGATTCCAGCGCCCAGCCCACGGCGTTGCGGAGTTTCGCCAACTGCAGTGCTTCGAGTTGCCGCCTCGGCATGGTCTCGTGGCGAGGGTTCCAGTGGCTGTTCCCGTCCATGCCCGCTCCGTAGGATCGACTGCTGCGGTCTTTCGGCTACTTGCGCTGGGTCCCCACGCGCAGTTGGTGGAACGGCACGTCGCGGTCGGCCTCGGGCTCCCGCGGCAGGCCGAGCACGCGCTCGCCGATCAGGTTGCGCTGGATCTCGTCCGTTCCCCCGGCGATGGACAGCGACGGGACCGACAGGGCCATCTGCTGGAACGCCCCGCCGCCGGTCGTGTCCGGCCCGGCCAGCATGCCCTCCGCGCCCAGTAGGGACAGGCCGATGTCGCGCGCCTGGCGCCCCACCGCGGAGCCGGCGAGCTTGCCCAGGGACGCCTCCGCTCCCGGCCGGTCTCCCCGTCCGCGCGCGGACCGGGCCGACAGGTTGCGCAGCCGGTTGGTCTCCGCGTCCCCGTACACGGCCGCGATGCGCTGACGGACCAGCGGGTCCCGGGAGCGGCCGACCTCCCGGGCCAGCCCGATCAGGGCCGCGGGAGTGCGGACGCCGCGGCGGGCCGTGGAGTCCCGGCGCGCGGCGCGGTCCTCCTCGATCAGCTCCCCGACGCGACGGTCGAGCATTCCGTTGCGCCGCCCCGGCAGCGCGACGCGCGCCGGCCGCAGCACTCCGCCGCCGCCCACCTCCTGGCGCTCGTACACGAGGCTGCTCTGGGCCAGCCGCCAGCCCTGCCCGGCCTCGCCGATCATCTGGTCCGAAGGCACCACCACGTCGGTGAGGAAGACCTCGTTGAACGTGGCCCGGCCGTTCATCTGGCGGATCGGCCGGGTCTCGACGCCGGGCTGGTCGAGGTCGACGACGAAGCAGCTGATGCCCCTGCGCTTGGGGACGGAGGGATCGGTCCTGGCCAGGGCCAGGCCGCGGTCGGCGCCCTCGGCCTCCCGCGACCAGAGCTTCTGGCCGTTCAGCACCCAGCGGTCCCCGTCGCGTTCCGCGCGCAGTTGCAGGCTCGCCAGGTCCGATCCCGCTCCCGGCTCGCTGAAGAGCTGGCACCAGGACTCGGCGCCGGCGGCCAGGGACGGCACCCAGCGGCGCCGCTGCTCCGGGGTCCCGTACTCGATGAGCACGGGGCCGCCCACCATCTGCCCCACGCCTCCGGGCGGCCCGATCGCGCCGGCCCGTGCGATCTCCTCGGTGATCGCCCTGGCCTCGCCGCGCCCCAGGTCCCGGCCGCCCATTCCGGCGGGCCAGGTCGGAAACGCATAACCCGCCTCCGCCAGCAATCGCCACCAAGTGCCGACCGTGAGATCTTCGCTCCATTTTTCCCGGAGCCATGCGCGCACTTCTCGGCGCAGTTCGGATAACTGGCCGGAATCCTGTTCTCGCACCATTTCGCCGATCACCTCAGAGCATTCGGTATCACTTCCGCGAGCGACCTGGACGCCGCCACTCGACGGGCACACGAGAAAAGCCGTCGCGCACTGGAAGGGCATGGGAGATATTCGCTCGGAAGGCGCTCGCCCGACTCATGATCGAAACATGAAAAGACTTTGGCATGTTTGCCGGGCACACTCAGTCTACCCAGGGGGAGCCCGAAATCAATGTCGGAACTCCGTCTGGCCAATATCGATCGGTGGCGTGCGGGAACAATCACCGGGCGCCGACGTCCGCGGGAGTCGTCCCGTTCCCCGGCCGCCGGGGGCCCGTCCCGGCCGCGCGGCACGGCGGGAGCGGTCCGCCGCCGGCGGGAACACGGCCGGTCAGCCGGCCCGCCGCACCGAGGCGCGCAGCAGCACCGTACCGACGGCGCAGACGGCCAGGACCGTCGGGCCCACGGCCCACCAGCCCCCCGCGAGCAGCACCGCGGAACCGACCAGCGGCGGGCCGACCAGCGAGCCAGCGCTGCCGATCTGCGCCAGGAGGCCGTTGGCGAGACTGACGTCACGGGACGCGGAGACCACCGCGGGGATCGTCGCGAAGGCGGCGGCGACGACGAGTTCGTTGGCCAGCGCGACGAGCAGCGCGCCGAACGCGCTCAGGGCGACCCCGCCCGACTGCAGGAACGCCAGCGCCGCGCCGAGCGGCATGAGCAGGGACGCGGTGAACAGGTGGCGCACCGGCACCCCCCTGCGCAGCAGCCAGCCGCTGAGGAAGCCGCCCGCGATGCCGGCCAGCGACACCAGCCCGGTCATGGTCCCGGCCGTCGCCGTGGGCACGCCCAGCTCCTCGTGCAGGTAGGCCGGGAACAGGGAGACCACCGCGACGATCGTTCCGCTGGCGGTGGCGAAGCCGGCGGCGAGCAGCAGCGGTCCGAGCAGACGGCGCGCGCCGGCGCCGCGGGACGCGGGCCCCTCCCCGTCCCCCTGGGCCGGCGTTCCGTCGCCGGGGCCCGGCCGGCCGAGCGCCAGCGCGGCCGCGGCTCCGATGGCCAGCAGGGCGCCGGATTCGGCCGCCAGCCAGACCCGCCAGCCCAGCCACGACGACAGCAGGCCGCCGGCGAACGACCCCACCGCCAGCCCGACCGGGAAGTAGGTGCCCCACGCGGCGAGCGCGACGACGCGCCGGGGGCCGGCGTCCATCGCGATGATGACCGCCGGGGCGGCCACGACGACGGCGACGTACCCGACGCTCTCCACCAGCCGCATCCCCAGCATCGGCCCGAAGCCGTCCGCCCGCGACTGCAGCAGACCCGCGGCCGCCATGACCGCGCAGCCTCCCAGCAGGGCCCACCGGAGCACCATCCGCCCGATGAGGCGGCTCACCGGCACGCCGAACAGCGCGGCCACGGCGGTGATGGAGGAGATGAGCAACGACATCTGGTCGAGCGACAGGCCGAGCGCGGCGCGCACGTCGACCGAGACGGGCGCCAGCTTGCCCAGGCCGGTGGCCGCCAGGACCCCGCAGAGGTACAGCAGGACGAAGCGCCCCCAGTAACCCCGCGGCGAGGACGGGAGACGGGCGGCCGTCAGCCCGTCGTACGCGGGGGATTCCCCCTGCAGGTCACGCGATCTTTTCCAGGCACACAAATCCGGGACTCTATCCCCGGAACGGCCACCGGGCAAGGACCTCCGCGGCGGATTTCTCCTCCCGGTGGCCTGAAACAACCACGGGCCGTCGCCGGAGAGGCGGGCGGCGCGCGGGAAAAGCCGTGCGATGCTCACGGAACGAGCTCGCGCGCTTTTACGGAACACTCTTTCGGGAACACCGGATTCGGCCTGTTCCATACAGCCCTTTCCCGCCGCAATGCGGCCGCGCTGCGGGGGTTGACGGCCTCCACGGGCCGCCGGTTATCTTTGTCCCGCGACAGCCGTCCGGAAGGACGCTCGGCGGAGCACGACGGGGAACGCGGGAAACCGCGGGGAACGCGAAGAACCCGGCACCCGGTTTTCCGGCCGTACCGCAGCGGCCGCCCGCCGACCGGTCGACAGTGCCATTCCTTGGAGGGGCGTCGATGCCCGGTGACCAGAGAAGCGTGCGGCTCAAGTACGGCCTGAACCCCCAGCAGGAGCACGCCACCGCGACCATGCCCGACGGCGGGCCCCTGCCGTTGTCCGTGCTGAACGGCACCCCCTCGGTGGTGAACCTGCTCGACGCCCTGCAGGGCTGGCAACTGGTCAGGGAGGCCGACAGGGCCCTCGGACTCGCGGCCGCGGCGTCGATGAAGCACGTCTCCCCCGCCGGCGCCGCCGTCGCCGGCGAGGTGGACGCGGTGACACGGGCGACGTTCGCGCTGGACGACGGCCTGTCGGAGCCGGCGACGGCCTACGCACGCGCCCGGGACTGCGATCCGCGCTCCTCCTACGGCGACATGGCCGCGTTGTCGCGCCCCGTCGACATGGCGACGGCGCGCCTGCTGGCCCGGGTGGTCTCCGACGGCGTCGTCGCGCCGGGGTACGAACCGGGCGTGGTGGAGGTCCTGGCCCGCAAGAAGCGGGGCGCGTACCTCGTCCTGCGCGTGGACCCGGCGTACGAGCCCGCCGGGCGGCAGGTGCGGGACGTCTTCGGCGTACGGATCGTCCAGGACGCCGATCCGGTCGCGATCGACGCCCGGTCGCTCGGCGAGAGGTTCGGGGAACCGACCGACCGGCACCTGCGGGACGCCGTCCTCGGGCTGATCGTGGTGCGGTACACCCAGTCCAACTCGGTGGCCTGCGTCCAGGACGGACGGACGATCGGGATCGGCGCGGGACAGCAGTCGCGCGTGGACTGCGTGCGGCTCGCCGGGGAGAAGGCCGACCGCTGGCGGCTCCGGCGGCACCCCCGTGTCGCCGCCGTCCGCTTCCCGGACGGCACACCGCTGCAGGACCGGGTGAACGGCGTGCTGCGGCTGGTCGAGGACCGGCTCGCCGCGGCACGGGAGCCCGACCCGTCGTGGGGGAGCCCGTCCTGCACCCTCGTCTCGGACGCCTACCTGCCCTTCCGGGACAACGTCGACGTCGCGGCCCGGCACGGGGTGGGGTGCATCGTCGAGGGCGGCGGGTCGAGGCGGAGCGGGGAGGTCGAGGCCGCCTGCGAGGAGCACGGCATCGCCCTGGTCCGCACCGGGCTGCGGCTCTTCTGCCACTGACCCGCCGTCACCGATCCGCCACCGATCCTCCGGAGGACCGCGTGCAGGAGAACGTACCGGCCGGCGCGGCGCCCCGGCCGCCGCGGGACGGGCACCGGGCGCTGCCCGGGTTCGACGACGTCCGCATCGAGAGCCTGCTGGAACGGCGCACGCTGAAGTGGGGGCGGCACGGCCCCGGCGTACTGGGCGCCTGGATCGCCGAGATGGACTTCCCCGTGGCGCCGGAGGTCCGGGACGCGCTGCACCGGGCGGTCGAGCGCGGCGAGACCGGGTACCCGCTCCGCGACATCCGCACCGGACTGCCGGCCGCGTGCTCCGGCTGGCTGGACCGCTCGTTCGGCTGGTCGGTGCCGGCCGAACGGATCTTCCTGGTCCCCGACGTCGTGACCGGCGTGGGGCTGGGCATCGGCGCCTACAGCGCCCCCGGCAGCGCCGTCGTCGTGCCGACCCCCGCCTATCCGCCGTTCTTCGAGATCGTGGCCGCGCAGGGGCGGCGGGCCGTGGAGATCCCGCTGGTCCCCGATGGGGCGGGGCCGTCCCTGGACATCGACTCCATCGACGCCGCCCTGGCCGGCGGCGCCGGAACCGTCCTGCTGTGCAACCCCCACAACCCGGTGGGCAGGGTGTTCACCCGGGCCGAACTGTCGGCCCTCAGCCGCTGCGTCGCCGCCCGCGGGGCGCGGGTCGTCGCCGACGAGGTGCACGCGCCGCTGACCTATCCGGGCCACGAGCACGTCCCCTACGCCTCCGTCTCGCCCGAGGCGGCCGCGCACACCGTCACCCTGGTCTCCGCCGCCAAGGGCTGGAACATCCCCGGCCTCAAGTGCGCCCAGGCCGTCCTCACCGGCGACGGGGACGTCGCGCGGTGGCGCTCCCTGCCCTTCCACTCCCGGCACGGGGCGAGCACCCTGGGCATCGCCGCCCACATCGCCGCCTACACCCGCGGCGGCCCCTGGCTCCGCGACGCGGTGCGCTACCTGGACGCCAACCGCCGCTTCCTGGCCGACGTCCTGCGCTCCGAACTCCCGGAACTGGGGTACCGGATGCCCGAGGGGACCTATCTGGCGTGGCTGGACTGCCGCGCCCTCCGCCTCGACGACCCGGCCGGCTTCCTGCTGCGGGACGCGGGGGTCGCGGTGAGCGACGGCGCGTTCTTCGGCGCCGCCGGACGGGGGTTCATACGGCTCAACTTCGCGACGTCGCGGCGGATCCTCGAGCGCATCGCGTCGGCGCTGACCGGATCCGTGCGTGCGCGGGCACGCCACCGTGCGCCGTGACCGCGGCGGCCCGCCGGCCCGGTCCCCCGGTTCCCCCGTCCCTGTCCCTGTCCGTACGGACCCCGAGGTGGTGGACATGCCATGTCCGTGAAGAACCGCTCCGCGTCGTCGGTGGAGGTCGCCCTCACCGTGAACGGCGCGCAGGCGCGCCTGGTGATCGACCCGCGCGAGTCGCTGCTCGACCTCCTGCGGGAACGGCTGGCGCTGACGGGCACGAAGAAGGGCTGCGACCACGGCCAGTGCGGCGCGTGCACCGTCCATCTGGACGGCCGACGGGTCCTGGCGTGCCTGACGCCCGCGGTGCAGGTCCAGGGCGGGGCGGTGACGACGATCGAGGGACTGGCGGCCGCGGACGGCACGCCGCACCCGGTGCAGCGGGCGTTCGTCGACCACGACGCGCTGCAGTGCGGGTACTGCACGCCGGGCCAGATCATGTCGGCGGTCGCCTGTATAGCCGAGGGCCACGCGGGCAGCGACGACGAGATCCGCGAGCACCTCAGCGGCAACCTGTGCCGGTGCGGCGCGTACCCGAACATCGTGGCGGCGGTCCGGCAGGCGGCCCGCGAGATCCGCGGCCCGGCGGGGGGCTGACGGATGCGCCCCTTCTCCTACACCGTGCCGGCCACCCTTGCCGACGCCGTCGAGGCCCTGGCCGCCGGCGGGCCCGGCACGAGGGCACTGGCCGGAGGCACCAGCCTGTACGACCTGATGAAGCTGGGCGTCGAGACGCCGACGGCCCTGGTCGACATCCGCGGCCTCGCCGAACTGGCGGGGTTCGACACCACGGGCCCCGGGGAGTTGGTGTTCGGCGCCGGCGCCCGGATGGCCGACGTCGCCGGGGATCCGGTCCTGCTGCGCGACTACCCGGTCCTGGCGGAGTCCCTGACCAAGGCGGCCTCCCCGCAACTGCGGAACATGGCGACCGTGGGCGGCAACCTGCTGCAGCGCACCCGGTGCGGGTACTTCCGGGCCGGCCCGCCGTTCCCGTGCAACAGACGGCGGCCGGGCAGCGGGTGCGCCGCGCGCGGCGGACCGGACCGGGACCAGGCCGTCCTGGGCACGAGCGAGTCCTGCTCGGCGGCCTACCCGGGCGACTGGGCCGTGGCGCTGACCGCCCTCGACGCCCGCCTCGACCTGCTGGGGCCCCGCGGGCCCCGCACCATGGCGCTGTCCGAGCTGCACAGGGAGCCCGGGGACACACCCGAGCACGAGCACGACCTCGAGCCCGGCGAACTCGTGGTCCGCATCCGCGTGCCGGCCACCGCGACGGGGCGCGCCTCCACCTACCACAAGGTCAGGGACCGGGAGTCCTACGCGTTCGCGCTCGCCTCCGCGGCCGTGGCGGTCGGTCTCGACGACCGGCGCAGGGTCGTGGACTGCCGCATCGCCCTGGGCGGGCTCGCGACCCGGCCCTGGCGCGCCCGGGAGGCCGAGCGGACGCTCCTCGGCCGGCCGCTCACCGAGGACGGCGCCCGGCGCGCGGGGGAGGCGGCGCTCGCCGGCGCCCGCCCCGGCCTCCGCAACGCCTTCAAGACCGAGCTGGGCGTCCGCACCGTCGTGGCGGCCCTGCGCGTCGCCGGACTCCGGGCCGCCTCGTGAGCGCCCCCGTACCGCCCTCCGCACAGCGCGCGGGCGCCTACGACAAGGTGACCGGGCGGGCGCGCTACACCGCCGACCACCGACCGCCCGGCCTCCTGCACGCCGCGCTGGCGGTGGCCACGATCGGCAGGGGACGCGTCACGGGCGTGGACACCGCCGCCGCCTGCGCCGTCCCCGGTGTGCGCCTGGTGCTGACCCGTCTGGACGAGCACGAGGTGCGTCCCCCCGGCTTCCCGACCGCCGACTCGGGCTACGGCTTCCAGAGCCTGCAACCGCTCCTGGACGACCGCGTCGCCTACCGGGGCCAGCCGGTCGCCCTGGTGGTGGCGGACACGCCGGTCGCCGCCGCCGAGGCCGCGGACCTCGTGGAGGCCTCCTACGAGGCCGAACCGGTGGCCGTCACGCTCGGCGCCGAGGGCACCGAGACGGTGTCGCAGGCGCAGGCGCTGAGCGACCCCAGGTTCTCCGACGTCTCACTGGGCGACGCCGACGCGGTCCTCGCCTCCTGTCCGGTCCGGATCGACGCGGCGTTCGACCTCGCGCCCCAGCATCAGGTGCCCCTGGAGCCGCCGGCCACCGTCGTCCGGTGGCGGGGCGACACGCTGACGGTGTACGAGAGCACCCAGAACAGCGGCGCCGTCAGGCACGGCCTCGCCAGGCAGCTGGGCATCGACCACTCCCGGATCGAGGTCGTCTCACCCGACGTGGGGGGCGGCTTCGGCCAGAAGGCCTGGCTGCAGTCCCACCTGGCCCCGATGGCCGTGGCCGCGCGCCGGCTCGGTCGGCCGGTCGGGTTCGTCATGTCCAGGCGGCAGACCTTCCACGGAACCAGCTTCCGCCCGGCCAGCCGGCACCGCGTACGGCTGGGCGCCGACCGCTCCGGAAAGTTGGCGGCCGTCATCCACGAGTCCTGGCAGCAGACCTCCCGGCACGACCTGTTCCCGTCGGACTTCACCACGGTCACCTCACGCCTGTACGGAGTGACGGCCTTCCGCGGCGCCCAGTGGCTGGAGCGCACCGACGTGCAGACGCCCGGCTTCATGCGCGCTCCCTTCGAACACGTCGCCGCGTTCGTCCTGGAGTCGGCGATGGACGAGCTGGCGTACGCCACCGGGAGGGACCCCGTGGCGCTGCGCCTGGCGAACGACACCGCCACCGACCCCGTCACCGGCCTGCCGTTCTCCTCCCGCCACCTGGCCGAGTGCCTGCGGCGCGGCGCGGCGCGGTTCGGCTGGGCGGCCCGCACGCCCCGGCCCGGGTCGATGCGCGACGCCGACGGAACCCTCGTCGGCTGGGGCGTGGCCGCCGGAGCCTACCGGGCCTCCGCCGCGCCCGCCGCCGCACGGCTGCGGGTGGACGCCCGGGGTCGGGTGGCCCTCGACGTCACCGGCCACGAGATGGGGCAGGGCCTGCGGACCGCCGTCGCCCGCACCGTGGCCGAGGACCTCGGTGTCGCCCCCGGTGACGTGCGGGTCGTCCTCGGGGACACCCGCGGGGTCGCGCAGCACCTGACCGCCGGTTCGTGGGGCACCGCGACCGCTCTGGCGGCGGTCCACGCCGTCCTGCGAAAGCTGCGCGCGCGGCTGGGCCTGCCCGGCCGCGGGCGGGCGGACCTGGCGGCGGCGCTCGCCGCCGCCCGTCTCCCGGCGATCACGGTCGAGGCCACCACCCGGGCCCCGGGCCAGTCGGCGGAGGCGGTCGAGAGGATGCTCGCCGGGAGGTCCGCTCCGGCCGGACCGGTGTACCCCGGTTTCTCGGCGTTCAGCTTCGCCGCCCACTTCGCCGAGGTCCGGGTGGAGGCCGCCACCGGACGGGTCTGCGTGCCGCGGGTGGTGAGCGTCGTGGACTGCGGCCGGGTGGTCAGTCCCGCCACCGCCGCGAGCCAGGTGCGCGGCGGCGTCGTGTGGGGCATCGGCGCCGCGCTGCGGGAGGGCGGCGAGCCCGATCCCCGTTTCGGCGGCTTCGTCAACGCCGACCTGGCCGAGTACCTGGTTCCGGTGAACGCCGACGTCGGGCGGATCGACGTCGACTTCATCGGCGAACCCGATCCCCGGCTGGTTCCGGCGGGCGCCAAGGGCCTCGGCGAGGTGGCCCTCGTTGGCGTGGCCCCCGCCATCGCCAACGCGATCCACCACGCCACCGGACGGCGCCACCGGCGTCTGCCGATCCGGCGCGAGGACCTGCTGTGACACCCGGCGGGGCCGGCCCTCAGGACCGGCCCCGCCGCATGACCAGCAGGAGCAGGGCCAGGTCAGCCCCGTGGCCGTCCAGCTCCTCGGCGTAGTACCGCACCATCTCGTTCTCCCGGGACAGGTCGGTGCGCGACAGCCCCGCGGCCTTTCTCGCGTCCGCCAGGAGACACTCCTGCTCCGTGAACTGACGTATCAGCGCCACGATGCGGACATTGATCTCGGCCAGCCGCTCCTCGTGGCGGCGCCAGCCGTCCCTGCCGTCGGAGGTCCTCATCGCTTCCCCGGTCACCGCGCTCACGACAGCGAGATTCCGCCGACCGCGCGGGAGCGCTCCCCCAGGGCGGTCTTCCGGTGCACGGCGAACTCGACCACCTGCCCGGCCATCGCCGTGAGCTGCCGCCGCGCCCGGACGTCGGTGCACTCCCCGTCGGGGCCGAAGCGGGACGCCACGTCGTCCAGGGCGATGCCGAGGGGGGTGGGCCAGCCGCGCAGTGCGTGCGCCACGTCCCGCAGTGCACCGAGCGCGGCGACCGCGCCCTGTGCGCCGTCCGAGACGGCGACGCAGCCGACCGCGCGTCCGCTGAGGTAGGGGCGTTCGTTGTCGCGCAGCTCCTCCATGTGGTCGATGGCGTTCTTCATCAGCCCGGAGATGCTCCCGTGGTAGGCGGGGGTGGCGAGCACCACGCCGTCCGCCGCGGCGACCGCCTTGATCAGCCGCTGCGCCTCCGGACCGCGGTATTCGGCTCTCGGGTCGTAGAGCGGCATCGCCAGTTGCGTGCCGGCGAGCATGTCGACCTCCGCCCCGAGCCGCTCCGCTTCGGCCAGGGCCACCCGGAGTGCCTTCTCGGCCGTCGAGTCCGCGCGGAGCGATCCACCGACGCCCAACACTCTCGTGATCTGTCGCATATGGGTTCACTCAATTCGTCGTCCGGGACAAACCAGCTGGGACGCTGCGGTGATGAGACGGTGAGTGAGGTGCTGTCTGCTGTGCCCATGGGGTCGGCCCCTCGGCCGCCGGGCTTCTCGACGGGGCGCCGGGGGCATCGCGACCGGGGCAGGGGACAGCATAGTTACCTTTCATATTGCTTTTGGAGCCCTCCAGGAACTCGTGTTCCGAATGGCCGAAATATCAGTGATCGGGACTCGATTCCACGCGTTTGAGCCGTGTTCGGCTCGGGAACTCCGGCCGCGTATCCGGGATCAGACCGGGCCGTGCTCGTCGAACCGTGCCCGCCGGGCCGGCGGCCTCCGTCCGGTGCCCGAGCGGCCCCTGACGGTGCGACCGAGCCCGGGAAGCCGGCCACCGGCGGGCTCCGCGCGCCGGACGCGAGGAGCGGTCCACCGCGAACGGCGCCAGCCACCGCGTCGTGGACGGCCCGGCGGTCGTTTCCGCGGAGGACCGGACGCCGCCCGCTCCCCGGGCTCCCGCCGGCCCGGCGTCCGCGCGGATCCCCTTGTCGGCGGCCTGCCCTACGGTTCCCGTCACTTGATCACTGCGGATGCGGGAGGCGCACATGGGGTGGGTGTCGGCCGACGGCTACGAAGTCGCCCTCGACGACGGGAGGGTGGTGTGCCGCAACGCGGCCGGGCGGCGACTGAAGTCCGTACCGTCCAGGATCGCCGACGACCCGGCGGTGGTGGGGCTGTCGCGGGTGAGCCAGAACCGGTGACGCCATCCGGCGTCACCGGCGTCGTGCGTGAACACCACCACGCGGCGGGCCACGCGCCGCATCTCGCGCAGCCCGGCGATCGGGTCCCGCCAGTGGTGGAGGGTGCTGAAGGCCATCGCGGCGTCGAAGGACCGGTCCCGGAAGGGGAGGTTCTCCGCGGCGGCGGCCACGCACGGCGCCGCGCCGGCGGGACGCAGCGCCCGCATGACCGCCGACGGCTCCACCGCCGTGACGTCGCGGTCGGGGGGTTCGTAGGAGCCGGTGCCGGCCCCGACGTTCAACACCGTCCGCGCGTCCCCGAGCGCTTCCCAGACCTGCGCGGCGATCCGCGGCTCGGTGCGCCGCGTCGCCGGGTAGGCGGAACCGATGGCGTCGTACAGCTGCGCGCCGAACACTCTCAGCTGCTCCTCCGGTGTCGTCCTGATCCCCATGGCCCGTGCCTGCAGTTCCCCGTCGATGGCCGTCACCATGGCGGCGGCGCGGTCGCGCTGTTCCAGCAGCAGGCCGCGCAGCCGGCGCAGGCGCGCGACCGCGTCGGTGGCCGGGTCGTCGACCAGGTCCGCGATCTCGCGCAGCCCGAAGCCCAGCCGCCGGTAGGCCGGCACCTCCCGCAGCCGCTCCACGTCGCCCGCCGAGTAGGCCCGGTACCCGGCCGCCGTCCGCGCGGACGGCCGTACGAGGCCGATCCCGTCGTAGTGGTGCAGCGTGCGGACGGTCACGCCGGCCAGCCCGGCCACGCGTCCCACGGTCAGGTGTTCCTCCACCCCGCCGACGATGCGGCATGACGCCACGTGAGGGTCAAGCGCTCCACGCCCGGTGCCGCGCGTGAACCGGCCACACCCGGACCCCCACGGGAAACCAGGCGACCCCGCGGCGGACGGGGCCGCCTCCCGTGACGGTCTGGCCGCCCGCGATGAGTTCCGGCGCCGGCGGCGGTCTGCCCATCCAGACGCGTGTCGGGAAGCGCACCGCGCGGCGGTGCCGCCGGGATGCTGAGGAGCTGAGCCGTGTCCGAGGACGAGAAGCGGATCCGGGCCCTGATCGAGCAGTGGGCCGCGGCGGTGCACCGGGGCGACATGGGCGGTGTCCTGGCCGATCACGCGGAGGACATCGTGATGTTCGACGTGCCGCCGCCGTACGAGGGCGTTCGCGGCATCGACGCCTACCGCGAGACGTGGCCGCCCTTCTTCGCCTGGCAGGCGCAGGGCGCCGTCTTCGAGCCCGAGTCCCTCGACGTCACCGTCGGCGGCGACGTCGCCTTCGCCCACGCCCTGCTGCGCTGCGGAACCCCGGAGGAGCCGGCCGGGCGGCCGGAGAACCGCCTGCGGCTCACCCTCGGGCTGCGCAGGGAGCGGGGCCGCTGGATCGTCGCGCACGAGCACCACTCGTTCCCGGACCTCTCCGGCGGGGACGCCGCGCCCGCCGGGTAGCGGGCACGGGGCCCGGCCGGACGACCGCGCAGCCGCCGGGCGGCGCGGTCGCCGGGGGTGGACCGTGCGGAACGCGTGCGCCCCGGGAGCCGGTAGGCCGGGACCGGTCCGCCCCGGCCTACCGGGGTGAACCGCCCGTCGCGCCGTCCGGGAACGCGCCGTCCGTCCTGGCGGCGTGCTCCGCGGTGAACCGCTCGACGGCCTCCCAGAGCTCGCCCTCACGCCGCTCGTCGTAGGACTCCTCCGACGAGCGGTCCGCGCGGCCGCGGTCCACGTAGGAGCCGGTCGGCGCCCGGGTCGCGCCGAGGACGACGTCGGCGAGGAAGCGACCGGCGGCGTTGCGGCCGGTGGCGAACGGCGTGAGGGCCGTCACCGGCAGGATGTACCGCATCGCGAACCGGGAGGCGGGTCCCGCGTTGCGGGCGAGACCGGTGCCGGGGACGAAGCCCGGGTTGTAGGCGACGGCGTCGATCCCGGCCGGCAGCCGGCGCGCGTACTCGTGCACCAGGTGGATCACGGCCAGTTTGCTGGTCGAGTACGCGGTACGCCCGGCCGCCGCGCTCCCGGGCCGGGGGAAGGCGCCGGTACGGGCGAGGAGGTCCGGGGACTTCCAGACCGGGCCGGGCACCATGCCCAGGTTGTGCCTGAAGTCACCGAAGTGGGTGTCGCTGGTGGTGATCACGATCCGGGCGGGAGCGGCGAAGCGGTCCTGGAGCATGCGCACGAACAGGTGGTTGGCGAGCACGTTGACCGTGAAGGTGGATTCGAAACCGTCGGGCCCCTCGGTCAGCGCGTCCGTGTACTGCGCGCCCGCGTTGCCCACGAAACCGCGCAGCGGCGGCAGCTCACCGCTGTCGAGCCGGTCGCGTATCCCGGTGGCGGCCGAGCGCACGCTCTCCAGCGAACCGAGGTCCGCCGGGACGTACGAGACCGTGGGCCCGCCCGCGGCGAGTTCCGCGGCGAGCCGCGCGCCCGAGGACCCGCGGGCGACGACGAGGAGGTGCGTGTCCGGTGACCGCCGCAGGATGTGCTCTGCGGCGATGCGGCCGATGCCGCGGCTCGCGCCGGTCATCACGATGGTGTGCTGCATGGGAGGCTCCTCCACCCGTCGGCCGATGGCGCCCGGCGTGGACGCGTCCCCACGTTCGCCGCTCCCGCCGGCGCAGACCAGTGCCGTCCCCGTGCCCAGGACCGGCAGTACCCGGGCTCGTCCGGCGCCGCACGGCGAGAATGGGCCCATGGCCTCCTCCCGCCCTCCGTTCGCCGCGCTCCTGCGGGCCTGGCGCGACCGCCTCTCCCCGGCCGACGCCGGCTTCACCGTGACGGCCGGCCGCAGGGCCCCGGGGCTGCGCCGCGAGGAGCTCGCGCAGTCGGCCGGGCTCTCCGTCGACTACGTCCTGCGTCTGGAGCAGGGACGCGCGAGGAACCCCTCGGCCCAGGTGGTCGGCGCCCTCGCCCGTGCCCTTCAGCTCTCCCGGACCGAGCGTGACCGGTTGTACCGGAGTGCCGGGCTCCTGCCGCCGCGGGACGGAACGGTCAACACACACGTGCCCCCGGGCGTCCAGCGGCTCGCCGCGCGCCTCGACGACGTTCCGATCGGGGTGTTCGCCGCCGACTGGACCCTGGTGTGGTGGAACGCCGCATGGCGTGCCCTGCACGGCGACCCCGCCACGCTCCCGGCCGCCGAGCGGAACCTCGCGCGCGCCGTCTTCGGCGACGGCGCCGCTCACGCCGCGATGTTCCCCGTCCGCTCCGAGCGCGGCGAGGACGCCTTCGCGGCGTCGGTCGTCGCCGACCTCAAGGACGCCGTGTCCCGCTATCCCTCGGACGCCCGGCTCGACCGGCTCGTGCGCGACCTGCGGGACGCGTCCGCCGTCTTCGCCCGCCACTGGGCCACCGCGACCGCGACCCCGCACACCACCGACCGGAAGACGATCCGGCATCCGGAGGTCGGCGACGTCCTGCTCGACTGCGACGTCCTCGTCGTTCCGGGCGCGGACCTGCGCATGGTCACCTACACGGCGGCGGCCGGAAGCAGCGGTGCGGGGAAGCTCGACCTCCTGCGGGCCACCGGTGGCCGCACCGCCGACGCGCTCCCCTGACGCCGCCCCGGCCCGCCGCCGGCAGGAGACCGGTCCGGAACCCGCGGCAGCTCCGTCACGCCCGCGACCCGCTCGTGCGTCCGGGAGCACCGTTGCGTCGGCCGCGGACCTGTTCGGCGTCCCCGGGGGCCGTGGCGCCAGGGGTCCGGCGGGCCGTGGGGGCGCGGCTCAGCTCGAGGCCGGGGTGAGCACCACGAAGTCCGCGTTGGAGGGGTCGAGGCAGACGGCCATCCGGCCGACGCCCTCCGCGTCCTCCGGGCCCATCTGCACGCTGCCGCCGTTCTCGGTGACCTCGGCGATCACGGCGTCGCAGTCGACGACGTCGAAGACCGGGTGCCAGTAGGGCCGCCCGTCCGCCAGGGCGAGGTCCTCGGTGCGCAGTTCCATGATGCCGCCCTGCGTGCGCTCCTCGGACAGCCCGGCGGGCGTGACGAGGGAGTACGTGCCCGCGCCGCCCGGCAGCTCCATGTCGCTGAACTGCCAGCCGAGGACACCCCCGTAGAACTCCTTCGCCGCCGCGGCGTCGCTCGTGTACAGCTCGGTCCAGGACAGCGAGCCCGGCCGGTCCACCAGTTCGAGGCCCATGTCCTTCCCCGGCTGCCAGACGGCGAACTGGCCACCCAGCGGGTCGCTGTACTGCGCCATCCGGCCCCAGTCCCCGAGGCCCGTCGGCGCCACGCGCACGGTGCCGCCCGCGCGCTCGACGGCCTGGGTCGTGGCGTCCGCGTCGGTGACGCGGTAGTAGATCATCCAGGCCGAGCGCGCGCCCTCCTCGGTGAGCTTGCCGAGTCCGGCGACGGTCCTGCCGTCCTTCCGGAACATCCCGCCTTCCATGTCCTCCCCCTCCCCCTCCCCCATGGGCTCGTAGTCCCAGCCGAGCACCGCGCCGTAGAAGGCCGCGGTGGCCCGGACGTCGGGGGCACCGAGGTCGAGCCAGCAGGGGGAGCCGGGGACGAAGTCAGTGGTGATCACGGCGATTCCCTTTCGCAGGTCCTGTGGCCTCAGCGTGGCACCCGGTGCTCACGCCCGCCCGTCGGCCCGGTCGTTCGGGTGCCGGGGACGCGCTCCCCGGCACCCGGGCCGTCTCCGCTCCGACTTCCGGCGCTCACCGGACGCCGGACGCCGGACGCCGGACGGCGGACGGCGGACGGCGGACGGCGGCGGTCCCGGAGCCGCTCGCGCCGTCCCCGCGGCCAAGGGGTGGCGCACGGCCCGTCGGGCCCGCGCCGGGAGGAGTGCCCGCGGCGGATCCGCTCGCGCGCTGCGTGGACGTGCGGCGTGGACGCGCGGCGGGGTGGTCTCGCCGGCCGGTGCGGGACACGGCGTCGGTGACACGGATCCGCGGCCGTGAAACCGGGGTGCCCCGGCGGGCGTCGGTCGGGTAGCGTGCGGGCCATGTCGAGTCCTGAGTCGGACAGGGTGGGGGCTTTCGGTCACGCCGTCAGCCCCCTGAACCACTGAGCTCGTAGCCCCGCCGTCCCGCCGCGTTGCGCGGTGGGACGCGTGTGCCCTCCGGGGGCCGGCCGCGGTGACGAGATGACCTCTCTCGTACTTCTCCTCACCCCGGAGCCACTCGATGCCTCTTCCGCTGTACCTGCTCGCCCTGGCGGTCTTCGCCATGGGCACCTCGGAGTTCATGCTCGCCGGCCTCCTGCCGGACATCGCCTCGGACCTCGACGTCACGGTCGGGGCGGCGGGCACGCTCACCTCGGCCTTCGCGGTCGGCATGGTCGTCGGCGCCCCCCTGGTGGCCGCGCTGGCCCGCACCTGGCCCCGGCGTTCCGGCCTTCTCGGGTTCGTCCTCGCCTTCGCGGCGGCCCACGTCGTGGGCGCCGTCACCTCCAGCTTTCCGGTCCTGCTCGCCACCCGGGTGGTGGCCGCGCTCGCGAACGCGGGGTTCCTGGCCGTCGCCCTGACGGCTGCCGCCGCGCTGGTCCCGCCCGGCAGGAAGGGGCGTGCGCTGGCCGTGCTGCTGTCCGGCACCACGCTGGCCACGATCGCCGGTGTCCCCGGCGGGTCGGTGCTCGGCACGCTGCTCGGCTGGCGGGCCGCGTTCTGGGCCGTCGCCGTTCTCTGCCTGCCCGCGGCCCTCGGCGTCCTGAAGGGGGTCCCGGCGGGACGTGTGACGGAGGAGGCGGCGCAGGAGGGCGGCAGGCCGGCCCTGCGGGCGGAGCTCGCCCAGCTCACCAGGGGGCCGCTGGTGCTGGTGATGCTGCTCGGCGCGCTGGTGAACGCGGCGACGTTCGGGAGCTTCACCTTCCTCGCCCCCGTGGTGACCGGCCCCGCCGGGCTGGGCGAGTGGTGGGTCTCCGTCGCCCTGGTGCTCTTCGGCGCCGGTTCCCTCGCCGGGGTCACCGTCGCCGGCCGGCTGTCCGACCGGCGTCCCGGCCTGGTCATCGCGGTCGGCGGCCCGCTGCTGCTGATCGGCTGGCCCGCCCTGGCGCTGCTGGCCGACGAGCCGGCCGCCCTGCTCACCCTGGTGTTCGTGCAGGGCGCGCTGTCGTTCGCGCTGGGCGGCACGCTGATCACACGGGTTCTCTACGAGGCCGCAGGAGCCCCCACCATGGCCGGCTCGTACGCGACCGCCGCGCTCAACGCCGGCGCCGTCGTCGGACCCCTCGTCGCCGCGGCCGCTCTCACCACCGCGGCCGGGGACCTCGGCCCGCTGTGGACCAGCGGGCTCCTGGTCGCGGTCGCCCTGCTCGTCGCACTCCCCTTCCGCACCGTGGTCGCGGCCGGCCGCGACCGCGGCCGGCCCGGGCCCGCCCCCGCCGTACCGGCCGACCGGAGCCGGTGATCCGGGCGGTCAGGGCCGGTACGGGCGCCGGGGCGGCCCGGGGACCGATCGCGGCCGGCGGGTGCGGGGACCTCTCCGGGGGCGACGGCACCCGCCCGCTGCGGCCGACGGGGGCGGAGGCGGCATTCCGGTTGCGGCCCTCGGCGCCGACGCGTGGCCAACCCCATGTTTACACCATTAACATGGGCCCGGGAAGGCGCTGTTGATCGATGTCGGTGCTGTCGGCATGGAACGGGGCGGGTGACATGGGTTCGGCCTCAGGGAGCAGATCGGCCTATCACCACGGCGACCTCCGCAACGCGCTCGTCGCCGCCGCCGTCGAGCTGGCGAGCGACGGCGGTCCCGAACGCGTGGTCCTGCGCGAGGTCGCCCGCCGGGTCGGCGTGTCGCCGACCGCCGCCTACCGGCACTTCGACGGGCAGGGCGGGCTGATGTACGCAGTCAAGGTCCGCGGCCAGGAGGCGCTCGCCGAGTCCATGGAGGACGCGGCGGCCCGGGTCCCGGCGACCTGGGACCCGGGGGTGGCGGCCGAACGGCGGTTCACCGCGCTGGGGCGCGGCTACGTGCGCTTCGCCCTGCGGCGCCCCGGGCTGTTCCGCTCGGCCTTCTGCCGGATCCCCGGCGCGGAGGGGGAGCCCCGGGACTGGACGGAGGTCCCGCGGGCCGACGGAGAGCCGCGCTACCGCGCCCTCGGGCTCCTCACCGCCGCACTCGACGAGTTGGTCGCCCACGGCCGGATGCCGGCGCACAGGCGGCCCGCCGCCGAGGTGACCGCCTGGTCGACGGTGCACGGTCTGTCCGTGCTGCTGATGGAGGGTCCCCTGTCCCGGCTCCCGGACGAGCAGAGCGACGCGGTGCTCGAGCACGCGCTGTCGACCGTGCTGGCGGGCCTCGCCGCGCCCTGAGCGGCCGCGGGCCGCTCCTCCGCGTCCCCCGTGCCCCCGTACCGGCAGGCCCCCGCACCGGCAGGCCTCCGTACGGCGGGGCCGGGGGTCCCCGCCGTACGGAGGCGGTCCTGGAAGCGGCTGCACCGGGCGGAGGGGCGCCGGGCGGCGGAGGGGGCCGGGCGGCGGTCCGCTCAGGCCGCCTGCTCCACCTCGCGGACGTCCGGCGCCGCCGGGTCGGCGCCGTCGGACTCCGGCTCCGGGTTCCGGACGGGCTGCCTCGGGATGGCGAAGGCCACCAGGCCGCCGAGCGCGGTGACCGCGGCGCCGATCCACAGGGCGGGCCGTACGCCGTCCACGAAGTCCTGCGCGGACGCGTAGCCGCCGTAGGCCGCGAAGACGGTGCCGAGGACGGCCACGCCCAGGACGCCGCCGACCTCCCGGGCGGTGCTGTTGGCGCCGGACGCCTTCCCGTGCTCCTCCCGCCGCACGGCGGAGAGCACCACCGTGGCGGCGGGCGCGAAGGTCAGGCCCATTCCGATGCCCGCGAGGACCATCGGGGCGACCAGGCGGGAGTAGGGGGTGTCGACCGTCGCCACCAGGTTGATCCAGGCCAGGCCGGCCGCCTGGAGGAGCAGGCCCAGTCCCATCAGCCGGCCGCCCCCCACCCGGTTGGTGAGCATGCCCGCCAGCGGCGCCACGAACATCGGCATCAGGGTCCAGGACAGGGTGAGCACACCGGCGTGCAGCGGGGTGCGCGGCGGCGCGATCTGGAGGTACTGCGCGAGCAGGAAGATCGACCCGAAGACGCCGAAGTACATGGCGGCGGAGACCACGTTGGTGAGGGTGAAGGCGCGGATCCGGTAGAAGCGCAGCGGCAGCAGCGGGGCCTCGGTGCGCCTCTCCCAGAGGGTGAACAGGGCGAGCAGCACCGTGCCGCCGGCCAGGGCGAGCAGCACCCGGCCGTCGGTCCAGCCGCGCGTCTCGCCGTTGACGATGCCCCAGACCAGGGCGAGGAGGCCGACGGTGACCAGCAGCATGCCCTCGACGTCGATGCGGGCCCGCTCCCCGCGGCTCTCCTTCAGGACCACCAGCGCCAGCGGCACCGCGACCAGCCCGACCGGCACGTTGATCCAGAAGATCCACTGCCAGGCCAGTCCGTCCACGACCGCGCCGCCCACCACCGGGCCGAGCGCGACGGCGGTGCCGCTGACCGCGCTCCACAGGCCGACGGCCAGGCCGCGCAGCCGGTCGGGGACGGCGGCGGAGAGCAGGGTCAGCGACAGGGGCATGACCGCGGCGGCGCCCAGCCCCTGGAGCGCGCGGAAGAGGATGAGCTGGCCGCTGCCGGTGGAGAGGCCGCAGCCGACGGAGGCCAGGGTGAAGACGGTGATGCCGGCGACGAAGAACCGGCGGCGTCCGTAGCGGTCGCCCAGGCCGGCGCAGACCAGCAGGAAGCAGGCGAAGCCCAGGGTGTAGGCGTTGACGAACCACTGGAGGTCCTGGGTGCTCGCCGAGAGGTCCTGCTGGAGGGTCCGCAGCGCGGTGGACACCACCAGGTTGTCCAGGGCGGTCATGAACATCGGCAGGGAGCAGGCGACGATCGACAGCCACAGCGGCGTGCGCGTCGCGCCCGGAGCGGCGGATGCGGCGGTGGACAAGGGCGTCCTCCCGGATCGAGATGGTGGACGGGCGGGTGGAGGGACAGGTGGACGGGCGGATGAACGGGCGGGGGGCGGGCGGTTCAGGACTGCCGGGTCCGGGCGTCCTCCAGGCGCGTGCGGGCGTCGTCCCAGGAGATGGGGAGCCGCTCGCCGGGGACGGTCCAGAAGACGAAGTGGGACTGGCGCATGGTGGGCCGCAGCCGCTTCATGATCGAGTTGTGCGGCTCGGCCTTGGCGTAGGCGTACAGCGCCTCCTTGCTCTCCCAGGCCGACAGGGTCCAGAAGACGCCGCGGGTGAGCTGGGCGATGAGCGAGGCCCCGAAGGCGCCCGGCGCCCGGCGGGCCTGCCGCCACGTGGCGAGGGAGAGCCAGAAGAAGCGGGGGACGTGCCGCAGCGACGAGACCTCCAGCCGGGAGGCCATGACGAACGCCTCGGCGGAGGGGGGCGCCGGATTGATCTTCGCCCAGGGGAGTGTCGGCATGAGTCGGGTCCTTGCTCTGCGGAGGGGGCTGCTGACGGGCGACGCGGTGACAGCGCCCGCGATAAATCGATAGTGGAACTATCCGCTATGGATAGTGGCACGTTACACTTCCTTTGTCTACCGACATCCGCAGCCACTTCGGGAGCGAGGAACCCCCGTGAAGATGTCCGAACTGAGCCGTCGCAGCGGCGTGCCCGTCCCGACGATCAAGTTCTATCTGCGGGAGGGCCTGCTGCCGGCCGGGCGGGCGACGGCCACCAACCAGGCCGAGTACGAGGAGGACCATCTGCGGCGGCTGCGCCTGGTACGGGCGCTGATCACCCTCGGCGGGCTCTCGGTGGCCGCCACCCGGGAGGTCCTGGAGGCGATCGCCGAACCGCTCGACCGGTACCGGACCCTCGGCGTCACGCACTACGCCCTGCGCCCCCCGGCGGCCGGCGCCTCCCGGAGCGGTGAGGACGGCGCGGACGACGACGGCAGCACGGCCGAGGTGCAGCGGCTCATCGAGCGGATGGGCTGGACCGTCACCGAGGCGTCGCCGCTCCGGGAGGCGCTGGCCGCCGGGCTGCGGGCGCTGCGCGAGGTCGGCGCGGCGTACGGCGCCGACGAGCTGGCGCCGTACGCCGAACTGGCCGCCGCGACCGCCCGGCTGGACCTGGACCACCTCGCCGGGATCGAGGACCGGATCGACATCGCGGAGCGCGCCCTGGTGCTGACCGTCCTCATGGAACCGGTGCTGGCGACGCTGCGCCGGATGGCGCAGGAGCACGAGAGCGCGCTGCGCTACGCCGACGGGGACGCCGGCGCCGCCGGGTGAGTCACCGGACGGCACCGGGCACCACCGGGTCGACGTACCGCGGCACAGGGGCGGTCCACGGGCCGGGCCCGCCGCCGTCCCGCCGCACCGCCACCCCCAGCCGGTGCCCGCTGGGCGCCGACAGCAGGGCGAAGCTCCAGCGCGGGGTCTCGGCCGCCGGCACCGCCGGGTCCTCCAGCACGATCCGGCCGTACCGGTCCGGGCCGAGCCGGAACCCGTCGAAGCGGTGCTGGAAACCCAGTCCCAGCGCCTTGGTGTACGCCTCCTTCAGCACCCACACGTCGGTGAACGCCCGCGCCCGCTCCGCGGGCGGCAGCCCGGCCAGCAGCGCGCGTTCGGCGGGGGCCAGCCACCGCGTGCCGTACCGGACCGCGTCCTCCCCCGCCTCGGCCGGCTCCGCGTCCAGCCCGCACGGTCCCTCGCCGCTCACCAGGAGGGCGATCAGGCCCCGGGTGTGCGCCAGGCTGAACCGCACCCCCCACGGGTTGGGGTCCAGCTCCGGCCTGCCCAGCTCGCTGCGGGCGAACCGGAGCGCGGCCGGGTCCTCGCCCAGCAGCTCCCCGAGCACGGTGCGGCACAGCAGCCGCGCGCCGAGGAAGCGGCGCCGGCCGTCCGGCGGGAGGATGCGGTCCAGGCGGCCGCGCTCGTCGGGGGAGAGCAGGCCGGCGGCCCGCCTCGCCGTCTCCCCCCCGACCGCGTCCTCGGTCAGCAGCCACACCCCCGCGGTCCGCGCGGCGGTCACTCGGGGGCGGGCGTGGACGCGCGGACGGGGACCGGCCGGGCGGAGAACAGGCGCGGGGCGCCGTGCAGTTCGCGCAGCACCTCCATCACCCGGTCCACGACCTGCGGGTCGGTGACCGTCTCGGTCGGGTACAGCAGCCGCCACACCCGCTCCAGGGAGAGCAGCAGCACCGCGCCGTCCGGGAAGCCGCCGCCGAACGCCTCGGCGGACCCGGTGGCCAGCTGTACGGAGGCGGCGGCGGCGTGCAGCGCGCAGTACCGCTCGGCCAGCCGGAACAGCTCGGCCGAGGAGCCGTACCCGCGCCCCTGCCGCTGCTTGAGCAGGTCCAGTTCCGCCCGCATCCGCGCGAACTCCCCCGCCAGCCGCCCGGCCAGGTCCGCCGCGCGGTTCAGCCAGTCCCGCTGCCGCTCGTCGCCGTGCCGGGCCGCCGCCTCCCGCAGCCGCCGCACGGCCGCCGGCAGCGAGACCACCGTGTCGTCCCGGCCGCGGCTGACCAGGAGCTGGCGGTGCGGCTCCCACGGCGGCAGCGGCGCGTCCGCGTCGTACACCACGGCCGCCCGCCCGGCCGCCTCGGCGCGCGCGGCGTCGTCGGCCGAGACCGCCGTCGTCAGCAGCGCGTCGAGCTGGGCTCCGACGCTCTTGAGGTTCACCACCGTGTTGCCGTCGACGAAGTGGACCGCCAGCAGGTCGCGCAGCATCTTCTGGTAGACGCCGTAGTGCGGGTGGGCGCGCAGGTACTGGCGGGCGCCCAGCACCACCGAGAGCTGCGCCATCGTGCGGTCCAGCAGCGTCGGCACGAAGTACTTGACGACGGACGAGAAGACGCTGGTCTGCTCCGGGACCACCTGGAGGGCCCGGACGGCCGCCGTGGAGACCGCGTCGGCCAGCATCAGATCGGCGAAGGACTCGGCGAGCTGGCGCCGCGAGTAGGGGATGTCGGCGACCTTCTGGCCGAAGATCTCCCGCTGCTCGGCGAAGTCCAGGGTCACCCGCAGCGCGGTGTCCACCGCGCCCAGCGCGATCGCGCAGATCACCGTACGGGCCACCTGAGCGCCCTGGAGGGCGAGTTCGAGCCCCTGCCCCTCGGCGCCGATGCGGCACTCCTCGGGCACGAACACCCCGTCCAGCCGGATGCCGCTCATGTCGATGGCCCGCAGTCCGTGCAGGCGTTCGCCCGGCAGCGGCAGCACCGAACCGGCCGGGCAGCGGCGCTTGTCCACCGCGAAGACCGACCAGCCGCCCGGCCCGCCGCGCGGGTCGGTGCGGGCCTGGACGCTCACCACGTCGGCCACCGTGGCGTTGCCGATCAGCCACTTCTCACCGGTCAGGACGTAGCCGCCGGGGACCTTCTCGGCGCGCATCTCGTTGGCGAGGATGTCGCTGCCGTGGCCGCGCTCGGTCAGCCCCCAGGCCATCCGCCCGCCGTGGTTGATCGCCTCGACGGCGGCCCTGCCCTGCTCGTCGGTGGCGGCGATCCAGGTCGGCATGAACGCCACGTTGGTGATCATCAGCGCGGTGGCGGTGGTCGGGTCCCGGCGGGCCACCAGCCTCACGAGCTGGAAGCCGACCTCCACGTCGCCCGCCCGCCCGCCCCACCGCTCGGGCAGGCAGTAGTGGTGCAGTCCCCAGGACTGCAGCAGGCCGACCATCTCGTAGGGGTACTGCTCGCGCTCGTCGTGGTCGAGGACGCGGCTGAACGGCATCCGCGAGCGGTCGTCGTGCGGATCGCCCAGGTACTCCTCCAGCTCCCCGGCGAGGGAGGCCAGTTTGGCGGCGGTCATACGGCTGCTCCTTCCAGGGGTGCGGGCTCCCCGGGCGCGGTGTCCCCGGCTCCGGGGTCCGGGGTCGCCAGGGGCAGGGCTGCGACGGAGAACAGGCGGTCGTCCGCGTGCAGCGGCAGTACGGCGGCCAGGACCGCCTCCGCGTCCTCCTCCGGCAGCGGCGCGGTGCGGCCCGCGGCCCGGGACAGCAGCACCGTCAGGGCGGCGGCGAGCCAGCCGGCGTCGCCCTCGGGCACGCCGCACAGGCGGCGGTCGCGGTTGTGCCACCACAGCAGCAGGCAGCTCGCGGCGGCGTGCACCCAGCACAGCCGCGCGGCGAGGTCCTGGTCGCGCAGCGGGTCCGCGCCCCGGCGGGCGCGCAGGGCGTGACCGAGCCAGGACACGGCCCGCTCCAGCCGGGTGACGGCCCGCGCCACGCGCCGGCCGGCCGCCTCCTGCCGTACGGCGGCGGCCACCGCCGGCACCGCGGCCAGCACCGGGTCCGCGCCGCGGTCGGACAGCTCCAGGCCCTCCAGGCGCAGCCCGGGCGGCTCGGCGTCCAGCGCGAACACCTGCGCGAGGGCGGCGTCCGGCGCCTTCGCGTGCGGTGCCTTCGAGTCCGGGGCCTTCGCGTCCGCGGCGGGCGACGCGGCGGCCAGCCGGGCGAAGTGGGCCGCGACCAGGCGGAGGTTGGCGGTCGGGCTGGTGTCGATGTAGCGGACGACGGCGTTGTCCCGCCGCAGGACGTCGAACGCCGCGTACGGCCCGTCGCCCAGCACGCCGCGGCTGGCGAGCACGTCCGCGCAGCGCGCCAGCGCCTCCTCGGAGGCGTCGGTGAGCACCTTCTTCGCCACGCTCGACCACAGGCTCTGGGCGGCCGGCAGGACGTGCAGGCCCCGGGCGGTGGCCAGCGCCACCGCGTCCCCGGCCAGCAGCAGGGCCGCGGCGGTGGCCAGTTCGCGCCGCACGCCCGGATGCGCCAGGGCTGGGCGGCCCGCCACCCGGTGGGCGGCGGCGAAGTCCGCCGCGAGGCGCAGACCGGTGTCGGCGCAGGCCAGGTTGGCCGCCGTGCTCACGGTGCGGACCACCTGCATGGCCTTCATCGCGGTCTCCAGGCCCCGGCCCGGCTCGCCGACCAGCGCGCTCTCCGGCACGGTGAGCCCGTCGAAGCGGAATCCGGCGAGGTCCACGCCGCGCATGCCCGCCGGGCGGCGGGCGCCGCGGCGGGCCGCCGCGGCCCGCTCGCCGTCCAGGAGCAGCGCGGAGAACGCGGCCGGGCCGCGCCCGCCGGTGCGGGCCACCACCAGCAGCGCCTCGCACCTCCCGCCGAGGCCGACCAGCCACTTCTCACCGGTGAGGCGGAAGCCGCCGCCCGGCGCGCGCTCGGCCGCGCAGTCGTTGGCCAGCAGGTCGCTGCCGTGCGCGGCCTCGGAGAGGGCGAAGCCCAGCGAGCCGCCGTCGCGCAGCAGCCGGACGGCGAGTTCGCGCTGCCCGGCCGAGCCGGCGATCAGCACGCAGGTGGCCGCGGTGATGCCGAACATGGTGGCGGGCATGACCGCCGCGTCCCGCCGGGCGGCGGCCCTCACCAGCATCAGCGTGGCGTCCATGGCGGCGAGGGTGCCGCCCTCGCCGGCCGGGACGAACGCGGTGCGCAGCCGCGGCCCGGCCCGGTCGGCGAGGGCGTGCGGGAAGGAGCCGGAGGCGTCCCGGTCGGCCGCGGCGGCGAACCCGAAGGGGTTGCGCGCCTCGCGCGGGTCGCCCAGCTCGCGGTCCAGGGCGGTCGCGGCGGCGTAGCGCGGCCACTCCTCCGCGGTCATCGCCCGCCCCCTTCCACGGCCGAGGGCGCCGGCCGGTACTCGGCGCAGGAGCGCGGCAGGCGCACCCCGGCGAGCGCGAGCTGGTGCACCCGCGCGGCGTAGGCGGCGCCGCGCAGCAGGTGCCGGGCGACGTCCGCCGCACGCCGGTTCTCCGGTGCGGCCAGATAGGTGCCGCGCGCCCAGGAGTTGAAGGCGCCCATGGCCGGGCCGCACCACACCTGGAAGTCGGCGGTGCGGTCCGCCTCGCCGGTCACCGCCCACCGCGAGGCCATGCCCAGGTACCAGCGGAAGAGCAGCGCCATCCGGCGGCGCGGCACGGCCGCGGCGCGCCGCAGCTGGTCGGGGTCGCGGCGGGCGAAGTACGCCTCGACCTCCTGCCACACCTCCGCCACCGGGCGGCGGAAGATCTGCTCCTCCAGGCGGCGCAGCTCCTTCTCCGGCAGGGCCTCGATCCCGTCGTACCGCTGGTACAGCTCGTAGAGGCGCTTGGCGCGCATCGGGAACAGGGTGCCCTTCTTCAGCACCTGGAGTTCCACGCCGAGTTCGAACATGTCGGCGGCGGGGGCCATCTCGCAGTCGGCCAGCCCCGCTTCGGCGAGCAGCCGCCGGGCGGCCTCGGAGGTGCCGGACTCCAGGCACGACTGGTGCACGGAGCCCACCACCACGTAGTCGGCCCCCATCGCGTAGGCGGCGGCCGCCGCGTGCGGGGTGCCGATGCCGCCGCCCGCGCCGATCCCGACCGGCACCGGGTAGCGCAGTTCGCGCTGGACGGCGTCGCGCGTCTCCAGCAGCGCCGGGAAGAGGGCGGTGAGGGGGCGCCGGTCGGTGTGGCCCCCGGAGTCCGCCTCGGCGGTGATGTCGTCGGCCAGGGGCACGTACCGGGCGAGTTCCGCCTGTTCGGCGGTGACCAGCCCGCGGGCCAGCAGGTCGGCGACGACGGCCTGCGGGGCGGGCCGCATGAACCGCTCGGCCACCTCGGGGCGCGAAACCTTGGCGATGAGCCGGTTGGCGGCCTCCACCCGTCCGTCGCGGCCCCGCCGCAGCCCGGCCACCCGGTAGCGCACCACGTGGGGGGTGAGGTCCAGGTAGGCCGACGCCTCGACGCATCTGACGCCGTGCCTGAGCAGCAGCTCCACGCCGTCGCGCTCCAGGGCGTCCTCGCTGGGGCTGTGGATGAGGTTGACCGCCCAGGGCAGGCCCGGGAGCTCGGCGGCGAAGCGGCGCAGGGCGCGGTCGATGCGCTCGGGCAGCAGGCCGGCCGCGCCGAAGGAGGCCAGGCAGCCGGAGCGGGCGAGGGCGGTCACCAGGTCCTCGGAGGCGATGCCGCCCGCCATGGCGCCGCCCATGTAGGCGAGGCGGACGCCGTGCCGGGTCCGGAAGGCGCTGGAGCCCAGGCGCTCGGGCGGCAGCGGGCCGAGCGCGGCGAGGACCCGGGTGTGCGGGCCGGGCCGGACGGTGGTGGCGCCGGGCCCGTGCGGGGTGGCGACGATGTAGCAGGGTTCCTCCAGCCGGCCCAGTACGTGCCGGATTCCCTCCGGGTCGGTGCGGGGCGCCTCCGTGGCGGGTGCGGGGCGGGCGGCCCCGGGCACGGGGGTCGTCATGCTGCGGTCTCCTTCTCCGCTTCGTCCGCCGGGGCGGGGAGGACCTCCACCGCCACGTCGGTGAGTTCGTAGATGCGCAGGTTCGGCTTCCAGACGGAGGCGTCGGCGACGACGACGAGCCGGCCGCCGTCCCGGCGGACCTCCTTGATGTGCGTCTCGAAGGTCATCTCGCCGTCGCCGCGCAGGATCTGGCCGCGGTACTTCCAGGCCATGGCGACGTCGAGCGGGACCCCGAACCGCACCGGGCCCATGCCGTCGGCGAGGCCGGACTCGATGACGTACACCTGGAGCGCCTGGATGACCGCCTCGACGCCGAGCGAGCCGGGCATCACCGGATCGCGGTGGAAGTGGCAGTCGAAGTACCAGTCGTCGTCGGCGACGGTGCGCCGGCCGAAGAGGTAGCCCCGGCCGTGGGCGCCGCCGCCGTCCACCACGGTCACCTCGTCGACCATCCGCAGGTGGTCGTCGGCCAGGCGCAGCCCGGTGCCGGGCCGGGGGGTGAACCAGCGGTCGTCGGCGCGCACGGCCAGCGTCCGCATCCGGTCCGGGTCGAGGCCGGCGCGCTCGGTCTCCAGCCACGGCGGCACGTGGGCGCCGGCGTCCAGCCCGACCTGGTGGGCGAGGGCCTTGTCGGTGAAGTAGCCGAAGAGCGACTCGCCCTCGTAGAACACCTCGTCGTCGGCGAGCAGCCGGTAGCGGAAGTTCTGGAGCGTCGCGCCGGGCACGGACTGGCTGGACAGCAGCTCCGACTCGTGCCGGATCGTCTTCCCGCTCAGCTCGGGGCGGCGGACGAAGCGGGCGCGGCCGTCCAGGTTGCGGATGGCCAGCTCCTCCTGCGGGCTCTGGAGAGTGGCGCCGAGGTAGTAGCCGAGCAGGATCGCCGCCTGGAGGGAGGTCTCCATCACCACGCAGTTGGGCATCTCCGGCCCGGCGGTGTCCCGGTAGTACCAGGCCTCCGGCGGGGAGTCGTACTCGGTGGCCATGGTGGCGCCGGGGCTCAGCTCGCCGCGGGTGCCGCCGAGCCGCATGATGCGGTCCACGAACCGGAAGTCCCCGTTGGGGATGTAGGGGGCGCGGCGGCCGGCGTAGATCTCGAACTCCCTGCCCATGGCGGTGGCCAGGTCGCCCTTGGCGGCGTGCGCCAGGTGGAGCTCGTTGATGAACGCCGCCTCGCCCCGCTCGTTGCGGCGGCCCAGGAAGGCCGGGACGCCGCCGGCCTCGGGGCGGTACGGGGTGCCGGGCTTCTCCTGCACCCGCACGCCGAAGTTCCGCATGGCGACGATGGGCTTGTCACCGTCGTAGACCGTGATGTCCGCGACGACGGTGGGCCGCGGGAGCATGGTCAGCTCGATGATCTCCACCTCGTAGCGGACCTCCCGGGTCTGCGGGGTGATCTGGCCGCGCACCTTGACCTCGGTCTCCAGGCCGGGCACGGCCTGGAACTCGGCGTCGGGGAAGACCATGTGCATGCCCAGGTACACGGCGTACACCTGGAGGAGCTGCACGCCGCCCTCGGCGATGAGCGAGCCGGCCAGCACCGGGTCGCCGGTGAAGTGGCAGCGGAAGTACCAGCCGTCGGGGTCCAGCCGCTTGACGGCGGTGAGCGCGCCGAGGCCGCGCGGCCCGCCGAGCCGGTCGACGACCGGGATCTCGTCGATCATGCGCAGCCGCTCGTCGGGCAGCCGGACCGAGCGGTTACAGCCGTCGGCGCTCTGGTCCCAGCGCGGGCCGAAGACCTCGCCGGGGCGGCCGGCGGCGAGCAGTTCCAGGTCGGCGCCGGTGAGGGAGGTGCGGTCGGTGCGGGCCAGCGGCTTGAACCGGGCCGGCCTCATCTCCGCGCGCCGCCTGCGGTCCGCGGCGGTCTCCACCACGCCGAGGGAGTCGGCGAGTTCGGCCGGGGTGAAGAAGCCGGCGCAGGCGTCGAGGAGCTCCAGGATCAGCTCCCCGTTCGCGTAGCAGCGGTAGTTGAAGAAGAACAGCAGGTTGTCGCCGTTCCACACGAAGCGGTCGATGCGGATGTCGTAGCGGAGCGTCTGGCCCTCGCGGGGCAGGCCGCCGTGGAAGACCAGCCGGCTGTCGAGCAGCCGGTAGACGCGTTCGCCGCGGGTGCGGAAGTCGATGCCCAGGTAGGCGATGAGGAGCATGTCGCACTGGCCGGCCTCGATGGTCACCGCGCACGGGACCAGGCCGTCCACCGTGTACCAGGCGCCGACCGGCACGTCGTACTCGGTGGTGATCTCGGAGGGCTCGAACCTCCCGGTCTCGCCGGCGAGCCGGGTGACCCGGCTGACGAAGAGGTACGGCGGTTCGGGGAGGCGGCAGCGGCGCGGGTAGGTGTCGACCTCGGCGAAGGCCGGGCCGAAGACCGGGGCGACCCGGCCGCGGGCGAACTCCAGCAGGTCCTCCTCGTCCCACAGGACCTGCCGCTCCCGGGCGGCGGGCCCCGGCGCGGACGGAGCCGGCGGCGCGACGGCGGCGGCAGGGGGCGCGGCGGCGGCAGGCGGTGCACCGGTCTCCAGGGCCCGCAGCGCGGTCTCGGTGAGCGCGGCCTGGGCGCGCAGCGCGGAGCGGTGCGCCTGGGCGACGGTCGCCGCCAGGGCCCGCAGCGGCGGCGCGGCGGGCCGGGCCAGGGCCGCCGGACGGTACCGCTCGGCGGCGGGCCGCGGCAGCGGCTCCGGCAGGTGGACGAACGGCTCCTCCTCGATGACGATCCGCTCCGACGCCGGGTCGGGGGCGGGGATCACCGGTGCCGTGGGGGCCGGGGGGACGGGCGGCATGGCCGGGGTCACCTCACTGGGCTGGGTCTCCGGGGCGGCGGAGGGGGGCGTGGACGGGCGTGCCGAGTCGTCGGACAGCACCTCGGGCGGGTCGGGGGTGAGGACCGCGGCGGCGGCCCGCGCCGTCCGGTCGGCGATGGACTCCCCGCCGCACGGCACGGAGAGCACCGGCCCCGGCCGTCCGGCGGCGGACGGCTCCGTCATCAGCACGCCCAGGTCGACGGGCAGGCCGTGGGCGACCAGCCGGGCGAGGGCCTGGGCGAGCGCGGCGGCGACGGGCGCGCCGCGCCGGTCCACGGAGACCGCCACGTGGTCGCGGCCCTTGAGCGTCTCGCCGATCCACCGGGTGCAGGTGGCGCCCGGGCCGACTTCGACGAAGTAGCGGTAGCCGCGCTCGTGGGCGGTCTCGGCCAGCCGGGCGAAGTCGATGGTGCTGCGCAGGGTGACCGCGATGCGGCGGGCGATCCGCTCCCGGTCGGACAGGTCCACCCGGTCGTAGTCGTAGGCGGACAGCAGCTCCAGACCGGGGTCCGGATCGCCGAGCGGATAGTCGTTGAGGGCGGCCAGGGCGTCGAGTTCGGGGTCGACGACCGGGCAGTGCATGACGTGGTTGGCGGGCGCCTTCGCGGCCTGGCAGCCCACCTTCGCGATCACGTGGGCGACCTGCTTCGGATCACCGGCGATCACCACCTCGCGCGGGGTGTTGACGTGGGTGAGGAAGACCCGCTCCTGGCCGGCCATGGCCTCCCGCACCGCGTCCGGCCCGGCCAGCAGCACCCGGGTCGCCCACACCTCGCCGTCCGGCACGGAGGCGGGGATGCCCCAGGCGTCGCGGACGCGCAGCTTCGGGCCGCGCAGCCGGTCCCGGAAGAGCGGGGTGGCGGCGAGCGCGGTGTCGTCCCGGGCGGACTCGGCCCACACCCCGCCCGCGAACAGCATGCTGCTCTCGCCCAGGCTGTAGCCGAAGCCGCCGTGGGGGCGGATGCCCAGCACGTCCCGGAGCAGCCGGGTGTGCAGGACCGCGAAGTTGGTGCCGGCGGCGAGCATCACGGGGATGTCGTCGATCAGCCCCTCCTCGTGGCGCATCAGCTCCCGGCGCCCGAGCGGGCCGCGGGCGCGGGGGTGGAGCGCGCGGTGCTTCAGACGGCGGGCCGGGTGGTCGGCCTCCCGCTCGAAGCCGTCGAGGAGCGCGGGGAAGAGGCGGAACAGGTCGCGTCCGGCGCCGGGGTAGGTGGTGAACGCGCCGGGGTACACGAAGGCGACCTTGCCGCCGGAGCCCATCGGGCGCGCGGTGCAGTAGCTCCCGGAGGGGGTGGACCACTCGCCGCCCTCGGCGATGACGCGCGGCAGGTCGCGTTCGGCGGCGGCCAGTTCGCCGACGAGCCGGTCGGCGTCGGCGGCGACCAGGACGGCGGTGTGGCGGGCGCGGCGGGCGGCCAGCTCACGCACCGCCTCGTGCGTCACCGCCTCCGGACCGCGCTCGGCGAGGGCGGTGGCGGCGGCGCGGGCGGCGGCGGCGAGTCCGGGGCCGTCGTCGGCGGTGAGCGGCAGCAGCAGGACGCCGGGGCCGCCGCGCCAGTCGGCGGCCGGCCGTGCCGGGGCGGCGCCCTGCGGCACACCGCGCAGCACCAGGTGGGCGGCGGTGGCGCCGGCCGGGCCGTGGTCGCCGAGCAGGCTGAGCGCGGCGGCGCGGGCGGCGCCGCGGCGGCGGACCGGCCAGGGCTGCGGATCGCCCAGCACGGTGAAGCGGGAGCCCTCGAGGGCGGCGTCCTCCGGATCGGGCAGCAGGCCGTCGGGGGCCGCGGGGAAGTCGGCGTGGTGCAGGGCGAGCACGGCCGTGGCCAGGGCGGCCAGCGGCGCCGCGCGCTGTGTGTCCCCCACCAGCGCGCCCGTGGATCCCAGCACGCAGCCGTAGGGGTCGCCCGCGCCGGTGTCCCCGACCGGGTCCGCCGCCGGGTCGTGGCGGTAGACGGAGGCGAGGGCGGCGGCCTCGGCGCGGCGGACGGCGGGGGTGGGGCCGCCGAGCTCCAGGTACTCGATGTCGCCGGGGGCCGCCCCGGCGTCGGCGAGTGCGGCGCGCGCCGCCTCGGTCACGGCGGCGTCCCGGCCGGCGGTCGCGCTGCGCACGCGCAGGGCGTCCACCGTCGCGTACACCCGGCGGCCGGTGTCCTCCCCGGCCCGGGTGACGACCACGGCCACCGCGCCGTCGCCCAGCGGCGGCGGTTCCTCGCCGTCGCGGGCGGCCTGCCGGGCGCGGGCGCGGGTGTTCTCCGCCCCGGCCGCCAGGTCGACGCCGCCCACCAGCACCGCCTCGACGGCCGGGTCGAGCAGCAGCAGGCCGGCCACCTCCAGCGCCCGGACCGCCGCCGTCCCGTCCGCCGCGACGGTGAAGGAGGGCCCGGTGAGGTTGCGCGACGAGGACAGCCTGCTCGCCATGATGTTGCCGATGTAGCTGAGGACCTCGTTGGCGCCGATCGGCTCGTGCACGGCACCGCGCACCGCCTCCTCCAGGCGGTCCAGTTCCTCCCGGCCCAGGTGCACCCCGGCCCGCTCGCACTCGGCCCGTACGTGGGCGCCGATGTCGAACCGGGCCCGGTGGGTGTGGGTGCGCGGCTCCATCTCCATCGCGATCACCACGCCCACCCGCCGCTCGGGCAGTTCGTCGGCCTTGGTGCCGGGGGGCGGCGCGGGGTACCCCGCGTCGGCGAGGGCCTGTTCGGCGGCCTCGAAGAGGGCCAGGTGCTGGGGGTTGGCCTGGGCCAGCTCGTTGGGCGGGATGCGGTAGGTGCGGGGGTGGACGTCGATGCGGTCCAGGTAGCCGCCGCGCGCCGCGGAGTCCTCGGCGGGCGTGCCGGCCAGCGGGCCGCGCGCCATCGCGTCCGCGCCGTACCAGCGGTGCGGCGGGCGTCCGGTGAGGGCGGTGCGGCCCAGCCGCGCGGCGCGGTGCAGCGCCCCGGTGCCGGCCAGCGGGCCGAGCCGGGTGCCCAGGCCGGTCACCGCGAGCCGGGGCAGCGGGGGCGGCTCGGGCGCCCGGACGGGCTTCTCCGAGGGCGCGGGCACCGGCACGGACGCGGCGGTCTCCGGACCGCTCAGGACCAGGTGCGCGTTGGTGCCGCCGAAGCCGAACGCGGAGACCGCCGCACGGCGCGGCCCCTTCCCCTCCGGCCAGGGCCGCCGCTCCCGCACGATCCGCTCGGCGGCGGCCTCGCCGCCCGCCGGGCGCAGCGGCTCGGCCACCCCCGGCGTGGCGGGCACGGTGCCGTGCCGCAGCGCCAGCACGGCCTTGAGCAGGCTGGTGAAGCCGGCCACGGTCAGCAGGTGCCCCACGTTGCCCTTGACCGACCCCAGCAGCGGCGGCACACCGCCGTGCTCGGCGAAGAAGACGGTGAGGCCGCGCAGTTCGGTGGCGTCGCCCAGCGGGGTGCCGGTGGCGTGGCACTCGATGTAGTCCACGGTGGCCGGGTCGATCCCGGCGTACGCCTGGCGGTAGGCGGCGAGCTGCCCGGCCTGGTTGGGGCTGAGGAGGTGGCGGCCGGCGCCGTCGTTGCTCAGCCCGATGGACTCCAGCACCGCGTACACCCGGTCGCCGTCGCGCAGCGCGTCCGCGAGCCGCTTCAGGACGAAGGCCCCGGCGCCCTGGCCGGTGACGATGCCGGTGGACCGGCCGTCGAACGGCTGGCTGACGCCGTTGTCCGGGTAGGCGCGCAGGTCGGAGAAGGAGAGGTGGATCAGGAGCGGGTCGGGGGCGCAGACCGCCCCGGCGACCATGGTGTCGGCCCGGCCGGTGGCCAGGTAGTCGCGGGCCAGGGAGATGCCGTAGAGGGCGGAGGAGCAGGCCGCGTCCAGGGCCAGCCGCGGACCGCCGAGTCCGAGGGCGTCGGCGGTGGTGACCGCCGGGCCGCCGAACGGCCACAGGTTCTCGGGGGCGGGTTCCCCGTCCGCTCCGGGCGCGTCCGCGGGCAGCGGCAGCCCGGCGCGGGAGAGGCCCTCGGTGACGGCCTGCCGCACCGGCGGGGTGCACAGCCGCACCGACTGCTCGGTGGGGAAGGCGTAGTTGCCCAGGACCAGGCCGGTGCGGGCCAGAGCGTCGGGGTGCGCGTCCAGTCCGGCGTCGGCGAGGGCCTGGCGCACGGTGTGCAGGGACCAGTGGACCACGCGGTCCAGGGAGGCCAGGCGCTCGGCGGGCAGGCGCAGGCCGTCGAGGGGTATGGGGGGCTCGGTGACGAAACCGCCGCGCACAGCGGTGACGCGGTGGTCCGGGTCGCCCCAGCCGCCGGGAACGTCGGGGCCGGTGCCGAAGACGTCCCGGCCGCCTTCGGTGCGGTGGTCCGCACCGGCGAGCAGGCCGGTCCAGAACTCCTCGGGGCTGTGGGCGCCCGGGAGCAGGCAGGCCATGCCGACGATGGCGACCGGCTCGTCCCGGCGAGGTGAACGCGACATTTTTCTCCGTGACTTCCGCTCGGTGGTGGGTTCTGGGACGGGCGAGGCGTCGGCGGGCGGGCAGACGGCGGTGGGCCTCGCGTACGGGCCGTCCGGCGGGGCGGGAGGGGGCCGGCCCCCTCCCGCCCCGCCCGTCATGCGGATGCGGGACGGAACTTCTCGTCGAGACCGGGGGCGTGCACGGCCTCGACCCCGCGGAACTCCAGCAGGACGTGCCCCTGGGCGGTGCACGCGGTGACGGTGCAGCGGATGCCGCCGGAGGTCTCCGCCACCTCGTCCACGACCACCAGGAACCCCTCCGCGCCGGGCAGTTCCGCGTACCGCCGTGCCTCGCCGACGGCACTGGGCAGCACCGCCTGGCCGCGGTGCACCCGCGCCCAGACCAGCACCGCCTGGAGCAGCAGGTCGGCCAGGACCGGGCTGTACCCGGGGGCCTGCCAGGCGCCGTCGGCGATCGGCGCGTCCGGCAGCCGGCACGCCAGCACCATCCGCCGGCCGTCGTCCAGCACCTCGGTCAGACCCCGCAACCGGGGACCGTGGAAGAGGGTGCCGTCGGTGTACGCGGTCACCGGGCGGCCGGTGCCGGGAGCCGGCAGGCCGGTCAGGACCGGCGCGGGGGGCAGCGCCCCGGCCTCGGCGCGCGCCCGGTAGCGGGGGCGGCCGTCGCTGTCCCGGACCGCGACCTCCCACGCCTCCGGCGTACCGGCGGGCCGGACCGCCAGGCGCAGGCCCGCGGGCCGCCGGTCGTCCAGCACCAGGCCCTTGTGCACGGCGAAGCCGGTCACCCGGTTCACCCGGGTGCCGGGCAGCACCTGGCGGACCGCGTTGAGGACCGCGCCCAGCGCCGCCGTCGCGGGCAGCACCGGGTGGCCGCCGATGGCGTGGTCGGCCAGGACCGGGTCGCCGTCGAGGGGGGCGAGGGAGCGGTGGAGTTCCACTCCCCCGGCGGGCAGCGCGGCGGGCTCCGGGGCGGACAGCGGGGTCACCGGCCCGACCACGCACACCGTGTCGCCGCCGTGGTCGGCCCCGAACTGCTCCGTGAAGTACCGGACGCCCTCCTCCAGGGGAATCAGCGGCACACCGCGCTCGGCGAACATCCGCTCCAGCTCCGGGGTGACCATGCCGCCCGCCCAGGCACCCCAGTTGACGGAGGTGATCCGGGCCCCGGGCGTCCTCCTGCGCAGCGCGCAGGCGAGCTGGTTCAGCGCCTCGTTGGCCATGGCGTAGTCGGACTGGCCGCGGTTGCCGAAGAACCCGGCGACCGAGGAGAAGAGCAGCAGGTGCCTCAGCCTGTCGGCGGGCAGCGCGTCCAGCACGTGGCGCAGCCCGGCGAGCTTGGTGCGCAGCACCCGGTCCACGTCCTCGCCGCGCTTGGCGGTGACGAGGGCGTCGGCGAGCACCCCGGCCCCGTGCACCACCCCGGTGACGCGGTCGGCGTACGGGGCGAGCGCCCGCGCCACGGCCTGCGGGTCGGTGATGTCCACCGCCGCGTACTCGGCCGGGGACCCGGCCTCCGCGAGGTCCGCCAGGGTGCGGCGGATCTCGCGCTGCCCGGTCAGGTCCCGGGCGATGCGCTCGACCTCGCGCGGGGTGGGCTTCCCGCCGGCCCGCTTCAGCTCCGCCGCCGCAGCGGCCCGCAGCCCGCTCTCCGGCACGCCCCGGGCCCAGCCGGGTTCGTCGGCGAGCTCGGTGCGGCCGAGCAGCAGCAGCCCGGGGCGGTACGCGCGGGCCAGGCCGACGGCGCAGGCGGCGGTGACCCCGCGCGCCCCGCCGGTGACCACCAGCAGGTCGTCCGGGCCGGGCTCGGGGGCGCCGGACTCGCCGGGCAGGTCCCCGGGCCGCTCGGACAGGTCCAGGGTGCGGCGGGTGCCGTCGGCGGCGAGGCCGACCTGGGCGATGCGGGCGTGGGCGTCGTGCGCCTCGTCGAGGAGCAGTTCCGCGCACCGCCCGGCGGACAGTGCCGGGTCCAGGTCGACGGCGCGGCAGAACACCGCCGGGGCCTCGATGGCGAGGGTCTTCACCAGCCCCGGCACCCCGCCCAGGACGGCCCGTTCCGGACCGGCGGCGCCGGTCAGGCCCATGCTGCCGTCGAGCCGGGTGACGGTGAGGAACGCCGCCCGGCCGCCGTCGCCCGCGCTCCGCTCCAGCAGGGGCTGGACGGAGCCGGCGAGCAGCAGGGTGTCCCGCAGCGCGACGGCTGCGGCCTCCTGGCCGTCGGCCTCGACCTCGGCGACCACCAGGTCCAGCCGGTCGGGGGCCCCGGGGGGCCGCACGCCGGTGTGGACCGTCCACCCGCGGGCGCGCAGCAGGTCGGCGAGGGCGGCCAGCGGGCCGTCGCCGCCGGTGTCACCCGCCAGGAGCGCGTGCGGCGCGTCCCGGTAGGCGTCCGGCAGGAGGTCGGGGGCGGGCAGGGTGCTCAGCCGGGCGTGCCGCCGTCCCAGGCCCGGGCTCAGGCTTTTGGGGCGGCCATCACCTCCTCGGCGCCGGCGGCGGCACCGGCGGCACCGGAGACGAAGGCGATGATGTCGTCCAGGGTGCGCAGTTCCGCGAGCTTCTCGGGGTCGGCGGAGGCGGAGCCGGGGAAGCGGTCGCGGAGCGAGCCCATGATCTCCACGCGCTTGATGGAGTCGATGCCCAGGTCGGCCTCGACGTCCATCGAGGTCTCCAGCATGTCCACCGGATAGCCGGTCTTCTCGGCGACGCTCTCCAGCAGCGCCTTGCGGACGTCCTCCTCGGTGACAGCGGCCGGGGCGGCAGGGGCAGCAGGGGCGGCGGACGGAGCGGGCTCCGGCGCGGCGGGCGCGGTCTGCTGCGGAGCGGGGGCGGCCGGCTCCTCGTAGGTCGGCGCGGGGGCGGGAACGGGCGGCTCCTCGTAGGCCGGCGCGGGAGCGGGGGCGGGGGCGGGAACGGGCGGCTCCTCGTAGGCCGGAGCGGGAGCGGGCGCGTACGGGACGGCCGCCGGGGCCAGCGCCGGGGCGGGCATCGCGGCGGGAGCGGGGGCGTAGGCGTACGCGTCGGCCGGGCCCGGCGCGACGCCGCTCTCCAGCAGCACGAAGCTGCGCAGCACCTCGCTGGCCTGGGCGTGGCTCTGGCCTATCGCCACGCTCTGCTGGCTGATGGCGGTGATGCCGGTGAGGACGTTGTCGCTGGGCGAGCCGTCCAGCAGGTTGGTCAGCCGCTCGGCCACCCGGAGCTGGCTGCCCAGGTACTCGCGGTGCATGGACAGGTGCTCCCAGGCGACCGCGCCCGTGCCGGGCAGCCCGGCGGGCGCGGGCGCGCCGCCCTGCCCGGCGGGGGCCGCCGCCACCGGGACGGCCTGCTGCTCCTGCGGTACGGCGGGCACCTGCGCGGCGGGCGCGGCGGCGGCCTCGACGCGGTAGCCGTTCCCCAGGGCGTCCTGGTAGGCCTGCTTGCGCTGCTCGGACACGTGGTTCACACCGTTCAACGGAATCGTCATCCCCTCTGCCGGGCGGGCCGGCTCGATGTCAGCGGTGTAGCGGTTGCATTCGGTCAACGGCGCGCCGAGCACGAGGAGCCGCGCGGCGAGCTGCTTGAGGGCGCGGTCGCCGTCCCCCTTGGGACCGGGGTCGGCGCTGAGGACCACGACGTCCTCCCGGTCGGCGAGCGTGCGGCGCACCAGGCCGGACAGCACGGACTTGGGACCGAACTCGACGAAGACCCGGAAGCCGTCCTCGTACATCTCGGTCACCCGCGGGGCGAAGTGCACGGGGGAGGTGAGCTGCCCGACCAGCACGTCGCGGTTGCCCGCGATGCGCCGGCCGTAGGAGGCGCCGGGGGTGTCGGCGTACACCGGGACCGCGGGCGGGCGCACCTTGACGGACTCCACGGCCTCCCGGAAGCCGGCCACCGCGTGGGCGACGTAACGGGTGTGGAAGGCGGCGGCGACCGGGAGTTCGCGGGCGGTCAGGCCCTCCGCGGCGCAGGCCGCGACGAAGGCGCGTACCGCCTCCGTGCCACCGCCCACGACCACCTGGTCGGGGGCGTTGACGTTGCACACCTCGATGTCCTTGTGGTCGGCGGCGATCCGCTCCACCTCCTCGGCGGTCGCGGAGACCGCGGCCATGGTGCCGGGGTCCTCGGCGCCCTCGGGCCGCAGGGCCATCGCACGGCCGCGGGCCCGGGCCAGGCGGTGGAGGTCCTGGTCGCCGATGCTGCCGGCCGCCCAGAGCGCGGTCAGCTCGCCGAAGCTGTGGCCGAGTACGCCGTCGGGGGCGAAGCCCAGCTCGGCCAGGTAGCGGTACTGGCCCGCGGAGAGCGCGCCGATGGCGGGCTGCGCGTAGTCGGTGCGGCGCAGCGCGGCGTCCTGCGCGGCGCGGGTGGCGTCGTCGAAGGCCGGCGGCGGGAAGACGGTGCGGCCCAGCGGCTCCGCCCCGGCGAACTCGGCCGCCGCCGCGTCGAAGGCGGCGCGCACCGGCGGTACGGCCATGGCGGTGCGCAGGCCCATGCGCAGGTACTGGCTGCCCTGCCCGGCGAAGAGCGCGGCCACCTTGGCCCGCGCGCCCTCCTCCGCGCCCTCCCCCGTGCCGCCGCCCAGGAGCGCGGTGCGCCGGTAGTAGGCGCCGCGCGGCAGGGCGAACTCCTCGGCGTCGGGCCGGGCACGCAGCTCGCGGGCGGCGGCGGCGCGCAGCTCGGCGGCCTCCTCCGCCCCCGAGGCGACGAGCGCCAGCCGGGCGTGGCCGGCCGGAACCGGCTCGGTCCCGTCGGCGGGGGCGGCGTCCGACTCCAGCAGGTCCAGGAGCGCCTGCGGTCCTTCGGCGTGCCAGACGTGGACGCGGGCGGCGGGAGCCAGGACGGCGAGCCCCTCGCCGCCGGGATCGTGCTCCTCCAGCACGCAGTGGAAGTTGGTGCCGCCGAAGCCGAAGGAGGAGACGGCCGCGCGGCGGCGCTCGCGCGCCGGGTCGGCGATCCACGGCTGGGCGAGGGTGTTCACGTAGAACGGGGAGTTGGGGAAGTCGACCGCCTCCCGGGGCCGTTCGACGTTGATGGTCGGCGGGAGCACCTTCTGGTGCAGCGCCAGGGAGAGCTTGATGAGCCCGGCCGCGCCGGCCGCCGCCTTGGTGTGCCCGATCTGCGACTTGACGCTGCCCACCGCGGCGAACTGCCGCTCCCCGGTGGCCTCGGCGTACACCTCGCGGAGCGCGGAGAGCTCGGTGAGGTCGCCGACGTGGGTGCCGGTGCCGTGGCACTCGACCAGGCCGACCTGCTCGGGGCCGAAACCCGCGTCCTCGTAGGCCCGGCGCAGCGCGGTGACCTGGCCCTCCTTGCGCGGCGCGTAGATGGACTTGAAGCGGCCGTCGCTGGAGGTGCCGATGCCGCGCAGCACGGCGTAGACGCGGTCGCCGTCGCGCTCGGCGTCGGCCAGGCGCTTGAGGGCCAGCATCCCCAGCCCCTCGCCGATGAGGGTGCCGTCGCTCTCCTCGTCGAACGGCCGGATGCGTCCGGAGCGGGAGAAGGCGGGGGTCTTGGAGAAGCACATGTACATCAGGATCGTGTTCTCGGCGTCGCAGCCGCCCGTGAGCATCAGGTCGGCGCGGCCCGACACCAGCTCGGAGACGGCCATCCGCACGGCGGCCAGGGAACTGGCGCAGGCCGCGTCCACGGTGCAGTTGGTGGCGCCGAGGTCGAAGCGGTTGGCGATGCGTCCGGCGACGACGTTGCCGAGCATCCCGGGGAAGGAGTTCTCCTCCCAGGGGGCGAACGCCTTGGTGAACTTGTCGGCGATCTCCTCGGCGTCCCGCTCGCTCAGGCCGCAGCTGCGCACGACCTCCTTCAGGACGGGCGTCTGGAGGCGGGTGGCCAGGGGCTGGGTGAGCGAGTTGGCGCCGGTGACACCGAGGATGCAGCCGGTGCGGGAGGGGTCGTACCACTGCGAGCCGGGGGCTCCGGCGTCCTTGAGGGTCTGCTTGGCCACCATCAGGCTGAGCAGCTGGAGGACGTCGGTGACCTCCAGGGTGTTCGGCGGCAGGCCGAACTCCAGCGGGGAGAACGGGACGGTGGGGATGAAGCCGCCCCGCTTGGCGTAGGTCTTGTCCGGGACGGACGGGTCGGGGTCGTAGTAGTCGGAGATCTTCCAGTGGGTCTCGGGGACTTCCTCGATGCAGTCGTTGCCCTCGGCGATGTTCTGCCAGAACTCGTTCAGGTCGCCGGAGCGCGGGAAGAGGGCGCCCAGGCCGACGATGGCGACCGGGGTGTCGGAGAGCTTGCGGGCGGGAGGTTGCTGTGGCTGAACCATGGGGACTCCAGACCGGTGTCGGGGAGGACTCCTGTGGGAAGGGCCGGCGCCCTCGTCACCCGGGGACGGGTGCCGTGGCGGGGACCGCCGCCGCCGCGATGCGCCGCAGGGCCTCCGGGTCGCGCAGCATCGAGTAGTGGTCCCCGGGGACGTGCCCGGTGCGGAGGTCGTCGCCGAGGCGGGACCAGCCGAGCGGATCGGGGGTGTCCAGGAGGCCGCGCCGGGGACGCAGCAGGGTGATCGGCAGGCTGACGGGGCGCGGGTCGTGGGCGGCGGCCAGCCGGTTGTTGCGGCGCAGGCCGTCGAGGTAGGTGTCGTAGACCTTGCGCAGCCCCGGGAGGGTGGTTCCGGGCCGCAGGATGCCGCTGTCCAGCCCGGCGCGCAGGACGCGGTCCAGGGCCTCCTCCGGCCGGTCCTCGGCGACGTCCGGGAAGGCGGCGGGGAGGGCGTCCGGGTCGCCGTCGCGCTTGGCGGCCAGGTACATGCAGAACCAGGGCAGCGCCAGCCGATGGCCGATGGCGTCCTCGGGCTGCACGTAGCCGGGTACGGGCGCGATGCTGTCCAGCAGCACCAGCCGCAGCGGCCGTTCGGCCTCCTCCAGCAGACCGGCCAGCGCGTGTCCGACCACGCCGCCGAAGGACCAGCCCAGCAGGGTCCAGGGTCCCGAGAGCAGCCCGCGGGCGCGGAACTCGTCGGCGGCCCGGGCGGCGAGCCCGTCGATCGAGGTGGTGACGCGGCCGCTGTCCAGCGCCGCCCGGAAGTACTCCGGGACCTGCTCGAGGTCCATCACGTGCAGCCCGGCGCCCGGCGGGAGCGCGGCGGCGAGGCCGGCGTAGTGGGCGGCGGGCAGGGCGCCGGGGTGGATCACCAGGACCCGGGTGCCCCCCGGCGCTCCGGCGCCGTCCCCGAAGGCGCGGACGAGTTCGGGCCGGGGACGCTCAGGCCGCATGTTCGGCCTGCTTCTCGGCTATGTACTGGGACAGCTGCGCGATGGTCGGGTGGTACCACAGTGCGGTGGTCTCCAGTTCGAACCCCAGCCAGTCCTCCAGCTCGCCGGAGAGGACCAGCGCCTCGGTGGAGTCCAGGTCGAACTCGTCGAAGTACTGCTCGGGGTCGACCTCCGAGGGGGCGACCCCCAGTTTGTAGGCGACCTTCTCCAGCAGCCACTCCTGGACGGCCTCGGCGGTGAGCGGCTGGGCGGTGGCCGACGCGGTCTTTCCGGTCGGGTTGTCGGACATCGGGTTTCTCCTTAGGGGTGGCCTGGGAGGCCTGGACACGGCCGCGGGGTCGGCGGCCTGGATTCCGAGCATCTGGGTCAGTTCCGTCACCAGCCACGCGGCGGCCGGGCGCGCGGAGGCCCGGCGGTACGCGTGCGGCGTCGGCACGGGGGTCAGGCGGCGGCTTCGCGGGAGCGGCGCAGGGCTTCGCGCACCGCCTCGGCCGCCGCGCCGCCGGAGTCGAAAGCGGACTCGTGCAGGCCGATGACGTCCGGCCCGAGCTTGCGCGAGTGGAAGTACGAGCCGGCGAACATGACGCGTCCGGCGGGGTCGTTGAGGGAGTAGATCTCGCTCTGGAGCCTGCGCGCCTCGATCGTGAAGACCGGGTGCCGGTAGGAGATCTCCTCGATGACGCGGTCCTCGCGGATGTCCACCCCGGAGTCCAGGGTGAGGAAGTAGTCCCTGGTGCCGTCCAGGCACTGGAGGTCGTTGAGGTAGTAGTTCACCCAGGAGACCTGCTCGCCGTCGACGTTCCTGCGCCCGTAGTTCCAGCTCCGCCAGGTCGTCCGGTCCTCCGGCATCACCGACTCGTCGGTGTGCAGGGTGGCGCGGGTGGGGTGGTAGGCGAACGCCTCCAGGATCCGCTGCCGCGGGGTGGGGTTCTCCAGCATCGCCAGGGAGTCGTCCGCGTGCGTGGCCAGGACCGCGTAGTCGAAGCGCTCGGGGCCTGCGGCGGTCCGCACCACGACGCCGTCCTCCTCCTGCCGCACGCCCAGCACCGGGGTGGCCGGCCGTATCCGGGAGCGGGCCGCGCGCAGCCGGGCGGCGGCGGCGCGGACGTAGGAGACGCTGCCGCCGGTCACCGTCCGCCAGGGGGCGGTGCGCCCGCCCAGTCCCTCGGCGCCGTGCGCGAAGAAGAAGGCGATCACCGTGGAGGCGGGCATCTCCCAGATGCGGTCGGCGGGCACCGACCAGGCGGCGGTGGAGATCAGCACGACGAAGCCGTACCGGAACTCGTCGGAGTACCCGTTCCGGTCGAGGTACTCCCCCAGCGGGACGTCGGCCTGCTTGCGGATGAAGTGCTTCGGCGACTCGGCGAGGAAGCGCCTGGCCTCCTGCCACAGGAGGACGAACTCGGCCGGGTACCGCTCCCGCACCTCGTCCTCGGGGAGCTCGAAGTCGTCGGACACGTAGGCGCTCTTGACGTCCAGGTCGAAGAAGCAGAACTTGCCGGGGTGGCTCTGCGTCGGCACGCCCAGCTCGGCGAAGAAGCGGGTGATCTTCGGGTAGTGGGGCTCGTTGTAGACGATGAAGGCCGTGTCCAGGCCGAAGGTGCGGCCGGCGTCCTCCACCTCGACCGTGTGGGCGTGCCCGCCCAGCCGCGGTGCGGACTCGAACAGCGTGACCTGGGCGTCCTCACGCAGGTGATAGGCGGCCGATATGCCCGCCGCCCCGCCTCCGACGACGGCCACCCGCGGCTTCACCGGCCCCTCCCCTCGGTGATCAGGACCTCCTGCGCGGAATTCCGGGTTTTGAAGCGCATGGCAGACACAGTGCTCCCTTGGATTGCGATCACTTCTCCGCGCGGCTGTGGAACAGCCGGGTATGTGCATTCGAGAGCCACCGGTCGGGCGAAGAATGCCGCCCTTTTCTGCGCAGCCCTGATACGGCCGCCTCTCCGGGCGGCCGTGACCCAGAAATCGCCCACGGCCTCGTCGGCCGAGCGGAGTGCGAAATGTCGAGCGTGCGGTCAGTGATACTGCGGTATCGAAAGCCTCAGAGAATTACCCGCAAGATGAACGTCTCCGTTCAGAACTCATGACGGACATGTGGGTTTCGGCGGGGGCGCGGACGGCACACGGCCGCCCCGGGCTGCCCGGAAGCCCCCTGCCGTCCCTGCCGGCGGACCCGGTCGCGGCGCGTCCGCGGAAACGCGCGACGACGGCATGCCTCCCGCGCCGGGGCACCGGTTCCCGGAAGCCGGCCCCGGCGGACGTGGACAGTCCCGCCGTGGGGCGGTCAGGGAAGCGGAGCGGGCGTTCCGGCGGTCGACGCCGGACCGCCCGAGTCCGCGGCACCGGTCACCGGATCGGGGACTCGCATGCCGGCCGTCCTCTGGGGGAAGGAACGGACCCTGCGATCAACTGGCAATGACAGCAAGCGACTTGGAACACCTCGGTCGAACCTGAGGTCTGCGCCACAACCCGCCGGGCACCACCGGCGCACACGACCGGGCCATGAGCGGACCTCGCCGTCCGAGGCCTATAAAGCGGCGGGCGCCCTGTCCATGCGGCGGTGCGCCCGAACTCCGGAGCGGCCGCCTCGCGTCGCCCTGTGACGCGGGAGCCGCACCTGACTCCAGGCGCCGCCACCCCACTGCCCCCGCCCGCCCTGAGGGCGGCCGGCAGTGCGGCACGACGAACCGGCTCCCGCGACAGCGGGCGGAGGGACTTGCGACTCCGCCCTCCCGGGGCCTCCTGGGTCGGAAACGCCTGGAGAAACTGCTGATAACTCGGTGATCACCATGCGCCACCCCCGTGCGTTCAACAGCAAATCACCACCGGGGCCCCACCAAGCCCCGGAACCGGCCACGACTTTAGCAGGATGCCCGCGCCTCCCGCATTAACCACACACATCTTTCTCACACGCCCAGGTGAACTCGCCATCGCGCCCGCCTCTGTTTTGCGGGTACCCCCGGGGGCACCTCTCCCCACTTCGGGAACCGACAGGAACCGGGCGTTCCCGTCTATGCCGGGTTTCCCCTTCCGTCATCCTTCTGTTGAATCCAATACAATCTTCGACCGGTCTGGACTTCTGAAAGCCCCGCGGCCGCGCGTGAAACTCCCCCGCGGCCGCGCCCGGCGGCATCCCGGATACCCCGGGGCACCTCGAGCACCTCGGCCCCGGCACGGTGGGCGGCCGCGGGAACTTCCGCGGGGACCTCCGCCGCGGGGCGCGCGAACGCCCCTCCCCGGCTACCGCGACACGGACGGTCCCGCCCCCTGCGGGTTCAGGGCGGTTCGAGGGTGAGGCCGGCGGGGATGGCGTCGAAGGCTTCCCCGACGCGGCGGGCGAGGATCTCGGTGCCGCCGTGGCCGCGCCGCCCGTCACGGCCGTCGGGGGTGCGGCCGGTGCGCCGGGCGAAGTGGGCGGTGCAGGCGTCCCACAGCTCCCCCTCGGCGGCCATGGCGACGTCCTCCTTGGCGCCGTAGCAGCGGAAGAAGGTGCTGCGGCCAGGGCGCGGGGCCGGCAGCGGCGTGAGAGGCGGCCGGCGACGGCCGCCCACCTTAGAACCTACCCTCACGTTAGGGTAGGTTCATGGAGGGCAGGGGCCCCGGCACGCGAGGCGAGGCGGTGGAGCCGTGGACGAGCGGCTGACGCGGATCGGCGAGGTGGCCGGGCGTACGGGTCTGCCCCTGCGCACGATCCCGCCACCACGAGGACGTCGCCGCGATGGCGCCCGGTGGACGTAGCATGGGCGGCTTCCGGCTCCACAGCGAGGCGGAGGTGCGCGGACTGGGCCCGGTGCACCGGATGCGGCCCCCGGGCCTGTACCTGGAGGACGTGAAGGCGCTGCCGGAGCCGCCGGCCCGACTGCCGGACGGCGGCGGGCCGATGCCCGAGACCGGCGAAAGCACTGAAAGCAGCAAAGGCAACAAAGAGGCACACGAGGAACTGGTGAAACGATTGCGCGGGTACTGGGTCGAGGCGGACGCACGGTGCGAGGACCTGCGCCGGGAGCCGGCGCGGGCCGAGGACTTCGCCCGGCTCCCGCACGGGCAGCTCGCCCGGATGCCGGACGCGGCGGAGGCGGCCGACACCGGGACGGCGCGGTGAGTACGGTGAATGCGATGAGCGCGGCGAGTGCGAGGGACCGGCAGGTTGCCGGCGAGGCGGCCCGGCGGCGGACGTTCGCGGTGATCAGCCACCCGGACGCGGGCAAGTCGACGCTGACCGAGGCACTGGCCCTGCACGCGCGGGCGATCACCTCGGCCGGCGCGGTGCACGGCAAGGCGGGCCGGCGCGGAGTGGCGTCGGACTGGATGGAGATGGAGAAGGCCCGCGGCATCTCGGTGACCTCCGCCGTGCTGCAGTTCGCCCACCGCGACCGGGTGCTGAACCTGCTGGACACCCCCGGCCACGCGGACTTCTCCGAGGACACCTACCGGGTGCTGGCCGCCGTGGACTGCGCGGTGATGCTCATCGACGCGGCCAAGGGCCTGGAGGAGCAGACCCGCAAGCTGTTCGACGTCTGCCGCCACCGCGGCATCCCCGTCATCACGTTCGTCAACAAGTGGGACCGGCCCGGCCGCGAGGCCCTGGAGCTGCTGGACGAGATCGAGTCCGAGTTCCGCCTCAAGCCCACCCCCGTCACCTGGCCGGTCGGCGGCGCCGGCCGTCTGCGGGGGCTGATCGACGTGCGCGAACCGGAGCGGATGCTGCGCTACACCCGCGCCCCCGGCGGCGCCCGGGCGGCGGCGGAGGAGTCCGTCCCGGCCGACCGGGCGGCCGGCGAGGAGGGCGCCGACTGGGTCAGGGCGGTCGAGGAGCTGGACCTGCTGCGCGCCACCGACGCCGAGCACGACCAGGGCTCGTTCCTGGCGGGCAGGTCCACGCCGGTGTTCTTCGGCGCGGCCGTCTCCAACATCGGGGTGCGGCTGCTGCTGGACGCCGTCGTCGACCTCGCCCCGCCGCCCGGAGCGCGCGAGCTGGACGGCGGCGGGCACCGGCCCGTCGACGCCCCGTTCTCCGGCCTGGTGTTCAAGGTGCAGGCCAACATGGACCGTTCCCACCGCGACCGCATCGCCTTCATGCGGGTGTGCTCGGGGGTCTTCGAACGCGGCATGACCGTGGTCCGGGCCGCCACGGGGCGGCCGTTCGCCACCAAGTACGCCCACAGCGTCTTCGGCCAGGACCGCTCCTCGGTCGACATCGCCTACCCCGGCGACGTGGTCGGCCTGGTCAACGCCACCGCCCTGCGGGTGGGCGACACCCTCCACACCGGCCCGCCCGCCGCCTTCCCGCCCATGCCCACCTTCGCCCCCGAGCACTTCGCCGTCGCCCGCCCCGCCGACATCGGCCGCTCCAAGCAGTTCCGCCGCGGCATCGCGCAGCTGGACGAGGAGGGCGTGGTCCAGGTCCTCGTCTCCGACCTGCGCGGCGAGCAGGCGCCGGTGCTGGCCGCGGTCGGGCCCATGCAGTTCGACGTGGTCGCCCACCGCATGGAGCACGAGTTCTCCGCCCCCGTGAGACTGGAGCCGCTGCCCTACCGCGTCGCCCGGGCCACCGACGCCGCCGGCGCCGACGCCCTCAACCGCACCCGGCTGGTGGCCGGGGAGAGCCTGGTCCGCAGCCGGGACACCACCCACCTCGCCCTCTTCCCCAGCCGCTGGCAGGCCGACTCCTTCGCCCGCGAGTTCCCCCGTGCCCGGCTGGAGACGCTCATCGCCGCCCACACATGACGGGCGCGTCCCGGGGCGGACGGCCTTCCGGGCCGGCGAGCGCGCCCGGAAGGGGCGGGCCCGGCCCCGGGGAACCGGCCCTTACGTGAGGGAAGGATTCAGTGCGGGTCCACTGCGACGCCGAGGCCCTGGAAGCCTCCGTCGCCGACGACCTCCCCGTCCCCGGCGACTACGCCGCGGTCTGCCCGCTCGGCCGCGAAGAGCGGACCGCCACCGCTCCGCCCCCCCCCGCCGCGCCCGCCGGACCGGTCCGGGCCGCCTCCCCCGCCCTGCGGGCCGAGTCGGGGGAAAAGCCCCGAAAGGAAAGCGCCCCCGACGGCCCGAAGCCGGTCCCGGCCCCGGATCCGGCGGCCTCGAACAGGCCGCGCACCACCGCCCGGCCGCGGTCCGTCCGGCCGGAGCCCGCGCCGTCCCGGGTGCCCACCCTCCGGCAGGCCGTCGCCGCCTTCCTCGCCGAGTCCTCCGGCACCGCCGACGCCACCGCGATGCTGCTCGGCACCCGCCTGGGCTCCTGCAACCGTCTCACCGTCCTGGAGGACGCCGGGGCGGCCGACCGGCTCACCGCGTGGTGTGACGGACACTGGCCCGACCGCGGGAGCGACACCGCCCGGCGGGCGCTGGACTCCATCCGCCGCGCCGTCGACTTCTGGGGCGCCCGCGGCCGGCTGACCACCGGCCCCGCGGCCGGAATCCGCCGAGCGCCCCGGCCGCGCGGTGCCGCCCGCCGCGCGCTCCCCTCCCGGGCGCCGGCCGACCGCCCGTCGGCCCGCCGACCCGCCGCGTCGGCAGCCCCGTACCGCGGTGGCCCGGCGCCGTCCGGAGCCCCCGGGAGGGTGCCTCCGGACGCGCCCGGTCCCCTGGGCCGGGCCGTCAGCGGGTGTCGGTGCTGCGCAGGGTGAGGATGCGGACGGTACGGTCGCCCGTGTGGGCGTCACGGCCGTGCCAGCAGCGGTAGTTGTCCAGGACGAGGATGTCCCCCTCATCGAGCCGGAACCGCGGAAGTGTCAGTTCCAGTTCGTGCACGGCGTGCTCGAAGCGGGTCAGCATGGCGCGTACGCGGTCGGCGTCCGGATCCCGGTGCAGCGGGGCGGCCCCGTCGGTGCGGCGGACGATGCGCCTGCCGGTGCGGGTGTACTCGACGTGGCGGCCGACACGCGGGGTGGAGGGCAGGCCGCGCAGCCCCGCCCATGCCCCGAAGAGGTCGACGTCGACGCCCGTGAGGAACTCCCACAGCCGGGGATCGGCGCTCTCGAGGCCGTCCGCGAAACGGTGGGCGTCGACCGCGAAGGAGTCCCCTCCGGCCGGCGCGGGGCGGAGGCACTGCACCAGGACGTGGTCCTCGTCGGGATCGCGCCGCCGGTGGGGGACGCCTCCCACGTCGACGAGGAGGTCGAAGCTGTCGGCGTGCAGGTGGACGGGGCCCGCGTCGCCGGAGGTGCGCACCCGGTGGGGGAAGAGTTCGCGCAGACGGTCGCCGAGCAGGAGAGCGGCCGCCACGACGAGGGCGTCGGCGGTGGCCCGGGATCCGGTGAGGATGACCGCGCCGTGTTCCGCGAGCAGTTCCCGGGCCCGGTCCGTGCGGTCGATGCCGACGCGGGCGGGGACGAGGCCGGGGCCCCGCGGGTCCCGCTCGCCCGCGGGAGCCGGGTGACGTGTCGGGGTGTGGCCGCTCATGTCCACGGGTTCGCAGATCACTTCGGGCGGCGGGAGAAGTGGCGGGCGGTGGGCACCGCGGCGGCTGCGGCCGGTGCGAGGAAGCAGATCAGGGCGCAGGCGGCGAGGACCGTCTGGGTTCCGAAGGCGTCGATGGCCGGGGCTATGAGGACGAGGCCGACCGGTGCGAGGCCGTAGGAGAGCAGGAAGTCCAGTGAGGAGACCCGGGCGAGCTTGTCCGGCTCGACTTCGCGCTGGGTGGCGGTGAACCACGGCACGTTGAACAGTTCGATTCCGATCCCCGCGACGGCGTAGGCGGCGACCACGACGGCGGGGTGCACCGGCAGCATCAGGCTCAGCGGCGCGAAACCGTAGGCGGCCAGGCCGGCCAGGGCGGTCCAGCCCTGGGACCGCGATCGCCAGCGGGCGATGACCACGGCTCCCGCCAACGCGCCCACGGTGTAGGCGGTCATCGCCGCGGCGAGCACGACCTCGGTCCCGTACCGGTCGCGGCTGACCAGGGGAAGCGCGACGCCGGTGGCGGAGTAGCCGGTGGCGATGACGGCGGTCAGGGCGGCGAGCCCGGCCACGAACCAGGGGTGCCGGCGCGCCTCGCGCACTCCGTCGGCGAACTCGCCGAAGAAGGAGGCGCGGCGGCCCGCGGCGGCGGGTGCGCCGGCGGCGCCGGGACCGGGGACGAGGGCCGCGAGGAGCCAGAGCAGGCCGATTCCCAGCAACAGCGCCCAGGTGTCGAGGAACACCGCGAGCAGGGCGGTCAGAGCGGGGCCCACCAGGGTGGTGACGCGGACCGCCAGCGTCATGGCGGCGTTGGCCTGCTGTCTGCGGTCGACGTCGACGACCTCGGCGGTCAGGGCCTGGAACGCCGGCCGGCAGGCCCCCTGCCCGGCCCCGGCCAGCGCGGCCGCGGCGGCCATCAGCGGAAGCGAACGTCCCAGCCCGGCGGCCATCAGCGGCGCCGCCACGGCCGCGGCGAGTCCGGCCCACAGCACGACGCCCCGGCGGGAGTGCCGGTCGGCCAGGACACCGCTGATCGGGACCGCCGCGAGGAATCCCACCGTGCGGGTGGCCAGAACCAGGCCGAGCCCCGCGGGGGTGAGCGTCCGGTCGAGCACCGCGAGCCCGAGCACGAACGGCAGGGCCCAGGTGGCCAGGCCCGATGCCGTGGTGCCGGCCCACAGCCTCAGGAAGGCGATGTCGAGCAGAACGCTCCTCCGGGGCGGCGGGTCGGCCTGGGAGGTTGCCGGTGCGGACGAAGTCGCCACGGTGTGATGCTCCTGTCGTGGAGGGCGCGGATCGACTGCGGGCCCAGTGGTTCGTGTCCGTGCCAGTGCCGGGAGCCGCCACGTGGTCAGCGGGCAGCGCGAGGAGAGAGCGCACGAACTGGCGGCGCTCCAGTACCACCCTAATGAAAATGATTACCGGTAGGCTACCCGTCGGCCATCCACGCTCACATGATCCACCTCGGCGTCCGTACGCCCCAGACCGGAGGATCCATGCGTCAGCTCGCCCGCTCGGGCGTCGCCCTCACCCTCGCTCTCGCGGTCGTCGGCTGTTCGGCCGCGGGAGACGGCTCCCCCGCCGGGAGCGGGCCCGGGGAGCGGACGGCCGTCACCAGCTGCGGCCGGACCCTCACCTTCGCCGCACCGCCGGAGCGGGCCGTCACCCTCGACCAGTCCTCCACCGAGACCCTGCCGGCACTCGGGCTCGCCGACCGGATGGCCGGCACCTCCAACCTGAAGACGAAGGTCGCGAAGGAGTACCGGGACGCCTACGCCGATGTCCCGGTCCTCAGCCCCGAGGTCCTGACGAGCGAGTAGTTGCGCGCGGCCGCGCCGGACCTGGTGGTCTCGTCCTTCACCGACCTGTACGCCAAGGACCGCGTCGGCACGCGCGAGGAGCTGGACGGACTCGGCCTGGCCTCGTACGTCAGCGCGGTGGACTGCCCGGAGCGGGCCGCCCCGGGCAGGACGGCCTTCGACCTGCTGCTGGACGACTACGAGAACCTGGGCAGGATCTTCGGCGTCGAGGAGCGCGCCGCGGAGCTCTCCGAGCGGCAGCGGGCCGCGGTCGGGGAGGCGGCCGCCGCCGGCGGCGACGTCACGGGCGAGCCCACGGTCGTGTGGCTGTACTCCGTCTACAACGGCATGCCATACGTGGCCGGCCTCCCATCAGATGAAAACGATTGTCAAGACCGTTCGCCGTCTTGCGCGCACCGCCGCCACTCGGCCACGTCGGCCCGTCCGGCAGGTCCGGGGCATCCGGCACGTCTGATGAGACGTTAAAACGACAGTCGGTTTCACATGGGAGATCACCCCTTCTCTTCGCGGACCGCCGGCGGACCTGCCGTACGGCGACGAGCACGGCGCTTCCGCCTCGCCCGGTTTCCGCATGCGCGCGCTCCCGGCGGCAGCCGCGAGCCCGCCCTCGGCCGCCGCCTCCCCCGCACCCCCGGCTCCCCCACCGGGCGGCCCTTGGACGACCGGGACGGGTCCGGCGCGCTCGGCCGTACGCCGTCCGGGCAGGGGACCGGACTCCGGCCGCCCGGGTGCGATCGGGCATCCGGTGACCCTCGGGGCGTCGTACGGCCGGGCTCCACCGACCGGCACGGAGCGCGGTCGCCCGCCCGCACACCACCGCGTGCACCCGTCCGCCGGTGCGGAGGCGGGGGCATCCAGTGCCGTGGATCGGCGCCGGCGATCTTGGCGGGGTGACCCTCGATCACGGACTGTGCGGTGAACAGGCGTTGAGGAACGTTCCGGCAGCGGGCTCCCGAACACCTCGGATGCGCCGGCCGGCTCGGGACAGGCCGCGGCCCGCGCGGCGCGCGGGAACGTACGACCGCTCGGCCGCGACCGCACGGAGGAGGGGCCCGGGGGGCGGTCCGGCCGCCCCCCGGGCCCAGACGGTCGCAGTCAGCCGGCCCCCCGGCCGCAGCAACCGTGACAGCCGCCCTGTCGCGGCCGTCGTCCCGGGGAAGGACAGTCCGAGCGAGCGCACCAGCGCGCCGCAACCACGCCTGGGACCCGGCCAGGAGAGGGCGTCACCCCGCGCGAAGCGCACAGGGGCCGGAACGGATGCATGGGAAGCTCCCGCTCAGCGACGACGAAGACAGGCTACATGAAAATGAAAACCACGTCACCGCCTCACCCGCCACCAGCCGCGCGACAGCCGGATGACGGGGCGTCATCCGGCCCCACGGCGGCCCACCTTCGGGCTCCCGCGCCGACGGCGCTCCTCAATTGAAAATGAAAACCAGCGCCCGTAAAGTGTCACCGTGGCTCGCGACGAGACGGCGGCAGCCGCCACGGTTCCTCCGGCTCGTCTCTGCACTGGGGAGCCCGTCCGGACGCGGGTCATGGGCGGTCGCACGCCCCACGCGGGCGTACGTCCCTCTGCCGCCCGGCGCCATGGGCGTCGGGCGGCAGGGACGCACCACGGGCGGGATCCACCGAGCCGCCCCGGGACGAACGCCCCGGCCCACGGCGGTTCGCCGCCGCGGACCATCCGGCGAGCGCGGGACGCGGTGAGGTTCCGGACGCCGGGGGCACAGGACGGACGACACGTCCGCCGCACCCGTCGAGGCCGCTGTCCGACCGCACGGGAAAGGGAAAGAGATGCCCGAGAGGCGGACCCTCCACCCACCGCACCGTTCCACCGCGCGCCACGGCGCCGAACGCCCGTCCGGCCGGGGCCTCCTGCCGCTGAACACCCCGCAGCAGAAGGCGGTGCTGCGGGCCCTCGCCGGGCTGGACGTGTTCGCCAGCGCGCAGGGGATCCACCGCCATCTCCGCGGCCAGGACGCCCCCGTGAGCCTGAGCACCGTGTACCGGACCCTTGCCACCCTGGAGCACCTGGGCCTGGTCGACGCCGTGCGCGACAGCAGGGGGGAGAAGGCCTACCGGCGCAGGGACACCAGCGAACACCAGCACTACCTGATCTGCCGGCAGTGCGGGTACAGCGTGCCCATCCCCTGCGAGGAGTTCGAGGAGTGGCTGGCGGCGACGCAGCGGCGGTACGGATTCGTCGACGTGCGCCACATGCTCACCTTCGAAGGCCTGTGCCGCGGATGCCGGGACCGGCGGGCCGCACAGCCGCTCGCGCCCTGACCCGGCGTCGGAACGGGCCCACGGGCGCGCCGTGGGCCGGCGGCGAGGAGCGGGGCGTATCCCCCGGCGTCCCGGCGATCACGCCCCGGCACCGGAACTCGTCCCGCACGGGCCGCCGAGGCGTCACCGGAGCACGACTTCCGAAACGGAAACCATTTTCATATAGAGTGGAGGCCGAACGCCGTCGAAGGAGTAACCATGGCCGTACCCAAACGGAAGATGTCCCGCAGCAACACCCGTCACCGGCGCGCCCAGTGGAAGGCCACGACAGCCCAACTCGTGCCCGTCACCCTCGATGGCACCGTCCATCTGGTGCCGCAGCGCCTGGTCAAGGCCTATGAGCGCGGCCTGCTGACCCCGCGGGACTGAGGGGACGCGAAGACTCCGGGCCGGACGGTGGCCGCAGCCACGACACCGTCCGGCCCGGTCCCTCGGCCACCCGGCGTCCGGAGACGGCAGCGGGATCCGCCGCGAACGGGCGCGGCGTGGACCCGGGCGGCACCCGGCAGGCGCACGGTGCGCTCGGCGGGGCCGAGGCCCGCAGGAGAGCACCCGCCGGCGCCTTCGCCCCTCCCTCGGAGGCGATCGCCCAGGTCACCGGCCCGCTCGTCCCCGGCGACGCCCGGCGCTGACCGGGCTCCATCGGTGCGCACCCGCCGTGAACGACGTACGCACCGCCGGGGTCACCTCCGCGGCGGTCGGACCGGTGCTGACCGCGGGCAGCCTCGGGGGCGTCGTGGGCGCGACGCTCGCCCGGACCGCGGGACGCCGGTTCGGCACCAGCCGCGGCATGCCGGCGATGCGCCTGCTCACCGGCCCCTGGGCGCTCCCGATGCTCCTCACCTCTCCGGGAGGCGGGCCTGCTCCTCTTCACGGCCGGCGCCTTCCCGGTCGGCGTCGGCATCACCGCGTGCGACGTCGCGCTCGGCAGCTTCCGCCAGACGTACTGCCCGCCCCGGCTGCCGGCCCGTCGAAGAGTCCGGCAGCCTCGGCGACCGTCGGTTCGCCACGCCGCAGGGCCCGTGACCGGGCCGGGAGGCGCCGCGCTTCCTCCCGGCCCGCCGGTGACCGCCCGGGACCGGGTCAGGCGCCGGTGGCCGCGGCGTGGCGGGCGGCGACGTCGTCCCAGTTGACCAGGTCCCACAGCCTGGTGACGTAGTCGGGGCGGACGTTCTTGTACTGCAGGTAGTAGGCGTGCTCCCAGGCGTCGAAGACCAGCAGCGGCACCGAGCCCTGGCCGACGTTGCCGTGGTGGTCGTAGACCTGCTCCACGATCAGGCGGCGGCCCAGCGGCTCCCAGGCCAGCACGCCCCAGCCGGAGCCCTGCACGGACGCGGTGGCCACGGTGAGCTGCCTCCTGAACGCCTCGAAGCCGCCGAGGTGTTCGTCGATGGCGTCGGCCAGCGCGCCGTCGGGGCGGTCGCCGCCCTCCGGGGAGAGGTTCTGCCAGAAGATCGAGTGCAGCACGTGCCCGGAGAGGTTGAAGGCGAAGGTCTTCTCCAGACCCACCAGTTGAGTGGGCGCGATCTGCTCCTTCTCCCGGACTTCGGCGATCTGCTCCAGGGTGTCGTTGGCTCCCTTGACGTACGCGGCGTGGTGCTTGGCGTGGTGCAGCTCCAGGATCTCCGGCGTGATGGCCGGGGCGAGCGCCGAGTAGTCATACGGCAGGTCGGGAAGCGCGTAGGTGCCCATCGGCACGACTCCTTTCCACGGGGGTGATCGTCCGGGGCCAGCCTATGCCCTTGTTGCGAATAACTTGCAACAACTATTGATATGCAGCAGCATGATCCGGCGACGGGGCCGGCCCGTCGGCTTTCGAGGGCACGACCCCGCTTACGGGTGCGTTCCCTCCGAAAGGTGATCGTCTTCTCACCCGGCGCCCGCCGGTCCGGCCGGCCCCGCGCGACCACCGCGCCGCCCCGGTGCCGAACCGGACCCGTTCGCCGGCCCGTTCGCGCACATCGTCGGGGACCGCGCCCAGGCCAGGCCCGGGTTCACGGAGTCGTGGCGGGAACGGCTCGGGCGGATCGGCGTGGCCTCCCCGGGCGTCAACTACCGGACGCCGGAGGAGGTCATGGCGGAAGCCGAGCCGGTCATCCGGGCCGTGCTCCCGGACGCCGACGTCCCGGCCCCCATCCGCGGCAGCGGCGTCCCCGTCGTCCACGGATCCGTTTCGGAGCCGGACGCGGCTCGGCACCTGGCTCGCCGAGCACGCCGACGGGACCGCCTGCGTCATCGGCGGTCCCGCGTTCCGGGCGACCTCCCGCGTCCGGTCGCCGGCCCCGGAGCTGTCGAAGGGGCTCGAGTTCGGCCTGGTCGTCCTCGCCGACCCGGAGGAGTTCGGCGAGGACGGCGAGGGCGGCGAGGGAGCGGTCGACCGCTACGTCGCGATGACCCGGGCGACCCGGCAGCTCGTCGCCCTCACGAGCTCCCGACGCCGGCCGGACGAGCGCCCGCCGCCGACCGGGAGGGACGGCGGCGGGCGGTGGGCCCGGCGGGCGGCGGTCTCCCCCGGCCACGGTGCCGCGCCCGGACGACCTCCGGCGCCAGGCGTGCCGGAGGCGTTCAGGGGGTGGTGAACCTCAGCACGGCGCCGTCCTCGTTCTGCGCGACCACGGTCACGGCGAGGACGTCGCCGAACCTGGCCACGCCGCCCTGGCCGCCCAGCCGCATCACGCCGGTCGGCGTCCGGAAGGTGACGGACTCGTCCGCCGCGGAGACGTTCACGGTCAGCCCGTTCGCCGTGATGTCCACCGGCGAGGTCACCAGGACCTCGCACTCGCCGTCCGCGCAGGCCCCGGTCCGCTTGCCGTCCGCCGCCCTCGGCAGCGGGCCGGAGGGGTCGGGGGCGGGCGGGGCCGTCCCCTCGGAGGGCTTCCAGCCCGGGGCGCACTGCTCCGCGTGCCGGCGCGCGGCCGCCAGCCGCGGCTCCTCCTTCGCCAGTGTCGGCAGGTCCGGCTCCGGCGGGGTGAGGGACTGCACGAGCGCGTCGACGTCCGCGGCACTGCCCTCGGCGTCGTCGAAGGCCGCGGACGGGGACACCCCGTCGAGTTCGGTCACGACGCCCTTCACCTTCTTCAACCAGGCGTCGAGCAGCCGGTCGGCCGCGGGCACTCCCGACGAGCCGAGATCCTCCAGATCACGCTCCACGTCCTCCACCGCCCACGACGTCCGGGAGATGTAGCCGGCGGCGAGGTGCTCGGCGGGCGAACCGGCCCCGTCCGGGTTCCGTATCTCCTTCAGGTCCGCCGCGCTGTCCGCCCGGAGTTCCTCGAGCGCGGCCGTGGACCCGCACATGCCGCCGACCCACTCCACCAGCTCCCCGGACGGCGGCCGTGTCGGCGCCGGTTCGGCGGACCCCCTGTCCGGCGTGCCGGACCTCCCGTCCGCCCCGCCCCCGCAGGCGCCGGCGGCCAGCACCAGCCCGGCGGCCGCCACGGCGGCGCTCACCCTCCTGCCGAACATCCCACGACCTCTCTCCCGCGGCTCCCCGCGCTGCGGAACCGTCCTGCGGGGCCGGATGCCCGGCGCCGTGCTCCCAGTTCAGCGGGGCGCGCATTGTTCGGTCACCCGGTCCGCGGCCGTGAACAACGTGGACAACGTGAACGACGTGCACAACGTGCACAACGCCCGGTGGCCGGGCGGGCCGGGTGCGGCCGCCCCGGCGGCGGCCGCGCCGGCCACTGCGCCGGGATCACCCGCCGGACACGGCCCCGCCCGCCCCGCACGCCTCCCGGTAGCCGAGTCGCGGCAGGTGCTCCTCCCAGGCGGCGCGGGTGAGGACGCCGCCGGTGCGGTCGCAGACGTAGTCCGCCGCGCGGTCCGTCTCCAGGATCCACACCCGGGCCGTCAGGTCGTAGCCGGCGGAGGCGAGGGCGTCGCCGTCCGGGCTGAACGCGACGGAGGTGACGGTCCGGAGGTGGCCGGTCAGTTCCCGGCCGGCGGGCTCGGCACGCGCCGGGTCGGCCACGTCCCACAGGCGGACCGTGCTGTCGCCGCTGCCCGTCGCCAGGGTCTTCCCGTCCGGGGCGAAGGCCACCGAGGTGACGGCGTCCCCGTGGCCGCGCAGCGCCCCGCCGAGCGGCCGTACCCGCTCGGCCCGCCGTACGTCCCACAGCCGCACCGCACGGTCGTCGCCGCCCGTCGCCAGCGTCTTCCCGTCCGGGGCGAAGGCCACCGCGTTGACCGGCCGGTCGTGCCCGGTCAGGGCCCCGCCGGCCGGCCTCGCCCGCGCCGGGTCCCGTACGCGCCACAGCCGCGCCGTGCCGTCCTCGCCGCCGCTGGCCAGCGTCTTCCCGTCCGGGGCGAAGGCCACCGAGGTGACGGCGTCCCCGTGGCCGCGCAGCGCCCCGCCGAGCGGCCGTACCCGCTCGGCCCGCCGTACGTCCCACAGCCGCACCGTGCCGTCGCGTCCGCCGGTGGCCAGCGTGCGGCCGTCGGGGGCGAACGCGACGGCGGGGGCGCCCCCGGCGTGCGCGTCCAGCGGTTCGCCGAGCGGAGCGGGACGCTCCGGCACGGAGACGTCCCACAGCCGCACCGTGCCGTCCTTCGAGCCGCCGGCGACCACACGGCCGTCCGGGGCGAAGGCGACGGCCAGCACCTCGTCCTCGTGGCCGGTGAGGGGGCGCGGTACGCGGCGGGGGCGGCCCGGCTCGCCCACGTCCCACAGGCGGATCAGCGCGTCGTCGGTGCTGGCGGCGGCGAGCAGACGGCCGTCGGGGCTGTAGGCGACGGCGGTCAGGGGGTTGGTGAAGTCGGTGAGGACGGTCGGCGGCCGGTGCCAGAGGTGGACGCCGCGGCCGGCGCCGGTGCCGGCGAGGGTGCGGCCGTCGGGGCTGAAGGCCACCTCCCACACGGCCTCCCCGTGGCCGGTCAGCGGCTCCCCGAGCCGCTGCGGGTAGGCGGGGTTGGCCACGTTCCACAGGATCGGGGAGTTGTCCTCGCCCGCGGTCGCCAGGGTGCGGCCGTCGGGGCTGAAGGCCACCGACATGACGGGCGCGGTGTGCTCGGTGAGCGGCTCGCCCAGCGGCCGGAGGCGGCCCGGGTCGGAGGCGTCCCACAGCCGTACGGTCTCGTCGAAGCCGGCCGTGGCCAGCGTCCGGCCGTCCGGGGAGAAGGCCAGCGTCCAGACGGAGGCGGTGTGCTCGCGCAGCCGCCCGCCGAGGGGGGCGATCCCCTCGCCGCCGAACCTCCACATCCGCACGGTCCCGTCGAAGCCCGCCGTGGCCAGGGTGTCCCCGTCCGGGGCGAACGCGACGGCGCGGACGCTGCCCGCCTCGGACCCGTCGGCCTCGGCGGGCTCACCGAGCGGCGCGGGGCGGACCGGATCGCTCAGGTCCCACAGCCGTACGGTCCCGTCGTCGCCGGCGGTGGCCAGCGTGCGGCCGTCGGGGGCGAACGCGACGGAGACGACGTTCTCCTCGTCGTGGCTCACCAGCGGCCGGCCGACGGCGCGGGGCCGCGCCCGGTCGCGTACGTCCCACAGCTGGACGGCGCCGCCTTCCCCGGCGGCCACCAGCAGGCCGCCGTCCGGCGGCGCGAAGGCGACCGCGCCGACCGGTCCCGTGCGGAAGCGCAGCGGTTCGCCCAGCGGCCTCCCCACGTCCTCCGGCCTGTCCGCCGACCCCGGCCGCACGGCGGTGTCCCACAGCCGCACCGTGCCGTCGTGGCCGCCGCTGGCGAGGGTGCGGCCGTCGGGTGCGTACGCCACGGAGCTGCCCAGAGCGCCGTGGCCGGGCAGCCGGGTGGCCAGGACCCGGCCCGCGTCCGCGGCCAGCCGGGTCCGCAGGTCCGGGGTGGAGCGCATGCGGTACGCGGCGACGTCGAGCCGGGCGGCCAGGTCGGCGCGGGTCTCGCGGACCCTGTCGGCCTCGGCGGTGAGGTGGCCGAAGACGGCGCCGTCCCGTTCGGCCTGTGCGGCGGAGCGCGCCTGGAGGGCGACGACGGCGGTGCCGGTGGCGAGCAGCACGAGCGCGGCGAGTGCGGCCACGACCGTACGGCGCAGTCGCGCGGCGCGGTGCCGGCGCCGGAGCGACGCGGTGAGGAAGTCCCGTTCCAGCGGCGTCAGTTCGTCGCCGCGGTGGTCCTCGCGGTCCTCCCGCGCGGTGCCGTGCGGCCGGGCGGCGCCCCGGGGGAAGGCGTCGCGGGCGGCGTCCAGACGGGAGCCGGCGTACAGCGCGGCGTTCTCCCGGCCGAGTGCCTGCCAGGTGCGGGCCGCCTCGGAGAGCGAGCGGTGGACGCGCAGCCGGTCGCGTTCGGCGTCCGTCCATGCGCGCAGGCGGGGCCAGGCGGTGATGAGGGCCTCGTGGGCGAGGTCGACGGTGCCGTCGTCGGAGGTGATGAGGCGGGCGCGGGCCAGGCGTTCCAGTACCACCCGGGTGTCGGCGGCACCGCCGAAGTCGAGCTCCGCGTGCTCGGCGGGGCGGCGCGTGTCGGGTGCGCCGTCGCCGGGGGCGACGAGGCGGAGCAGGATGCGGCGGGCCAGCTCGGCCTGCGGCGCGGTGAGTTCGCCGTGGACCTGCTCGGCCGTACGGACGATGGCGCCGTGCAGCCCGCCGGCCGCCTCGTACGCGGTCTCGGTCAGGACCCGGCCGCTGCGGTGGCGCCAGGTCTCCAGCAGGGCGTGGGACATCATCGGCAGCCCGCCCGGGGCGCCCTCGACCTCGTCCAGCAGGCGGTCGGTCAGGGAGCGTTCGACGATCAGACCCTCCGCGGCGGCCGGACGGACGATGGCCTCCCGCAGCTCCCCGCGGCTCATCGGCCCGGCGAGCAGGGTGGCGTCCTGCAACGCGGCGGTGAGGCCGGGGTGTTCGGCGCAGCGGCCGAGGAAGTCGGCCCGCACCGCGATGACGACGCGCAGCCGGCTGCCGGCGTCGGCGGCGGCGACGAGGCGGTCGATGAAGGCGTCCCGCTCGGCCGGGTCGGCGCCGAGGGTGTACAGCTCCTCGAACTGGTCGACGATCAGCCAGGTGTCGGCGTCGGTGCCGGGTACGGGCGCGAGCCGGTCGGCGTGCGTGCGCAGCGGGTCCGCACCGGGCGTGAGGATCCGGACGGCCGCGGGAGCGGCGGCGCGGTCCCCGTTGCCCTCCCCGCTGCCTTCCCTGCCGCCCTCCCCGCCGCGCGGGGCGCGCAGCCGGGGGATCAGACCGGCGCGCAGCAGTGAGGACTTGCCGCTGCCGGAGGGGCCGAAGACGGCGGTGAAGCGGTGCTCGCGGTTCAGCCCGACCAGCCGTTCCACGAGCTGGTCGCGGCCGAAGAACAGGTCGGCGTCACCCGGTTCGAACCGGGTCAGGCCGCGGTACGGCGGCCGGCGGGTCTCGTCGGCGGCGGCCTCGGCGGCCAGTTCGGCCGACACCCCGCGCCAGCGCCGCTCCCACTCGGCCACGTCGCCGCCGCACGCCTCCACGTAGGCGAGCGTCACCGCGAGGGTGGGCAGCTGCTTCCCGGCCGCCGCCTGCGACAGGGTGGTCACCCCGTACCGCGCCCGCTGGGCCATCGCCCGGTACGTGGGCCTCCCCGCGGACTCGCGCAGCGCGCGCAGTCCGGCGGCGAACCGCGGCACCGGCCCGGCCCCCGGATCCAGCCCGCCCTCGGTGCGCCCCGGCCCCGGTCGTCCCGCCACGTGCCCCCACCCTCGTCCGCTCGCGTCTCCGCCGGGCCGTCACCCAGCGCGCCCGTACGGGTGCCCACGGTAGGAAGCCGCAGGGGCGGCCGCAACCGGACTCCGGGCGTACCGGCGGACGGGGCACGGGCGTTCACCCGGTCTTCACGGTTCCTCCCGGCCCCTTCGTCTCCGTTCGGTTCGCGCGCCCGGGTTGTTCGGCGCCGGGGGAGGGCCTGCCGAACAACGGTGTACGGCGGTCGGATGGCCGGGGGACATGGCCGGGACGGGCCATGGAGCGGCCCGGGCCCGGCGAACGGGGGGCTCGGGCCGCCTCGTCCCCGCACACGCGTGACAGACGGGAGGAGAGGCATGGACGGACGACTTCGCGCCCGGCACCCCGCCGCGGGGGCCGGTGCGGCCGCGCCCTCGGCGACCGCGGTGAGCGCCGGCCCGGCGCGCCTGCCGGACCGCGGAAGCGCGGGGTGACCGCGGTGCGGAACTCCCCGTCTCCGCCCGGTGCGGCCGGTCCGCCCGAGACCGCGCGCATGCCCGGGGTCCTCGTCTTCGTCCTCGTGGTCGTCGCCGTGCACGCGCTGGGCGCGGCCATCGGCGGCTGGGCGGTCCTCCAGGAGAACCACGGCAGGCGGGAGCACGGGCAGGAACCGCTCATGCCGATGGGCGTGGCCTGGTTCGTGGCACTGTTCGGCTGGGGGACGGCGGTGCTCCAGTCCGTCTGCGTCGTACGGGCCCGGAAGCGCCGCCCCTGGATCCGTGCGGTGCTCGCCGTGTGGCTGGTCCTGGTGGCGTTCTCGACGGCCCTCGCCCTCATCGGCTCGCTGGCCGCCGGCTCGCCCGGCCTCGGGATGCTCGTGGTCCTCGGCGTCGATGTGGCGGCCCTGTGGGTGGTGCTCGGCGAGACCGCCCGCCGCTGGTTCTCCGTGCGCGGCCCGTCGTCCGCCTCGGCTCGGGGGTGATCGCCCGTGGACCACCCGACGCACGGTCCCCGCCGGCCGCCCGCCGAACCGCCGGAGCCGTCCGGGGCCCCGGTCCCGCGCGACCCCGTGGCGGCCGCGCTCGGCAACGCCTCGCTGCTCGGCATCGGTTACCTGCTGCTGGGCCGCCCGCGGCTCGCCGCGCTCGCCGCGCTCGGCACGGTCGTGCTCCTCGGCCTCACCGCCTCGGCCGCCGCGACCTGGTGCGAGACGCTGCTGCTCCTGTGGTGGGCGGCCGGCACCGCCCACGGCTGGCTCCTGGCACGCGGACGCGCGGAGCACGCCGTACGGCGCGGGCAGCGCGCGGGGGCACTCGCCGTCACGGTCGCGGTGCTGCTGACCGCCGCGCTGCTGCGAGCCGGCGCGTACGGGATCGAGGACCGCGTGGACGAGGCCCGTGAGGACGGCGACTGCGAGGAGGCCGTGGCCGCGCAGGGCGAGGTGTGGTTCGGCCACCGGCTGGCGGGCGCACCGGTGGTCGGGCACGGCGACGCGGTGGTGGAGGCGTGCCGCCGGCTGGAGCAGGCGGCGTCCGCGCTGGCCGACGCCGGACGGAACGGGGACACCGAGGAGTTGGAGCGGGGCTTCGGCATCCTCGCCCGCGTCCTGAGGGAGCCCGGCAACGAGGAGACCGTCGGGACGGTCCTGGACGCCTTCCTCGACGGCCTGCCCACCGGGGACCCCTGCCGCACCGCCGACACCGCCGACTGGCTCCGCCACCGCGACCCCGGCCACCCCGTGCTGGACCGGTCCGCCGACGCCGCGACGCGCACGGAACCCGCCGCGCTGGTGGAGTGCGGCGACGACCTGATGGACGAGGACGACTGGCGGCAGGCGCGGGCGCGCTACCAGCGCCTCCTCGACGCGTACCCGGATGACCCGCGCGCGGACGAGGCGCGCGGCGGTGTGGAGAAGGCCACCCTCGCCATCGAACTGGACACGGTGCGCCGCCTGATCGGGAAGACGTTCGACGCGAAGTCCGGCTACTGCGACGCACCCGCCGGGTACCGCGGCGCCCCGCCGTACCGCAAGGGGCTCAACCGCGCGGTGTTCCTCGGCGACACCGAGTACACCGGGAAGCTCCCGGACGGCTGGCGCGCCGACGACCCGGCCGAGGCCGCGCTCGTGGTCTGCGCGGGCAGGGCGGAGAACGGGGCCGCCGTCGAGACCTGCCACTACGAGAACGACAGGTTCGCGCACCTTCCCCACGAAGTGACCTTCCACAAGGTCAGGATTCCGCTGAAGGTCTACGAGCTGCGCACCGGAAAGCGCGTCGACCCGCGCGAGGTGCAGATCGGCGGCGGAAGCTGCCCGAGGGTCCTGCGCTACGAGTACTACGGCGCGTACGACTACGGGCCGGGGAGCGACCGGTTCGTCTCCACCACCACGTCCGGCGTACGGGACGCCTTCCGGCCGGTCGTCCGACGGTGACCGGGGGCCGGGCCCCCGGTCACCGGCCCCCGGCCCCGGGGGCGGGTACGGCGGGCACCGCCTCGTGGCCGCGTCTCCCCCGGAGCGCGGGCGCGCGGTGCCGCCCCGCGACCGCCGCGGTTCCCGCTCAGCGCGCGATCCCGCGGCGGTCCCGGCGCCGGCTTCCCCGCTGCCGGGCCCGGACGACCAGGGGGTCGGCGGGGGGAGCCGCACGGCCGCCGGTCCGCCGGTCCCGCGACTCCGACCGCCGGGTGACGGCCCCCTGCCCCCGGCTGATCCTGGCCGCCAGGGCGCGGATCGAGGGGTGCGCGAAGAGGTCGAGCACGGAGAGGGTCCCGTCCAGTTCCCCGCGCAGGACGCGATGGGCGCGCACCAGGGTCAGGGACGTCGCCCCCAGCTCGAAGAACGAGCGGTCGCGGTCGAGCTGCGCGGGGTCGGCGCCGACGAGGTCGGCCAGAGCGGCGGCCACGCGCAGTTCCACGGCGGGATCCCGCCGATCGTCGTCGGCCGCGCGGACCGCGAGGGGCGCCCGGCCGGGAACCGGCCCGGCCGGGCGCAGGTTCCGGCCGGCCAGCGCGGCGGGATCGGCGCTGCTCCACACGGGCCGGCCCTCGGTCAGGAGGCGCAGCAGGTCGGTGTAGGCCGCGAAGAGCGGGTCCAGGTATCCGGGCGGGAAGGCCGCCTCCACCGCGTCCCAGTTGACGCGCAGTTCGCCGTCCTGCTCGAAGACCTGGCAGTCCAGGACGACGTGCGGGGTCTGGCTGATGGCGTAGACGGTACGGCCGAACCCGTCCAGCAGTTCGGAGGCGTCGGCGGAACCGCGCACCCCGGACGTGCTGCCCAGGCCGCTGGAGAAGACCGCCGGCAGCAGCACCTGGCGTCCCCTGCGCGCCGTCATCTCCCTGAGCACCTCGTTGCCGTGGACACCGGCGGCCCCGGAGGCGTGCTCCAGGTCCGACCACAGCCGGTCCTGCGTCCGGCGGACGCGGCCGGCGACGTCCGGCGCCGGATCCTCGACACCGAGCAGGACGGTGGAGGTGTAGTCGCCTATGACACCCCCGTGGTGCTCGGGCCGGTCGAAGGTGGTCAGGACCAGGGTGAAGCGGTCGCTGCCCGTGCCGGCGCGCAGGACGTCGGCGAAAGCGGTGAGCAGCACGGCCGTCGGCGTCACCCGGTGGAGCCGGGCGAGGTCCCGCAGGGCGCTCCACCGCTCGGCGTCCAGGACGGCCCGGCGGCGGGTGAAGCGGACCCCGCCCGGCCCGGGAGGGGCGATGGGGAGGGCGGGGCCGTCGGGGAGCTCGGCGGCCCTGCGGCGCCAGTACCGCGTGGCCTCGGCCCGGCGCCGGTCGTCGGCCGCGGCGGAGCACTCGTGCGCCCACTCGGCGAAGGTGACGGACGGCGGCGGGGGCAGCGCGCCGGGGTCCCGGTAGGCGGTCAACAGCTCGTCCACCAGCACGACCGCGCTCCGCGCGTCGCAGAAGAGCAGGTCGAGGCCGAAGTGCAGCCTCCAGCCGCGCTCCCCGGTACGGGTGGCCGCGAGATGGAGCATCGGGCTCCGGGCCGGGTCCATGACCCGGTGGGACCTCTCGTGGCGCAGGCGCGACAGCTCCTCCCGCGCCGCGTCGGGGGCGAGGCCGCGCAGGTCGCGCACGTCGATCTCGGGCAGCGCCGGCCGGGGCAGGACGGTCTGCCGGGTGTCGTCGGTGACGACGGCCCGCAGCATCGGATGCCGCCGGACGACGGTGTGCAGCGCCGTGCGGAGACGGTCGACGTCGAGGTCGTCCAGGTCGGCCTCGGTGTAGTAGTGGGGTCCGACGGCGTTCCCCAGCCAGGTGTCGGCCCGGCCCACCAGGTAGGCGAGCTGCATCTCGGTGAGGGGGAAGGGGCCGGAGGGCGGCGCCGGTGCGCCGGCGGCGGGGGTGAGGGCGGGGGCGGGGGCGGCGGGTGCCTCCGGGACGCCGCCGACCGCCGCGC
>NZ_JARVKV010000090.1 GCF_029813835.1 Streptomyces sp. DH37
GCGCCGGCGGAGCCCCCACGGCCCCGCCGGCGCACCGCACCACCCGCCCGCGGGCGGGCGGCGTCCCTCAGCGGTCGTGCCGCCGGGCCGTACCCGCTCCCTGCGGGGCGAGGGCCGCGGGCTCCCTCGGCCCCGCCCCCTCCGCCGGAACGGTGCGGGAGCGGGACCTGCGAGGACGGGCGGGGACCGGACGGCCGTGGCCGGTGACCCCGGCGACCACCGGGGCCGGGGGCGCCGGCACCCGCGCCGCGGAGGTGAGCAGGGCCTGCCTGCGGGCCGGACCGAGTCCGGTGAGGAGCACCTGCCGCAGCAGGCCCAGGGAGAAGCGGTAGGTTCCCGGCTCCCGCCCGCCGGCATCCTCCCCCCAGGTCAGCAGGCGCGCGGCCAGGGCCCGGTCGGCGAGTTCCAGCACCCGGTCGGCGGGCAGACCGCACATCCGGGCGACCACGTCCGCGTCCAGCCGCCCCCCGGTCACCGCGGCGCACTCCAGTACGGTCCGGACGGCGGGGTCCAGGGCGTCCAGCCGGACGCGCAGGGTGCTCCCGGCGGACGGCGGCGTCCGGGCCTCCGAGCCGGTACGCCGGTCGGCGGGCAGCTTCAGCAGCTCCACGAGGAAGAACGGGTTGCCCCCGCTGAGCTCGTGCAGCGCGCACGCCTCCCGGCCGGTCGCCTCCTCCGTCTCCCCGGCCCCCTCGGCGGTCAGCCGCAGCAGCCGGTGCACCGCCGCGACGGACAGCGCGGCGGGCTGCACCCGTTCGGCGCCGCGCCGGGCCAGCGCCGCCAGGAGGGGCTCGACGGCCGGGCCGGGGTCGTCGGAGACGGTGCACACCACGGCCAGGGGGACGTCGTGCAGGGTGTCCGCCCAGTGGGCCAGCAGCCTGCGGAACCCGGCGCCCGCGTGGTGCACGTCCTCGACCACGCACAGCGTGGGCCGCTGGGTCAGCAGGCCCAGCAGCTCGTGCTCGGGAGCCGGCGGGAGGCTCCCCGGGCCGGAGGACGGCGCCGGGTCCCCGTGCCGCAGCTCCCGCAGCAGCTGGTCCACCGGGCCGAGCGGCACCGCGGGGTCGTCCCCCTCCGCCTCGGCGCAGCGCGCCCAGGCGACCGTGAGGCCGGTGTCCTCGGCCCGGGAGGCCAGCTCCTCGGCCAGCCGGGTCTTGCCGACGCCCGGTTCGCCGGAGATCACCCCCCAGGCGGTGCGCCCGGAATCGACGCGGTGCAGCACGCCGTCGAGCCTGGCGAACTCCTCGTCCCTGCCCACCAGGGGCCACCGGGAGATCCTCCCCTGCCGGGCGGCGGCCCGTACGAGGACACCGCCGTGCAGCCCGCCGGGAGGGCACAGGACCGCGGTCTCGTGGCGGAGGACGGCGAGCTGCGTCTCGCGCAGCGCCGGTCCGGGGTCCAGGCCGAGGTCCCGGGCGAGCAGTACGCGAACATCCTCGTACCGCTGCAGGGCCTCGGCGGGCCGTCCGGCGAGGTACAGGGCCCGCATCAGCAGGGCCCAGGAGGCCTCGCGCAGCGGATCGCGCTCCACCAGCCGCTCGGCCCCCAGGACGGCCTGGGGCATCCGGCCCTCCCGGATCAGCAGGTTGGTCCGGAGCTCCTCGGCGCAGAGCATCAGCTGCTCCAGCCGTGCCACCTCCCGTTCGGCGAAGTACTGGTCCCGCACGTCCGCCAGCGGCACGCCCCGCCACATGTCCACCGCCCGCTCGATCTCCCGGAGGGCGTCCGGGGACAGCCCCCGGGCGGCCAGCGTCTGCGCGCGCTCCACGGCCCGCTCGAACAGGACGGTGTCACGGGCCTCCGGCGGCACCCGCAGCGCGTAGCCGGTCGGCGTGCTGCACAGGATCCTGGCCTGCTCCTGCCGGGGCCGCCCGGGTTCGAGGACCGTCCGCAGCCGGCTGATGTGGGCGTGGACGGAGGAGACGGCGCCCGCCGTGGGGCGTCCCTCCCACAGGTCCTCGCACAGGCGCGTCACCGGGATCGTGCGGCCGTTCTCCAGCAACAGGCGCAGCAGCAGGGCCCGGCGCTTGGGCGGACCGACGTTCAGGACCGCCGTGTCGTGCCGCACCTCCAGCGGACCCAGCAGGTAGAACTCCACGTTCGTCACCCCTCACCACCAGGAGGGACCGCCGGTCCGCCGTCACGGCTCGGTCACGGGCACCGGAACCACCTGGTCTTCGTACGTTCGGCAGCCGGCCCGCCCGCACCGTCTCCGGGCGCCGTGCGGTTCCACGGACGACGGGCCGGAGCCGGGGACTCCCGCGGTGTGCCGCGGGCCGGGGGCGGCGCGAGCCGGACCGGCCCCGCTGCGGGTGCCGGTGCACCGGCCGGAACGTGTTCCCCGACCGAGGCCGACCGCGTCGCCCGCCGGAAGCATCACGCCGGCGGCTGCTCACTTCACAGGTCGGTTCACCGCTCAGTGCTGCTCATTCGGGTGCCGGAGCGGGCGGTGGAAGGAGGGTGGGAGGAGGGGGAGGGGCGACGGGCCGCCCACCGCGCCCCGCGCCGGGCGCTCCCGGTTCATCCGTATGACACGTACGTGAACGGCCGGTGGTTCAACCCCTCCGCCTCCTTTTCCCGCCGGCCGGGAGGGGCGGGGGCAAGAAATGGTCAAGCCTCACCGGCGAGCGTGGAGCCCGCGACCCCGTACCCGGGCCCGTCGCGGAACAGCCAGAAAACCGGTGAGGACACCACGCCATGACTCTGACCATGGAAATCAGGCCGGCCGCGCCCGCCGCCTCCGTCCGGACGCCGAACGGACCCGGTCTCCCGTGCCGTGAGGACTTCGTCCGGGAGGTGTACCAGCGGCACGGCAGCCTGCTCCTGCGCTACGCGGCCCGCCTCGTGGGAGGCGACTGGCACCTGGCCGAGGACCTCCTCCAGGAGGCGGCCACCCGCGGATGGGTGTACTTCACCTCGGTCGACCCGGACGCCGAGGCCGAGAAGGTGCGTCCCTGGCTGTTCACCGTGGTCCGCAACCTCGCGATCGACCAGCACCGCGCACGGCAGAACCGCCCGCTGGAGCAGATGTCCATCGAGGACGTCGACGTTCCGGGGGTGGACGAGATGGAGCGCGCCCTCACCTCGCACGTCGTCGTCGAGGCGTTCAAGGACCTGAGCGACCAGCACCGCGAGGTGGTCATGTGCATGTACTACCTCGGGTACAGCGTCGCCCAGGCGTCCGAGCACCTGGGCATTCCGCCCGGCACGGTCAAATCCCGCTGCCACTACGCCATCCGGTCCCTGCGGAAGGCGCTCCACCAGCGAGGTCTGCGGGAGGGGTGATCGCCCGGGAACGGCAGTCGGCCGGCGCCGCGTCGCGTCCGGGCGACGGCGAGGGGAACGCCGGGTGCCGGGGGAGGGGCGAGGAGGGGGACTCCGGTACCGCGGCTGCCCGAACTGCCCGGCCCGCGGCGGGGATTCGGATCCGGGCACCGGGGCCGGACCTGCGGAGAGTCCCTAGACTGGAGTGGTGGAAAGCTCTCCTAGAAATCTGGCGGGCCGGCTCGGCTCGGCACGCGACAGGACATTCGTCGGGCGGCACCGGGAGCTGAGCAGGTTCAGAGCGGCCCTCAACGGCGAGCCCGGGTCCGCGGTGGTGCTGTACGTGCACGGTCCCGGCGGTGTCGGCAAGTCGACCCTCCTGCGGCGCTTCGAGACCGAGGCCCGCGACGAGGGCCGCCTCGTGGTCAAGGTCGACGGCCGGTTCATCGACCCCTCGCCGCTCGGCTTCGAGGCCGAGGCGGCCAAGAGCGCGTCCGCGGAGGAGGGCGTGCTCCTCATCGACGCCTTCGAACACTGCCAGGGTCTGGAGGGCTGGCTGCGGGAGCGCTTCCTGCCCGGCCTGCCCGAGCACACGGTCGTCGTGGTGGCCGGCCGACGGCCTCCGAGCACCGAGTGGTCCTGCGACCTGGCCTGGAGCGACGCCCTGGAGGTGCTGCCCCTGGGCCCGCTGGACGACGGCTCCGCCGCCGCGCTGCTGGAGCGGCGCGGTGTGCCCTCCTCGGTGCACGACGCGGTCCTCGCCTTCGCCGGAGGCCACCCCCTGGCCCTCAGCCTGGCCGCCTCCGTCGCCGTCGCCGACACCGCCTCGGCGAACAACTGGGAGCCCAGGCCCGACGTGATCGCCACCCTGCTGTCCACGCTGGTGGGGGAGTTGCCCTCGCGTACGCACCGGCTCGCCCTGGAGACGGCGGCCCACGTGCTGACCACGACGGAGGGCCTGCTGGCGGCGGTGCTGGGCGAGGAGGAGGCCGGGCCGATGTTCGCCTGGCTGCGCGGGCTGCCGTTCAGCGAGTACGGCCGCCACGGCCTGTTCCTCCACGACCTGGTCCGCGAGATCCTCGACCGGGACTTCCGCTGGCGCGACCCGCAGGGCTACGAGCGGATGCACGTCCGCACCGGCCACTACCTGCTCGAACGGGTCCGCACCGCGCCCCGGGTCGAGATGATGAACGCGGTGCGCGCACTGACGTACCTCAAGCGGTACGGCCCGATGGCGCCCTACTTCCAGACCATGGAACGGGAGGGCGACGTCTACGACGAGGTCCTGCGTCCCGAGGACCACGAGACGGTCCTGCGGATGGCGGCCGAGACGGAGGGCGAGCGGTCCGTGCGCGCCGTGCGCGCCTGGCTGGAGGACCAGCCCGAGTCGTTCCTGATGTACCGCAGCGCGCGGACGGGCGAGCCCGTGGCGTTCATGGCGTGGCTGCGGCTGACCAGGCGGTGCGCCGCGCTCGACGCCGACCCCGTGGCCGCCGCGGCGTGGGAGCACGCCGAGCGGACCGACCCGCTGCGTCCGGGCGAGCACGCGCTGGTGTCCCGCTTCATGGTCCACCCGGAGGCCTACGGACAGGTGTCCACCGTCGGGCACCTCATGCAGCTGCGCATCTGTGCCGACTGGATCAGGAGCTCCGGACTGGCGTGGTCCTTCATCGTCTCGCCCGACGCGGGTCTGTGGCGGCCGCTGATGGACCACCTCGGACACCAGCAGATATTCCAGGCGCCGTGGTCCGGCGGACGCACCTTCACGGCGTTCGCCTGCGACTGGCGCGTCACACCGCTGGACATCTGGTTCGACCGGACGCAGCCCGGCGGCCTCTCCGAGCCGTCCGCCCCGCTCGGCGCGGGCCCCACCGGGGAACGGCCCCTCGCACGGGCCGACTTCGACGCCGCCGTCCGCGACGCGCTGCGCAACCTGCACCAGCCCGACGCACTGCGGGCCAACCCCCTGACGTCGTGCCGGGTGGTGGCCGCCCACGCCGAGTCCTCGGGCACCGACCCGGCCGAGGCCCTCCAGCGGGTGCTGACCGACACGGTCAACCTGCTGACCGACGACCCGCGCGCCGTCAAGTCGCACCGCGCGGTGGCGACCACCTATCTGCGCCGGGCGGCCACCCAGGAGGCCGCCGCCGAGCGGCTCGGCCTGCCGTACAGCACCTACCGGCGCCATCTGAGCCAGGGTCTGGAGCGGCTGTGCGGCATGCTCTGGCAGAGGGAGACGAGCGCCCTGCCCGGCACGGCGACCGAGACGGGGCCGGCGCGCGCCGGGTGACGGCCGTGCCCTGCCGGGAACGGGGCGGCTTCGGCCCCGCCCCCGGCAGGGCACCCGTGCCGCCGGCGCCGTTCCTCCCGCGCCCCCGCGCCCCCGCCCACCGCGCCGGCCGCTCGCACGGCCGGGGAATTCCCTCCACGTTTTCTCCGCGGGGTCGAACCGGGACGGGGATTCTCCCGTAGTGAGCGCTGTCATAGGCCAGACGGAGCTCGTTCGACGCTCCGACAAGCCGCGGCGGCAAGGGGGCAGCGGTGAAGGACAACACTCTCGTGGGCGACGCGTCCCGTGCGCTGCGGCACCGTCCCACCACACGACACCCGGGCGCCGCGGACGGATCCGCCGGACGGCGCGCCCGCCCGGCGGCACACGGACGGCGGGCCCGTCGTGTCCGCTGAGGAGACGCGGCACGGCGGCCGCCTGCCCGACGTCCCGTCCGCCTCCGGCGCCCCGGAGCGCAGCGGGACCACCGGGCAGGCGGAGAACCTGGCGCCACTGGTCCGCCGTCCCGCGTACGACGCCTTCCTCCCCTGGCTGAGGGAGGTGTTCACCGGCCCGCTGTTCGACGTGTCCGGTGACGTGGGGGAGGGGCGCCACGCCCTCACCCACCGGCGGCTGCGGCACGTCAACGACCACCTCGGCCGCGACGCCGAGCTGTGGAGGCACCGCGACCGCCTCTTCGCGGTACTGGAGTGGGCGGTCCTGGCGGATCCGCCGCTCTTCTACGCGCTGTTCATCCACCACTGCCAGACCGTGGGACTCATCCGCTCCCTCAGCCGCGGCGACGGCGGCCCGGAGGACGAGCTGCGGAACCTGGTCTCCGGGCGGGCCGTCGGCGCGCTGCTCACCACCGAGCCGGGCCACGGCAACAGCAACAACGCGATCCGCACCGAGGCGGTCTACGACCCCGTCCGCCACGAGTTCGTGCTGCGGACCCCCGGTCCGGCCGCGGCGAAGTTCTCGTCCACCGTCGCCGGCCCCGGAGTTCCGCAGACGGCCGTGGTCAGTGCCCGCCTGGTGGCCGGCGGACGCGACCGCGGGCTCGGCTTCTTCGCCGTACCGATCAGCGACGGGCACGGCCCGCGCGCGGGGGTGCGCATCACGCCCCGGCCGCTCGCGGCCGCCCTGCCGACGGCCGGCGGAACCGTCGTCTTCGACGGAGTCCGCGTCCCCTTCCGCAACTGGCTGCGCGACGGGGCCTCACTGTTCGCGGAGCAGGAGGACGACGATCCCCCCGCCCCTTCGGCCTCGCCGGCCGACAGGCTGCGGATGGCCACCGTCATCCTCCCCGCCTGGGAGGCGGCCACCGTGGCACTCGCCGCCGTGGCCCGGGCGAGCACGGCGATCGCCGTCCGCCACGCCCACCGGCACCGCACGACCGGCCGCCACGCGGCCGGCCTCCCCCTCATCGCCCACCGCAACCAGCAACTCGTCCTGTTCGCCTCCCTGGCCGGCGCCTACATCCTGTCGTTCGTGGCGCGGACCATGACGGCACCGGCCCAGCCGGAGCCGACCGCGGGCGGTCTGCGGACCGCTTACCTGCTGAAGATCGCCGCCACCCGGCTCGCCGAGCGGATCGTCATGAGGACGCGCACCGCGTGCGGTGTCCACGGCTTCCTGGAAGAGAATCGTTTCCTCAGCTACCAGGTCCTCGTCCACTCCTTCCACAGCACCGCCGCCGACAGCCAGGTCATGCTCCTGGAGGCGGCCCACTCCCTGGTGCAGGGGGCGGACTACACGCCCCCCGCCCCCCCGCCGCCCGGCGGGACGAGCCGGGACCTGTCCGACCCGGACACCTGGACCCGGCTCGCCGAGGCCAGGGAACGCGCGCTCCACAGGGAACTCACCACCGCGCTGCGCGAGGCGGAGGAGAGCGGACGATCCGCCTTCGACGCGTGGAACGACCACATCGACCTCGCGCAGGAACTGGCCGAGGCCCACACCGCCACGACCCTCCTGGCCCTCGTGCGCCGCCAACTGGACTCCCCGGAGTGCGAGGACGTCCGGGCGCTCCTGCGGGACCTGTGCGGCCTGTACGTCCTCGAGGAACTCGGGGAGCACGCCGGCCGGTACCTGACCGAAGGGCTCCTCCTGCCCGACGAGGTCCGCGGCCTCCGGGAGCGCGTCCACCGGATCTGCGCACGGCTCGCCCCGCACGCCCTGGACCTCGTCGAAGGACTCCGCGTCCCCCACGAGGTCGTCAGGGCCCCCGCCGTGTCCGTCCGCCCGGACGCCCACTCGGACGCCCGGGCGGAAGCCGGGGGAGACGCCCCGGAGGACGCCCCCGGCCAGGACCTCCCCGACCCCGCCGGCCCGCCCGGCGCCGGGCACCCGGCGCCTCCCCCCAGCGGCACCACCACCGCCCCGACCCCCACCTGAGCCGGGGCGCGGTGCTGCCGGGCCACCCCCCGAACCCCGGCAGCACCGCGCCCCACCCTCCTCCGCGCAGCGCACCCCGCACCGGCGCGGCGCCCGAAGCACCGCCCCAAGGCGCGGATCCACAGCACAGCACCAAGGACACCCCATGCACCGCACCCCCTCCCGGGAACCCGTCGCCGTCATCGGCCTCTCCTGCCGGCTGCCGCAGGCCGACAGCCCCGAAGCCTTCTGGAAACTGCTGCGGGACGGCGTCGACGCCGTCACCGGTCTGCCCGCGGACCGCCGCGCCCTCCACACCCACCACGGCGCCGGCCCCGCCGCACCGGAGACGGCCGACGGTGTGCGGGGCGGGTTCCTCGACCGCGTCGGCGACTTCGACGCCGCCTTCTTCGGCATCTCCCCCAGGGAGGCCGCGGCGATGGACCCCCAGCAGCGCCTGCTCCTGGAACTGGCCTGGGAGGCCCTGGAGAACGCCGGGATCGCCCCCGGCACCCTGCGCGACGGACACACGGGGGTCTTCGTCGGAGCCATGCGGGACGGCTACGCGACGCTGGCGTACCGCCAGGGCCCCGAGGCGGTGTCCCAGCACACGCTCACCGGAGTGAACCGGGGAGCCCTCGCCAACCGGATCTCCTACCTGCTGGGCCTGCGCGGACCGAGCCTGAGCGTCGACACCGGTCAGTCCTCGTCGCTGGTCGCCGTCCACCTGGCCTGCGAGAGCCTGCACAGCGGCGAGTCCGGCGTCGCGCTCGCCGGAGGCGTCAACCTGAACATCGGCCCGGAGCCGTTCGCCGACGCCGCCGGGTTCGGCGGGCTTTCCCCGGACGGGCGCTGCCGCACCTTCGACGCCGGGGCGAACGGCTTCGTGCACGGTGAGGGCGGCGGCCTGGTCGTCCTCAAGCCGCTCTCCCGCGCCCTCGCCGACGGCAACCGCGTCCTGGGCGTGATCAGGGGCGGAGCCGTCAACAACGACGGCGGGGGCGACACGTTCACCACCCCCAGCCGGACCGGGCAGGAGGAGGTCCTCAGGCTCGCCCACGAGCGGGCCGGAACCGACCCCGCGCGGGTGGGGTACGTGGAACTGCACGGTACGGGCACCAGGATCGGCGACCCGGTGGAGGCGGCGGCGCTCGGCGCGGTGCTCGGTGCCGGCCGTCCCGCCGACCGGCCGCTGCGGGTCGGTTCGGTGAAGACCAACATCGGCCACCTGGAGGGCGCCGCGGGCATCGCGGGCCTGATCAAGGCCGTCCTCTGCCTCGTCCACGGGCAGCTTCCGCCGAGCCTCCACTTCCGCACCCCCAACCCCGACATCCCCTTCGACGCGCTCCGGCTGCGCGTCCAGACGGCGACGGAGCCGTGGCCGGACGCGGTGGACGGGGAGGGCCGGGACCTGCCGCTGCTGGCGGGGGTGTCGTCCTTCGGCATGGGCGGCACCAACTGCCACCTGGTCCTGGAGCAGGCTCCCGCCCCCGATGCCGCGGCGGGCGGGGACGCGCCGGCGAGCACCGCGCTGCCCGCGCTGCCCGCGCTGCCGTTCGTGGTGTCGGCCGCCGGTCCGGAGGCCCTGCGGGCCCAGGCCGCCCGGCTGCGTGCCGCGGTGGAGGCCGATCCGGAGGTGGATCTGGCGGGCGCGGCGGTGACGCTGGCGGCGGGGCGTGCGGTGCTGGCGGAGCGTGCGGTGGTGGTGGCGGAGGATCGCCAGGGGCTGCTGCGGGGCCTGGGCGTGCTGGTGGACGGCCGGAAGGCGGCCGGTGTGGCCTGCGGCAGGGGCGGGCGGAGCCGCCGGGTGGGGTTCGTGTTCGCCGGACAGGGATCGCAGCGGGCGGGGATGGGGCGGGGGCTGTACGAGGCGTTTCCGGTGTTCGCCGCGGCGTTCGACGAGGTGTGCGGGGTTCTGGACCCGGTGGTGGGGGGTTCGGTGCGGGAGGTGGTGTTCGAGGGGGACGCGGAGGTGCTGGAGCGGACGCGGTGGGCGCAGCCGGCGGTGTTCGCGGTGGAGGTGGCGCTGTTCCGGCTGCTGGAGTCGTGGGGCGTGACGCCGGATGTGGTGGCGGGTCATTCGGTCGGCGAGGTGGCGGCGGCGTACGTGGCGGGGGTGGTCTCGCTCGGGGACGCGTGCGCGCTGGTGGGGGTGCGGGGCCGGTTGATGGAGGGGCTGGCGGGGGGCGGGGCGATGGTCGCGGTGCAGGCCTCGGAGGAGGAGGTGGCGCCGCTGCTGGCCGGCCGGGAGGACCGGGTGGGGATCGGCGCGGTCAACGGCCCGTCCTCGGTGGTGGTCTCGGGTGAGGCGGGGGCGGTTGCCGAGGTGGTGGCCCGGGTGGAGGGGTGGGGCCGGCACGTGCGGCGGTTGGAGGTCAGCCACGCTTTCCACTCGCCGCTGGTGGAGCCGGTGCTGGAGGAGTTCGCGCGGGCGCTGGAGGGACTGGAGTTCGGTGTGCCGCGCCGTGCGGTGGTGTCGACCGTGACGGGCGGGGTGGTGGGGGCGGGGGAGATGGCGTCGGCGCAGTACTGGGTGGCGCACGCGCGTCAGGCGGTGCGGTTCGCCGATGCGGTGGGGGTGCTGCACCGTGAGATGGGTGTGGAGGTGGTGGTGGAGGTCGGGCCGGGGGCCGGGTTGACGGCGTTGGTGCGCGAGTGCGTGCCGGAGGACGCCGGGGTGGTGTCGGTGCCGGTGCTGCGGGCCGGTCGTGCGGAGCCGGTGGCCGCGCTCACCGCGCTGGGGGAGCTGTTCACGTGCGGGGTGGAGGTGGACTGGAAGGGGTTCTTCGCCGCCACCGGTCTCCGGGCCCGCCACACCGACCTGCCCACCTATCCCTTCCAGCGCAGACACCACTGGCTGGACTCCGTACCGCGCCCGACCGCGCCCCGCGCTCCGGAACCGGCGCCCGCGCGGCAGCCGTCGGCGCCCGAGCAGCCCGCCGTCAACCGCCGCACGCCTTCTGAGCAGTCGCTGCTCGACCTCGTCCGCACACGTACGGCACAGACCCTCGGCTACGCGGGACCGCAGGAGGTGGACCCGGCACGGACCTTCCGCGAGCTGGGCTGCGACTCCCTCTCCGCCGTGGACATCCGCGACGGGCTGAGCACCGCCACCGGACTCCGGCTCCCCGCCACCCTGCTCTTCGACCACCCCACCCCGGCCGCCGTCACAGAGCACCTCCATGCCGCGGCGACCGGCACCGAACCCCCCGAGCACCGTTCGGGGACCGCGCGGCAGCCGGCCCGGCCGTCCCCGTCGGCCGACGAACCGATCGCCGTCGTCGCCACGGGGTGCAGACTGCCGGGCGGCGTACGCTCCCCCGAGGACCTGTGGGAACTGCTGTCCTCGGGCGGCGACGCCATCTCCGGATTCCCCGCCGACCGGGGCTGGGACCTCGACGAGCTCTACGCCCCCGAACCCGGCCCGCCCGGCCGGACGTACACCCGCCACGGCGGATTCCTCTACGACGCCGCCGAGTTCGACCCGGAACTGTTCGGGATCTCGCCGCGTGAGGCGACGGCGATGGATCCGCAGCAGCGGCTGCTGCTGGAGACCTCCTGGGAGGCGCTCGAGCGCGCGGGCATCGCCCCGGACTCCCTGCGCGGCTCCCGTACCGGGGTGTTCATCGGCCTCACCCCCCTGGAGTACGGGCCACGGCTGTACGAGGCACCGGACGGCACGGAAGGACACCTGCTGACCGGAACCACACCCGCCGTGGCGTCGGGCCGGATCTCCTACACCTTCGGGTTGGAGGGTCCGGCGGTGACGGTGGACACCGCGTGCTCCTCCTCGCTGGTGGCGCTGCATCTGGCCTGCCGCTCCCTGCGGGAGGGGGAGAGCTCCCTGGCTCTCGCGGGCGGCGCGGCGGTGATGTCCACACCCGGCATGTTCGCCGAGTTCAGTCGTCAGCGGGGGTTGGCGGCGGATGGTCGGTGCAAGTCGTTTGCGGCTGGTGCCGATGGCACGGGGTGGGGTGAGGGTGTGGGGGTGGTGGTGCTGGAGCGGTTGTCGGACGCGGTGCGTCATGGGCGTCGGGTGTTGGCGGTGATCCGCGGGTCGGCGGTGAACCAGGACGGCGCCAGCAATGGGTTGACGGCGCCCAATGGTCCGGCGCAGGAGCGGGTGATCGGGCAGGCGTTGGCCGATGCCCGGCTCTCCGCGGCCGAGGTGGACGCTGTGGAGGGGCATGGGACGGGGACGCGGTTGGGGGATCCGATCGAGGCGCAGGCGTTGCTGGCCACCTATGGCCAGGGGCGTCCTGCGGGCCGTCCGCTGTGGTTGGGGTCGTTGAAGTCGAACATCGGGCATACCCAGGCGGCGGCCGGGGTGGCGGGTGTGATCAAGATGGTGGAGGCGTTGCGGCGGGGGGTGCTGCCCAAGACGTTGCACATCGATGAGCCTTCTCCGCGTATTGATTGGTCGGCGGGGTCGGTGGAGTTGTTGACCGAGGCGCGGCGGTGGCCGGAGACCGGTCGTCCCCGCCGCGCCGGTGTCTCCTCGTTCGGGATCAGTGGCACCAACGCCCACCTCATCCTCGAGCAGGCCCCCGACACCGCGGAGGCCGTGCCGGAACGGGAATCCTCCGCCGCTCCCGCGACCCCTCTGCCCTTCCCGGTGTCGGCTGCCGGTCCGGCGGCTCTGCGGGCCCAGGCCGCCCGGCTGCGTGCCGCGGTGGAGGCCGACCCCGAGGCGGATCCGGCCGGTGTGGCCCTGACGCTGGCCACCGCGCGCGCCACGCTGGCGGAACGTGCCGTGGTGGTCGCGGCCGACCGCCGGGAGCTCCTGACCGGCCTCGCCGCCCTGGCGGCCGACGAGGACGCCCCGCACCTGGTCAGGGGAACGGCCGTGAACGGTCGCCGGACCGTCTTCGTCTTCCCCGGCCAGGGCACCTGGTGGGCCGGCATGGCGGCCGGGCTGATGGAATCCTCCCCGGTCTTCCGCCGGCGGATCACGGAGTGCGAACAGGCCCTGTCCCCGCACGTCGACTGGCGGCTGACCGACGTCCTGCGCGGCGGGGACGGCACCCCGCCGCCGGATCGGGTGGACGTCCTCCAGCCCACGGTCTTCGCCGTCCAGGTCGCCCTGGCGGCGCTGTGGCGGGCGCACGGGGTGGAGCCGGCCGCCGTCGTCGGCCACTCCCAGGGGGAGATCGCGGCGGCCTGCGTGGCCGGGGCGCTCACCCTGGAGGACGCCGCCCTGGTCGTGGCCCTGCGCGGACGGGCCCTGACCCGCCTGGCCGGCCGCGGCGGCATGCTCTCCCTCCCGCTGCCCGCCGAAGAGGTCGAGAACCTGCTCGGCACCTGGCCCGACCTGTCGGTCGGCGTGGTCAACGGGCCGCGCTCCACCGTGGTGTCGGGCCCCGCCGAGCCGCTGGAGAGGTTCCGCGCCGCCTGCGCGGCCGACGGCCTGGCGGTCCGCCGGGTCGCGATCGACTACGCCTCCCACTCCCCGCGGATCGAGGAGATCCGCGCCGAACTGGAGCAGGCGTTCGCGCCGGTCGTCCCGCGCCCGGCCGCCGTCCCCCTCTACTCCGCGGTGACCGGCGGACCGCTGGACGGCCAGGCCCTGGACGCCGGCCACTGGTACCGCAACCTGCGCCTGCCCGTGCGCTTCGAGCAGGCCACCCGCGCGCTCATCGACGCGGGCTGCGACACGTTCGTCGAGGTGAGCTCCCATCCGGTGCTCGCCGTCGGCATGCAGGAGACGGCCGGGGACACGGATGCCGCGAAGGCGGCCGACATCGCCGTCCTGGGCTCACTGCGCCGCGACGACGGGAGGCTCGACCGGTTCCTGCTCTCGCTGGCCGAGGCCCAGACGCGGGGCGTCCCCGTCGACTGGCGGCCGGCCCTGCCCCCCGCCGGGCCCGCGAGCCTGCCGACCTACGCCTTCCAGCGGGGCCGCCACTGGATCGACACCCCGTCCCCCCGCTCCCGTCCCGGCGCAGCCCGCGAGGACCGCTTCTGGCAGGCCGTCGAGGCCGAGGACCTGGACGCGCTGCGCACCGCGCTGGACGCGCCGGACCCCGCGCCCCTGGAGGCCGCGCTGCCCCTGCTGTCCGCCTGGCACCGGCGGAACCGGGCCGGCCGGCCGGCCGGCACCGACGGATGGCGCTACCGGATCGCCTGGCACCCCGTGAACGACACCCCCTCCCCGGCCCTCTCCGGCACCTGGCTGCTGGTGACCCCGGACGCGGAACCGGCGGACGGCCCTCCGGCCGCGGACACCGCCGCCGCGCTGGAGCGGCACGGAGCCCGCGTCGCGCGGCTCGCCGTTCCCCCCGCATCGGGGCGGGAGGCCCTGGCCGGCCGGCTGGCCCTGATCGCCGGAGAGCCGGGCGGTGGGGAGCCGGACGGCGGGATCCGCGGGGTGCTGTCCCTCACCGCGCCCGGCCCGGCCGGCGCGGCCGGCACGCTCGCCCTCGTCCAGGCGCTGGGCGACGCCGGTGTCACCGCACCGCTGTGGTGCGCCACCCGCAACGCCGTCCACGCCACCGTCCACACCGAGGACACCGACGAACCGTGCGACCCGGACGCCGCCCGCGTCTGGGGCCTGGGCCGGGTGGTCGCCCTGGAACACCCGCGGCGCTGGGGCGGCCTCGTCGACCTTCCCGGCCACCCGGACGAGTCCGCCCTGCGCCGCCTGTGCGGCATCCTCGCCGACCCCGGCGACGAGGACCAGCTCGCGGTCCGCCCCACCGGAGTCCTCGCCCGTCGACTGGTCCGCTCCGCGCACACCGCGGCCCCGGAGGGGGAGTGGACCCCGCGCGGCACCGTCCTGGTCACCGGAGGCACCGGAGCGCTCGGCGCCCGCGTGGCCCGCTGGCTCGCCGAGAACGGCGCGGAGCACCTGCTCCTGGTCGGCCGCCGGGGGCCGGACGCGGACGGCGCCGCCGAACTGGAACGGCGGCTGACCGCCCTCGGAGTCGGCGTCACCATCGCCGCCTGCGACGTGGGCGACCGCGACGCGCTGGCCGGACTGCTGGCGTCCGTACCCGCCGGACGGCCGCTGACCGCCGTGGTGCACGCCGCCGGAGTCCTGGGAAGCGCGGTCGTCGACGGGCTCACCCCCGAACAGCTCGACCGGGTGACACGCCCGAAGGCCGACGCCGCCCGGCACCTCGACGAGCTGACCCGGGGGACGGACCTGGACGCCTTCGTCCTCTTCTCCTCGGTCGTGGGCGTCCTGGGCAACGGAGGACAGGCCGCCTACGCCGCCGCCAACGCGGCCCTCGACGCCCTCGCCCACCGGCGCCGCGCCGAGGGACTGCCCGCCGTCTCCGTCTGCTGGGGCCCCTGGGGCGGCGGCGGCATGATCGACGACGCCCTTGAGGAGCGCATGCGCGGGTACGGCATGCTCGCGCTGGACCCGGACACCGCCGTGACCGCGCTGCGGTACGCGCCCGCCCGGCCGGAGGCGTCCCCGGTCGTCGCGGACCTGGACTGGGAACGGTTCGTCCCCGCGTTCACCGCCGCGCGCCCCAGCCCTCTCCTGAGGGGGGTGCCGGAGGCCCGCCGCGCCGCCGAGGCCGTCACGACCGCCGCACCGGCGTCCGCGCGGGACCGGCTGGCCGAGGAGCTGAGCGCCCTGCCCGAGGCCGACCGGCACCGCCGCCTGCTGGACCTGGTGCGATCCCATGCCGCCGCCGTCCTGGGCCGCTCCGGTCCGGACACCTCGTGGACCGGCCGAGCGTTCAAGGACGTCGGCTTCGACTCGCTGACCTCCGTCGAACTGCGCAACCGGCTGGCCACGGCGACGGGGCTGACCCTGCCGACCACCCTGCTCTTCGACCACCCCACCCCGGTCGCCCTCGCCGGCCACCTGCGGTCCCTGCTGGTCGCCCGGGACGAGGACACCGCGGACGATCCGCCGGCCGGCACGGCCACCACCGCACCGCGGCAGGACCACGACGACCCGGTGGTGATCGTCGGCATGGGACTGCGCTACCCCGGCGGCACCGAAACCCCCGAGGACCTGTGGGAACTGCTGATCGGGGAGCGGGACGCCATCGGCCCGCTGCCCGGCAACCGGGGCTGGGACCTCGACGGGCTCTACTCACCGGACCCCGACGCCCACGGCAGGAGCTACGCACGCGAGGGCGGTTTCCTGCACGACGCGGGCGAGTTCGACCCGGAGCTGTTCGGGATCTCGCCGCGTGAGGCGACGGCGATGGATCCGCAGCAGCGGCTGCTGCTGGAGACCTCCTGGGAGGCGCTCGAGCGCGCGGGCATCGCCCCGGACTCCCTGCGCGGCTCCAGCACGGGGGTCTTCGTCGGCATGAGCCACCAGCAGTACGGCGCCCCCCTGCACGAAGCCCCCGAGGGATTCGACGGCTACCTGCTGACGGGCACCTCCGCCAGTGTGGCGTCGGGCCGGATCTCCTACACCTTCGGGTTGGAAGGTCCGGCGGTGACGGTGGACACCGCGTGCTCCTCCTCGCTGGTCGCCCTCCACACGGCCGTACGGGCGCTGCGCGACGGCGAGTGCTCGCTGGCGCTGGCCGGTGGGGTGACGGTGATGTCCACACCCGGATTGCTCATCGAGTTCAGTCGTCAGCGGGGGTTGGCGGCGGATGGTCGGTGCAAGTCGTTTGCGGCGGGTGCCGATGGCACGGGGTGGGGTGAGGGTGTGGGGGTGGTGGTGCTGGAGCGGTTGTCGGACGCGGTGCGTCATGGGCGTCGGGTGTTGGCGGTGATCCGCGGGTCGGCGGTGAACCAGGACGGTGCGTCCAATGGGTTGACGGCGCCCAATGGTCCGGCGCAGGAGCGGGTGATCGGGCAGGCGTTGGCCGATGCCCGGCTCTCCGCGGCCGAGGTGGACGCTGTGGAGGGGCATGGGACGGGGACGCGGTTGGGGGATCCGATCGAGGCGCAGGCGTTGCTGGCCACCTACGGCCAGGGGCGGGAGGCGGGCCGTCCGCTGTGGCTGGGGTCGTTGAAGTCGAACATCGGGCATACCCAGGCGGCGGCCGGGGTGGCGGGTGTGATCAAGATGGTGGAGGCGTTGCGGCGGGGGGTGCTGCCCAAGACGTTGCACATCGATGAGCCTTCTCCGCGTATTGATTGGTCGGCGGGTGAGGTGCGGTTGTTGACCGAGGCGCGGCGGTGGCCGGAGACCGGTCGTCCCCGCCGCGCCGGTGTCTCCTCGTTCGGGATCAGTGGCACCAATGCCCACCTCATCCTCGAGCAGGCCCCCGACACCGCGGAGGCCGTGCCGGGCACCGGGGAGGCCGTGCCGGACACCGCGGGGGCCGTGCCGGGCCCGGTGGGGGGTGGTGTGCTGGACCGGCCGGTTCCCTGGGTGCTCTCCGCGCGGTCGCGGGCCGCTCTGCGGGGGCAGGCGGGTCGTCTGCTGTCCTATCTGGAGGAGCGTCCCGGGGTGGGGGTGGTGGATGTCGGGTATTCGCTGTTGACGACGCGGGCGGTGATGCGGCACCGGGCGGTGCTGCACGGGCGGGGGCGGGAGGAGTTCCTCGGCGGGCTCGCCGCGCTGGCGCGGGAGGGCACCGGACCGGAGTTCCGTGGTGAGGTGCCCGTGGCCGAGTGGACGGCCTCCCTGCGGGCGCTGGGAGGGGTCCGCGTCGACCTGCCCACCTACCCCTTCCAAAACCAGCACTACTGGCTCACACCCCCGCGCACCGCGTCCGCCCGGCTCACCGACCTGGGACTGGCTCCGGCCGACCATCCGCTGCTGAGCGCCGCCGTCCCCCTCCACGAATCCGGAGGGCTGCTTCTGACGGGACGGCTGTCGCTGCGTGACCACCCCTGGCTCGCCGACCACACGGTGCTCGGTCAGGTCCTCGTCCCCGGGACCGCCCTGGTGGAGCTCGCCCTCCACGCGGGACGGCGGGTCGGCTGCGACCGGCTCGACGAGATCACGCTGCGGGCGCCGCTCGTCCAGCCCGACCAGGGCGGACGGCATCTGCAGGTCCTCGTCGGCGGCCCCGGGGAGTCCGGGCGGCGTACGGTGACGCTGCACTCCCGTCCCGAGGACGCCCCCGCCGACGCTCCCTGGACCCTGCACGCGAGCGGCGATCTGATTCCTGCCGGGCCCGATGCCGATGCGTCCCCCGCCTCCGGGGAGCAGTGGCCACCGGCCGGCGCCGAACCCGTCGACGTGCACGGGCTGTACCGCTCCCTCACCGGGGCCGGGCTCGCCTACGGGCCCGTCTTCCGCGCCGTGACCGGGATCTGGCGCTGCGGGGACGAGGTGTTCGCGCACGTCCGGCTGCCGCAGGAGCACCGTTCCGAGGCGTCTGCCTTCGGTGTGCATCCGGCTCTGCTGGACGCGGCCCTCCACGGCACGTTCCTCCAGGGCGGAGGGGAGCGGCGCCTGCCGTTCTCCTGGAGCGGGGTGCGGCTGGCCGCCACCGGCGCGGACGAGCTGCGCGTCCGGCTGGCACCGTCCGGACAGGGCGACGGCATCAGGGTGACGGCCGTCGACCCCGCCGGACGCCCGGTGGCCTCGGTGGACTCGCTGGTACTGCGCCCCGTCGCGCCGGAGCAGCTGGACACCGGCCCGGACGCCGACCCGGACACCGGCACCGGCGCCCTGTTCCGCACCGTGTGGACGCCGGCCCCGGTCCCCGGCACGACGCCGTCCGCCGCACCGGAACACCTGGCCGCCCTGGACCCGGCGGGACGTCTCGCGGAACACGCCCCGCCGCACACCGGATACGCGGACCTCGCCGCCCTGCGGACCGCGCTCGCCGCGGGGGAGGAGACTCCCCGGACCGTGCTGTGCCTCCTGGACGGGAACGGGCTGCGGACGCCGAGCACGGCACCCCTGTCGACGGCGGAGGAGGCACGGGCGGCCACCCACAGGGCGCTGGCGCTCGTGCAGGAGTTCCTCGCGGAGGAGCGCCTGGCCGACAGCCGGCTCGTCCTGATCACGACCGGTGCCGTGGCGGCGGCTCCGGACGAGGACGTTCGGGACCTGGCGCACGCCCCGGTCTGGGGCCTGGTGCGATCGGCGCAGTCCGAGCACCCGGGCCGTCTCGTCCTGATGGACGTGGACGGTGACGCGGCGGTTGCCGCACTGCCCGCGGTGATCGCCGGCGGAGAGCCGCAGGTGGCCGTGCGCGACGGCGCCGTACGGGTCGCACGGCTGCACCCCGTCGGGACGCCCGCCGCAGAACCGGGTGCGTACGACCCCCAGGGCACGGTTCTGGTCACGGGTGGGACCGGTGCGTTGGGTGGGGTGTTGGCGCGTCATCTGGTGGTGCGGTGTGGGGTGCGGCGTCTGGTGCTGGTCGGGCGGCGGGGTGTGGGTGCGCCGGGTGTGGGGGAGTTGGTGGCGGAGCTGGAGGGGGCCGGTGCGTGGGTGCGGGTGGCGGAGTGTGATGTGGCGGACCGGGGTGCGCTGGGTGGGTTGTTGGCGTCGTTGCCGCGGGAGTATCCGTTGACGGCGGTGTTCCACACGGCCGGGGTGTTGGATGACGGGGTGGTCGGTTCGCTCTCTTCGGAGCGGTTGGAGCGGGTGTTGCGGCCCAAGGTCGACGGTGCCTGGAATCTGCATGAGTTGACCGCGGGTCTGCCTGTGACGGACTTCGTGTTGTTCTCCTCGGCCGCGGGCACCGTCGGTACTCCGGGGCAGGCCAACTACGCTGCCGCCAATGTCTTCCTGGACGCCCTCGCCCGCCACCGCCGCACCCGGGGCCTCCCGGGCACCGCGGTGGCCTGGGGCCTGTGGTCCGAACGCAGCGGGATGACCGGGCACCTGGATCCCACGGATCTGGACCGGCTGGCCCGCACCGGCATCGCGGAGATGCCGACCGAACTGGGACTCACCTGCTTCGACACCCTGCGCACCATCGGAGCGGACCAGATCGTGGCCGCGCGGCTGCACACGCACGTCCTCCGGGCACAGGCGGCCGACGGAACCCTTCCCCACCTCTTCCACCAACTGGTGCGGCCGCCGGCTACGCGGCAGACCGCCGTCCCCGTCGCCTCCCGGCGGCGGGCGGAGGAGGAGCAGCCTGGGAAGGCCCTGCTGGAGCGGATCTCCGGTCTGGGCGAGAGGGAACAACTCTCCCTGCTGACCGACCTGGTGTGCGCCGAAGCCGCGGCTGTCCTGGGCTACACCGCCGCCGAGGTCGGCCCGGAAAGGGCGGTCAGGGAACTCGGCCTGGACTCGCTGGGATCGGTCGAACTGCGCAACGGACTCGCCCGCGCCACCGGCCTGCGGCTGTCCGCCACCCTCGTCTTCGACTACCCGACACCGGTGGCGATGGCAGGTCTGCTGCGGAGCGAGCTCCTGCGCGGCCGGGAGACCTCACCCGACCGTGCCCTCGGCGATCTCGTCGCCGTGGACTCACTGCTGTCGCGGACGGCCCCGGACGACCCGGCGCGCCGCCACATCCTCGACAGGCTGGAGGAACTCGTCACCAAGTTCTCCACCTCCACCCCCGCAGCCGCCGAGCCGGCGACCGGTGAAGCGCTGGAGGACGCCAGCGACGACGAACTCTTCGCCCTCATCGACGGCGACCTGTGAACACCGCGGCCCGCGGTACGCACGACACAGCTCGACACCCCTCGGAACACATCGCAAGGCGGATCGCAATGGACAACGCGACAACCAACGAAGAGAAGCTGCGCACTTATCTCAAGAAGGCCACCGCGGACCTGATGGAGACCCGCCGACAGCTCCGTGAACTGCAGGACTCCCCCGGTGAGGGGGTTGCGGTGGTGGGGATGGGGTGTCGTTTTCCCGGTGGGGTGGAGTCGCCGGAGGATCTGTGGCGGTTGGTTGCTTCGGGTGGGGATGGGGTGTCGGGGTTTCCGGTGGACCGGGG
>NZ_JARVKV010000091.1 GCF_029813835.1 Streptomyces sp. DH37
ACAGGCGGCGCTGGGCGAAGGACAGCGGTATCCGGTCGGGGCGTTCGGCCGGGCGTACCGGCGGGCGTCCGCCGGCGGTGGAGTCCACCACCCGCTCCGCCAACGCCGCCACCGTCTGCGCATCGAACAGGGCGCGCACCGGAAGTTCGATCTCGAAGACGCTCCTGACCCGGCTGATGAGCCGGGTGGCCAGCAGCGAGTGCCCGCCCAGATCGAAGAAGTTGTCGTCGATCGAGACCGAGGGCACGCCGAGCGCCTCGGCGAACAGCCCGCACAGCACCTCCTCGTGCGGCGTCCTGGGTGCCCGGCCCCCGCCGGAGACGGCGGTCAGGTCGGACACCGACGCACCACCGGCCGCCTCCGGGGCCGGACGGGTGACCGTCCACCCCTCCGGCAGCGCCACCGACGCCGCCGCCGCGGCGGCCGGCTGCGCGTCGTCCTCGGCGACGGCCCCCAGCAGCCGCTCCAGGCCGGCGAGGAGGCCGCCGGCGGTGTCCTGGGTGAACAGCCCCTCCCGGAACCCCAGCCGCAGCTGGATGCGCTCGCCGGGCACGACGATGAGCGTCAGCGGGTAGTGCGTGGCGTCGGCACCGGAGACGCCGGTGATCGTGAGGTCGCCGAGCGAGCCCTGCAGGGAGTCCGCGTCCACCGGGTAGCTCTCGAAGGCGACCAGGCTGTCGAACAGCCGGCCGTGCCCGGCGGCGCGCTGGACCTCGGTCAGCCCGAGGTAGTGGTGGTCCAGCAGGGCCGACTGCTCGTCCTGGACCCGCAGCAGCAGGTCCCGCAGCGACTCCTCCCCACCGAGCCGGACGCGCACCGGCACGGTGTTGATGAACAGGCCCACGATGCTCTCGACGCCCTCGATCTCGGGCGGACGGCCGGAGACGGTCGCGCCGAACACGATGTCGTCGGCGCCGGTGAGCCGGGACAGCAGCAGGCCCCACGCCACCTGCACCATGGTGTTGACGGTGATGCCGAGCCGGCGGGCGAGCGCGGCCAGCTCCGCGCTCCGCGCCGCGGACAGGTCGGCGGTGACCCGGTCGGGCAGCGCGGCGACGGCGTCCCCGGCCTCCGGGGCCACCAGGGTGGCCCCGGCCAGGCCGTCGAGCGCGGCGCGCCACGCCTCCAGCCCCGCCTGCTTGTCCTGCCTGCGCAGCCACGCGAGGTACAGCGTGAACGGCGGCGCGGGCGGCAGACCGGTCGCGTCGCCGCCGCGCCGGTACAGCTCGAACAGCTCGCCCAGGACCAGCGGCATGGACCAGCCGTCCAGCAGGATGTGGTGGCAGGCGAACATCAGCCGCCAGCCGCGCTCGGCCAGGCGCACCACCGTGAACCGCAGCAGCGGCGGGTCGGTGAGGTCGAAGCGCACCGACTCCTCCGCCGCGGCCAGCTCGGCCAGCCGCGCGGCCCGCTCGTCCTCGCCCAGCCCGGACAGGTCGTGCACGACGACCGGGGTCTCGAACGCGCGCGGGACGACCTGCACCGGCCTGCTGAGGTTCTCCGACAGGAAGCCGGCCCGCAGGTTGCTCCGGCGCACCAGCAGCGCCCTCACCGCGTCGCGGAAGACCTCCAGGTCGAAGGGGCCCTCGAAGTCGACGGCCAGCCGCACGGTGTAGACGTCCAGCGCGTCCTGGTCGTAGGTCGCGTGGAAGAGCATCCCCTCCTGCAGTGGAGCGAGCGGAAGGATGTCCTCGAAGAGTTCCTTGCTGGTCACTGGGTCTTCCTCCACTCCGCTTCCAGCACCCCGATGTCGTCGAGTTCGAGGTCGATCAGTGACAGGTCCGACGGGGCGAGGTCGGCGGGCCGCTGCTCGCCGGCGTGCTCGGCGAGCGCGGTGAGCGCACGGAACCAGCCGTCGGCCAGCCGGCGTACGTCGCCGGGGTCCAGCAGGCGTCGCGGCCACGTCCAGTTGGCGACCAGCCGCGGGCCGCCCGGGGTGTCCTCGACGAGGACGTTGAGCGATACCGAGTGCGACGCCGGCATGTCGGGGTCGCCGCCGAGTTCGCGCAGCACCTCGCCGTCCGCCGACATGGTCCACTCGCCGGTGTCGCCGTCCTCGGCGTCGGTGTCGGCGGCGACCGCCGCCCGGCCCAGGTAGTTGAAACCGAACTGGGGCGGGGCGAACCCGGCCAGTTCCTCCCGGGTGCGCGGGTTGAGGTGGCGCAGCAGGCCGAAGCCGATGCCCTCGTCCGGCATCTCCCGCAGCGTCTCCCTGACCCGGGCGAGGGCCTTGTGCAGCGCGGCGGGATCGGTGAACACCCGGCCCCACGAGACCGGACCGAGGTCCAGCCGGACCGGCGCGAGGCTGGTGAACCAGCCGACGGTGCGCGAGATGTCCAGGTCGACCCCGTCCGGGATCTGCCGGCCGTGGCGCTCGAGGTCCACCAGCACGGCGGTGCCGGCGCCCAGCCCGCTGCGCCGCCGCCAGTCGGAGACCGCCAGGGCGAACGCCGTCAGCAGCACGTCCTCCACGCCGCAGCGCGCCGCGGCGGGCACCGCGGTCAGGAGCCGCTCGGTGACCGGCCCGGGCAGGGTCAGGGCGAGCGCGTCCTGCGTGCCCATGGTGTCGACGGCCGGGTCGCGCGGCTGCGCGGTCACCGGCACGTCCTCCTCGCGCAGCTGCTCGGCCCACCAGGCGACCTGCGCGGCGCGGGCCGGCTGGGCGGCGAGCTCGGTGAGCCACCGCGCCCAGCGCCGCCACGAGGTGCCGACCGGCTGCAGCGCGGCCTCCCGGGACTCGGCCGCCGCCTGCCACGCCGCGGCGAGGTCGGGCACCAGGATGCGCCAGGACACCCCGTCGACGGCCAGGTGGTGGCCGACGACCAGCAGCCGGCCCGGCTCCCGCGGGCCGGCGTCGAACCACACCACCTGCAGCATCGCGCCGTCCGTCGGCGACAGGCGGGAGACCGCCTGCTCGGCGTGCATGGCGATCGTGGCCCGCCTCTTGTCGCGGTCCGCGCCGGCGACGTCGACCCGCGTGACGCAGTCGGCGGCGTCCACCGCGCCGCGCGGCCGGACCTCGTAGGACCACGCGCCGCCGGTGACCGCCAGCCGCAGCCGCAGCGCGTCGTGGTGGTCGAGCACGGTGCGGACGGCGGCGGTCAGCGACTCCGCGTCGAGCTGCGCGGGCACCCGCAGCAGCACCGACTGGTGGAACCGCTCCATGCGGCCGCCCAGGTCGCGCAGCCAGTGGGTCATCGGCGTGAGGGGCGCCTCGCCGATGCCGGCGTCCGGGTCCTCGGGGGGCAGCTCGTCGACGGTGCGGGCGACCGCCGCGAGGGCGGCGACCGTCTTGTGCTCGAACACCTCCCGGGGGGTGATGACCACTCCGCCCTTGCGCGCCTGGCCGACCAGCTTGATGGAGACGATGCTGTCGCCGCCCAGTTCGAAGAAGTTGTCCCCGACGCCCACCTCCTCCAGCCCGAGGACCTCGCGGAACGCCGCGGCGAGGATCTCCTCGGCGTCCGTCGCCGGCCCCCGGCCGGCGCCGCCGGCGGTGAGCTCGGGCGCGGGCAGCGCCGCGGTGTCGAGCTTGCCGTTCACCGTCAGCGGCAGGGCGTCCACCACGACGAACGCCTGCGGCACCATGTACTGCGGCAGCCGCTCGGCCGCCCGGGCGCGCACCGCCTCCACCTCGCAGCCCGCCTCCCCGTCGGGCACCAGGTAGCCCACCAGCTGCCGCACCCCGGGCCGGTCCTCGCGGACGGTGACCGCGGCGCCGTCCACGCCGGCGCAGCCCGACAGCACCGCCTCGATCTCGCCCAGCTCGATGCGGAAGCCGCGCAGCTTCACCTGGCCGTCCCGGCGGCCGACGAACTCCAGCTGCCCGTCGGCGAGGCGGCGCACCACGTCCCCGGTGCGGTAGAGCCGGGAGCCCGGCGCGCCGAACGGGTCGGCGACGAACCGCTCCGCGGTCAGCGCGGGCCGGTTCAGGTAGCCGCGGGCCAGCCCGACGCCGGCCACGTACAGCTCGCCCGCGACGCCGACCGGGCACGGGTTCATCCCGGCGTCCAGCACGTACACCCGGGTGTTGGCGATCGGCCCGCCGATGGGCGGGGTGACCGTTCCGTCCACCGGGCCGCTGGCGGTGGCGCACACGGTGGTCTCGGTCGGCCCGTAGGCGTTGATCACCCGGCGGCCCGGCGACCACCGGGCCGCCAGGTCGCGCGGGCACGCCTCGCCCGCGGTCACCAGGGTCAGGCCGGGCGGCGCGGCCTGCGGCTCGGCGCCGGACAGCGCCGTCGGGGTGAGGGTGGCGTGGGTGATCCCCTCGGTGCGCAGGAAGTCGGTGAGCGCCTCGCCCAGCACCGGGCCGTCGGCCGGGGCGAGCACCAGCGCGGCGCCGTTGAGCAGCGCCATCACCGTCTCCCAGGCGGCCGCGTCGAAGCTCGGCGCGGCGAACTGCCCCACCCGGCTCCCGGCGTCCACGCCGAGCCACTCGGCCTGCCAGGCGGCCAGGCTGCCCAGCCCCCGGTGGGGGACGACCACGCCCTTGGGCCGGCCGGTGGACCCGGAGGTGTAGATCACGTAGGCGGGGTGGTCGGCGGCCAGCGGGGCCCGCCGCTCCGCGTCGGTGACCTCGGCCCCGGACAGGCCCGCGAGCGCGTCGAGGACCGCGGGGCTGTCCAGCACCAGCGGATCGGCGGCCCGCCGCGGCAGCCGGCCGGTCAGCCCGGCGACGGTGACCACGAGCGCGGGGTCGCTGTCGCAGACCATGTAGTCGATCCGGTCGGCCGGGTGGTTGGGGTCGACCGGTACGTAGGCCGCGCCGGCGGTCATCACCGCGAGCAGGGCGGTGGTGAGGTCGACCGACCGCGGCAGCACCAGGGCGACCCGGTCCTCCGGGCCCACCCCGCGCCCGATCAGCAGCCGGGCCAGCCGGTTGGCGCGGTCGGCCAGCGTGGCGTAGTCGACGGTGACCGGACCGCAGACGACCGCGGGCCGGGCGGCGAACGCGGCGGCCCGGTCGGCGAACAGGGCGGGGACGGTGCCGGCGGGCACCGGCCGGCCGGTGTCGTTCCAGCCGGTCAGGAGCTGCTCGCGCTGCGCGGGGGAGAGGATCTCCAGCCGGCGCACCGGCCGGGCCGGGTCGGCCGCGGCGGACCGCAGCAGCGTCACCAGGTGGGCGGCGATGCGCTCCGCGCTCTCCCGGTCGAACAGGTCGGTGCTGTAGTTCAGGATGCCGGAGATCCCGCCCGCGCCGGCGTCCTCGGCCAGGCTGAGCTCGAGGTCCACCTTGGCGACCGGCAGCAGCACCTCCTGGGCGGTGACCCGCAGGCCGGGCAGCTCGACGGCGCGGACGTCGTTGTTCTGGTAGGCCAGCAGCACCTGGAACAGCGGGTTGTGCGACAGCGAGCGGTCGGCGCCGACGAGGTCCACCAGCCGCTCGAAGGGCAGGTCCTGGTGGGCGTAGGCGCCCAGCGCGGTCGCGCGGACCCGGCGCAGCAGGTCGACGAAGCTCGGGTCGCCGGAGACGTCGGTGCGCAGCACCAGGGTGTTGACGAAGAAGCCGACCAGGTCGTCGGCCGCGGCGTCGGTGCGCCCGGCGACCGGGGTGCCGATCGGGATGTCCTCCCCGGCGCCCAGGCGGCACAGCAGCGCGGCCAGGGCGGCCTGGAAGACCATGAACGGCGTGGTGTCGGTCCGGGCCGCGAGCGTCCGCAGCCCCTCGTGGAGCTCGGCGTCGATGCGCACCGGCACCGAACCGCCCCGGTGGGTGGCCACCGCCGGGCGCGGCCGGTCGGCCGGCAGCTCGATCTCCTGCGGGGAGCCGGCGAGCTGCTCGCTCCAGTACGCCAGCTGGGCGGCGGCCGGGCTGTTCTCGTCCGCCTCCTCACCCAGCACCTCCCGCTGCCACAGCGCGTAGTCGGCGTACTGCACCGGCAGCGGCTGCCAGGCGGGGGCGGCGCCGGCCAGGCGGGCGCGGTAGGCCTCGCCCAGGTCGCGGACGAGGGGCGCCTGGGACCAGCCGTCGCCGGCGATGTGGTGGACCACCACGCACAGCACGTGCTCGTCGTCGGCGATGCGGAACAGCCAGGCGCGCACCGGCAGGTCGACGGCGAGGTCGAAACCGGCCGAGCCCGCGGCGTCCAGCGCGGCCGGCAGCCCCGCCTCGGGCACGTCGGAGACCTCGACGGCCACGGTGGCCTCGTCGGCCGGGACGATGTGCTGCCACGGCTCGCCGTCGGCGTCGGGGAAGACGGTGCGCAGCGCCTCGTGCCGGCCGACCACGTCGTTGAACGCGGCGGCCAGCGCCGCCGCGTCCAGCGCGCCGGTCAGCCGCACGGCGAAGGGGATGTTGTAGGTGGCGCCGGGCCCCTCCATCCGGTTGAGGAACCACAGCCGGCGCTGCGCGAACGACAGCGGCACCCGCTCCGGGCGCCGGGCCGGGCGCAGCGCCGCCCGCACGGCCGCCGGGGAGTCGGTCAGCCGGACCGCGAGCGCGGCCACGGTCGGCTCCTCGAAGACCGCGCGGATGGGCAGTTCGACGCCGAGGACCGCACGGACCCGGCCGACGAGGCGGGTGGCCAGCAGCGAATGGCCGCCCAGCTCGAAGAAGTTGTCGTCCACCGACACCGAGGGCAGCCCGAGCACCTCGGCGAACAGGGCGCACAGCAGCTCCTCGTGCGGCGTGCGCGGCCCCCGCGCCTCCTCCGCGCCGTACTCGGGCGCCGGCAGCGCCGCGATGTCGAGCTTGCCGTTGGTGGTCAGCGGCAGGGCGTCCAGCGCGACGATCGGCCGCGGCACCATGTACTCCGGCAGCCGCTCGGCCGCCCACGCCCGCACCTCCTCGGGGTCCAGCCCGGCCCCCGCGGCCGGCACCGCGTAGCCCACCAGCTGCCGCACCCCGGGCCGGTCCTCGCGGACGGTGACCGCCACCTGGCCGACGGCGTCGTGGCCGGCGAGCACCGCCTCGATCTCGCCCAGCTCGATGCGGAAGCCGCGCAGCTTCACCTGGCCGTCCCGGCGGCCGACGAACTCCAGCTGCCCGTCGGCGCGGCGGCGCACCACGTCCCCGGTGCGGTAGAGCCGGGAGCCCGGCGCGCCGAACGGGTCGGCGACGAACCGCTCCGCGGTCAGCCCCGGCCGGCCCACGTAGCCGCGGGCCAGCCCGACCCCGGCCACGTACAGCTCGCCCGCGACACCGACCGGGCACAGCCGCAGGTCGCCGTCGAGGACGTAGACCCGCTTGCCGTCGAGCGGACCGCCGATCGGCACCGGGTCCGGCACGGGCTCGCCCGCCGGCAGCCTCCGCGCACTGGCCATGACGGTGACCTCGGTCGGCCCGTAGGCGTTCACGACCGTGATGTCCGGGCAGGCCTCCAGCACCCGGCGCACCGACGCGGCGGTCAGCGCCTCACCGCCGGTCCACACCTCGCGCAGCGGCCGCAACGCCTGCGGCGCCTCGGCCGCGATCAGATGGAACAGCCCGGTGGTGAACAGCGTGGCGGTGATCCGCTCCTCGGCGAGGGTGCGGGCGATGGTGGCGACGTCCAGCTCACCGGGCGGGCCGACCACCAGGGTGCCGCCGTTCAGCAGCGGAATCCACAGCTGGTAGGTCGAGGCGTCGAACGCGTGGGCCGACTGCAGCAGCACCCGCTCCTGCGCGCCCCCCGCGAACCGGCTGTCGGCGGCCAGGTCGCCGATGCCGCGGTGGGTGACCGCCACGCCCTTGGGCCGGCCGGTGGAGCCGGAGGTGTACATGATGTAGGCGACCCGCTCCGGGCCCGGCGGCATCGGCACGCCGCCCTCGGGCACCGGGTGGGAGTCGGGCAGGTCCCCCTGCTCCAGGACCAGCGAGACCCCGCTGTCGGCCAGGACGTCCTCGCGCCGGGCCCGCGGCCAGCGGTGGTCGATCGGCACGTACACCGCGCCCGCCCGGATCACGGCCAGCACGGCGAGCACGAACTCCACGGAACGGTCCATGGCGATGCCGACCGGCTCCTCGTCGCGCACGCCGCGCTCGCGCAGCCAGGCGGCGAGCTGCTCCACCCGGTCGGTCAGCTCCGCGTAGGTCAGCGACCGGTCGCCGCACACCAGCGCCGGCCGCTGCGGCGCCTCGGCGGCGCGCAGCGCCAGCAGGTCCGGCAGCGTGCGCGCCGGGGCCGGCGCGGGCGCCGGGTCCCCCTCGCCCAGCAGCAGGGCCCGCTCGGCGGCGCTCAGCAGGTCGATCGCGCCCACCGGCACCGCCGGGTCGTCCACGAAGGACTCCAGCACGGTGACCAGCCGGGCGCTGAGCGCCTCGACCTCGGAGGCGTCGAAGGCGTCGGAGCGGTAGGTGAAGCGCAGCTCCAGGGAGGGGCCGGGCATGACCATCAGGGCGAGCGGGTAGTGCGCGCCGTCGGTGGAGAAGACGCCGGCGACCGACAGCCCGCCGGGCAGGGTCAGCGCCGCCGGGTCGACGGGGAAGTTCTCCAGCACGGTGAGGGTGTCGAACAGGTCGCCGTGCCCGGCCGCCCGCTGGATCTGCGCCAGCCCCAGGTGCTGGTGGGCCATCAGCTTGCGCTGTTCCTCCTGGAGCCGCTCGCACAGCGCGCTCAGCGTCTCGTCCCGCCGGATGCGGACCCGCACCGGCACGGTGTTGAGGAACAGCCCGACCATGGTGTGCACGCCGGGGATCTCCGGCGGCCGGCCGGCGAGGGTCATGCCGAAGGTGACGTCGGTGCGGTCGGTCAGCCGGCCCAGCAGCAGGCCCCACGCGGCCTGCACCACGGTGTTGAGGGTCAGGCCCAGCTCGCGCACGCGCTCCGTCAGCCGGGCGGTCGTCCGCGGCGACAGCCGGCCGCTGACCTTGCTGGGCAGCACCGCGGTGGACCGGTCGTCGGGCAGCGCGGCCAGCAGGGTGGGCCCGTCGAGCCCGTCCAGCGCGCCCCGCCAGGCCTCCACGGCGGCGGCGCGGTCCTGCTTGGCGAGCCACGCCAGGTGGTAGCGGTAGGGCGTCACCGCCGGCAGCGCCGCCGCGTCGCCGCCGGTGGCGTACAGCTCGAACAGCTCGCGCACCAGGATCGGCGCCGACCAGCCGTCCAGCAGGATGTGGTGGTTGGTGACCAGCAGCCGGTGCCGCTCCCGCGCCGTGCGCACGACGGTGAACCGCAGCAGCGGCGGCCGGCGCAGGTCGAAGCGGGCGGCCCGGTCCCGCTCGGTGACCTCGCCGAGCGCGGCGTCCCGCTCCTGCGCGGGCAGGCCGGTCAGGTCGACCTCCCGCCAGGGCAGCTCGACCGACTTCGGAATGAACTGCAGGGGGCGGGCGCCCTCGTGCCGGAAGCCGGCGCGCAGGTTGCCGTGCCGCTCCAGCAGGGCGCGCGCGGCGGCGCGCAGGGCCGGCACGTCCAGCGGCCCGTCGATGTCCAGGCCGAGCTGCATGACGTAGACGTCCGGACCGGCCTGGTCGTCGTACTGGGCGTGGAAGAGCAGGCCCTCCTGCAGCGGGGTGAGGGGCAGTACGGCTTCCAGCGACGCGTTGTGCTCCGTGCTCATGGCGAAACGCTCCAATTCGACTGGAACTGGTCGAGCTCGTCCTGCGAGACCAGGGGGATGTCCCACTCGCCGCCGTCCGCCCGGTCCGCCCGGCCCGTGGTCTCGGGCTCCCGCGTGGCCGCGGCGGCGATGGCCCGCACGGTGCGGTGGGCGAACACGTCCTGCGCGGTCAGCCGCAGGCCCTCGGCCCGCGCCCGGCTGACCAGCTGGATGGAGACGATGCTGTCGCCGCCCTGCCGGAAGAAGTCGTCGTCCGCCCCGACCCGGGCCAGCCCGAGCACCTCGGCGAAGAGCCGGGCGACGATCGCCTCCTGCGGCGTGGCGGGCTGCGACTGCGAGGCGGGCGCCGCCGCCTCGGGCGCGGGCAGCGCCTTGTGGTCGAGCTTGCCGTTGGGGGTGACCGGCAGCGCCTCCAGCAGCACCAGCGCGGCGGGCACCATGTAGTCGGGCAGCCTCCCGGCGAGCGCCTCGCGCAACTCGGCGACCAGCGCGCCGTCCCTGCGCCCGGCGAGCGGGTCGTTGGCGTACCGCTCGGGGACCGCGTCCGGCAGGTACAGGTCCCGGTAGGCGGGCACCGTGCCGTCCGGGTCGGCGGCCGGCACGAACACCGCGTCCAGCCGGCCGTCGACGGCCCCGGCCGTCCAGGTGACCAGCGCCCGGTAGCCGGCCGGGGAGCCCGCCTCGTGCAGGGCCTCCACATCGACCCCGTCGGGCACCTCGCCGCCGTCGATCCCGGCGACCGCCGCCAGGTCGGCGGTGAGCCGCCCGTTGGGGACGCCGGTGACCCGCAGCGCGGCCGGGCGCTCCCGGCGCAGCCGCGCGGCCAGCCCGGCCAGGCCGCCGACGTCCTCCCAGGCGACGGCCGGCGCGGCCGCCAGCGAGACCGGCGCGGCCGGCCGCTTGTGCAGCACCACGTCGTAGCGGTAGCGGCTGAGCTCGTTGTCGTACGCCCCGCGCTTGATCCGCACGTCGGCGCCGCCGAAACCCTCCAGGACGCCGGCGAGGGAGTCGAACAGGGCGGGGTCGACCAGCAGTTCGGTCTCGCGCTCGACGGCCCGCTCCACCGCGTACCGCGCCGCGGCGGCGCTGTCGCCGGGGTGGGCGGTGCGGTGGACGGCCGCCCGCATGCAGCGCAGCAGCCGCAGGTCGCGCACGTCGCCGAGGAAGACGGCGCCGGTGTCGCCGAGCAGGGAGAACGCCGTGCCGATCACGTCGGTCAGGTACTCCACGCTGGGGAAGTACTGGGCCACCGAGTTGATCACGACCGTGTCGAACGTCCCGGCCGGCAGGCCCTCCAGCCGGTGCGCCGCACCGGCGGTGAACCGGGTCCGCTCCGCCAGCACCGGGTCCGCGGCGGTCTGGCGCCGCAGCGTCTCGATCACCGTGCCGGACAGGTCGGTGCCCCAGTAGAGCTCCACGTGCGGGGCGACCGGCGCCATGATGAGCCCCGCGCCGACGCCGATCTCCAGCACCCGGCGCGGCTTCAGCTCCAGGATCCTCTCGACGGTCGCCGCCCGCCAGGCCCGCATGTCCTCCTCGGGCAGGGCCGAACCGTCGTAGCTGCTGTGCCAGCCGGCGAAGTTCTCGCCCAGCGGCGGGCCGCCCTGGGCCGCCGCCCCGTACACCTCGTCGTTGACGACCTGCCACTTGCCGACCTGGTCGGACTCCAGGCCGATGTCGCGGGCGTCCTCGCGCTGCTCGGCGGGCACCACGTAGCCGACCAGCTTGCGCTCACCGGGCCGGTCCTCGCGGACGACGACGGCCGCCGCGGCCACCTGCGGCTGTTCGCTCAGCGCGCTGGAGACCTCCTCCAGCTCCACCCGGAAGCCGCGCAGCTTGACCTGGTCGTCGGCCCGGCCGACGAACTCCAGCTGCCCGTCGGCGCGGTGGCGCACCACGTCCCCGGTGCGGTACATCCGCTCCCCCGGCGCGCCGAACGGGTCGGCGACGAACCGCTCGGCGGTCAGCCCGGGCCGGTTCAGGTAGCCGCGGGCCAGGTTGACCCCGGCCACGTACAGCTCGCCGACGACCCCGGCCGGGACCGGGCTGAGCCGGGAGTCCAGCACGTACGCCCGCACATTGGCGATCGGACCGCCGATGGGCGGGGGGACCGCGCCCGACAGCGGCTCGCTCATCGTGGCGCACACGGTGGTCTCGGTCGGCCCGTAGGCGTTGATCATGCGGCGGCCGCGGGACCACGTCCCGGCCAGCTCCGCCGAGCACGCCTCACCGGCGACCGTCAGCGTCATGCCGGCCGGGACCGCGGCCGGGTCCAGACCGGTCAGGGCGACGGGCGGGATCGTGGCGTGGCTGATCCGCTGCTCGGTCAGGAACCGGGCCAGGTCCTCGCCCAGCAGCAGGCCGCCGCCGGCCGGGAGCACCAGGGCGGCGCCGCTGAGCAGGGCGATGCACGTCTCGGACACCGCGGCGTCGAAGCTCGGCGCCGCGTACTGGACGATCCGGCTGTCCGGCCGGATCGCGAACCGCTCGACCTGCGCGGCGGCCAGGTTGCCGATGCCCCGGTGGGTGACGACCACGCCCTTGGGCCGGCCGGTGGAGCCGGAGGTGTAGATCACGTAGGCGGGGTGGTCGACCGAGGCGGCCTCCCGCCGCTCCGCGTCGGACAGCGGCGCGGCCGGCCGCGCCGCGATCCGCGCGGCGGTCGCGGCGTCGTCGACCACGATCCGGGGCACGCCGGGCAGCACCTCCTCGGCCGTCCCCGCCACCGAACCGGTGGCCAGCAGCAGGGCGGGCGCGGCGTCCTCGGCCATGAAGACGACCCGCTCGCGCGGATAGCCGGGATCGACCGGCACGAACGCCGCGCCCGCGGTGACCACGGCGAGCTGCGCCACGACGAGGTCCACCGACTTGGGCATGACCAGCAGGACGCGGTCCTCCGCGCCGACCCCGCAGGCCACCAGGTGCCGCGCCAGCCGGTTGACCCGCTCGGCCAGCTCGGCGTACCGCACCTCGACGCCGTCCGCGACCACCGCGACGGCGTCGGGGGTGCGCTCGGCCTGGGCGGCGAAGAGCGCGGGCAGGGTGTCGACGCGCACGGCGCGGCCGGTGTCGTTCCAGTCGACGAGGATGCGCCGCCGCTCCTCGGCGTCGAGCACCTCCAGCTCGCTCAGCCTGCTCTCCGGCCGCCCGGTCGCCTGGTCCAGCAGCCGGACCAGGCGGCCGATGAGCAGCTCGACGGTCGACCGGTCGTACAGGTCGGTGGCGTACTCCACGGCGCACGCCATGTGGCCGCTGTCCTCGTCCTCGCCGTCCTCGCCGTCCTCGCCGCGCACCTCGCGGAAGTCGAAGAGCAGGTCCAGCTTGGCGGTGTGGGTGATCGCGGGTTCGATCCACGCGTCGAGACCGGGCAGGTCCAGCACCGGCGTCTCGTTGTTCTGGAAACCGAGCCCGACCTGGATCACCGGGTGCCGGCCGGCCGAGCGCTCCGGGTTGAGGGCCTCCACCAGCCGCTCGAAGGGCAGGTCCTGGTTGGCGAAGGCGGCCAGGCCGTCCGCGCGGGCCCGGCCCAGCAGGTCGGCGAAGAGCGGGTCGCCGGTGAGGTCGGTGCGCAGCACCAGGGTGTTGACCAGGAAGCCGACCAGATCGTCCAGCGCTTCGTCGGTGCGGCCCGCGATGGAGATGCCCAGCGGGATGTCCTCCCCGGCGCCGAGCTTGCCCAGCAGCGCCGCCAGCGCGGTCTGCACCACCATGAACGGACTCACGTCGTACGCGCGCGAGCACCGCAACAACTGCCGGTACAGCGGGCCCGGCAGCTCGAAGCGGATCGTCTCGCCGCGGTAGGAGGCGACGGCCGGCCGGGGCCGGTCGGGGGGCAGGGTGACCTCCTCCGGCAGCCCGGCCAGGTACCGCCTCCAGTGCGCGAGCTGGCCGGAGATGGCCGAGTCCGGGTCGTCCTCGTCGCCCAGGATCTCGCGCTGCCACAGCGTGTAGTCCGCGTACTGCACCGGCAGCGGCGCCCAGTCGGGGGCCTCCCCCCGGCAGCGGGCGGTGTAGGCGGTCTGCAGGTCGCGGGTGAGCGGCACCAGGGACCAGCCGTCGCCGGCGATGTGGTGCACCGGCATGAGCAGCGCGTGCTCCTGCTCGGAGACGGCGTACAGGTGCGCGCGGATGGGCGCCTCGGTGGCCAGGTCGAACCCGACGCCGGCGCGTTCGGCCATGGCGTCGGCCAGCCGGTCGGCGGTGACGGCGCTCACGCCCATGACCGGCGTCGCCTCCCGGGCGGACAGGATGTGCTGGCGCGGCGTGCCGCCGGTGTCGGGGAAGACGGTGCGCAGGCTCTCGTGCCGGGCGACCACGTCGCCGATCGCCGCCTGCAGCGCCTGGCGGTCCAGGCGGCCGTTGAGCCGCACCACCAGCGGGATGTTGTAGGTGCCGGCCCCGCCGTCGATCTTGTCGACGAACCACAGCCGCAGCTGCGCGAAGGACAGGGGGATCTGCTCCGGCCTGTCCATCGCGGTCAGCGGCCGCCGGGCCCGGGGGACGTCGCCGCTGCCGGCCAGCCAGGCGATCAGCGAGGCCGGCGTCGGCGCCTCGAAGACGGTGCGGATCGCCAGCTCCACGCCGAACGCCGCGCGGATCCGGCTCACCAGCCGGGTCGCCAGCAGCGAATGGCCGCCCAGCTCGAAGAAGTTGTCGTCCAGGCAGACCGACGGAACGCCCAGGATCTCCGCGAACAGGCCGCAGAAGATTTCTTCCTCCGGCGTGCGCGGCGCCCGGCCCCCGCCGACGGCGGCGAGGTCCGGGGCGGGCAGCGCCGCGGTGTCGAGCTTGCCGTTGGTGGTCAGGGGCAGCGCCTCCAGCTGCACGAACCACGAGGGGACCATGTGGTCGGGCAGCGCGGCGGCGGCGTGCTTGCGCAGCTCCGCCGTCTCCAGCACGGCCCGGCCGCCGGGGCCGCGGCCCTCGGGGCCGCCGACGACGTAGGCCACCAGCCGCTTGTCGCCGGAGGCGTCCTCGCGGACGGTGACCGCCGCCTGCCGGACGTCGGGGTGGCCCAGCACGGCCGCCTCGATCTCGCCCAGCTCGATGCGGAAACCGCGGATCTTGACCTGGTGGTCGGCGCGCCCCAGGTACTCCAGGTTCGCGCTGCCGTCCGGGGCCCAGCGCACCATGTCCCCGGAGCGGTACATGCGCTGTCCCGGCGGGCCGAAGGGATCGGCGACGAACCGGGCGGCGGTCAGGTCCGGGCGCCCCAGATAGCCGTCGGCGACGGCGGGCCCGCCGACGTACAGCTCGCCGAGCACCCCGGGCGGGGACGGGTGCAGCGCGGTGTCCAGGACGTAGACGCGCAGGTCGTCCAGGCCCAGGCCGATCATGCTGCCGATGCCGGCCGCCGCGTCGGCCGCCGTGAGCGCCAGCTCGGTGGTGTGCACCGTGGTCTCGGTGATGCCGTACATGTTCACCAGCCGCGGACTGTCCTCGGCGTGCCGCTCGTACCAGTCGGCCAGCCGCCCGATCTCCAGCGCCTCACCGCCGAAGACCACCATCCGCAGGGCGAGGTCGCGGCCGACCTCCGGGTGCTCCCGGTCGGCCTGGATCAGCTGGTAGAACGCCGACGGCGTCTGGTTGAGCACGGTGATCCGCTCCCGGACCAGCAGCCGCAGCAGGTCCTCGGGCGAGCGGCTCACCGCGAACGGCACCACCACCAGCGTGCCGCCGTACAGCAGGGGGCCCCAGATCTCCCACACCGAGAAGTCGAAGGCGTAGGAGTGGAACAGCGCCCACACGTCCTCCGGCCCGAAGCCGGTCCACCGGTCGGTCGAGCCGAACAGCCGGATCACGTTCTGGTGGGCGACCATGACGCCCTTGGGGCGGCCGGTGGAGCCGGAGGTGTAGATGACGTAGGCGACCTGGTCGGGCAGGACCGGGCCGCCGCGCTCGCCGTCCCCGATCGGGGTGTCCGGCAGCGCGGCGAGTTCGGCCGCGGTCGCCGGGTCGTCCAGCCCGATCTCCGGCACGTCCACGGCCAGGTGGGCGAAGGCGTCGCGCTGGGCGGTGACCACCGCGGCGGGCTTGGCGTCGCCGAGCATGTAGGCCACCCGGTCCGCGGGGTACTCCGGGTCGATCGGCAGGTAGGCGGCGCCCGCCTTCAGCGTCGCCAGCAGCGCCACGATCGTGTCCGCCGAGCGCGGCACCGCCAGCGCCACGAGCTGCCCGCGCCGCACGCCGCGCCCGATCAGCAGCCGGGCCAGCCGGTTGGACCGCGCGTCCAGCTCCCGGTAGGTCAGCGACCGGGTGACGGCGCCGTCGGGGCAGACCACCGCGGTGTTGTCCGGGTGGGCGGCGGCCGCCGCGGCGAACCGCTCGGGCAGGGTCGCCTTCCCCACCGGCTCGAAGGCGGAGGCCGCGCCGCCCCACTCCTGGACCAGGCGCGTCAGCGTCTCGGGTTCGACGGTGTCCAGGCCGCCGATCGGGCGGCCGGGGTGCGCGGCGAGCTCGCCCAGCAGCCGGGTGATGAGGCGGTGGTGCCGCTGGACCGCGTCGGCGCCGTACACCTGCGGGTTGGCCGACACATCGAGCTGGAAGCCGCCGTCCCGCCGGGCGTAGACGATCAGGGAGAAGTCGTCGTCGTGCCCGGCGACCATCGGCCGCACCGTCGCCGGCAGCCCCGCGAAGCGCAGGTCCGGCACGCCGACGCTCAGGTTGACCCGCGGCCCGATCAGCCGGCCGTCCGAGCCCAGGAGCCTGAGGTCGCGCCGCAGGTCCTCGTAGCGGTAGCGCTTGTGCCGGGACGCCTCGCGCATGCGCTGGTGCGCGTGCCGGATGAGCTCGTTCGCCGTCATCTCCGGCCGCACCGTCAGCCGCACGCCGACCACGTTGGAGACCATGCCGGGCACGGCGCGCGCCGCGGCCGTGGAGCGGGCGGCGACCGACAGCGCGATCACCACGTCGCTGCTGCCGGTGATCCGGCTGGTGTACGCGCCCACGGCGGCCAGCACCGCGGCCGGCCAGCCGACGCGGACGGCGCGGGCCGCGTCGCGGATCCGGGCGCCCGTGCCGGGCGTGAGGTGCCGGGTCCCGCGCACCAGGGCGTCCGGCAGCCCGGTCGGGCGGTCGCCCAGGCCGGCGGCGTCCGGCTTGTCGGCGAACCGCTCGGTCCAAAAGTCCCGGTCGGCCTCGAAGGCGGCCGACCGCCGGTAGGCCGCCTCGTCCTCGATCAGCTCGCGCAGCGGCGGGAACGCGCCGGCGGCGGGGTCCTGGCCGGCGGCGAGCCGGGTGTAGACCTCGGCCAGGCGGGCCGCGACCAGGTTCGCGCCGAAGCCGTCCATCACCAGGTGGTGGTAGCGGTGGTAGAAGAAGAAGCGGTCGGCGGCGACCTTCAGGAGCGCGAACCGGTACAGCGGGCCCTCGAACACGTCCACCGCGGTGTCCGCGTCCGACCACATCCACGCCTCGGCCGCCCGCTCCGGCCGGTCCTCGGCGGTGAAGTCCAGCACGTGCAGCGGCTGCGCCGACCAGTCGGCGACCGGCTCGATCACCTGCACCGGGCCGGTCCCGTCGTCGGCGAACCGGGCGCGCAGCGCCTCGGCCTCGGTGACCACCTGGCGCATGGCCGAGACGAACAGCTCCGGGTCGACCGCTCCCGCTATTTCCAGGTACAGGGCCGCGTGGAATGTCGCGTTCGGGCCGCTCAGGCTCTGCGCGTACCAGATTCCGGCCTGGCCGGCGGTCAGTGGCAGAACCGTGGCTGACGAGTCAGACATCTGTCCTCTGTTTCTTCGGGCCAGGCCGATCTGGGTGTCCGGTCAGGGTGCCAACGGTCGGCAGGACGGGCGCACTTCGGCCGTCCTGTCACCAGCGCGAGTCGGCCGGCTCACCTGCTGCGGAAGACGGGCGCCGCGCTGTTTTCGGGCGCACTCCGGCCTTCGCGGACTGAGGTTCATCGACGTTCCAGCTAAACGAATACACGATCGGACAATGCCTGTGGCGCGCAGATGCATTTTCCGGAAACGGCCCCCGGAGCGGCGGAATTCAAATTCTTCGAATCGGCCCGGGCTGCAGCAAGTGGCAAGTGGCCCCGGCGGGCGAGAGGCGGTCCATAGCATCGGCCCCTGCAGGGTCAAAGACCACAGACAGACAAGGGGTAACGCCATGACCGACGCCGTGGAGAAGGGGGCGACCTGCCCCGTCGCCCCTCGCGGCTGGCCCAACCCGCTGCTGCCCGAGTACGACCAGCTGCCGGAAGGCCGTCCGCTGACGCAGGTCACGATGCCGTCGGGCAGCAAGGCGTGGCTGGTCGCGCGGCACGACCACATCCAGCGGCTGCTGGCCGACGACCGGTTCAGCGTGGAGCCGCACCCCACCTTCCCCATCCGGTTCCCCGCGCCGCAGGAACTGCTCGACATGATCGCCAAGGACTCGAAGAACCTCCTGGTGACCATGGACCCGCCGCGCCACACCCGCGTCCGCCAGATGGCACTGCCGGACTTCACCATCAAGGCCGTGGAGAAGCTGCGGCCCCGGGTGCAGGCCCTGGTCGACGAGTACCTGGACCGGATGGAGGCCCAGGGCGGCCCCGTCGACCTGGTCCAGGCGCTGGCGCTGCCGCTGCCCGCCCAGGTGATCTGCGAGCTGGCCGGCATCCCCGAGAGCGAGCGGGACACCTTCACCCGGAACGCGGCGATCATGGTGGGCACCCGGCACTCGTACACCATGGACGAGAAGCTGGCCGCCAACGAGGAGTTGATGAAGTACTTCGCCACCCTCGTCACCGACAAGCAGGACCACCCCACCGACGACATGCTCGGCAACTTCATCAGCCGGGCCGGCCGCACCGACGAGTTCGACCACCACGGTCTGACCCTGATGACCAAGATGCTGCTGCTGGCGGGCTACGAGTTCATCGTCAACCGCATCGCGCTCGGCATCCAGGCGCTGCTGGACCACCCCGAGCAGCTCGCGGCGCTGCGGGCCGACACCGCGGGCCTGATGCCCAAGACGGTGGACGAGGTGCTGCGCTACTTCAGCCTCGTGGACGAGATCATCGCCCGGGTGGCGCTCGCCGACGTGGAGATCGACGGCGTGACCATCAAGGCGGGCGAGGGCATCCTGGTCCTCAAGGGCCTGGGCGACCGCGACCCGGCCAAGTACGCCGACCCCGACACCTTCGACATCCACCGCGACGCGCGCGACCACCTGGCCTTCGGCTACGGCGTCCACCAGTGCCTGGGCCAGCACGTCGCGCGCCTGATGCTGGAGCTGTGCCTGACCAGCCTGATCCACCGCTTCCCCGAGCTGCACCTGGTCGAGAGCGACGAGCCCATCGAGCTCGTCGACGGGCTGCCGCCGGTCCACAAGCTCACGGTCGGCTGGTGAGCGGATGAAGGTCCACGCGGATCGCGACCGCTGCATCGGCGCCGGACTGTGCGCGCTGAACGCCCCGTCGGTGTTCGACCAGGACGACACCGGCCTGGTGGTCGTGCTGAACGACTCGCCCACGGACGCCGAGGCCGCGGACGCCCACAAGCTCGCCGAGGACATCTGCCCCTCCAAGGCCATCCTGATCTCGGACGGCTGAGGCCACCGCCCCGTCCCGCCACGGGCCGCGGGTCCGGCGCCCTCCCGCACGGGCGCCGGACC
>NZ_JARVKV010000092.1 GCF_029813835.1 Streptomyces sp. DH37
CGCTCCGGGCGCCGGGCCGGCCGTCCGGCGCCCGGAGCGCGTTCAGGCCCCGGCCGTCACGGCCGGCTCGTGCCTCGAGCCGCTCACGCCTCGAACGGCCTGGCGGGCCAGGGCGCGTCGGCCGGGCGCAGGGCGTCCAGGCCGCCCTCGGTGCGCGCGGCCGTCAGCGCCAGGACGCCGGTCACCAGGCAGTTGTTGTGCAGGTCGCCCGCCAGCGCGCCGCGGACCAGCTCCGCCAGGGGCACACGGGCCACCTCCATGTCGGCCTCCTCCTCGGAGACCGCGAAGCGCTCGCCCTCGGCGTCGGACAGGTCGCGGGCCAGGAAGATCCTCACCGCCTCGTCGCTGCCGCCGGGCGAGGAGTACATGTCGATCAGCACCCGCCAGTCCCCTGCCCTGACGTGCGCCTCCTCGTACAGCTCGCGCCGGGCGGCGCCCAGCGGGTTCTCGCCGGGTACGTCGAGCAGGCCGGCGGGGATCTCCCACAGCTTGTGGCGCACCGGGTGCCGGTACTGGTTGATCACCAGCACCCGGTCCCGCTCGTCGAGCGCGAGGACGGCGACCGAGCCGGGGTGGACCTGGTAGTCGCGGGTGGCGACCGAGCCGTCCGGCATCACCACGTGGTCGGTGCGCACGCTGGTCTTGGCGCCCTCGAACGGCGTCTCGGAGGCGGTGACCCGCCACTGGCGCGGGGTGTCCCGCGGGCCCGGCCCGTCCGCGAGCCCGTCCGCGGGCCCCGCCGCCCGCCCGTCCGTCTCCGCCACGGCTCAGACCTCCCTGCCCGCCGCGACGGGGGCCGTCGCGGCGGTGCCGGCGCCCTGCTGCCGCTCGACGGCCGCCTTCACCAGGCCGGCGAAGAGCGGGTGCGGGCGGGTGGGCCGGGAGCGCAGCTCGGGGTGGGCCTGGGTGGCGACCAGGTAGGGGTGGGTGTCGCGCGGGTACTCCACGTACTCCACGAGCTTGTTGTCCGGGGAGGTCCCGGAGAACACCAGGCCGGTCTTCTCCAGCTCGGCCCGGTAGTGGTTGTTGACCTCGTAGCGGTGGCGGTGGCGCTCCTCGACGTACGGCTCGCCGCCGTAGACCTCGCGCACGATGGAGCCCTCGGCGAGCTTGGCCGGGTACATGCCCAGCCGCATGGTGCCGCCCATGTCGCCCTCGCCGGCGACGATGTCGAGCTGCTCCTCCATGGTGGAGATCACCGGGTGGGGCGCGGCCTGGTCGAACTCGGTGGAGTTGGCGCCCTCGATGCCGGCCAGGTTGCGGGCGGCCTCGATGACGATGCACTGCAGGCCCAGGCACAGGCCCAGCAGCGGGACGCCGTTCTCGCGGGCGTAGGTGATCGCGGCGACCTTGCCCTCCACCCCGCGCTCGCCGAAGCCGCCGGGGATGCAGATCGCGTCCACGTCGCCGAGCTGCCTGCGCGCGCCGCCGGGGACGCGGCAGTCGTCGGAGGTGACCCACTTGATCTTCACGCGGGCGTTGTTGGCGAAGCCGCCGGCGCGCAGCGCCTCGGTGACCGACAGATAGGCGTCGGGCAGGTCGATGTACTTGCCGACCAGCGCGACCGTCACCTCGTGGTCGGGCTGGTGGACGCGGCGCAGCAGGTCGTCCCACTGGGTCCAGTCCACGTCGCGGAAGGGCAGGCCCAGGCGGCGCACCACGTAGGCGTCCAGGCCCTCGGTGTGCAGCACCTTGGGGATGTCGTAGATCGACGGGGCGTCCTTGCAGGCCACCACCGCCTCCTCGTCCACGTCGCACATCAGCGAGATCTTGCGCTTGATGGAGACGGGCACGTCGCGGTCGGCGCGCAGCACGATCGCGTCGGGCTGGATGCCGATGTTGCGCAGGGCGGCGACCGAGTGCTGGGTGGGCTTGGTCTTCAGCTCGCCGGAGGGGCCGATGTAGGGCAGCAGCGAGATGTGGACGACGAAGACGTTGTCGCGGCCGACCTCGTGCCGCACCTGACGCACGGCCTCCAGGAAGGGCAGCGACTCGATGTCGCCGACGGTGCCGCCGACCTCGGTGATCACCACGTCCACGTCGTCGGTGGCCATCCGGCGGATGCGGTGCTTGATCTCGTTGGTGATGTGCGGGATGACCTGCACGGTGTCGCCCAGGTACTCGCCGCGCCGCTCCTTGGCGATGACCGTGGAGTAGATCTGGCCGGTGGTGACGTTGGCGGAGCCGTCCAGGTCGACGTCGAGGAAGCGCTCGTAGTGGCCGATGTCCAGGTCGGTCTCGGCGCCGTCGTTGGTGACGAACACCTCGCCGTGCTGGAAGGGGTTCATCGTGCCGGGGTCGACGTTGAGGTACGGGTCGAGCTTCTGCATGGTGACCCGCAGCCCCCGCGCCTTGAGCAGGGCGCCCAGGCTGGAGGCGGTCAGGCCCTTGCCGAGCGAGGAGGCGACACCCCCGGTGACGAAGAGGTGCTTGGTCGTCATGGATGTCGAGGATCGAGTCGGCATGGCCAAGAGGGGGCTCCCGTGGTCGCGAGATGACGTGCGCTGCGGCGCCCCGTTCGTCCGGCGGGGGTGCCGTCGCTGCGGTTCGGGGGTTTCTGTGCCCTCCGCTCCACGGGCTACCAGGGTATCAGCGGCGCGTCGGAGCTGCCGAGGCGCGGCCCGTCGCGACGCGGACCGTGGCACAGTTGCCTGGACGGCCGTCACGGCGCCGTCCGGGCGGCCGGCCCGCCCCGGCCGCACCACTGCGGCCGTCAAACACCGGATAGTTGTCACCTGGAAGGGCCCGTCACCCCTATGGTGACCTCGGCGCGGATCATCTGGCCGCGTCGTATCCTGCTCAGACTGCCCACGTGGCCCTTCTCACGCGGGCAGGACGGAAAACCGCGCGTCCCACGGGGCGTAGCCGCAGTTCGACTGGAGATGCTCGTGGCCGGGCGCATCGAGGATTACGCACTCATCGGGGACATGCAGACCGCCGCCCTGGTCTGCCGGGACGGTTCGGTCGACTGGCTGTGCCTGCCCCGGTTCGACTCCCACGCCGTCTTCGCCGGCCTCCTGGGCACCGAGGAGCACGGCTTCTGGCGGCTGGGCCCCGCGTACGCCCCGGGGCAGGAGCCGCCGGTCGCCAGCCGCCGCCGCTACCGGGGCGACTCCCTGATCCTGGAGTCCGAGTGGGACACCCCGCGCGGAACGGTGCGGGTGATCGACTTCATGCCGCCGCGCGAGCACCACGCGCCGCAGCTCATCCGCATCGTGGAGGGCGTCAGCGGCCGCGTGCCGATGCGTTCGGCGCTGCGGATGCGGTTCTCCTACGGCTGGGTGGTGCCGTGGGTGCACAAGGTGGACGGCCGCACCGTCGCGGTGGCCGGCCCCGACTCCGTGTGGGTGGACTCCGAGGCCGACACCTACGGCAAGGACCTGACCACCTACGCCGACTTCACCGTCGCCCCGGGCGACCGGGTGGCGATGACGATCAGCTGGCAGCCCTCGCACAAGGAGCCCCCGGCGCCCGCGGAGCCGGAGGCGTCCCTGACGGCGACCGAGGACTTCTGGCGCGACTGGGTCCGCCAGTGCACGTACCACGGCCCGTACCGCGAGGCGGTGGTGCGCTCCCTGATCACGCTCAAGGCGCTGACCTACGCCCCCACCGGCGGCATCGTCGCCGCCCCCACCACCTCGCTGCCCGAGCACATCGGCGGCGTGCGCAACTGGGACTACCGCTTCACCTGGCTGCGGGACGCGGCGATCACCCTGTCGTCGCTGCTGCGCACCGGCTACCGCAGCGAGGCGCTCGCCTGGCGCGAGTGGCTGCTGCGCGCGGTCGCCGGCGACCCGGAGAACCTCCAGATCATGTACGGCATCGCCGGCGAGCGCGAGCTGGGCGAGACGGAGCTGACCTGGCTGCCCGGCTACGAGAACTCCCAGCCGGTCCGGGTCGGCAACGGCGCCGCCTCCCAGCTCCAGCTCGACGTCTACGGCGAGGTCATCGAGGCCCTCCACCTGGCGCACATGACCGGCCTGGCGCGCAACGACTACGCCAGCCTCCTCCAGATCAAGCTGATCACCTACCTGGAGGACCACTGGAACGAGCCGGACGAGGGCATATGGGAGGTCCGCGGCCCGCGCCGCCACTTCGTCCACTCCAAGGTCATGGCCTGGGTGGCGGTGGACCGCACGATCCGCCTGATCGAGTCCGGCGAGGCGGACGGCCCGCTGGAGCGGTGGCGCGAGCTGCGCGACGAGATACACCGCGACGTCTGCGAGAAGGGCTACGACAAGGAGCGCAACACCTTCACCCAGTCCTACGGGTCCAAGGAGCTGGACGCCTCCCTGCTGCTCATCCCGCAGGTGGGCTTCCTGCCGCCGGACGACAAGCGGGTCATCGGCACCATCGAGGCCATCCAGCGCGAGCTGTCCACGCCGGACGGCTTCGTGCTGCGCTACCCGACCTCGGGCGACCAGGCGGGCCTGGACGGGCTGGAGGGCGACGAGGGCGCGTTCCTGGCCTGCTCCTTCTGGCTGGCCGACGACCTGGCGATGATCGGCCGGGTCGAGGAGGCGCGCAGGCTCTTCGAGAAGCTGCTCTCGCTCCGCAACGACCTGGGGCTGCTCGCGGAGGAGTGGGACTCCCGCCTGGGGCGCCAGGTGGGCAACTTCCCGCAGGCGTTCAGCCACGTCCCCCTGATCGACACGGCCCTGCGGCTGACGGCCTCGGGCGCGTACGGCGGCTGACGGCCCGCCGGCACGGCCCGCCCGTACGGCACCGGCACGGCACCGCCCGGCGCGTCCGTTCTCCGGACACGCCGGGCGGTTCCGTGCCGCGGTGTTGTAGAACAGAGCCGTGAAAACGCTCTCACCAGGGAGCCTGCCGACTGTCCGCGTCCGGCGGTAGCGTCGGGATTCCGCGAGAGAAGGAGTTCGCCGTGCACGGTCCCAGACCCACCCTCGAAGCGGTCGCCGCTCACGCCGGGGTCTCCCGTGCCACCGTGTCGCGCGTGGTCAACGGGGGCGTCGGCGTCCGCAAGTCCCTCCGCGACCGGGTCCAGGCCTCCGTGGCGGAGCTGGGCTACGTGCCCAACAGCGCGGCGCGCAGTCTGGTCACCCGCCGCACCGGGGCCGTCGCCGTGGTGATCGCCGAGCCGGAGACGCGGGTGTTCTCCGACCCCTTCTTCTCCCAGCAGCTGCGCGGCATCAGCCGCGAGCTGGCCGCGTGCGACACCCAGCTGCTGCTCATGCTGCTGGAGGGACGCACGGACTACGACCGCATCGGCCGCTACCTGGCGGGCGGGCACGTGGACGGCGCGCTGATGTTCTCGCTCCACCGCGACGACCCGCTGCCGTCCATGGCGAACGCCTCCGGCCTGCCCACCGTCTTCGGCGGCCGGCCGGGCTGGCCCGGCGCCGAGGACGACCCCGACCTGCTGTACGTGGACACCGACAACCGCGGCGGCGCCCGCCAGGCGGTGGAGCACCTGCTGGAGCGGGGACGGCGGCGGATCGCCGTGATCACCGGCCCCCTGGACCAGACCTCCGCCCTGGACCGGCTCGACGGCTACCTCGACGCCCTGGGCGTGGCCGAGGCCGACCCCGCGCTGGTCGCCCACGGCGACTTCACCGCCGAGGGCGGCGAGCGGGCCATGGCCGAGCTGCTGGACCGCTCGCCGGACCTGGACGCGGTCTTCGCGGGGAACGACCTGACGGCCACGGGAGCGATGCGGACGCTGCGCGCCCGGGGGGTGCGGGTGCCCGGGGACGTGGCCGTGGTCGGCTACGACGACCTGGAGCAGGCCGCCTGGGCCGAGCCGGCCCTGACCACCGTGCGCCAGGACATCCAGGGCATGGGCCGGATGATGGCGGAGCTGCTGCTGCAGCGGCTCGGGCTGGGCGCGGACGGCGCGCCCGCCGCCAGTCCGCCGGCCCCGGTCGTCACCCCCGCGCACCTGGTCGTCCGCGACTCCAGCTGAGCCGGCCGGCCCCGCCACGGGAGCGGGAGCGGCGCGCCGCTCAGCGCCCCGGCGCCAGCTCGTCGTACACGCTCAGCGCCTGGGTCACCGTGTCGTCCTCACTCGGCCAGGTCGCCGCCTGGACGCGCCCGGCCGCGGCCAGCCTCCGGCGCCGGGCGGGGTCGCCCAGCAGGCCGCCCACCGCGTCCGCCAGCGCCCGCGCGTCGCCGTAGGGCACCAGCAGCGCGGCGTCGCCGACCAACTCCGGCAGACCGCCCACCGCGGTCGCCACCAGCGGCACCCCCGCCCGCAGCGCCTCCTGGGCCACCACCGCCCGCCCCTCCCAGCGCGCGGGCAGCACCGCGACGTCGGCGGCCGCGAGCAGCTCCAGGGCGTCCTCGCGCCGTCCCAGCAGCCGCACCGGCAGCTCCTCGGCCTCGATGCGGCGTTGCAGCGCGGGCCGTGCGGGCCCCTCCCCGGCGATGGCCAGCAGCGGCTGCGGGTCGAGGCGGCGCCAGGCGCGGGAGGCGGTCAGCAAGGTGGTGTGCCCCTGGCGGGGGGCGAGGCGGCCGACGGCGAGGACCAGCGGACGCCCGGTGACCCCGAGTTCGGCCCGCGTCTTCTCCCGCGCCCCGTCCGCCTCCTCCGGCTGCCCGGGAACGGGCGCGCCGGACGGCCGGGCCGACGGACCGTCGCGCTCCGCGCGCGGCACGGGCACGGACACCGGGGCCAGCCGGGCGTCGCGGGCACCGTGGCGGCGGGCCCGGTCCACCAGGTCCGAGGTGGTGCCGAACACCACCCGCGCCGCCCGTACCACCCGCCGCTCCAGCAGCCACATCAGCCGGGCCCGCGCCCCCACTGCCTGGGTCCGGGCGTGCCAGGTGACCACCAGCGGCGTGCGGCGCCGTCCGCACAGCGCCAGGGCGGCCGGCATCCCGGCGCGCAGACCGTGGGCGTGGACCACGTCGGCGTCCGCGCACACCGCGCGCAGCGCCGTGACCGCCTCGGGGTCGGTACGGCCGGTCAGGGGGACGAAACGGGCGCCGAGGCGGGTGAAGCCGTAGTCCGGTTCGGTGCCGGGCGGCGCGCAGACGGTCACCCGCACCCCGCGCGCCACCAGTCCGGCGGCCAGGGAGCGCACGTGCGCGCAGACACGGGCGCTGCCGCCGCCGATCACCTGCACGACGTGCAGCGACGGCCTGCCGCGCGGCGGTACCGGGGTGCTGTTCACAAGGGGCTCGGGCTCCTGGCGTGAGGGCTCGGACGGCTCGGACTCGCGGGGCCCGCCGCCCCCGTCCGGGGCCGCGGACCACGCACGGCAGCGTACGGCGTACCGGCGGTGCACCGCGTCCAGGATGCCACTGCCGGCCCCGGCGGGACGCCACGCCGTACGGGTGAAACGCCGGGGCGCGGGGCCGGGGGGCGCGGACCGGCCTCAGAGGCCGGCGCGGGCCGCCTCCAGCAGCTCCTCGGCATGGGCGCGGGCGAGTTCGGAGTCCTCCTGCCCGGCCAGCATCCGGGACAGCTCGCGCACCCGGTCCTCGCCCCGGAGGGTCTTCACGCCGCTGCGCGTCACCGAGCCGTCGGAGGTCTTCTCCACCACCAGATGGCGGTCGGCGAACGCGGCGACCTGCGGGAGGTGGGTGACGACCACGACCTGCGCCGACCTCGCCAGCCGCGCCAGGCGCCGCCCGACCTCGACGGCCGCCTTGCCGCCGACCCCGGCGTCCACCTCGTCGAAGAGGTAGGTCGGCACCGGGGCGGTGCCCGCGAAGACGACCTCGACCGCGAGCATCACCCTGGACAGCTCGCCGCCCGAGGCGCCCTTGGCGATCGGGCGGGGCGGGGCGCCGGGGTGCGGGGCGAGCAGCAGCTCGACGTCGTCCACGCCGTGCGGGCCGAAGGCGACCAGCCGTCCGTCCACCTCGATCCCCGCCTCCTCGTCCGCCGTCACGTGCTGCCGCAGCTCCACGGTGACGCGGGCGTGCGGCATGGCGAGCTCGGCGAGCTCGGCGGTGACCGCGTCGGCGAACCGCTTCGCCGCCTCCGCCCGCGCGTCCGTCAGCCGCTGGGCGTGGGCGGCCAGTTCGGCGCGGAGCGCGTCGCGTTCGGCGGTCAGGGCGCCGATCCGGTCGTCGTCGCCCTCGAGTTCGGCGAGCCGGGCGGCGCTCTCCTCGGCCCAGGCCAGGACGGCGGCGGTGTCCTCGCCGTACTTGCGGGTCAGATGGGCCAGGACGGCCCGGCGCTCCTCGACGGCGGCCAGCCGCAGCGGGTCGGCGTCCAGGTCGTCCGCGTAGCCCGCCAGCTCCCCGGCCACGTCCGCCAGCAGGATGCCCACCTCGCCCAGCCGGTCGGCCAGCGACGCCAGCGCCGGATCGTGCGACCGCACGGCCTCCAGGGCGCGCTGGGCGCCGGCGACCAGGGCGGTGGCGTCCACGGCCTCGGGGTCGGCCGGATCGCCGACGAGGGCGCCGTGGGCGGTGGCCGCGGCCGATGCCAGGGCCTCGGCGTGGCCGAGCCGCTCGGCCTCCGCGGCCAGCTCGGCGTCCTCGCCCGCCCGGGGCTCGGCGGCGGCGATCTCCTCCAGGCCGAAGCGCAGCAGATCGGCCTCCTGGGCGCGCTCGCGCGCCCGCGTGGTCAGCTCCGCCAGCTCGGCCGAGACCGCGCGCAGCCGCCGGTAGGCCTCGCCGTACCCGGCCAGGGGGACGGAGACCGCCTCGCCCGCGTACCGGTCCAGCGCCTCCCGCTGCCGGGCCGGACGCAGCAGGCCCTGCTGGTCGGTCTGGCCGTGCACCGCCACCAGGTCCTCGCTCAGCTCGGCCAGCAGGCCGACGGGCACCGAGCGTCCGCCGACGTGGGCGCGCGAACGGCCCTCCGCCGAGATCGTCCGGCTGATCAGCAGCGCGCCCTCGTCCAGCTCCGCGCCCGCCTCCTCGGCCCGCCGCGCCGCGGGGGCGCCGGGCGGCAGCACGATCCGGCCCTCCACCACGGCGGCCTTGGCCCCCACCCGTACCAGGGCGGCGTCCGCTCGTCCGCCGAGCAGCAGTCCCAGGCTGGTGACGACCATGGTCTTGCCCGCGCCGGTCTCGCCGGTCACCGCGGTGAAGCCGGGGGACAGCTCGACGACGGCGTCATCGATCACGCCCAGGGCCCGAATCCGCATTTCCTCCAACACGGATACGACCATACGAGGTTCCGTGGCCGGATCCCCACTCGCGGTCCGCCCGGCACGCCCCGCGCGCCCCTCGCCCCGCCCGCGCCCCGCTCCGCGCGTACGCGCGGTCAGTGCGGCGCCCCGCGCCAGCCGGCCACCGGGAGGGCGAACTTCGCCACCAGGCGGTCGGTGAAGGAGGCGTGGTGCAGCCGCGCCAGCCGCACCGGCACCTCGCCGCGCCGCACCTCCACCCGGGCGCCGGCGGGCAGCTCCACGGTGCGCCGCCCGTCGCACCACAGGACGCCGCCCGGGGTCTGCGGCTGCACCTCGACGGCCAGCACCGACTCGGGCGTGGTGACCAGGGGCTTGGCGAACAGCGCGTGGGCGCTGATGGGCACCAGCAGCAGCGCCTCGACCTCCGGCCAGACCACCGGCCCGCCGGCGGAGAAGGCGTAGGCCGTGGAGCCGGTGGGCGTGGCGCACACCACGCCGTCGCAGCCGAAGCGGGAGACCGGGCGGCCGTCGACCTCCGCGACGACCTCCAGCATCCGCTCGCGGGCGGCCTTCTCCACCGACGCCTCGTTCAGCGCCCAGTCGCGGTGGACGACGCTTCCGTTGTTGCGGACGAGCACGTCGATGGTCATCCGCTCCTCGACCTCGTAGGAGCGGGCGACGACGCGGCGCACGACCTTGTCGAGGTCGTCGCGCTCGGCCTCGGCGAGGAAGCCGACCCGGCCGAGGTTGACCCCCAGCATCGGCACCCCCGAGGCGCGGGCGAACTCGGCGCCGCGCAGCAGCGTCCCGTCGCCGCCGAGGACGACGATCAGCTCGCAGCCCTCCACGGCGCTCTCGCAGCTCCCGCCCTCCCGCACCGTCTGCACGGACGGCGGCAGCGTCAGGTCGGCCGCCTCCTCCGCCAGGACGCGCGCGCCGATGCCGTTGCGCAGCAGCCCCTGGACCACGAGCTCGGCGCTGCGGACGGCGGCCGGGCGGCCGGTGTGGGTGATCAGGAACACGGTCCGCCCGGTGCCGGCGGTGTGCTCGTCGCTCCGGTCGCTCCGGTCGCTCCGGTCGCTCTGGTCGTTCTCGTCGGTGCTCTGCGCGGTCACTGGGGGCCCTCCGCCACGGCTCGGTCGACATCGGCCGGGTCCAGTTCGGGTGCCCCGGCACGCAGCCACAGGAAGTACTCGACGTTACCGGAGGGTCCCGGCAGGGGACTGGCGGTCACCCCGAGCACGCCGAGGCCCAGTCCGGCGGCTTGGCCCGCGACGGTGCGGACCGCCTCGGCCCGCAGCGCCGGGCTGCGCACCACGCCTCCGCTGCCCAGCCGCTCCCGGCCCACCTCGAACTGCGGCTTGACCATCAGCACCAGGTCGGCGCCGGGCGCGGCGCAGCGCGCCAGGGCGGGCAGCACCAGGCCGAGCGGGATGAAGGACAGGTCGCCGACGACCAGGTCCACCGGCTCGCCGCCGATCTGCTCCACGGTCAGGTCGCGGACGTTGGTGCGGTCGCGCACCACCACCCGCTCGTCGCTCCGCAGCGACCAGGCGAGCTGCCCGTAGCCGACGTCGACGGCGACGACCCGCGCGGCCCCGGCGCGCAGCAGCACGTCGGTGAAGCCTCCGGTGGAGGCCCCGGCGTCCAGCGCGCGCCGTCCGGCCACGGTCAGCCCGCGCGGGGTGAACGCGGCCAGGGCGCCGGCCAGCTTGTGGCCGCCGCGCGAGACGTAGTCGGGGTCGGCGGCGTCCTCGGCCACGACGATGGCCGCGCCGGTCTCCACCTGGGTGGCGGGTTTGGTCGCGGTGGCGCCGCCGACGGTGACCCGTCCGGCGGCGATGAGCTGGCCGGCGTGCTCGCGCGAGCGGGCCAGCCTGCGGCGCACCAGCTCCGCGTCGAGCCGGCCGCGCCGGCCGCGCTGGTTTCGTGACGCTGCCACGTGCGGTTCAGCTCCCGGGGTTGTACGGCGCGCCCGGTGCGGGCGGCCCGGGTCGCTGGTCGAGCGCGGTCAGCGTGTCACGCAGCCCGCGGTGCACATCCTCGTACACCTCCAGGTGACCGGAGACGGCGAGGTGGTCGGCGTCCGCCAGGCGACGCAGCTGGGCGTCGACCCCGGCGTGCCCGGTGGGAGCCGTGTGCAGCCCCAGGGGGCGCGGCCCGCCGTCCCCCGCGGGGGGCTCCTCCCGCGGTTCCGTCCCTGCGTCCACCAGGGCCCGCGCTGGTGGTTGCGTCTCCGGCGCCGTGCCGGACATCGGCTCGTCCATGGTCACGACGCTACCGCGCGCGGCCTCCTCCCCGGCGACGGGCACTCCCCCTGGGGTACCGTCGTGAGGCGATGGCGACCACACAGCAGTGCCGGACCGCGCTGGAGCGGCTGGCGAGGAACCTCGCGGACGCGGACGACGGCGTGCGCAGCGCGGCCGCCCTGGAGCGCTCCGTCAGCTGCCACCTCACCGACCTGGACACCACCTTCACCGGCCGGCTCGTCCACGGCCGCATCGAGGACATGGCCACCGTCCACGGCCCGCCCGCCGAGCGCGCCCAGATCAGACTGACCATGACCAGCGACGACCTCGTCTCCCTGGTGGACGGCCGGCTGAACTTCGCCCGGGCCTGGGCCCGGGGCCACGTCAGACTGGAGGCGGGACTGCGGGACCTGCTGCGGCTGCGGTCGCTGCTCTGAGCCGCCCCGGGCCCCGGCCGGACGGGCCCGGACGGGGAGACCGCGGAAACCGGATGTGCGGCGCCCCCCGAACGGCGACGATGACCGTATGACCGCCGCCTCCCACGCCCGCTCCTTCGACGCCGCCGCGGCCCTGTACGCCGCGAACCGCCCCTCCTACCCGCCGGCCCTCCTGGACGCCGTGGAGGAGCTCTCGGGCCGCCCCCTCGCCGGCGCCCGCACCGCCGACGTCGGAGCCGGCACCGGACTCCTCACCGCCCTCCTCCACGCCCGCGGCGCCCGTGTCGTGGCCGTCGAGCCCGGCGGCGGCATGGCGGCCGAGTTCCGCCGCGCCCTCCCCGGCCTCCCCGTGGTGCGCGGCGACGGGGACCGCCTGCCGCTGGCCTCCGGCCGCTTCGACCTCGTCACCTACGCCCAGGCCTGGCACTGGACCGACCCCGGGCGGTCGGTGCCCGAGGCCCTCCGCGTCCTGTGCCCCGGCGGCGCCCTCGCCGTGCTGCGCAACGACGCCGACGAGTCCGTCGGCTGGATCGCCGACCAGGCCGCCCGCGTGCGCCGCTTCTTCGGCGCCGGGCGGGACGCGGTGGAGGCGGCCCGTGCCCGCGCGCTGCCGTCCGGGCCCGGCTTCACCCGCCGGCAGGTGCGCTGGTCCCGGCGGGTGCCGCTGGAGACCCATCTGGCCAACCTCGCCAGCCACTCCGACTTCCTCGTCCTGGGGAAGGAGGCCACCGGCGCGTTCCTGGCCGGGGAGCGCGACCGGCTGAGCGCCCTCTTCCCCGGCGGTACGGTCGAGGAGTCCTACGTCGCGGCCCTGAGCCTCACCCTCCGCTGAGGCCCTCCCCGCCGAACCGGGCCATCGCCGCCGGGACGGGCACCGCCGCCGGAGCGCACCGTCGTCCCGCGGCCCGGGGGCGGGGTCTCACAGCCCGAGTACGGCCAGCGCCCCGTCGCCCCCGGGCAGGTCGCACACGCCCTCCCCCGCCTCCGTCCACGCGGCGGCGCACAGCGCCCGCAGTCCGTCCAGCGGGTCGTCCCCCCGGCCCTCCAGGCGCAGCGCGCCGTCCCGCACCGAGGCGGTCCAGCCGCCGCACGCGAACCCGCCGCCGACCCCGTCCCGCGACTCCTCCACCTCCGGCTGCGCCCGGTGCAGCCCCCGCAGGTCGGCCGCCACGTACGTCGGCCGGTGCTCGGGACGCGCCGCCAGCAGCTGCGCCGCGTCCGTCACCCCGGTGAGCACCAGCAGCGAGTCCACGCCCCCCGCGTACGCGCCCTCGATGTCGGTGTCCAGCCGGTCCCCGACCACCAGCGGCCGCTCGGCGCCCGTCCGCAGGATCGTCTCGCGGTGCATCGGCGGCAGCGGCTTGCCCGCCGCCTTCGGCTCCGGCGCCGGACGCATCCAGCGGGTCGCGATCCGCACCACCTCCACGGCCGCGCCGTTGCCCGGCGCGATGCCCCGCCCACTGGGGATCGTCAAATCCGTGTTGGAGGCGAACCACGGCAGTCCGCGCCCCACCGCGATCGCCGCCTCCGCCAGCCGCCCCCACGGCAGCTCCGGGCCGCCGTACCCCTGCACGACCGCCACCGGGCCGTCGTCCGCGGACTCCACCGGCTCCAGCCCGCGCTCGCGCAGCGCCACCCGCAGGCCCTCACCGCCCACGCACAGCACCCGCGCCCCCTCGGGCAGCTCCTCGGCCATCATCCGGGCCACCGCCTGCGCCGAGGTGACCACCTCGTCCGGCTCGGCGGGCACCCCCAGGCGCGTCAGGTGCCCGGCGACGGTCAGGGGCGTGCGCGCCGCGTTGTTCGTCACGTACGCCAGCCGCATCCCGGCCTCGCGGGCCGCGGCGAGGGACTCGACCGCGTGGACGACCGCCTCGCCGCCCGCGTAGACCACGCCGTCCAGGTCGAGCAGGGCGGTGTCGTACGCCTGGCTCGGCGGGCGTACGCAGCCCTCCGGCCGGGTGCGTATCGGGCGGTGGGAACCGGTCATCGTCTTCTCGCTCCTCGCGCTGGCGGTCTTTCTCCCCCGATCATCCCTCAGCCCGCACAGCGGCATAGCATGCACCAATGTTGCGATCCACGGGCCCCGAACACCCCTCGGGCGGCCTCCGCCTCGCCCCCTTCCGCGGCCTGCGCTACGCCCCCGACCGGGTCGGAAGCCTCGCCGCCGTGACCTCTCCCCCGTACGACGTCGTGGTCCGGCCCGACGGGCTGCACCACCTGCAGACCGCCGACCCGTACAACATCGTCCGGCTGATCCTCCCGGAGGCCGCCGATCCCGCCGCCCGCCACCGGCAGGCCGCGGACACCCTGCGCCGCTGGGAGTCCGAGGGCGTCCTCACCCGGGATCCGCGCCCGGCCCTGTACGTCTACGAGCAGCGCCGGGGCGACGCCCTCCAGCGCGGGCTGATCGGCGCCCTGCGGCTGACCCCGCCGGACGAGGGCGTCGTCCTGCCCCACGAGGACGTGATACCGGAGGTCGTCGAGGACCGCGCGGCCCTGATGCGCGAGACCGCCGCCAACCTCGAACCGCTGCTGCTGTCGTACCGCGGCGACGGCACCACGACCGGCGCGGCCGCCGTCATCGAACGCGCCATCGCCCGGCCCCCGCTGCTCGCCACGACCACGGAGGACGGCTTCTCGCACCGGCTGTGGGCGCTCACCGACCCGGACGAGCTCGCCGAGACCGGCGGCGACCTCTCCCGCCGGCAGGCGCTCATCGCCGACGGCCACCACCGCTGGGCCACCTACCTGCGGCTCCGGGCCGAGCGCACCGCCGGGCCCGCCGACCGGGACGGCTTCTGGGACCACGGCCTGGTCCTGCTGGTGGACACCGTCCGCTACCCGCTGCGGGTGCAGGCCATCCACCGCGTACTGCCCCGCCTGCCGGTGGCCGACGCCCTCGCCCGGCTGGAGGGCGCCTTCCGCGTACGGACGGTCGACGGCCCGCTCCCCCGCGCCCTGCGCGCCCTGGACGCCACACCCGGCAACGCCTTCCTCCTCACCGGCGACGGCTCCTTCCACCTGCTCCACGATCCCGACCCCGCCCTGCTCTCCCGCACCGTCCGCTCCGACCGCCCCGAGGAGTGGCGCCGACTGGACGCCACGGTCCTGCACTCCGCCCTGCTGGCCGACGTCTGGCGGATACCCGACCTGCCCTCCGAGATCGGCTACCTCCACGACGCGGCGGCGGCCGTGGGGCAGGCCGAACGCCTGGGGGGCTCGGCGGTCCTGATGCGCGCGGTCGCGGAGGACACCGTCCGCCACCTGGCCCGCCGGGGCGTCACCATGCCGCGCAAGTCCACGTCCTTCGGCCCCAAACCGGCCACCGGCCTGGTGCTGCGCGCTCTCGAGGACGCCCCGGAAGGCTGACCGTACGACGGAGGGCGGGACCCGTTCACCACGGATCCCGCCCTCGTCACACGCCGCTCAGCGCTCGTCTTCCCCGTCCCGGCCGGTGCGGTCGGCCTCGGACTTCCCGGGCTCCCCGGGCTCCCCCGCGGGGGCGTCCTCGGCCTCCCCCTCCGGCTCCTTCAGCTCCTCCGGCTCCTTCAGGCCCTCCGGCTTCTCCGGCTCGAGCCCTTCCTCCGCGTCGACCTCCAGGTCGGCCTCCGGGTCGAGCGCGTCCACGAACTCCACGCCGTCCAGCTGCGCCAGCCGGTCCGACGCGTCCGTCATCCCGCCCTGGTCGGCTTCCAGCGCCCTGGCGAACCACTCACGGGCCTCCTCCTCGCGCCCCACGGCCAGCAGCGCGTCGGCGTACGCGTACCGCAGCCGCGCCGTCCACGGCTGCACGGAGTGCGACGCCAGCTCGGGGCTCTGGAGCGTGACCACGGCGGCCTCGGCCTGTCCCATGTCACGCCGCGCACCGGCCGCGACCAGTCGCATCTCCACCTGCCCGGCCTTGTCGAGCTTCTGCACCTCCGGCTCGCCCGCCATGGCAAGAGCCTTCTCCGGCCGGCCGAGACCGCGCTCGCAGTCGGCCATCACGGGCCACAGGTGGGAGGAGCCGGTCATCCGCCGGGCCGCACGGAACTCGGCCAGCGCCTCGGCGTACTTCTCCACCCCGTAGGCGGCGAAGCCCGCGGCCTCGCGCACCGCTGCGACGCGGGAGGCCAGCCGCAGCGCGACCTTGGCGTAGCCGTACGCCTGCTCGGCGTCCTCGTCCAGCAGCTTCGCCACCATCACCAGGTTCTTGGCGACGTCCTCGGCGAGCGTCTTGGGCAGGCTCATCAGCTCCTGCCGCACGTCCTTGTCGAGCTCGTAGCCGGTGACGTCCTCCGGGATCGGCAGCCGCCTGAGCGGCTCCCGGTCCTGGTCGCGATCGCGCGGGCGGTCGTCGCGCCGGTACGAGGGCCGGTCGTCGCGACGGCCGCGGAAACCACCCCGCTCGTCACGGCCCCGGCCGCCACCCTGGCCGTACGGGCGCCTTCCCCGGTCGTCGTCGCGCCGCGGGCCGCGCGGCCGGTCACCCCGGTCGTCGCGGCGGTCGTCACGGCGGAAGCCGCCCCGGTCATCGCCCCGCTCATCCCGGCGGTACGAGGGCCGCTCATCGCGCCGCTCGTCACGACGGTACGAGGGTCGATCATCGCGCCGCTCGTCACGGCGGTCGTCACGCTGGTACGAGGGCCGCTCATCACGCCGGTCATCCCGACGGTACGAAGGCCGGTCGTCACGGCGGAAGCCGCCCCGCTCCCCACGCCCCTGCTCCCGGTCATCACGCCGGAAACCGCCCCGGTCGTCACGCCGCTCATCGCGCCGCTCGTCACGCTGGTACGAGGGCCGCTCGTCACGCCGGTCATCCCGACGATAGGAGGGCCGGTCGTCACGGCGGAAACCACCACGATCACCCCGCTCGTCATCCCGACGCGGACCACGAGGACGCTCACCACGCTCATCACGCCGATACGACGGCCGCTCCCCACGACGGTCATCACGGCGGAACCCACCCCGGTCGTCGTCGCGCCGCGGGCCGCGCGGCCGGTCACCCCGGTCGTCGCGGCGGTCGTCACGGCGGAAGCCGCCCCGGTCATCGCCCCGCTCATCCCGGCGGTACGAGGGCCGATCATCGCGCCGCTCGTCACGACGGTCATCACGACGGTACGAAGGCCGGTCATCACGGCGGTCGTCACGGCGGAAACCGCCCCGCTCACCACGCCCCTGCTCCCGGTCATCACGCCGGAAACCGCCCCGGTCGTCACGCCGCTCATCACGGCGGTCGTCACGCTGGTACGAGGGCCGCTCGTCACGCCGGTCATCCCGACGGTAGGAGGGCCGGTCATCGCGCCGGAAACCACCACGATCACCCCGCTCGTCATCCCGACGCGGACCACGAGGACGCTCACCACGCTCATCACGCCGATACGACGGCCGCTCCCCACGACGGTCATCACGACGGAACCCACCCCGCCTCTCATCGCCCCCCTGGCGACGCGGCCTGTCCGAGCGCTCAGGCCGGCCAGGCTGTTCCTCGGAAGAGTTGGACATCGATGTGGCTCCTGTCTTGGGGTGGTACACGTTCTTCTTCATGCACAAATAACAAAAGGGCCCTTGGCACCAGCATGAACGCTGGGACCAAGGGCCCTTCAATAATTGTTCGGCGGCGTCCTACTCTCCCACACGGTCCCCCATGCAGTACCATCGGCGCTGAAAGGCTTAGCTTCCGGGTTCGGAATGTAACCGGGCGTTTCCCTCTCGCCATGACCACCGAAACACCAACCACGGATGTTCCAAGCGAACAAACACACTGTTCAATTGAAACCCCAACATCCGGCCAAGCCGGTCGTGGTCTCAGAACCCACACAGTGGACGCGAGCAAATCTATGGTCAAGCCCTCGGCCTATTAGTACCAGTCAACTCCACCCCTCACGAGGCTTCCATATCTGGCCTATCAACCCGGTCGTC
>NZ_JARVKV010000093.1 GCF_029813835.1 Streptomyces sp. DH37
GGCGGGCCCGGCGGATCCGGCCGGGCCCGCCGGGGCGGCGGACGCGGCCGAGCTGGGACTCCCCCGCCAGTCGCAGCGCTGACAGCGCCGATCGGCGGCCCCGACGGCGTACGGTCGGGGTATGCGCACAGTCATCGCTGGTGGACACGGTCAGATCGCGCTGCGGCTGGAGCGGCTGCTCGCCGGGCGCGGAGAGGAGGTCGCGGGACTGATCCGGCGGCCCGAGCACGCGGACGACCTGCGCTCGGCGGGGGCCGAGCCGATCGTCTGCGACCTGGAGTCGTCGTCCGCGGAGGAGGTCGCCCGGTATCTGCGGGACGCCGACGCCGCGGTCTTCGCGGCGGGCGCGGGCCCGGGCAGCGGCACGGCCCGCAAGGAGACCGTGGACCGCGCGGCCGCGGTCCTCTTCGCGGACGCCGCCGAACTCGCCGGGGTGCGCCGCTTCCTGGTCGTCTCCTCGATGGGGGCGGACGACGAGCCGCCCGCCGACATGGAGCCCGTCTTCGCCGCCTACCTGCGCGCCAAGGGCGCCGCGGACGACGACATCCGCCGGCGCGTCAACCTGGACTGGACGATCCTGCGCCCCGGCCGCCTCACCAACGGGCCGGGCACCGGGCGGGTGCGGCTGGAGCCCCGCACGGGCCGGGGCGAGATCTCCCGCGACGACGTGGCCGCCGTCCTCCTGGCGCTCCTGGACGAACCGCGCGCGGCACGGGTGACGCTGGAGCTGATCGGCGGCGACGTCCCGATCGACCAGGCGGTCGCGCAGCTGGGCGTGGAGGCGACGGAGGTGCCGGACTAGGCCCCGCCCCTCCGGAGGCGCGGGGCGCGGGGCGGGAGCGCGGCGGCGGTGCGCCGGGCGCGGCCGGGACCGGTGCGGGCGGCCGGTACGGACGGCCGGTGCAGGTGAGGGCCGCGCTCCCGGCCCCGCCGAGCGCGGCGCCCGGCCGGACTCGGCCGGCGTGCCGGGGAACACGGAGGGAACACGGATACGGCCCCCGACCAGTGGACTGGTCGGAGGCCGTATCCCTCGTGTGGCGGCGCCAGGATTCGAACCTGGGAAGGCTGAGCCGGCAGATTTACAGTCTGCTCCCTTTGGCCGCTCGGGCACACCGCCGGGGTTTGCCGCCTGGGATTCCATGCTCCCCGGCAACGCGCACAACCATACCCGATGGTGGGGGGTGGTCCGCCACCTGGTTGTCCGGCGGTGGATCACCGCGGCGGATGACTAGGCTGGCGGGCGCGGGCCGCAGACGGACCGCACCCCGACGGATCTACCCACGAGGAGCCAATCCACGATGGCCGACTCCAGTTTCGACATCGTCTCGAAGGTCGATCGGCAGGAGGTCGACAACGCCCTCAACCAGGCCGCCAAGGAGATCTCCCAGCGCTTCGACTTCAAGGGCGTGGGCGCGTCCATCGCCTGGTCGGGCGAGAAGATCGAGATGCGCGCCAACTCCGAGGAGCGGGTCAAGGCCATCCTCGACATCTTCCAGTCCAAGCTGGTCAAGCGCGGCATCTCCCTGAAGTCCCTGGACGCCGGGGAGCCGCAGGTGTCCGGCAAGGAGTACAAGCTCTTCGCGTCGATCCAGGAGGGCATCTCCCAGGACAACGCCAAGAAGGTCGCGAAGATCATCCGCGACGAGGGCCCCAAGGGCGTCAAGGCGCAGGTGCAGGGCGACGAACTGCGCGTCAGCCACAAGAGCCGGGACGCCCTGCAGGAGGTCATCGCCCTCCTCAAGGGCAAGGACTTCGACTTCGCGATCCAGTTCACCAACTACCGCTGACCGCCGGTCGCCGGGCGAGGGGGGCGGGCGCCCGGGCGTCCGGCCCCTCACCCCGGTCCCCCGGTTCCCTCCGGTTCCCCGAACTCCTCCGGGACGGCGCGCGGCGGGGTTGGCGGACCTCCTTCTCCGGGAACCCGGACGCGGACGGACCGTGTACGGGAACTGGAGGACGCATGAGGAAGAGGACCGTACGGACCGCCCTCCCGGCCGCGCTGCTGTGCGGAGCGCTCTCGCTCTCGGGGTGCGGGGAGGACGGCACCGGGGAGGAGATCACCGGGACCCTCGCCCGCAACAGCGCGGCCGAGTCCGGTGAACTCGCCTTCGACCAGGCCGGGCACGAGATCGACGGCGATCTCACGTGCACCGACGAGGGCACCGGCGAGAACCTGAAGGTCACCTGCGAGGGCACCACCGTGGACGGCGGGCAGGCCCGGATGGTGGCCGACGCCGGCAGCGACCCGCGGATCGAGACGGAGGGCGGCGTCACGTTCGAGGGCTTCACGATCGTCGGCACGGTGGACGGTGACGAGGTCTTCCGGGAGAACTGCATCGGCGTCGGGTGCTGACCCCGCGCGGGACGCCCCGCCCGGTGAAAACGGTGCGGCGGGGCAGACGGCAGTAGCGAGCAGTGATGTTCCTTGCCGAACCGCCAGGGGGACCAGCACCGATGGCCATATCCGCGCGCCGGACGCGTACGCCGGACCGCAAGCCCGCCTTCGACCTGCGGCTGACGACCCTGGCCTTCGTGCTGGCCGCCGTCGTCCTGCTGGGGGTGTGGTTCACCGGACGCGTGGTGCTCGACGCGGCCCAGCGGCACCCGGTCGCGGCGCTGGCCGTCTGCCTGGTCGGCGTGCCGGCGGCCGTGGCCGCCCTGCGCGGCGGCCGCCACTTCCGGGCGTCCAGGGCCGCCCGCCGGGCCGCCGCGGTCCTGACCGAGGCCGCCGAGACCGCGCTGGACACGCTGGAGGAGGAGGCTCCGCCCGCGGCGGCGGGGCGCCGGGAACGCGCGGACGCCGTGGTCACCCCAGCCGGCCCGAACAGCCCGGACAGTCCGGACACCGCGGCGCACCCGGAGCCGGTGGAGTACGCGGAGCCGGTGGAGTACGCGGACGGCGCGGGCACGGTCCGACCCGGCGAGCCCGCCGGGCCCGCCGACTACGACGCCATGGACGCGGAGCAGTTCGAGCGGGCGGTGGCGGACTTGTGCGAACGGGACGGCTGCCGGGACGTGGAGGTCGTCGGCGGCGCGGGCGACCTCGGCGCCGACGTCGTCGCCACCGCCCCGGACGGGCGGCGCGTGGTCATCCAGTGCAAGCGCTACTGCGACACCAACAAGGTCGGGTCGCAGGACGTGCAGCGCTTCGGCGGCACCTGCTACACCGTCCACGGGGCCCAGGTGGCGGCCGTGGTCACCACCAGCGACTTCACCGCGCCCGCCGCCGAGTACGCCGAGCAGTGCGGGATCCTGTGCTTCGGCCGGCACGCGCTGGCCGCCTGGAGCGACGGCACCGGACCGGCGCCCTGGGAGGACGCGGGCGCCCCGCCGGCCGGGTACGCCTAGCGGGGCGCGGGGTTCCAGCGGTACGAGGGGTACGCGGCGTCGCTGGGGACGATCTCGCGGCCCAGCGGCACCAGCGAGACCGGGACCATCTTGAAGTGCGCGATCCCGAACGGGATGCCGATGACCGTCAGGCAGAAGCCGATGCCCGCGGCGATGTGCCCCAGGGTGAGCCAGATCCCCGCGAAGACCAGCCAGACGACGTTGCCCGCGGCGGAGGCGGCGCCCGCGCCGGGCCGCCGGACGACCGTGTACCCGAAGGGCCACAGGGCGTAGACGGCGATCCGGAAGCAGGCGACGCCCCACGGGATCGTGACGACCAGCAGGAAGCAGACCAGGCCCGCCACCGCGTACCCCAGCGCGAGCCAGAGGCCGGAGAAGACCAGCCACAGGACGTTCAGGAGCGTCTTCACGGGCGCCCCGCCATGCGCTCCAGCCGGGCGATGCGCTCGGCCATCGGGGGGTGGGTGGAGAACATCCGGGACAGGCCGTCGCCGGAGCGGAACGGGTTGGCGATCATCATGTGGCTCGCCGTCTCCAGTCGGGGTTCGGGGGGCAGCGGGAGCTGCTTGGTGCCGGCCTCCAGCTTGGCCAGGGCGGAGGCGAGGGCCAGCGGGTCGCCGGTGAGCTGGGAGCCGGAGGCGTCCGCTTCGTACTCCCGGGAGCGGCTGACCGCGAGCCGGATCAGGGACGCGGCGAGCGGGCCGAGCAGCATGATCAGCAGCATGCCGACCAGGCCGGGGCCCTCGTCGTCGTCGGACCGGCCGATCGGGATGAGCCAGGCGAAGTTCACCAGGAACATCACCACCGAGGCGAGGGCTCCCGCCACGGAGGCGATGAGGATGTCGCGGTTGTAGACGTGGCTCAGCTCGTGGCCGAGGACGCCGCGCAGCTCGCGTTCGTCGAGGATGCGCAGGATGCCGTCGGTGCAGCAGACGGCGGCGTTGCGCGGATTGCGGCCGGTGGCGAACGCGTTGGGCGCCTGGGTCGGCGAGATGTACAGGCGCGGCATGGGCTGGCGGGCGGCCGTGGACAGCTCGCGGACGATCCGGTACAGGCCCGGGGCCTCGAACTCGCTGACCGGGCGGGCCCTCATGGCGCGCAGGGCGAGCTTGTCGCTGTTCCAGTAGGCGTAGGCGTTGGTGCCGAGCGCCAGGACGACCGCGACGAGCAGTCCGGTACGGCCGAAGAAACCGCCGATGACGATGATGAGCGCGGACAGTCCCCCGAGTAGCAGGGCGGTTCTCAGCCCGTTGTGCCGGCGGTGCACGGTGCGCCCTCCAGGTGGTGCGGCAGGGGAACCCCTCGTGTGGCCCTTCGTTGCGGCGGCGTCTCCGCCCCGAGGCGGATTCGGTGGACCCTTCCGAAAGGTCAACGCCACGCGAGGACGCCGGGTTCCCGGACCGCCGCCGGCTAAAGCAGCACGTCGGCGGCGAAGCGCAGGACGAGCTGGGGAGCACCCGAAAGGCCGACGGCGATCGCCGCCGTCAGGGCGATCGCGGCCGTGAGGGGCGCGGCGACGCGTACGGGAGCGCCGGAGGGGGCCCGGCCGGACGCGGGTGCGGCGGTACGCACGGGGGCGCCGGAGGGGGCGCGGAAGAGCTGCGCCGTCCACGCAAGGTAGTAGTACAGGGCGATCACGACGTTCGCCGCCATCACCGCCGCCAGCCAGCCGAGCCCCGCGTCCACGGCCGCGGAGAAGACCGCGACCTTGGCGAACAGGCCGATGATCCCCGGCGGCAGCCCGGCCAGGCAGAGCAGGAAGAAGGCGAGGGCGAGGGCGGCCAGGGGGTGGGCGGCGTACAGGCCGCGGTAGTCGGTGATCCGGTTGGCGGCGGCGGTGCGGCCGACGTGGGCGGCCACGGCGAAGGCGCCGAGGTTCACGGCGGCGTACATCAGGGCGTACGCGACGGTCGCGCCGACGGCCCGCTCCGGCTCCTGCGCGTACGCCGCCGCGGCGATCGGCACCAGCAGGTAGCCCGCCTGGCCGACGGAGGACCACGCCAGCAGCCGCACCGCGCTGTGCGCGCGCTCCGGGCGCTGCCGCAGGGCGGCGACGTTGCCGCCGGTCATGGTGAGGGCGGCCAGGACGGCGATCGCCGGGCCCCAGATCCGGTCGTGGGAGGGGAAGGCCTCGACGGTCACCAGGATCAGCCCGGAGAAGCCCACCGCCTTGCCGATCACCGACAGGTAGGCGGCCACCGGCAGGGGCGCGCCGACGTAGGTGTCGGGCACCCAGAAGTGGAAGGGGACGGCCGCGATCTTGAAGGCGAAGCCGACGAGGGTGAGGGCGACGCCGGTGGCGGCCAGGGCGTCCAGCCCGGGGGCCGTCTCGCGCAGCCCCTCGGCGACCCGCCCCAGGTGCAGGGAGCCGGTGGCGGCGTAGACGAAGCTGACGCCCATCAGGCTCACGGCGGTGGCGGTGACCGAGGAGAGGAAGAACTTCAGGGCCGCCTCCGAGGAGCGCCCGTCCCCCCGGCGCAGCCCGACCAGCGCGTAGGACGGCAGGGAGGCGACCTCCAGCGCCACGATCAGGGTCGCCAGGTCGCGGGAGGCGGGCAGCAGCGCGGCGCCCGCGGCGGAGGACAGCAGCAGGAACCAGTACTCGCCGCGCGGCAGCGCCTCGTCCCGTACCGCCGTCATCGACATCAGGGCGGCGATCAGCGCGGCGCCGAGCACCAGGAACTGGACGGCCAGGGCGAACGGGTCCGCGACGTAGGAGCACGCCTCCGGATCGGTGGTGAGGCAGAAGGTGGTGCGGTCGCCGCCCAGGAGGGGCAGCAGGGAGAGCGCGGCGAGCGCCAGGAAGGCGACGGTGAGCGGGCCGAGCAGCGGCTTGCGGCGCTCGGGCAGGAACAGGTCGGCGACCAGGACGGCCAGCGCGCCCAGGGCCGCGAGGGCGGGCGGGGCGATGGTGAGCCAGTCGACGGACTGGACCACGCTCCCGGCCGCGCCCTGTGCGCTCAGGACGTCCGGGGCGCTCAGGACGTCCGGGACGTTCGGGATGTTCGGGGCGTTCCGGACGGGCGCGGTCATCGGCTGACTCCCGGCAGGAGGTTCTGCACGGCCGGATCGGTGAGCCCGAGGAGGATCGCGGGCCACAGTCCGGCCAGGACGGTGAGGACGACGAGCGGGGTCCAGGCGGCGAACTCGTGGCGGCGGACGTCCGCGAGGGCGAGGGTGGCCCCGGAGGTGGGCGGCCCGCCCATGCAGACGCGGCGCACGACCACCAGCAGATAGGCGGCCGTCAGCAGGGTGCCGAGGGCGGCGAGGGCCATGAAGACCAGGTACGCGGGCCGGCTGAGCCCGTCGGCGGGGTGGTACGCGCCGAGCATCGCGAGCATCTCGCCCCAGAACCCGGCGAGTCCGGGCAGCCCGAGGGAGGCGACGGCGCCGAAGGCGAGCAGTCCGCCGAGCCGGGGGGCGCGCCCGTACAGCGCGGCGCCCCCGCCGTCCTCGCCGCCGCCGAGCGCGAGCCGGTCCAGATCGGTCGTGCCGGTGCGGTCCTTGAGGGCGCCGACGAGGAAGAACAGCAGGCCGGTGATGAGGCCGTGGGCGACGCCCGCGAACAGCGCGCCGTTGACGCCGGTGCGGGTGAGGGTGGCGATGCCCAGCAGCACGAAGCCCATGTGGCTCACGGAGGAGTAGGCGATGAGCCGCTTGAGGTCGCCCCCCGCGCCGGGGAGGGCCAGGGCCAGGCAGGCCAGCGATCCGTAGATGATGCCGGCGACCGCGAAGGCGGCCAGGTACGGCGCGAAGGTGTGGATGCCGTCGGGGGCGATCGGCAGGACGATCCGGACGAAGCCGTAGGTGCCCATCTTCAGCAGGACGCCCGCCAGCAGCACCGAGCCGACGGTCGGGGCGGCGGTGTGGGCGTCGGGGAGCCAGCTGTGCAGCGGCCACATCGGCGTCTTGACGGCCAGGCCGGCGCCGATGGCGAGGACGGCCAGCAGCTGGGTGGTGCGGGTCAGGCCCCGGCCACCGTCCTCGGCGAGCGCCGTCATGTCGAACGTCGGGCCGCCCTCGGCGCTCAGTCCGAGCAGCAGCAGGCCCAGCAGCATGACCACGGAGCCCAGCAGCGTGTAGAGGATGAACTTCCAGGCGGCGCGCTCCCGGCCCGCCCCGCCCCAGCGGGCGATGAGGAAGTACATCGGGACGAGGACCGTCTCGAAGGCCAGGAAGAACAGCATCAGGTCCAGCACGGCGAAGGTCGCCAGGGTGCCGGCCTCCAGCAGGAGCACGAGCGCGACGAACGCCTGCGGGCGCGGTCCCTCGGGAGGGCGGTGGTAGCTGTACAGGGCGCACAGGAAGGTCAGCAGCGCCGTCAGGACGAGCAGGGGGAGCGAGACGCCGTCGGTGCCGAGGTGGAGGCGGACGCCGAGCGCCGGGATCCAGCCGATGTCGGTCTCGGCCTGCATCTCCCCGGGCCGGTCGTGGTCGAAGCCGAGCGCGAGCAGGACGGTGGCGGCCAGCACCGCGCCGGTGACGGTGACGCCGTGGCGCAGCACGGCCTGCTCGGGACCGCGCCCCCGCAGCCCGGGCGGGGCGGGCAGCAGGGCCGCGCCGGCGCCGAGCAGGGGCAGGACGACGACGGCCACGAGGAGCAGCCGCATCGCGGTGTCGTTCAGGGGGATCACTGGTCACGCTCCGGCGGCGACGAGGGCGGCGGCCACGGCCAGGACGAGGGAGCCGGCGAACAGGACGCCGAGGTAGGTCTGCACGTTGCCGGTCTGGGCGCGGCGCACGGCCGCCCCCAGCAGCCGGGCCGTACCGCCGGTGCCGTGCACGTAGGTGTCGACGACCTCGCGGTCGAGGAAGCGGACGAGCCTGGCGGCGGCCCGGACGGGGCGTACGGCGAGGGCGGCGTAGACGGCGTCGAGGTGGAAGCCGCGGGCGGCGTGGCGGTGCAGCGGGCCGAGGAGGAGGCGGCCGGGGTCGGCCGGGTCGTCGGCGGCGGCGATGTCGCCGTAGGCCGCCCGGTGGGTGGCGATGGCCTCGGCCTCGGAGGTCGAGAACTGCGGCACGGGGTGTCCCGGCGAGGGGTGGCGGCCGGACTCGGCCCCCGCGGAGCCGGGCCCGGCCTCGGGGTGGGCGGCGACGGCGCCGAGCGGGGCGCGGGCGGCGGCGGTGGCGGTGGTGTGCCGCCAGGCGGCGTACATCACCGTGATCCCGGCGGCGGCGAGGCCGGTGCTCAGGACGGAGGTGGTGAGGGTGGGGCCGAGGGGACGGCCGTCGAACCAGTCGGGCAGGGCGCCGTACAGCAGCCCGACGGCGATGGCCGGCCCGGCCAGCACCCACAGCACCACGTTCATGGCGGCCGGCTGCCTGCCGTGGTCGGGGGCCTCGGCGCCGCGTCCGTGGAAGGCCAGCAGCCACAGGCGCGCGGCGTACGCGGCGGTGAGCGCGGCGGTCAGCAGTCCGGCGAGCAGGACCGTCCAGCCCACGGCGGACGGGACGGCGTGGGCCGCTCCGCCGGCGGGGTCGAGGGCGGCGTGCTCGGCGGCGGAGAGCACGGCCTCCTTGGAGAAGAAGCCCGCGAAGGGGGGCACGGCGGCGAGGGCGAGCAGGGCGACCGTCATCGTCCAGTAGGCGTCCGGCACCCGCTTCGCGATGCCGCCCGTGCGGGACATCGCGGCGAGGGAGTTGGTGCCGGCCGCGTGGATGAGCACGCCCGCGGCGAGGAAGAGGAGCGCCTTGAACACGCCGTGGGAGACGAGGTGGAAGACGGCGGCGCCGCGGTCGGCGACGGCCAGGGCGCCGGTCATGTAGCCGAGCTGGCCGACGGTGGAGTACGCCAGGACGCGTTTGACGTCGTCCTGGGCGAGGGCGGCGAGCGCCGAGCCGACCATGGTGACCGCCGCCATCGCGGCCAGGACGGCGAGCGCGACGGCGGAGGCGGTGAAGACGGGCAGCAGCCGCGCGACGAAGTAGACGCCGGCCGCGACCATGGTGGCGGCGTGGATCAGCGCGGAGACCGGCGTCGGGCCCGCCATCGCGTCCGGCAGCCAGGTGTGCAGCGGGAACTGCGCCGACTTGCCCGCGACCCCGGCGAGCAGCAGCAGCGCGATGACGGTGGGGTGGCCCAGTTCGAAGCCGGACAGCGGGGAGGTCAGCCGGGTGACGACGGTGCTGATCCGGAAGGTGCCGGTCTCGGAGGCCAGCGCCAGGATGCCGATGATGAACGGCACGTCGCCGAGCTTGGTGACGAGGAACGCCTTGAGGGAGGCGGAGCGGGCGGCGGCCGTCTCCCAGTAGTGGCCGACCAGGAAGTACGAGCAGATGCCCATGACCTCCCAGCCGACCAGCAGCACGATCAGGTCGTCGCTGTAGACGACCAGCAGCATCGCGGCGGTGAAGAGGGAGACCAGCGCGGCGTAGGAGGGGTAGCGCGGGTCGTCGCGGAGGTAGCCGGTGGAGTAGGTCTGCACGCAGGACGCGACGACGGCGACGAGGACCGCGACGAGGACGGCGAAGCCGTCGAGGTGGAGGGCGAGCTCGACCGGCAGGGCGTCGTTGCCGGTGGGGGCGAGCCGGGTGGCGCCGGTCAGGGCGCCCTCCCCGCCCTGGCGTACGGCGACGGTCACGGCGAGGGCGGCCGAGGCGAGGGTGGGCAGGACGGCCAGGGGACGGACGTAGGCGGGGGCGCGGCGTCCGAGGAGGAACCCGGCGAGGGCGCCGAGGAAGGGCAGCAGCGGGACGAGGACGGCGAGGGTGGTGGTGGTCACGCGGTGGCCTCTCCCCTGGTCAGGCGCGTGTCGGCGGCTCTCCGGGCGGGGTGGCCGGTGGCACCGTCGGTGGCGGCTGCCGCCGTGTTCCCGTCACTCCCCGTGTCGGTTCCGGCGGTTCCGGCGGCTTCGTCGGTTTCGTCGGTTCCAGCGGTTTCGTCGGTTTCGGCGAGTTCGCGGAGCCGGTCGATGTGGGAGGTGCCCCGGTTGCGGTGGACGAGCAGCACGATGGCGAGGCCGATGCCGATCTCGGCGGCGGCGATGGTGATGGTGAAGAGGGTGAGGGCCTGTCCGGCGTGCAGGGCGTCGCGGAGCCAGACGTCGAAGGCGACGAGGTTGAGGTTGACGGCGTTGAGCATCAGCTCGACCGACATCAGGACGAGGATCGCGTTGCGCCGGGCGAGGACGCCGTACAGACCGGTGCAGAAGAGGAGGGCGGCCAGGACGGCGGGGTAGGCGAGGTGCATCAGCGCTCTCCCCCGTTCGCGGTGCCGGTGCCGTTCCCCGTTCCGCCGCCGGTCCCTCCACCGGTTCCGCCGCCGGTCCCTTCTGCGGTCCCGCTCCCGCGGCGGGAGAGGACGATCGCGCCGACGAGCGCGGCGAGCAGCAGGACGGAGAGGGCCTCGAAGGGGAGCACCCAGTGCCGGAAGAGGATCCGTCCGGTGGCTTCGGTGGTGCCCTGCGGCGAGCCGCTGTCCAGGTCGATCCAGGTGGTGCGGAAGGCGTCCACCACCACGGTGACCAGGATGACGGCCGCGGTGACGGCGACCGCGAGGGCGGCGGGGCGGTTGCCCGAGTCGGCGTCCGGCGACCTGCCGATGGGCGCCCTGGTCAGCATCAGCCCGAACAGGAGGAGGACGACGACGGCCCCGACGTAGATCAGGACCTGTACCCAGGCGATGAACTCGGCGGACAGCAGCAGGTACTCGACCGCGATCCCGCCGAGCGCCACCACCAGCCACAGCGCGGCGTGCACGAGCTGCCGGGTGGTGACGGCGGCGATCGCGGCGCCGAGGGTGAGGAGGCCGACGAGCACGAAGACGACCTCGACGCCGGTGGGCGACAGGAAGCCGGGGTTCCCGGAGGCGGCGGCGAGTCTCACGGCGGCGCTCACGCGTCACCGTCCCGCTGCCGGTCCCCGTGCTGCCGGGGCTCCGCGGCGAGCTGCTTCTCGGCGGCCTTGCGGGCGGCGGCGACCTCCTTGGGCTCCTCGGCGGCCGGGTCGAGCGGCGGCGGGGCGGGCACGGTCCACATCCACTCGCGGAGCCTGTCCCGCTCGTGGGTGAGGTCGCGGATGTCGGTCTCGGCGTACTCGAACTCCGGCGACCAGAACAGCGCGTCGAAGGGGCAGACCTCGATGCAGATGCCGCAGTACATGCAGAGCGAGAAGTCGATGGCGAAGCGGTCCAGGACGTTGCGGCTGCGCTCGCGGCCCCCGGGGGCGGCGGGAGGCACCGTCTCCTTGTGCGAGTCGATGTAGATGCACCAGTCGGGGCACTCGCGGGCGCACAGCATGCACACCGTGCAGTTCTCCTCGAACAGCCCGATCACCCCGCGGCTGCGGGCGGGCAGCTCGGGCTGGACGTCCGGGTAGTGCGCCGTGACCGAGCGCCGGGTCATGGTGCGGAGGGTGACGGCCAGGCCCTTGGCCAGGCCGCTGCCGGGGACGGCCATTACTGGATCACCACCTTGACGACGCCGGTGAGCGCGATCTGGAACAGGGCGAGGGGGACGAGCACGGTCCAGGCGAGCTTCTGGAGCTGGTCCTCGCGCAGCCGGGGGTAGCTCACCCGCAGCCAGATGACGACGAAGGCGAGGACGGAGGTCTTCAGGAGCGTCCACAGCCAGCCGAGGTCGGCGGCGAACGGCCCGTGCCAGCCGCCCAGGAACAGCACCGTGGTCAGGGCGCACAGCACGACGATGCCCGCGTACTCGGCGAGCAGGAAGAAGGCGAAGCGCAGGCCCGTGTACTCGGTGTACGCGCCGAAGATGATCTCGGAGTCGGCGATGGGGGCGTCGAAGGGCGGACGCTGGAGCTCGGCGAGCCCGGCGGTGAAGAAGACCAGGGCGCCGACGGCCTGCCACGGCACCCACCACCACTCGAACGCCTCCAGGATGCCGGGCAGCGAGAGCGTCCCGGCCGCCATGGCGACGGAGGCGGCGGCGAGCAGCAGCGGCAGCTCGTACGCCATGAGCTGGGCGGCGGTGCGCAGACCGCCCAGGAGGGAGAACTTGTTGGCCGAGGCCCAGCCGCCCATGAGGGAGCCGAGCACACCGACGCCCATCACGGCGAGCACGAAGAAGATCCCCGCGTCGACAGCCTGGCCGACCATGCCGTCCGGGCCGACCGGGATCGCGATCAGCACCAGGAGGTAGGGGATGAGGGCGACGGCGGGCGCGAGCTGGAAGACCCGGCGGTCGGCGTCCGCCGGTACGACGTCCTCCTTCTGCGCGAACTTCACGCCGTCGGCCACGAGCTGGGCCCAGCCGTGGAAGCCGCCCGCGTACATCGGGCCGACACGGCCCTGCATGTGGGCCATCACCTTGTGCTCGGTCTGGCCCACCAGCAGGGGCAGGACGAGGAAGGCGAGCAGGACGGCCAGCAGCCGCCAGGCGACGTCGAGCACGTCCATCAGGCGCCGCCTCCTGTCGTTCCGCCACTGCCGGTACCGCTGTCGGTATCACTGTCGGTGTCACTGTCGGCGTCACTGCCGGTACCGCTGTCGGCACCGCTGCCGCCGGGGGCCCGGCGCTCCGGTGCCGGAGTCCCGTTCTCGGGGTTCTCGGGCCTATCGGGGTCCTCGGGGCTCCCGGGGCTCCCGGGGGCGTTCGCCGCCGAGGCGCCACCGCCCTCGGCCAGCGGGACCTCGGTCCGCTCGTCCGTCTCGTGGACGCGGCGGGCGGCCTCGTCCGACGTCTCACCGGGCGGCCCGGAGGGCTCGGCCTGCTCGGCCGGTTTGAGCCAGGGGGCGTCCGTGCTGCGGCGGCCCGGCTCCGCGGCGGCCCGCTGGCTCGCCGAACCCTCCGACGCGCTGCGCGCCCGGCGCGGCGCGGCGGTCTCGGAGGAGGTGGCCTCGGCGGCCCGCTGGCTCGCGGAACCGGCGCCCGCGCCACGCATCCGGCGCGGCCGTTCGCCCGCACCGCCAGCGCCGCCCGCGCCACCGGCCGTACCCGCCGCGCGGCCGCGTGCCGGGCGGGCCGGAGCCGGAGGGAGCCGGCCCTTGAGCGGGCCCCACTCGTTGGGGTCGGGCACACCGGGCGGCAGCGCCTGCCGCCGCCTCGGGCCGCCCTCCGCGGACTCGCCGGGCTCCTTGGCGCCGGGCCACGCCTTGGCGACGCGGGCCGCCAGCACGAAGTCCTTCCGCAGCGGATGCCCCTCGAAACCGTCGGGCAGCAGCAGCGGCGCCAGGTGCGGATGGCCGGCGAAGGAGACGCCGAACATCTCGTACGTCTCCCGCTCGTGCCAAGCGGCCCCGGCGTACACCCCGGTGGCGGTGGGCAGCTCGGGCGCCTCGTGCGGCACGGTGGTCCGCACCAGCAGCCGCCGCACCGGCGTGCCCAGCGCGGCCAGGTGCGCGCAGACCCGGAAGCCCTCGCCGGGCTCGTCCACGGCGCTCAGCCAGTCGAAGTACGTGCAGCCCAGCTCGTCGCGCGCGACGGTCAGCGCCTCGGTCCAGCGCTCGGCCGGGACGTCGACGGTCAGCAGCTCGTACGCCTCGGCGGCGCTCGCGCCCTCGCCGAAGAGTTCCTCGGCGGGCCGGGGCAGCCATCCGGCGGCGGACGGGTTCGGCGGGGTCGGCCCGGTCACGCGCGCTCCTCCCCCGCTGCCGGGCCCGGAGGCGGGGGCGGGGTGACCAGGCCGCTGGTCAGGGCCGCACCCGACGGGGCCGGCGGCGCGGACGGCGCCGGACCGGGGCTCCTCCCGTAGCGCTCGGCCGGGGACTCGCCGGCGATCTTCTCCTGGAGCTTGAGGATGCCCTGGAGCAGCGCCTCGGGCCGGGGCGGGCAGCCGGGCACGTAGACGTCGACCGGGATGATCTGGTCCACGCCCTTGGTGACGGAGTACGAGTCCCAGTAGGGGCCGCCGCAGTTGGAGCAGGCGCCGAAGGAGATCACGTACTTCGGCTCGGGCATCTGCTCGTACAGCCGCCGGACCGCCGGGGCCATCTTGTCGGTGACCGTGCCCGAGACGACCATCAGGTCGGCCTGGCGCGGCCCCGGCGCGAAGGGGATGACGCCGAGGCGGATGAAGTCGTGGCGGGACATCGAGGCGGCGATGAACTCGATCGCGCAGCAGGCGAGCCCGAAGTTGAAGACCCACAGGCTGTAGCGGCGGCCCCAGTTCAGCACCACCTTCATCGGCTCGGGGGCCAGCCGGGCCAGCCCGCCCAGCCGGCGGGGCTCCGGCAGGTCCGCGGGGGGCCGCGCGGCGGACGGGGCGGCGGGCCGGGTGGGGTCGGGGGTCACGTCCATGCCAGAACGCCCTTCCTCCAGGCGTAGAGCAGTCCCACGGTCAGGAAACCGAGGAAGACGAACATCTCCACCAGTGTCACCCCGCCGAAGCCGGGAGCGGCGAAGACCGTCGCCCAGGGGAAGAGGAAGATCGAGTCGACGGCGAAGACGACGTAGAGGAAGGCGTACACGTAGTAGCGGATCTGGGTGTGCGCCCAGCCCTCGCCGACGGGGTCCACCCCGCACTCGTACGTCAGCAGCTTCTCCGGCGTCGGCACCACGGGCCGCAGCAGCCGTCCGGCCCCGAAGGCCGCCGCCACGAAAAGCACCCCGACGACCGCGACCAGCCCGACGACCGCGTAGCCGTGGAAGTAGTCCGGCACGTCCGTCCCTCGCTCTGTGGTGTTCGCATCGGTTACGACGCTCCGTTCGAAAGGGGAGTCTAGGCCCTGGGCCCGCGCGGGGGAGCGGGCGTCCACCGGACGTCCGCCGCCGCGGGCCCGAGGGGTGGGGTTAACCCCCCGCCGCCCCACCCACGAACCCCATGGCGGCGCGCCCCCGGGACCGGCAGTCTTGTGCCCATGACCGCGAGCCCCCCGACCTCCGGCCGCACCGCGCACGACGGCCCGCACGCCCCGCACGCCCCGCGCGCGCCGCACGCCGCCGGGGCGGCCCGGACCGCCGGGGCCGCCCGTGCCGCCCGTGCCGCCCGTGCCGCCGTGTCCGGCGACGGCGACCGGCTGCCCCCGCCGCGGGCCCCGCTCGGCGCGCAGACCTGGAAGGAGATCACGCACCTCCTCCTCAACCTGCCGATGGACATCGCGGGCTTCCTCTACGTCTGCGTGTGGATCTACTGCGGGGTGCTCCTGTCGGTCACGGTGGTGGGGCTGCCGGTGCTGGCGCTGGGCCTGGTGGGCTGCCGCCAGTTCGGGAAGGCGGAGCGGGCCCGCGCGCGGCTGCTGCTCGGGGTGCGGGTCGAGGAGCCGACGCCGATCCGGCACCGGGTGCACGGCGGTTTCTTCCCCTGGCTGTGGACGAGCCTGAAGGATCCGGTCGGCTGGCGGCACGCGCTCTACTCCTTCGTCCGCCTGCCGTGGGGCCTGCTCACCTTCTCCGTCTCCTTCGTCTCGCTCTTCGTCGCCTGGCCCGCCCTGCCGTGGCTGGCGCGCGGGCTGACCCACGTGGACCGGGCGATGGTGCGCGGGCTGCTGTCGCCCTCGGACGAGCTGGAGCGGCGCATCGCGGAGCTGGAGTCGGACCGGCGGACGGTGGCCGACACCGCCTCCGCCGATCTGCGCCGCATCGAGCGCGACCTCCACGACGGGGCGCAGGCCCGTCTGGTCGCCCTCGCCATGGGTCTCGGCCTGGCCAGGGAGAAGCTCCTGGAGGATCCGCGGGCCGCCGCCAGGATGGTCGACGAGGCGCACGGCGAGGTGAAGCTCGCCCTCGCCGAGCTCCGCGACCTCGCCCGCGGCATCCACCCCGCCATCCTCACCGACCGCGGCCTCGGCCCCGCCCTGTCCAACGTCTCCGCCCGCTGCACCGTCCCCGTCACCGTCTCCGTCGACCTGCCCACCCGGCCCGCCCCCGCCATCGAGGGCATCGCCTACTTCACCGTCTCCGAGCTCCTCCAGAACGTCAGCAAGCACAGCGGCGCCGCCCGGGCCTCCGTCGACCTGTGGCGCACCGACGACCGCCTCCTCATCCAGGTCACCGACGACGGACGCGGCGGGGCCCGCACCGACCGCGGCACCGGTCTGGCCGGTCTCGCCGAGCGTCTGGGCTCCGTCGACGGCCTCCTCGACCTGGACTCCCCCGCCGGCGGCCCCACCACCGTCACCGCCGAGCTGCCCTGGCGCGATCCCGCCGACGGCTGACACCCGGGTTTTCCACAGCCCCGTGCCGCCCGGCCCGGGTCCTGGGATGCTGTGCACAGGACTCGGACGACGGGGGCGGGAAAACCGTGCAGGACGTGAAGGACAGGGTGCGGGTGGTCATCGCCGAGGACTCGGTGCTGCTCCGCGAGGGCCTGACCCGGCTGCTGAACGACCGCGGCCACGAGGTCGTCGCGGGCGTGGGCGACGGCGAGGCGCTGGTGAAGACCGTCGGCGAGATGGCCGACGCGGGCGGGCTGCCGGACGTGGTCGTGGCGGACGTGCGGATGCCGCCGACGCACACCGACGAGGGGCTGCGGGCGGCCATCCGGCTGCGCTCCTCCCACCCGGAGCTGGCCGTGCTAGTGCTGTCGCAGTACGTGGAGGAGCAGTACGCCACCGAACTGCTGGCCGGCTCCAGCCGGGGCGTGGGCTACCTGCTCAAGGACCGGGTGGCCGAGGTCCGCGAGTTCGTGGACGCGGTGGTCCGGGTGGCCCGCGGCGGTACGGCGCTCGACCCCGAGGTGGTCGCGCAGCTGCTGGGCCGCAGCCGCAAGCAGGACGTGCTGGCGGGGCTCACACCGCGTGAGCGCGAGGTGCTGGGGCTGATGGCCGAGGGCCGTACGAACTCCGCGATCGCCCGGCAGCTCGTGGTCAGCGACGGCGCGGTGGAGAAGCACGTCGGCAACATCTTCCTGAAGCTGGGCCTCGCGCAGAGCGACGGGGACCACCGCCGGGTGCTGGCCGTGCTGACCTACCTGAGGTCGTAGGGCCGCCCGGACCGATCCGGGCCGATCCGGTCACGGCCCGGACGGGCGCCGGTGCCGGGCGCCGGCCGGGCCGGACGCGTCCGGGAGTCCGGGAGTCCGGGACTCCAGAAGGGCTCCAGAGCGGCACCGGAATATATGGCCCTCCCCGGATGTCGTCTCATCCGACCGTCCACCATGTGACCGATCGCAGGAAGGTCACCCTTACCCACGTACGATGGCTGACGAGCCGCCGCCTCAAGGGAGGTCCAGTCCAGTGACCAGCCAGGTCAGTAGCCCAGCCGATCAGCAGCGCTCGCCCGGCTCACCGGCCAAGGAGGTTCGGCGGTTGGAGCGGGTGATCATCCGGTTTGCCGGTGACTCCGGTGACGGTATGCAGCTGACGGGTGACCGGTTCACCTCGGAGACGGCGTCGTTCGGCAACGACCTCTCCACGCTG
>NZ_JARVKV010000094.1 GCF_029813835.1 Streptomyces sp. DH37
CGGCCCCCTCACCGGGGCCGGCCGGCCGGTGTCCGCATGCCCGGTGGAGACGGGGCGGGACCGCTTCCGGGCTCGGGCACCGGGCTCCGCCCCCCTTGCCCCGGCACGGCGGCGCGTCCGGCTCCGAGGGCCACCGCAGGATCCGCTCCGGGCCGCACAGGCGCCGCCCGCGCACTCCGTTCCGCTCGCGTGCCGGGCGGTCGGCCGGCGTCCCCCGAACGGGGACCGAACCGTTTCCCCGGCGCCCGTCGCGTCGTTGGGCCGTCCGGACGAGGTCCGGGACCGACGGGGACGGCCTCCCTCACGGGACGCCCCGGCCCCTTCCCGGCGAAGACCGTCCGGCCCGGGCGTCCGCGCGCCGCCCGGGCGGTCGCGGCGGCCGTCCACAGGGCCGGCCACACCGATGGGAACGGAGCACATGGCCTCTTTCGTCGTTCACCGCAACGGCAGGGCAGCGACTGTCGGAGAACTGGCCTCGCTGGCCTTCGCGGGCTACGCCCACTTCACCGCCATGCAGGTGCGCGAGGGCCGGGTCCGGGGTCTGGACCTGCATCTGGAGAGACTGCGGTCGGCCTCGGTGGAGCTGTTCGGCCGGGCACTGCCGGACGACCGGGTGCGCTCCTACCTGAGGGCGGCGCTGGAGGCCGGTCCGGCCGACCTGTCACTGACGGCCACGGTGTACTCGCCGGCCGGCGAGTACACCGTGGCCGGGCCCGACGCGGAGCCGGAGGTGCTGGTCCGCTCCGGACCTCCCGCGTCCGGCCCGGAGGGACCGCTGGCGCTGGCGGCGGTCGAGTACGAGCGGATCCTCCCGGCCGTGAAACACGTCGGGGAGGTGGCCAAGACGTACTTCCTGCGCCGAGCCGCCGCGCAGGGTCTGGACGACGCCGCTTTCGTCGACCGCCGGGGGCGGTTGAGCGAGGGGACGATCTGGAACCTGGTGTTCTGGGACGGCGCCGCGGTGGTGTGGCCCGCGGCCGACGCGCTGAGCGGAGTCACGATGGGCGTCGTCCGCAGGCAACTGGACCGCCTGGGAGTCCTTCAGCGCGTCCGGGAGGTCACGCTCGCGGACCTGCCGTCTCTGGCCGGATGCGCGGTGATGAACTCCTGGACGCCGGGGGTCGCGGTGCACCGCATCGGTTCCGTGTCCCTGCCCGGGGCGCCCCTCCTGATGGAGCTGCTCCACCGGGCCTACCGGGCCGAAGCGCCGACGCCCCTGTGAGAGACGGCGGGCCCGCGCCCGTCCCGCCCGGACGCGCACCGGGGGACCGGCACGGCCGGGGGTACGGGGTCCGTGCCGGCCGGGGGCCGACGAGTGGGGGAGAGGCCCCCGCCGGTCCTTCCGCCGGGCCGGACACGGGCCGACGCACGGCCCGTCACCGACGCTTTCGCCCGGCGGCCGCCGGGCGAGCGTGCGCCCGTGGGTCCGCCGTCCCCCGGACCGTTCCGCACGGGGGTCCTTCAGGCCGCGCTCGTCCGGCGACCCGCCATGGCGATGACCACCGCTCCGAGCCCGCAGCCGATGCCGGCCGTGAGGTAGGCGAGGTGGTAGCCGGTGAGCCGGTCATCACTGGTCGCCGCGACCAGGACCATGACCGCCACTCCGACGCTGGCGCCGATCTGCTGTGCCACGACGTTCACCGCCCCGGCGACCGCATGCCGTTCCGGCTCGACGCCGGTGAGCGCGGCGGACGTCATCGAGGGGAAGTTCAGCCCCTGGCCGATGCCGCTGATCACCAGGCCGGGCAGCACGTGCAGCAGATAGCTGCCCTGGTGCGGTGTGCTCATCCACAGCGCCGTCCCCCCGCCGATCAGGACGAGCCCGACGGCCATCAGCGTGCGCGGCGTGTACGTGGCGAGCAGGCGCCCGGTGACGAAGTTGGCGGTGAGGAACACGCCCGCCGACATCGGCACCAGCGCGAGGCCGGACTCGAGCGGGGAGTAATCCAGCATCCCCTGCAGATACAGCGGCGCGAAGAACAGCATCCCGACCGAGGCCATGTACTGGAGGAACGCCGCCAGGCTCGCCGCCCGCACCGATGTGATCCGGAAGAGGCCGAGAGGGAGCACCGGGTCGGCGGTGCGGTGCTCGCGTACGACGAAGAGCAGCAGGAACACCACTGCGACGCAGAACGAGACCCATGCCGGCGTGCCGCTGGTGCTCGCGCCGACGACCAGCAGGGTGAGGCCGACCGTGCCCGAGACCGCACCGGGCAGGTCCAGCCGGCCGCCGCGCCCGACACCACCGGGCAGCCCGGCACGCGTCGTGGCCAGCACGGCCGCCCCCACGATCACCGAGAACCACAGCACCGACCGCCAGCCGAGGAACTGGGTCAGTACACCGCCCAGCAGCACCCCGCCGCTGAAGCTCGCCGCGCCGACCGCCGCGTACACGCCGAGTGCCCGGTTGCGGGCCGGGCCGGCCGGGAACACCTGGGTCAGCAGGGCCAGTGCGGCCGGACCCGACAGGGCCGCGCCGATGCCCTGGACCGCCCGCGCACCGAGCAGCACCCCGATGTCCGGCGCCACGGCCCCGACCAACGCGGCCACCGTGAACAGGGCGATACCGAGCTCGAACACCCGCCGGCGGCCGAACACATCGGCCAGGCGGCCCCCCACCAGCAGGAAGCCGGCGAACGCCACGGCGTAAGCGATCATGACCCACTGGAGCGTGGTGTCGTCCAGGTCGAAACGCGCTCCGATGGACGGCAGGGCGGCGTTGAGCACCCCGAGACCGCTCACGTCCAGTGCGAGCGCCCCGGCCAGCACCCCCAGTGCCAGTCCCGGCCTGTGCCGTGGCACCACCTCGGTACTGGTCACGCGGACCTCCCGAGGAGCTCGCCGCCGACCGGCCGGCGGTTGCCGGGGCGTACCCGGACGCCGCTGCCGGAGCCGGACGGCGGGGCGGCCGGCCCGCCGCCGTCACGTAACCGGCCGACGGCCGCCCGGAGAGGGCGGCGGCCGAGCCGTGACCGGGCGAACACCTCGCCCGCCACCGCCACAGGCGCGCCGGACGGGGCGGCCACGGGAGGGTGCGGTGAATATCCGGATAAGACTTCGCCGGCACCGGCCGCGGGCTCCTGCCGTGTTGTGGGGAGTTCCATCCGTCCGGTGCCCACCACCAGGACACGGGCGTCAGCCGGTGTCGGCTCGTGGTTCATGATTCTCATGCCGAGCAGCTTGCAGTGCCGCCCGCCTGTTGTCCAGGCCGGCCCTGCCCGTATGCCGCCGGAGCGTATCGCCCGCATCGGACCGGGCCTTGACGGGCTCCATGAGCCCTCATTTCCCCTGTAATCAGCGGCTTTTCTCTCCTCCGGAGGAAGGGCCACCGCCGACGCGTGCCGCCGACGACCGCAATGGGTTACCGGTACAGGCCGGTGGCGCGTCGGGGTTGACCCGTGTTGAACAGGGATATCCCTGTTGCCCATGACGTCCGGACCGCCTCGGGATCATTGCGTGAGAAGAGAGTGAACCAGTCACTCCGGGGGCCAAATCGCGCCAGTGCACCTTCCAGCCCACGGGTCACACTTGTTTCACCATTCGCAGGGTGGCAGTCTGAAGTCGGCCGGGTGAGTGCCGCGTAATACGGACGCGTCAGTCCGCACAATCATTGACCTGGCCAAATGGATCGTGACGCTCGTCGGCAGTGGTTGTGCGGATGAGGGGTCCCGCGTGCACGCCCCCGGAGGCAACGCAGTCGCGGACCGATGTGACCAGGAGACAGGCGATGTACACCGGCGGCTGGGCTGCCGGGCGATGATCCTGAATCAGATCGCGATCTGATTCGGCCAAGACGACTTAACGGGGGTCGGGGTCGCGGTGCGGGTACCAGTTCTTCCACAGCCATGCCTTCCTTTCCGGGGCGGGACGGCCTGCCCGGCAGAACGCGGGTTCCTTTACCCTGACGGAGTCTCCTCACGTTCGACCCCCCGGCGGCACTCGGCACGGCGAAGCGAAGCCCCCGTGCCGTGAGCCATTCCCGTGGCCGGCCGCCCGGGCACTGAACCACCATTCCGAGAACCGTCGGCCCCGGCCGTTTTCACCGAATCGGCCGCATGTGAGCCGCAACCCCCCTTCGATACCGCTGCCATTACACGGCTGACGGAGTTTCCGGGCCCTTGACCAGCCGGCCGCGAGCTCTGTCGGTCCATTCCATCCGCCCTGCTGAGGAGCCGAGATGCCCCAAGAGCGCGCAGCACGAGATTCGCATGCCATAACGGAGTTTCTGCTTTCTCGCGTTGCCGAGCTGATGGACCCGTCCCAGGACGCGGTGGACCGCCGGACACCGATGTACCGGTACGGCCTGGACTCGCTGAAGTTCTCGACCCTCGCCGCCTCGTTGTCCGAATTCCTCGGCTGGAAAGTCCCGGTCACCTGGATGTGGCAGTACCCCACCGTCGACGAGCTGTCCCGAGCGCTGGTCGACGGTCCGCGTGCCGCGGGGACCGCCGCCCCGGGCACCGTGCGTCGTACGGCGTCGCACGAGCCCGTCGCGGTCGTGGGCATCGGCTGCCGGTTCCCCGGAGGACCGGACCCGTCCTCGTTCTGGCAGCTGCTGACCGAGGGCCGCGACGCCGTCGGCCCGGTGCCGGCCGGGCGGCGCGACCTCCTGAACGACAGGGTGCGGTGGGGCGGGTTCATCGACGGCATCGACCAGTTCGATCCGCTGTTCTTCGGCATCTCCCCCCGCGAAGCCGTCCAGATGGACCCGCAGCAGCGGCTGATCCTGGAACTGGCCTGGGAGGCGCTGGAGGACGCGGGTGTCGCCCCCCACAGCCTCGTCGGCAGCGACACCGGCGTGTTCATGGCCTCCTGCTGGGGCGACTACGCCGCCCTGGCGCACTACCGCGGTCCCGACAGCCAGATCACCCCGCACACCGCGACCGGCATGCACGACGGCATCATCGCCAACCGCGTCTCCTACATCCTCGGCCTGCAGGGCCCGAGCATGGCCATCGACGCCGCCTGCGCCGGATCGCTGGTCTCGGTGCACGTCGGATGCCAGTCGATCTGGCTGGGCGAGAGCGAGCTGGTGCTGGCCGGTGGCGTGAACCTGAGCTTCGTCTCCGACTACTACACCGCCATGGACGCGATGGGCGCGCTCGCCCCGGACGGCCGCTGCAAGTCGTTCGACGCCCGCGCCAACGGCTACGTCCGCGGTGAGGGCGCCGGGGTCGTCGTGCTCGCCCCGCTGAGCGTGGCGCTCGAACGCGATCTTCCGGTGTACTGCCTGATCAAGGGCAGCTCGTCCAACAACGACGGCCTGAGCAACGGCATGACCGCGCCGAACCCCCAGGCGCAGGAGAAGATGCTCCGCACCGCCTACCAGCGGGCCGGCATCGAACCGTCCCTCGTGGACTACATCGAGTGCCACGGCTCCGCGACGCCCCTCGGCGACCCGATCGAGGCCAACGCCATCGGCGCGGTCCTGGGAGGTGACCGCGCGGAGCCGCTGCGGCTGGGCTCCGTCAAGTCCAACGTCGGGCACCTGGAGGCGGCGGCCGGCATCGTCGGCCTGGTCAAACTCGCGCTGTCGATGCGCAACGGCGTGCTCCCGCCGAGCCTGCACTACACCGCCCCGAACCCGCAGATCATGTTCGACGAGTACAACCTCACCGTCCAGGACCGGCTGACGGCGTGGCCGCGCCGGTCCGACGCGCGCCGCGGCGGCGTCAGCTCGTTCGGGTTCGGCGGCGCGATCTGCCACGTGGCCGTCGAGGAGCTGCCGCGCCCCGAGAGCTCGCTCCTCCTGCTGGCCGCCGACTCCCGGGAGGCGCTGGCCGAGCGGGCCCTGGCGCTGCGCGAGGAGAACGACCTGCGGGCGGTATGCAGCCGGAAACCCGGCGACGGCAGGTTCCGGCTCGCGGTCACCGCCCGCGACATGACCGAACTCAGGGCGCGGCTCGAAGCCTTCGGCGCCGGGGCGACGGCCGCCGGACTGAGCGTCGGGGAGGCCGCCGAACGCAGGCCGCGGGTGGCGTTCCTGTTCTCGGGCAACGGCTCGCAGTGGGTGGGCATGGGCAGGCAACTGCTCGCCGGCATGCCCGTGTTCCGCCGGTCCATGATGAGGTCCGACAAGCGGATGCGGGACCTGCTGGGCTTCTCGCTCGTCGACCAACTGCTGTCGCCCGACGGCCGCATCGACGACATGGACGTCTTCCAGCCGCTGCTGTTCTCCCTCCAGGTCGCCCTGGCCGACGCCTGGCGCTCGCTGGGGGTGGAGCCGGACGTCGTCGTGGGACAGAGCGTCGGGGAGTTCGCCGCCTCGCACATCGCCGGCGCACTCGACTTCGAGGACGCCTCCCGCCTGGCCGCCCACCACGGCCGGCTCCTCCAGCAGCTGGCCGTCGGACGCGGCGAGGGCATCGTGGCCATGACCGGTGCGGACGCCGTCAAGCAGCACCTGACCGGCCAGCTCACCGTTTCCGGCTACAACGGCCTGAACTCCACCCTGGTCACCGGCACACCGCAGGAGATCGACGAGCTGGTCCAGCGGCTCACCGACGAGGGCGTCACCAGCCACCGGGTGCGGATGGGCCACGCACCGCACTCGCCGCTGGTCGACCACGTCCTCGCCCCGCTGCGGGCCGAACTCGCCGACCTCAGGCCCCGGACCACGCGCATCCCGATGATCTCGACGGTCACCGGCGGACCCGTCGACGGCTCGGAACTCGGGCCGGACTACTGGGCGAACAACCTGCGCCAGGAGATCCGGGTGGTCGACGCCCTGACGAACCTGCGCGACCACGACGTCGACGCGGTGATCGAACTCAGCCCGCACCCCGTGCTGCTCAAGTCCGTGTCGGAGATCCTGACGGCGACCACCCTGCCCTCGCTCCGCCGTGGCGCCGACGAGGCCTCGACCCTGCTCGGCTCGCTCGGCGCGCTGTACACCGCCGGTCTCCCCGTCATCCCCGGACCGTTCACCGCGGGCGACCGGGGGCGGCACGTCACGCCGAGCCGGGGCGAGGTCGCGGCCGACGAACGGGTGCACCTCGTACCCGTCACGGCGCGCACGGCGGGTGCGCTGGCCGACACCTGCCGCGCGCTGTCCAACCACGTCGAACGCGACCCGGGCCTGCGGGTCTCCGACCTCGCCTACACGCTCGCGACCAGGCGCACCCACCACAGCCGGCGGATAGCGCTGTTCGCCCGCAACCGTCAGGAGGTCCTGGACGGACTCGCGCGGGTCGCCGCCGGCGAGCCGCACCCCGATGTCGTCACGGGCACGGTCGCGGGCAACGGCGACCGGCGGGTGGCGCTGGTGTTCTCCGGCGGCGGAACGCAGTGGGTCGGCATGGGCCGGGAGCTCATGCGCTCGCACACCGGCTTCCGTACGTGGATGAACGCCTGCGACGCCGCCGTGCGCAGGGCCGGCGGCTGCTCGGTGCTCGAGGAGCTCGCCGCCCCGGCCGACCGGGCCAGGTTCGAGGAGATGGACTTCCAGCAGCCCGTGCTGTTCGCCCTGCAGGTCTCGCTGGCGAAGGTCTGGCTCGAACTGGGCATCGAGCCGACCGCCGTCGTCGGGCACAGCCTGGGCGAGGTCGCGGCCGCCTGTGTCGCCGGCGCGCTGTCGCTGGACGACGCCGCCCGCGTCGTGGTCGCCCGCTCGCACCTGCTCGAGCGGAAAGCGGCCCCCGGCGCCATGATCTCGGTCGACCTGCCGGAACAGGAGCTGCTGCCGAGGATCGCCCCGTACGCCGAGCACGTGGCCGTCGCCGTGGTGAACAGCCCCACCAGCGCGGCGGTGTCCGGCTCGCCCGAGGCCGTCGGCGCCCTGGAGGCCGACCTCCTCCGGGCCGGGATCCCGACCCGGAGGATCCGGGTCGAACGGCCGGTGCACAGCCCCGGCATGGATCCGCTGATCCAGCCGCTGCGCGAGCGCATCGACGGCATCGTCCCGCTGGCGAACACCATCGAGTTCCGTTCCACGGCGCTGGCCGACACGGTGAACCCGGTCGCCGACGTCGACTACTGGGTGCACAACCTGCGCAACCAGGTCCGGTTCGCCGAGACGATCGGCGCGCTGGTCGACGAAGGCGTCGGCACCTTCATCGAGATCGGCCCGCACGAGACGCTGCGCGGCGCGGTCGAGGAGATCGCGCTGACCCGTGGCGCCCAGGTGCACGCGGTCAACTCCCTGCGGCGCGGCGAGAGCGACGTCCGCTGCCTGCTGGGGGCCGCCGCGTCGCTGTACGTCAGGGGCCTCCCGCTGACCTTCGACTCGTTGTTCGCCGACGACGTCGAGGTCGTGGAGACCCCGCTCGTACAGTGGCAGAAGGACCGCTACTGGCTGGACACCGCGCCCCGCCCCCGCACCGCGTCGGCACCGGCGGCCGAAACCGCGACCGGGTCCGCGGTCGCGACCGTGGCCGAGCCCACGCCCGGGACCATGCCCGGGACCGCGGCCGGGACCGTGGGGAGCAGGCCGCTGGAGGACGTCGTCCTCGCCGAGATCGCCGACGTGCTGGGCGTGCCGGCGGGCACGTTCGAGGAAGGCGCCAGCCTGCGCGACTTCGGCCTCGACTCGATGCTGGCGATCCGCCTCGTCAACAGGTTGCAGTCGCTGTCCGGGCACCGGGTGTCGCCGGTGGTGTTCCTGGACGGCCGGACCCTGTCCGAGGCCGTCGGCCACGTCGTCGAGGTCATCGGCGGGTCGGCCGCCACCGCGGCGGCGCGGCCGGCCCCGGCCTCGACTCCGGCCCCTGTCCCGGTCGCGGTCCCGGCCCCTGTCCCGGCCGCGGAGGCGGAGCCGGACCGGACTCCGCAGACGCCGCCGCGGGCGGCGGCACCGGCGCCCGAGGCCGGGCCGACCCCGGCGTTCCTCGACGACCTGTCCGAACTGGACGCCGAGGAGCTGGTGGAGGAACTGGCCGCGCGCGGCCTGCTGGACCCCACCGACGCACCGGCGTTCGACCAGCTGCGCGCCGGCGGTCTGGGTTTCGAAGTGGCCCCGGCCTCGCACGGCCAGGCCTCCCTGTGGTTCATGCAGATGGTCGCGCCGGACGCCGTGCCCTACAACTTCATGGTGGCCGCCCGGATCCGGACCGCGGTCGACGAGAAGGCCCTCGACCGCGCCGTACGGGCCGTGATGGAGCGGCATCCCGCGCTGCGCACGGTCTTCGTCGAGGCCGGCGGGCGCCCGTACCAGGTCGTCCTGGACGAACCGGTGTACGAGTTCGTCGTGGTGGACAGCACGGGCCTCGACGACGAACAGGCCCGCGAGGAACTGGCCGGGCACGGGCACCTGCCGCTCGACCTGGACAACGGGCCGCTCGTACGGGTGGTGCTGATGACGCGCGGACCGGCGGACCACTACCTGCTGGTGCTCGTGCACCACATCGCGTCGGACGCGGCGTCGGCCGACGTGATGATCCGCGAGCTCCAGGAGTTCTACGAGGGCGCGGACCCCGCCGACAGCGCGCCGGTCGCCCCCTACACGGAGTTCGTCGAGTGGGAGCGGCAGTGGCTGGCCGGCCCGGCGGCCGACGCGGCGCTGGCCTGGTGGTCGGAGAAACTGGCCGATCCACCCGCCCACCTCGACCTGTCCACCAAGGTGCGACCTCCCGGCGTCACCTACGAGGGCCGCGACCTCGCGTTCCGCTGGAGCGCCGAGGAGACCCGGCTGCTCAGGGAATTCGCGGTGCGCGAAGGCGTGTCGATCAGCACCGTCGTACTGGCCGGTTTCTTCGCCACGCTCAACCGCGCGGCCGGAGCCGAGGACTCCGTACTGGCCACCGCCATCGCCCAACGCGCCGAACCGGGCTGGGAGTCCGCCATCGGCTACTACCTGAACACGGTGCTGGTGCGGGCGAAACCGGCCGGCGACCGCAGCTTCCGGGACCTGCTGGGCGAGGTCCACGCCTTCTCGCTCGGCCTGCTCGAGCACATGAACTACCCCCTCGACCTGCTGGCGTCCGCCCTGAAGCCGCCCAGGGCCGAGGGCCGCTCACCGTGGTTCGACGTGGTGGTGAACTGGCTGTCCTCGGAGGCGTTCCCCCGGTCCGTCAAGCTCTTCCACGGCATCGGGGCGACCATCGCGCCCGACGGCGCCCTGCCGCTCGAACCGCTCCAGGTGCGCAGGCACCTGGCCAAGTTCGACCTGGAGATATCGATGGCCGACATCGACGGCGAGGTCGTCGGCCACGTCCAGTACAAACCGAGCTACCTGGAGAGGCGGACCGTGACCGCACTGCTCGCGCTCTACCGCACCGTGCTCTTCGAAGCGATCGCCCGACCCGACCTGGCGCTCGAAGGCATCGCGCCGAGCGGCCTCCCCGAGGAGACGGACCAGTGACCACGACCCTGCACTCCGAGTTCGTCGAGCAAGCGGCCAAGAACCCCGACGCGACCGCGGTCTACTCCGACGCCGGCGTCCTGACCTACGGCGAGCTGGACGAGCGGTCCCGCGCGCTGGCCGAACGGCTCGCCGCCGACGGCGCCGGTCCCGGTGTCCCGGTCGGCATCTGCGTCGAGCGCACCCCCGACCTGCTCGTCGGCATCCTGGCCGCGCTGCGCGCGGGGTCCTGCTACGTACCGCTGGACCCGAACTACCCGGCCGAACGGCTGGACTTCATGGTCCGCGACAGCGGGACCCGCCTGCTGCTGACCACGCCCGCCTCCCGCGCCGACTGCCCGGCCGGCCCGACCGTGGTCGTGCTGGGGGAGACCGTGACGACCGAGCCCGGCGCGCAGCCCGTGCCGGTCGTGCCCGGCGACACCGCGTACGTCATCTACACGTCGGGATCCACCGGCACGCCCAAGGGCGTGGCCGTCCGGCACAGCGGCTGTGTCGCCATGCTGGCCGAAATGGACCGGATCTTCGAGGGCTGCGACCTGAGCGGCGTATCGGCGGCGAGTTCGGTCTGCTTCGACATGTCCGTGATGGAGATCTTCGCCGCGCTGTGCCGCGGCGGCGCCGTCGTGCTCGTGGAGAGCGCCGCCCACCTGCCGGAGAGCCGGTACGCGGACAAGGTCACCCACCTCAACGTCGTCCCGTCGGTGATGAACGGCCTGCTCGACGCCGGCGTTCTGCCCCCGAACGTGCGCACGGTCGTGTTCGGCGGCGAGGCGCTGCGGCGCAAGCTGGTGGACCGGGCGTACCGGGAGACCAACGCCGACCGGGTCTTCAACGCCTACGGCCCCACCGAGGGGACCGTCTTCTGCTCGTTCGGCCTGGTGCCGCGGGAGGGAACCGACGAGCCGACGATCGGCAGGCCGTCGACCGGCGCCCGTGTCTACGTGCTCGACGAGAAGCTGAGGCACCTGCCGGCTGGCGAGCCCGGCGAGCTCTACCTCGGCGGCGCCGGCCTCGCCCACGGCTACGTCAACCGGCCGCGCACCACGGCCGAGCGGTTCGTGCCCGACCCGTTCCTGGACGGCGAACGCATGTACCGCACCGGTGACGTCGTCCAGTTCACCGCCGACGGTGAGCTCCGGTTCGTCGGCCGCACCGACCACCAGGTCAAGCTGCGCGGCTACCGCATCGAGCTGGAGGAGGTCGAGGCCCGGCTGACCGGCTGCCCCGAGGTCAGGGAAGCCGCCGCCGCCGTACAGGGCAACAGGCTCGTCGGCTACGTGGTGCCCGAGGGCGACGGCCGCCCGCGGGACGGCGCCCGGCTGGACGCCGGACTCCAGAGCGCCATCACCGGCAAGCTCGCCGCCGAGCTGCCCGACTACATGGTGCCGGCGACGATCGTGTTCCTGGCCGCGCTCCCGCTGGGGCCGGGCGGGAAGCTCGACCGCGCCGCGCTTCCCGAGCCGCCGGCCGCCACCGCCGCCGCGGGGCCCCTGACGGCCGCCGGCACGCCGACCGAGGTGGCGCTGTCGGAGATCTGGGGCCAGCTGCTCGACATCGAACCGGCGAGCATCGACGTCCGGGCCACCTTCTACGACCTCGGCGGCGACTCGCTGCTGCTCATCCGGCTGGCCAGGCTGATGACCCGGCGGTTCGACCGCCGCGTCCGCGTGCCCGACCTCTTCAGCTTCCGCGACATCTCCTCCCTCGGCCAGTGGCTCGACGAGGAGAGCGGCGCCACCCCCGAGGCGGTCCAGTCGGCCCGCCGCCGCGCCAACACCCGCCGCGCCGCGCTGCGCGGCCGCGGCACCTCCGCCGGCAGCTGAGCCACCCCCACTCGATTCGAGGCAGGAGCCTTCCCGTGACCGACAGCCCCGAGCAGGACTACGACCCGGGTGACGTGGCCGTCATCGGCATGTCCCTCCGGTCGCCCGGAGCCCGCACCAAGGAACAGTTCTGGGACAACCTCGTGCACGGCAGGGAGTCCGTGTCGTTCCTGGCCAAGGACGACATCCACGTCGACGAGACCCTGATCCACAGCCCGTTCTACGTGCGGGCCTGCGGCGTGCTCGACACCTACGACAAGTTCGATCCGTCGGTGTTCGGCATCAGCGACCGGATGGCGGCCGCGATGACCCCGGAGAACCGGCTGTTCCTGGAGAGCGCGTGGGAGACGCTCGAGGACGGCGGCTACGACCCGGACCGGATCAGGGGCGAGGTGGGCGTCTACGGCGCCAACAACCCGCAGACCGCCGCGCTCTACAGTTCCCCGCCGGACCGGGTGTCGGTCGGCCCCGAGGCGATCGAGGCCAGCCTGGCGTGGTCGCCGGACACCATGACCTCCAACGCGCTGTACTACATGGGGCTGACCGGCGAGGCCGTCACCGTCGCCGCTGTCTGCGCCGGCTTCCACTACGCGGTGCACCTGGCCTGCCAGTCGCTGCTGCTCGGCCAGACCGACATGGCGATCGCCGGTGGCGCGATGGTCCGCCTGCCGCACCCCCGCGGCCACCTGTGGGAGGAGAACCGCATCCTGTCGAGGGACGGCCACTGCCGCCCGTTCGACGCCAACGGCACCGGCACCGCGCTCTCCAGCGGTGTCGTCACGGTGCTGCTCAAGCCGCTGGCGGAGGCCGTCGCCGACCGCGACCACATCTACGCCGTGGTCAAGGGCTCGGCCGTCAACAACAACGGCGTCAGCGCGGTGGCCTACGGTCTGGCGCAGCCGGAGCGGCTGAGCGCGTGCATCGCCAACGCCATGGAGGTCGGCGGCGTCACCCCGGACACCGTGTCCATGTACGAGGCCAACGGTCTCGGCATGCCGATGACCGACGAGCTCGAGGTGCACGCGGCGAGCATGGCGTTCGGCAAGCAGACCGGCACCACCTCCATCGGCGGGGTCAAGGGCAACGTGGGCCACGGCGGTGTGGTGTCGGGCGGCTTCGGCGCGATGAAGGCCCTGATGGCCCTGTACCACAAGAAGCTGGCGGCGACGATCAACCTGACGGAGGTCAACCCGGATCTCGACTTCCCCAGCACCCCGTTCGTGCCGCAGCTGGAGACGGCGGACTGGGAGCCGGAGGCCGGGATCCGCCGCGCGGGCGTCACCTCGCTCGGCGGCGGCGGTTACAACGCGCACCTGGTGCTGGAGGAGGCGCCGGCGGCCGCCGAACGCGCCCCCGAGGCCGTCGGCAGGCCGCGGCTGGCCACGCTGTCCGCCCTGGACGACGAGGCGCTGGCCCGTCAGCGCGCGAGGCTGAAGGACTGGCTGGAGGCCAACCCCGGCCTGCGCCTGGACGACGTCTGCTTCAGCCTCAACCTGGGCCGCAAGGTGATGGCCCGCCGGTGGGCGGCCGTGGTCCGCAGCCGTGCGGAGCTGATCGCGGCGCTGTCCGACGACCCCCCGGGCGGCATGGCCACCGGGACCGCCCCCGCGCCGCGGGCGGCCGCCGACTCCTTCCCCCGCAACGACAACGGGATCGTGTGGTCCGGGACGGACGCACAGGAGCTGTCCGACCTGGCCGCCGCCTGGGTCAACGGCCGGCAGGTCGACTTCGCCTCCCTGCACGCGGGGGAGGCCAGCCACCGCGTGCCGCTGCCCACCTACCCGTTCCGGCCGCGCCGGTTCTGGCGTACGGACTGGTGACCGTGAGCACACCGGCGCCGGACACCGTGGACCTGGGCGATCCGAGCACCTTCGCGGACCACGACCTCGACGCGTTCTGGCGCACCCTGCGGGACACCGCCCCGGTGCACTGGAACCCTCCGGTCGACGGCCGCCGGGGGTTCTGGGTGCTCTCCCGCCACGACGACATCATGGCCACCTACCGCGACAACGTGAACTTCACCTCCGAGCGCGGCAACGTGCTCGTCACGCTGCTGGGCGGCGGTGACGCCGGCGCCGGCCGGATGCTGGCCGTCACCGACGGGCACCGGCACCACGAGCTGCGCAAGATCCTTCAGCGGGTGCTCTCGCCGAGGGTGCTCGACGAGGTCGCGCGGACGGTGCGGGTCAACACCCGGCGGCTGATCCGCGAGGCGGTCGAGTCCGGCGGCTGCGACTTCGCCGAGCAGATCGCCAGCCGGATCCCGATGACCACGATCTCGAACCTGCTCGGCGTGCCCGAGCAGGACCGGGACTTCCTCCTCGCCCAGACCAAGACCGCGCTGTCGACCGACGACGAGGACGTCGACGAGGTCGCCTCCGAGATGGCCCGCAACGAGATCCTGATGTACTTCATGGACATCGTCGAGGAGCGGCGCGAGTCCCCGGGCGACGACGTGATCAGCATGCTGGCCGGCAGCTCCATCGACGGCGTGCCGCTGTCCGACGAGGACGTCGTGCTCAACTGCTACAGCCTGATCATCGGGGGCGACGAGACCAGCCGGCTCACGATGACCGACTGCGTCCGCACGCTCGCGGCCCACCCCGAGCAGTGGCGGCGGCTCAAGCACGGCGAGGTCGCCGTCGAGACCGCCGTGGACGAGGTGCTGCGCTGGGCGTCACCCACCATGCACTTCGGGCGCAGTGTCGTCCGCGAGACCGAACTGCACGGCGTACGGCTGCGGCCGGGCGAGATCGTCACGCTCTGGCACGCCTCCGGCAACCGGGACGAGCGGGTCTTCGAGCGGCCCGGGGAGTTCGACCTCGGCCGCACCCCCAACAAACACCTGGCCTTCGGCTACGGCCCGCACTTCTGCGTCGGCTCGTACCTGGCCAAGGTGGAGATCTCCGAACTGCTGACCGCCCTGCGGGACTTCACCACCGGATTCGAGCAGACCGGCGAGTCGCTGCGCATCCGGTCCAACTTCCTGACCGGCTTCTCCACGCTGCCGGTGCGGTTTCGGCCCGATCACTCCGGACTGAAAGAGGCCGATCGATGAGCGGCAACCCCTTCGTCGGCGGCGAGGCCGACTGGCTGGTCGTGGCGAACGCCGACGGGCAGCACGCCCTGTGGCGGCCGTACCTGGAGGTGCCGAAGGGCTGGCGGGTCGTCCACTCCTGCCCGGACCGTGACGGCGCCCTCGACCACGTCGAGCGGAACTCCACCGCGGCGGCGCAAGCGCGGACGACCTGACCACCGTGCGCTGGCGCTCGGCACGGGGGCCGCTTCCGACCGGCCCCCGTGCCGTGGCGGAGCGCTCCCACCCCCACTGAACAGACATCCGACCGGCGACCGCAGGAAGCGCGAGTGATGAACATCTACATTTCAGGACGAGGGGCGTTCGCGGTGCAGGTCGCGGAGGCCCTGCTGGACGAAGGGCACCGGATCGCCGGCGTAGCCGCCCCCCGGCTGCGCAAGGGGCAGTCCGACGAGAGCAACGCGCTGTCCTGGGACCGCCTGCGCGCCTGGGCGTATCCCAGGAGCATCCCGTGGACGGACTCGGCCGAACTGCGCGCGATGCACGTCCCGGACGGGGTGGACATCATCGTCGCCGCGCATTCGCACGCCTTCCTCGGCCGCCGGACGCGTGCCAGGGCCGCCGTCGCCGCCATCGGCTACCACCCCAGCCTGCTGCCGCTGCACCGCGGCCGGGACGCGATCCGGTGGACGATCCGCGACGGCGACAAGGTGACGGGCGGGAGCGTCTACCACCTCACCGAGCGTACCGACGCCGGCCCGATCGCCGCCCAGGAGCACCTGTTCGTGCCCCCGGGCTCGACCGCGCAGAGCCTGTGGCGCGATCACCTGGCCCCGCTCGGTGTGCGGCTGCTGCTGAAGGTGGTCGCCGACCTCGCCGAGGGCAGGCGGATCGAGGTCCCGCAGGACGAGGAGATGGCGACCTGGGAGCCTGCGATGGGGGCGCCGCCGCTGTTCAAGCCCGAACTCATCGCGCTGCCCGGAACGGCGTCCGTCGACGGCAGCAGGTGGGCGCTCCACGCGCAGTGAGGGGGGCCCCGTGCGGGAAGGCGACGTGCCCGGAGGCCGGCGGGGCGTTCCCGCCGCCGAGGTGGCGCCGGAGCGCCGCGGGGTCTTCGGGGCGGCGGGGGCGTCCGGCGCGTCCGCCGCCCCGCGCGTCGGCGGGCCCGTCGGCGGGCTCGGACTCGGCCGCCTCGCCGCCCGGAACGCGCCCGGGGAGGGCTTCCCGCGCGGCGGGCGGCCGTTCCGTCAGCGGCCCCGGCGCCCGGGGCGCTGCTCGCAGGGGGTGGCCCGTGAGCCGTCGACACCCTCCCCCGGACTCCGTCCGGGGGCACCCCCACGGCGGTCGCCGCGGCCCGGCCGGCGCCCGGCACCACCGCCGACGCGCGGACCCGGCGCTCCTCCGGCCTGGCCGAGCACTGCCAGGGGGATGGCGGTGCCGGGCGCCGGCGCGTACCTCAACACCGGGCTGATCGTGCCGCACCGCAAACGCCCCGGACGGGTCCTGCCGGCGGGCGAGGGATTGGCCTCGTAGCAGGCGTTGCGGGCAGGGGAGCCCCTCTGAAGACGGGCCCGGAGGCGGGGAGCGGCTCAGTCGGGAGCTGCGGGCTGTGGCGGGAGCGCAAGTGTTTGATCCGGCGGCGCCAGGGATGGGTCTTGCTGCACCGGAGGTGGTTCAGCCAGCGACAGCCGGAGCTCGGGCGACGGTGAGGGGGAACCTGCTTGCTGGCTTGCTCGAGTGGTCTTGGCCTCGGTTGATGTCAGCCGCTGATGTCGGAGGCCCCCTGGGATGATCCCAGGGGGCCTCCGACCAGTGTCGGGACGACAGGATGTGAACCTGCGACCCCTTGACCCCCAGTCCAGCCCAAGGACGCCACTCTTGGGGCAATCGGCGCTTCTCGACCCGGCGCCGCGTGAAGAACGCCCCGGTCGTTCGGGTGCGCGCACACCGTGTGGTCCCCGACTGGTCCCCAAAGAACTGCCGTGCGAGGGCAGTCCATGCCACACATCCAGTATGAACCCTCTTGTGTGGCTTCCACAGGAGGCGGTCCTTGTGCCCCGGAAACGCCGTGAATGACGACTCCCGGCACTGGTCGACTCGGTGGTGGACTCGTACGGTGCGCACTGGCAGAGGAGCTGAACGACGCCTTCACGGCCGAGCTGAATGGGCTCGCGGGGCCCATGGCGGGACTTTGCCCAAGCCGAGCAGGGGGTCTTCTGCTGGGGGCCTGGCGTAACGAGGAACGTCTGCTGGGTTTAACTGACTCATCGTGCCTTGGAACTTGCTCTTGCGCGGCTCCACGCATCGCTGTCGCTAGACGGTGTCCCGTAAATTCTCAGGGACGTGTCGGCTGACCTGCTTGTTTGCTCGTCATCCGGTGAGGGTGAGGTTGTGCAGGCGGGCGATGCCGAGCATGGCGCGGTGGACGCCGTCGTCTC
>NZ_JARVKV010000095.1 GCF_029813835.1 Streptomyces sp. DH37
GGACTGGAACTGGAACACCGTCGCCGGCGGCACCGCCAGCTCCCTGATCACCAACCCCGCCTTCGACACCGCCCACCTGGCCGGCCTCAACCTCCACCACAAATGGCACACCACCACCAACTTCACCCTCCACAACACCACAACCGGAACCGGAACCCCCACCGGAACCGGACCGACCACCCACCTCACCACCGGCCCGCACACCACCCCGCCCACCACCGGAACCGACCTACCCGACACCACCACCGGAACCGGCCCACACACCCACCTCACCACCGGACCCCACACCCCACCACCCACCAGCACCGGACCCCACACCACCGCGACCCCCGACACCGACCCGAGCACCCCCACACCCGAACCCGACACCCTCACCCGACCCACCACCAGCACCGGAACCGGCCCACTCCCCTACACCACCCCCGAGTGGCACACCGCCCGGCCCAGCGCGCCGAATCCCCCGGCAACCGTCAACCCACAGACGGAAACACCCCCGGACACCGCCCCGGGTCCCACCTCCACGGCATTCGGAACGCCCACCGCCCCCACCACGGCACAGCACCACGGTGACGGCCGGGAAGCCGAATCCCGGGGGCACGACACCGCCGCTCTCCTCTCCCAGATCAATTCCGGCACCGAAGAGCAGGAAATACCGCAAGCAGCCCCGCCGGGTTCCGTCGGCGTAGCGGAAATACTCACGGCCGTCTTCGGGCCCGAGGAAGCGGAAGATCCCGGCTTCGGGGCCCGTCTGGCAGCCGTGGAACTGCTCACCGGCCTCCAGACCGACCACCCGGACTCCGCCCGGAGCGCTCTGGACCTGCCCTCCCTGGCGCGGGACGTCCTGTTCCACACCGACGATCCCTCCCGGCCGGTGCGCGAGGAGGACATACGTGAGTTGCTGGCGCTGGTCAACCGGGCCGCGGAGCAGGGTTGGGCGAGCAGTGTCGACGAGCTGGCCGCCTACCACCTGGAACGTCAGGGAGCCCTGGCGTCCCCCTGGTACCTCATGACGGTGGGGCCCTCCGACAGACAGATCCAGGTGCTGAACTGGGCCAACTATGACCTGTCCGGCATACGGCTGGACAGGACCTACCTGTTCGACACCGACCCGTCGGGCCGGCAGATGCCGCGCGCGTCCGCCTCCGGCGGAGGACTGGCGGCCCACCGCGCCCCGTGGGAGGGCCACCCCCTGGTGGTCCTCGCGGACGCGCCCCGGCCGGGATACGCCGGGATCCTCGGCTTCGAGGTGCGACTGGAGGTGGCCGCCGTCCTGGTGGAGTCCGCCTGGACGGACCTGAAGGAGAGGCAGGTTCCGCTCACCGACGTGGTGATGGCCGTCTCCTCCGCCGGTGACGGCGACCGCGGCGCCCTGCGGCAGCTCGCCGAGAGGGTGCAGGCCACCGTATGGGGGCCGGACCGGGACGTCGCCCTCTTCGCGCCGCCGTCGGCACCGAAGCACTACCTGCTCACGACGGCCGCGGAGGACCGGGACCACCCCCGGGGCCGGTGGGTTCCGAGCGTGCCGGGCGAGGCCCCGCTGCCCGGCAGGGCCGCCACCGAGTACCGCACCGTCGACGACAGGGTGATCCGCGACCCCGGCATACGCCTCCGCACCACCCTCACCGGCGACGGGAGGCAGCCCTTCGGTCTGCACTCCTACACCGACCGGGACCTGCTGCTCCGCGCGAACGTCCTGGACCGGCTGGACTCCGTCACCGGTTACGTGGAGTACGACGAGAGCACCGGCACCTCCAGTGCTCCGCGGACGTTCCCGTTCACCGTCGCGGGCAGCGTGTCGCTGCACGGCGCGCCAGGAGTGATCTGCCTCGCGCTGAAGGACGGTACGGAGGCCGCTCTGGCCGGTGGGCAGGCCGTGAAGTTCCTGGCCCGCCGCCCCGAACTCGCCCGGATCGCCCGGGACAAGCCGGGCGGCTGCATCCTGATCAGCGCGTGCAACGCCGCTCGGGAGACACCCGCACAGGACCCTCTGGTCCACCGCCCCCTCCTACAGCGACTGGCCGACCACTACGCCTACCCCTGGGTCGGTGCGGACCGAGCGGTGGGACTCGTGGCTCCTCTCCTGAAGACGTACGAGGAACCCGGTCTGCCACCGGGCCGCTGGGTGACGTTCTGCCCCGAACCCGAGCCGCACGAGCTCGACCGTCTCGCCGACGAGCTGGACTTCCCCGCCCTGCCCACCGACACCCCCGCCACCCGCCGGGAACGCGTCGCCCGCTGGACCCTGGTCCTGCGCCGCGCCCTCGACCGCCCCGCCCTGGGCGCCTTCGGCGACCTCGGCGAACTGCGCGACCTGCTGCGCGGACCGGCCGCCCTGGAACACCTGCGCCTGAACGACCCCGCCTACACCGGGGACCGCTCCGGCCCCCTCACCACCCCCCTCCTGGAGCACCTGCTCCAGGAGCACACCGCGCACCGGCCGCACCTGGCCGCGCTCCTGCCGAACGAGCAGGTGGAGGTCGTCGTCGACGCCGCCGCGAGGGCGGGATCCGCCGACGGACCGACCACCCTGTCGGCGTTCCTGGACCCCGGTGCGGCGGCGACCGACGACCACCGGGCCGCGATGACGGCCCTGCGGGAGATCCACGCCGGGGAACAGGCCGACTCCGGGCGGCCGTTCGCCCTGGCGGACTTCGCCCGGCGTGTCATGCTGCACACCGACGACCCCTCCGCCCGGTTGCCGCCCTCGTACGGCCTGAGGCTGCTGAACCTGGTCCGGGAGGCGCACACCGCGGGCCGTGCGGGCGGTCTCGCGGCCCTGGAGGCCTTCGCCCTGCAACAACAGGGGGCGTACGACCCCGCCCGGTTCCCCGACCGGCTGCGGACGGCGGACGGCGACCTCCCCGCCCGCGTCTGGAGCGGCCAGGACACCACGACGCTCGACCCGTCGCGCACCACGCTGCTGGTGGAGCTCTCCGGACCGCCGGTGCCGGTGAACGGCAGGGACGGGAAACCGCTGCGGATCGCCGCCGGATGGCCGTCCGACGCCTTCCCCGTGGTGATCGACAAGCCCGACATCTCCCCGTCGCTCCTGGTCATGGGGCACTCGGTGCCCGGCGCGGTGGTGGACGAACTCATCGCGCACGACCCGGCCCGCCGCCCGGGCAGTGCGGTGGTCCAGGTGTTCCGCCACACGGGGCGCAGCGGGGCCGGCTCCCCCGAAGCTCTGGCGGAGCGGATCGGCCGCCCCGTCTGGTTCAGCCGCGCGAGGGTGGTCGTCGCCCCTCCCGCCACGACCGGATCGGATCGCGGCATGATCGCGGAAATCGGGTTCGCGTCCCGCTGGGAGGCGGCCTGGCCCTCCCCGGACCGGGAGACCCTGGCGTGGGCGGCGGACTACACCGGACTGGCCCGGGACGCGCGGGCGAGTGCCGATCCGCCCCTGCCGCAGGCGCCCGCCTCCGAGACGCCGTTGCCGGTGCCCCAGCGACGGATCCTGCACTGGGTCCGGGAGTTGCGCGACGCCGGCGTACCTCTCGACCTGCGCGCCTCCGGCATGTCGGAGGCGGAGCTGACCCTTCTGCGGGGAGCCGCCGCGCTGGAACGGATGCGGCTGGCCGACCCCGCCCGCCCCGGCGGGCACGCCGGGCCGGTCACGCCGGAGTTCCTGGAGGGCCTGGCCAGGGCCTATCTGTTCCACCGGGACATCCCCACCCACCAGTGGAAGGACCGTCTGCGGGAGATCCTGGCCGACGCCGACCACACGGTGCGGGCCGACGAGTTCCCCGGTCTCGGCGGCCTCCTGTGGCATGCGCTCACCGGCACCGGCACCGGCGGTGTGGGGGCGCAGGACAGGTCGGAGCCGGCCCTGAGCGCCTTCGTCGGCGGGGACGGCCCGGCGGACCCCCGGATCTACGCCGAGGACTCCGGCCGGGAGTTCGACGACCTGCAGGTCGTCGGCTGGGTGGCGGCCCACCCGGGGCTGCGCGACGCCCCGGGCGCGGACGCCGGGACGCCGGGTGAGGCCGTTCCCCCGGAGGAGGCGGGCCTGTCGGTCGCGGAGCGGCGTGCCTGGGCCTGGCTCCCCCATGTGAAGGCAGCCTTCCCCGAGGTCTGGGCCGAGGAGGAGATGACGCGGGAGCGTGCCCTGGGCTGCTTCGCGGGCGCGGTGGCCCTGGAGCGGATGCGGCTGGCCGACCCCGTGTACGCCGGTGGGCGCTCCGGACCGGTCACCGACCGCCTGGTGGACGACATGCTCCTGGCGTACCTCGCCGGGCAGGGGCTGACGGAGGCCGTCCCCTACCGGAGGCTGTACCTTTCCGAACTCCTCGACTCCGCGGCGGAGGAGTTCGCGGACGACCCGCGTCTGACGCTGACGGCGTTCCTGTCCGGCCTGTCCGGCTCCGGTCCGGTTTCCGCGGCCGCCCAGTTCAACGCGGGGAGCGGGGCGCCGGACGCGCCGCACGCCGCTCCGGCGGCCACCGCGGCCGGGCCCGCCGCGGACGTCCCCGCCCCCACCGCCGGCTTCGCCGGGCTGGTGGCGGCGATCGTCGCCGGGGCCGCCCCGCAGGGGCCGGAGGCGGAGGCGCTGGCGCGGCAGGTGCTGAGGCTGGGCACGGGCATGCCGGTGGACGGGGTACGGCTCGAGGAGTTCGCCACGCTGGTGCGGGAGGCCGACGCGCAGGGCCGGGCGGGCAGTGAGACCGCTCTGAAGGCGTTCCACCTCCAGGAGCGGCTCGGGGTGCTGGACGCCCGGGAGACGGTGGACGCTCCCGGCGGCCCGGTCCGGGTGCGCAACCTGTCGGGCGCCCCGCTGCCGCCGCTGGACCTGAGCCGCGTCGCGGTGGCCGACGGCCGGGGCCGGGTGGTGCCCGGTTCCGTGCGGGACGCCCCGTGGGCCGCCGGCGGACCGGTGTACCCCGTGGTAACCGGCCAGGGCTCGAACACCGACGGCGTACTGCTCCGCAAGGGCGCCGCGTCGTGGTGGGTGCCCGGCCCGGTCTTCGCCGAGATGCTGCGGCATGACCGGTGGCGCCCGGCAGGGGCCCGGGTGGTGCTGGTCTCCTCCGGCGCCGCCGTACGGCCGGAGCTGGTGCGCCGGACGGCCGCCGCGACCGGGCAGCGGTCCTGGGCGCCCTCCGGCACGGTGGCCTTCGCCTCCCCGGGCCAGGGCTCCCCCCACCGGGTGCTCGCGCTGCGCGACCAGGGGCCGGACCTGCCGGTGGGGTCCTGGGTGCCCGGTCGGCCGGGCACCGCCTCCCCCGACCTCTCCCCACCCGACGGCCGAACCGCCCCCGACGGCGGCGAGGTCCTCTCCCTCGACGGCGAACGGATCCCCGACTCGGCGGTCCTGGCCCATGTGCTGGTCGGCGCCGGCGGGCAGGACACCGTCGGGCACGCCTCGTTCACCTGGCGCGAGATGCGCGCCCGGGAGGAGAACTACCGCGAGATCGCGGACACGGCGCACATCGCCCCGTACGACCGGACCACCGAGCGGGAGGGGGAGCTGCGACAGGCGCCGGAGCGCGCCGGGGGCTATCACGCGGCCCTCCACGGGGTCGCGTCCGGCTACCGGCTGGCCTGGACGCGGATGACTCCCGGCGGGGTGAAGGAGGTCAGGCGGTCCACGGTCGGCGGTGAGCAGTACGGCCGCTACCTGACCCGCCGCGGCAGCTTCTCCCGGCTGGCGCCCGGCAGGCCGGTCCTGCTGGACGCGTGCGGCAGGGAGCAGGCCGCCGCGGAGCGGGAGCGCGACGGGCTGCTGTACGACGGCCCGCCCCAGCAGGTGGCCACCGCCACCGGACGCCGGGTGCACCAGATCCAGGACGCCGACACCCTCGTCCTGGGCGCGGGCCGGGGACCGGACGGGGTGGGGCGGCCCGCCCGCCTCCTGCAGGTCGAGGACGACGTCGACCATCCCCGGGGGCGGTACCGGGAGTACTGGCCGCTGCCCCGGGAGGCGGAGCTGGACGCGCTGGCCGAGGCGGGCGGCCTGACGGCGCCGCAGCCCGCACCGGCGGAGGACCGCGAGCTGACACACCGGCGGGTGCTCTCCTGGGTCCGGGCGATCCGCCGCGACCCCGCGCTGGGCCTGGCGGCCGAGGGGGAACCGGACTGGACCGACCCGCGCGCCCTGCGCACCGGCGACGGGTACCGGAAACTGATCGCCGGGTTCGGGTCGCTGGAGCGGATGCGGCTGGCCGACCCCGCCTTCGCCGGGGAGCTGTCCGGTCCCCTGACCACACCCCTCCTGGCGGACCTCCTCGACCGCCACCGCCGGGCCCGGGGCGCGGACACCGCCGATCTGGCGGCCCTGCTCGCCGACGCCCGGGAGGCCGGGGACCGCCCGGGGGCGACCCTCACCGGCTTCCTCACCCCGCCGCCCCCGCCGGTGCCCGCCCCGGCGCCGGTGCTCACCGCCGGTGGCGACGGCGCCGGTACCGGCGTCCTGGCGCACTCCGGGCCTCCTCCGTCCGCCGCCGGACGGATGCTGCGCGAGGCACTCGGGGAGGAGGTGACCGCCGCTCCCGAGTACGGGGCGTGGCGGCGTCTGGTGGCGCGCCTGAACCGGACCTGGGACGCCGACCCCGACGTCAACGGCGCCCCCTTCGGCCTGGAGGTGCTGGCCCGCCGGGTCACGCTCCACACCGACGGGTCCGGCCCCGTGACACCGGACCGGATCCGCCGGACGCTGCGCCTGGCGGACGAGGCGTACACCGCCGGCCGGGGCGCCGACATCGCCGACCTGGAGGCCTTCCACCTCCTCGGGGAAGGCGTCTACGACCACTCCGCGATCACCTTCACCGCCGAGGACGGTTCCTCCCTCCCCGCACGCGCCTGGCAGGACGGCGTCCCGCGCAGGGTGTCGCTGCGGCGGACCGTGGACCTGGCGCCCGACGTCCGGGGGGAACTGGTCCCCGTCCGGGAGCCCGACGGGACGCACTCCCGCCCCGCCCGCTGGAACGGAACACCGTATGTGTACGTGGCCCCGGCCTCCAGGAGCCATATCGTGGTCCTGGGGGTGAAGATCCGTCCGGCGGTGTACGCGCGGGTGGTCCAGCACGACCCGCTGCGTCCCCGCGGCACCGACATCGTGCTGATGACGCAGTACACCGGGGCGGGGGACACGGCACTACTGCGGTGGGTCGCGAGGCTGACCGGCGAACGGGTCTGGGCCCCCACCGGCCGCGTCGCCTTCAAGGGGGCGCCGCCCGCCGAGGGCCTGCCGGCGGGTTCCGCCGTCCTCTCCCTGGTGCACGGCACGCCACCGGACGGGACTCCGTCCGCCTGGGCCTCCGCCCGTCTCGACGGCACGGCCGGGGGCACGCCGTCCGCGGTCGCCACCGCCCAGGAGCCCGATCCGGAGGAGGACCCCCTGGCCCGGCTGGCGCGGGTGCGCCGGGAACTCCCGCCCGGCACGGTCGACGACGCGGAGTACGCCGAGTGGGAGCACCTGGTGGTGCTCCTGAACGGGACCTGGGACGCCGACCCCGACGTCAACGACGCCCCCTTCGGCCTGGAGACGCTGACCCGTCAGGTCCTGCTCCACACCGACGGGTCCGGCCCCGTGACACCGGAGCAGATCCGCCGCACGCTACGGCTGGCCGGCGAGGCGTACGCCGCCGGCCGGGGCACGGACATCGCCGACCTGGAGGCCTTCCACCTCCTCGGGGAAGGCGTCTACGACCACTCCGCGATCACCTTCACCGCCGAGGACGGCCCCCTCCCCGCCCGCGACTGGATCGGCGCCGCGCCGCCCTCCCTCATGCTGCGGTGGACGCTCGTACTGTCGACCGACGCCCACGGCACCCGCACCGTGGCGCGGGACGCCGGGGGCAGGCCCGTGTTCCACCCGGCCAAGTGGCGCAGGCCCTACCTGTACTTCGCCTCCGGCGGCATGAACGGCGTCGGCCTGCTGGGGCACACGGTGCGCCCGGCCGTGTACGCACGGGTGGTCCAGCACGACCCCCGACGCCCCAGCGGTTCCGACATCGTGCTGCTCAACCCCTACGCGGCGGGCGGCAACCGCAGGCTGCTGCTGCGGATCTCCTCGGCCACCGGGGAGACCGTATGGGGCGCCGACGGGGTGGTGACACCCGCGGCGGCCGCTCCGTCCGGTGCCGCTCAGCCGCCGCCGCCGTACCTCGCGGTCCTCGACAGGCGCGCCGCCGGGCTGCCCCTGCCCCGCTGGATTCCCGCCCACCCGGACGAGCCGTACGACCCGGCGGACGGCAGGGGGACGATCCGCGGCCTGGACGGCACCGTCGTCCCGGACCGGGCCCTGCGGGTCCACACCCTCCTCGACAGCGGCGGAAGGGAGGCCATCGGCCAGTATTCGCCGGACGACCGGCTTCTCGACGAGATGGTCCGGGAGGGCGTGACGGCTCCCGATGCGGTGACGCACTACGCGCTGTTGAGCGAGAGACTGCTGGAGCAGCGGAAACTGCCCGACGGAACCTACAGGTCCAGTGGGATGGAGCGCGTCGCCGAGCCACCACGGCCGTTCACCTTTCATCCCCTGGTCTTCGTGTGGGATTCCCACGGACTGCCGGGGAGCCTTTCGGCGCACTTCGCGGACGGGCCGGGGGGCTTCATGTTCGGCGGGCGGGAGGCGGGCGAGTACATCGCCCGGCAGCCCGAGTTCCGCGCCCGGAGGAAGAAGCACCCGAACGGCTACGTATGGCTCCAGTCGTGCCTGCAGATGACCCTGGAGGACGGAGTCGACCCCCTGGTCGGCGGCCGTGTGCAGGACGTCGCCGACACGGTGGGGCTCCGTGTCGTCGGTCAGGTCCGGAGGACCTTCCGTTCACTGCCCGGGGACGGCCGGCTGACCCTGTACTCCCTCGTCGACGACCACGGCAGGGGCGGGTTCGCGGTGAAGGCGCCCCGGCCGTCGGCCGAACAGCTTGAGCAGACGGTGCGGGGCTGGGGGCTGGACCGGGTTCCGGCCGCGCTCTCCGAGAACCGGAACGCGGTGGTTGGGCCCGCGGAGGAAGCCCTGACGGTTCCCCAGCGCCGGGTGCTGCGGTGGGTGATGGCCCTGCGGGAGACCTTCGGCGGGGAGGTGGAGTACACCTGGCCGGTCGGGTTCGTGCTGTTCCTGCGCCAGGCGCGTGCCGTGGAGCTGATGCGGCTGAACGGAGCGGCCGGAAAGGGGCGGACAACCGATCCGCTGACCTGGGAGAAGCTACAGAAGATCATGGACCGCTACCTCCGGCACCGGCCGGGGCTGGCGAAGCGCAAACCGTCGTGGTCGGCCCGGATGGAGGACCTGCTGGCCGCCGCCGAGAGGGCGTGGCTGGACGATCCCGCACGGTCCCTGTCCGACTTCCTGCACACGGGTTCGCTGGCGGCTCAGTTCAACGCGGGCGAGGCCGCGGGAGCGCCGGATCAGGTCCAGCCGTTCGACCCGGCGTCGGTCCTGGCCGGTGTCTTCGGCCCGCAGTCCCAGGAGGTCTCCGAGGAGGGGCTGGCCGCGGTCCGCGTCCTGGAGCACGTCCGGGCCGGCCACCGGGACTGGACCGACCGGCCGCTGGACCTGTACGCCCTGGCCGCGCGGATCGTCCTGCACACCGACAGTGCCGGTGCCGGTGGGGATGCCGGTACCAGTGCCGGTGCCGTCGTGTCACCGGACCACGTCCGGGAGCTGCTCGACCTGGTACGGGACGCCGGCCGCCTGGGACGCGACCGGGACCTGGCCGACCTGGAGGCGTTCCACCTGCAGGAGTCGGGGGCCTACGACGCCTCGCGGTTCCCCGACATCCTGCACACGCCCGCGGGTCCCGTTCCCGCCCGGAACTGGGGAAGGACGAAGCTCGGCCGGGTGGACCTGAGCGCGACCGGTGTGTTCCGGCACTCCGACCAGGGCGAGCTGACCGCCGTGACCGACCCCCAGGGCGGGCCGCTGCGTCTTCCCGCCAAATGGAGCGGCGACTCCTTCGTGGCCGTCGCCACGGCCCCCGGGCTCGGACAGGTGGAGGTCATGGGCCACACCGTCGGCCTGGAGACCGCTCTCCGGCTCGTCCTCCACGACCCCGCCCGCCCCCGGGGCCGCGAAATCGTACTGGCCGTCCCCTATGTCGGGGCCGGTGACCTCGGCGAGGTCCGGCAGCTGGCGGAACGGGCGGCGGTACGGGTCTGGGCCTGCGACGACAGCATGACCTTCCTCTCCCGCCACCACACCGGCACTCCCTACCGGATGGCCGCGGTCTCGGAAGGGGTCGCCGGCCGGTTCCCGAGGGGGCGCTGGCTGCCGGGCTACCCCGGTGAGGCGTTCCCCCTGCACGGCGAGTACGCCTCGTTCCGCGACATCACCGGCGCACCCGTCCGGTATGACCAGCTGGCTCTCCGTACGCTGCTGAGCAGCGACGGAATGACGACCATCGGACTCAGCCTGCTTCCTCCGTCCCAGGCGAACAACGACGTCTACGGGTTGGACGGGCTGGACGGGGTCCGGCACTTCCTGATGCACGACCAGGCGACCGGGCGGGAGGGCAAGCCGAGGAAGCTGCCGTTCCGGATCGGCGCGGTGATGAACATGCACGCCTCTCACGACTCCCTGGAGCTGTCGGCCCGCGACAGCCGGAGCCTGTGGGTGGGGCGCGAACAGCTCACGGACTTCCTCAAGCGGTACCGGACGCCCTTCCACGCGTCGCTGCGCCGGCAGCCGGGCTCCTCCTTCCTGGTGCTCGGGTGCAGGACGATGGCGGAGTCCCCGGACAGCGACTTCCTGTCCTTCCCCCCCGTCGGATTCCAGATCTCCGAGGCCCTCTCCTCGGCCGATCTCCCCGTGGTGGCGGCCGGAAGCTCACTGGTGATGCACAGGTGGGAAAGGTCCCTGTTCCACTGGTCCGAGGAGGACCGGCAGCGGCTGAACCCCAGGAACCTCGCCTTCCTCCCCCTGACCGGCGACCCGGACGGGCCCACGCCGTGGAACATGGCCGGCCCCCTCCCGGCACGCGCCTACTTCGACCGACTGCTGCCGATCCTGGGGCCTGCATGGATCACAGCCGCGAACGCCGAGGTACCGGGTGCGCCGGTGGGCCCCCAGGAGGCGGGCATGCCGATGGTGCACCGGCGCCTGTGGCGCTGGACGCTGCTCCTGCGACGGCTGACCGGCAACCCCCTGCTCGGCGCCGCCGGCGATCTGGAGGCCGACGTCCAGGTCGTCCGCGGGCCGGCGGCACTGGAGTGGATGCGGCTGCACGACCCCCAGCTCACGGGCGAGTGGGCGACCCCCCTGACCGCGAGAACGCTGAACGCCATGCTCCGGCGCTACGTCCGGCACCGGCCCGAGCTGGCGCAGCGGGATCCGAGGGAACAGGCGTGGAGCATGCTGGAAGCGGCCCACCAGAACCTGGTGGCGCACCCGGGGCTCACCCTGTCCGACTTCCTCACCGGTGCCCTGCCCGCGGACACCGCCGGACCGGACGATCCGGCCCAGCAGGTCAACGCGGGATCCGGTACACCGCCGGTGCCGGAGCGGGGGCCGTTCGACGCGGCCGCGGCACTCACCACCCTGCTGGGCGAGGAGATCACCGGCGACCCCGCCTTCGGCGACCTCCTCGACGCCGCCCACCTCCTGGCCGACCTCCACACCACCCCACCGGACCTGCCCGCCCTCGCCCACCACCTCCTGACCTCCCCCGGCCAGACGGACAGAACCGACCGGGACGCCGTACGCGAACTCCTCGACCTCACCCACCAGGCCCACGCCTCGGGACACACCACCGACCTCCACGACCTCACCACCTTCCTCCGCGAGCACAAGGGACTGCCGCCCCTGCCCGGGCTCCCCTCCCCCACGGCGGCCGGGACACCCGCCGACCCGGCGACAGAAGGAGATCTCGGCTCGCAGATCAACTCCGGACACGGCCCGTCCGATCCCCTGGAACGCCACCTGCGGAACGTCCTCGGCCACGGCGTGGTGGACGACCCCGGCCACTCCTCGCTCAAGCGGTGGACGACGTTCTCGGAGCTGTCCTGGAGCAGCGACGAGGAGTTCCGCACCACCCTCTTCGACCTGGAGACCCTGGCCGCGCGGATCATGCTGCACACCGACGACACCTCCCACGGCGTCCCCCGACGGGTGGTGCGGCAGGCCCTGGAACTGGTGGGCCGGGCCTACGCCGCCGGCCAGGCACAGGACATCGCCGATCTGGAGGCCTTCCGCCTGGCGGAGGAGGGCGTCTACGAGGACTCCGTCGCCGTCCTGCACACCGAGCACGGCCCGCTGGCCGCCCGGGACTGGCAGGGGGACCTGCCGGCGGCGATGCTCTCCTCGGTCCGGCTGGGGCGGACGGCGGTGCGGCGCTCCGACGGCACGGGGCGGTCGTTCTTCATCCTGGACGACGGGAAACGACCGCTGCTCCTCCCCTCCCTGTGGCAGGGGGCGCCGTCGGTGTACATCGCGGGAGGCATGGACGGTCGCGTTCTGGTACGGGGGCATTGGGCGCGTCCGGCGCTGTACGCCCGTCTGGTCCAGCGCGATCCGCTGCGCAAGCCGGAGTCCGAGGTGGTCCTGCTGACCCCGTACGCCACGGCTCACGGCGGTGAGCTGCTGAGGCGGACCGCCGAGCTGACCGGACAGCGCACCTGGGGCACCAACGGCCGTGTCGTCCTCGCCTCGCTGCCGGCGGCACCCGGCACCCCGCAGCCGGTCACCGTGGCGGCCCTGACCGGCGGTTCGGCGCCGGCCGGAGCGCCCTCGGCCTGGTTCCCCGCCTACCCCACCGCCACGGCACCGGTGGAGGTCCTGGACGAAGCGCGCGACGCGGTCCTGCCCGAGGCCGCGCCCCTGCGCGCCTTCTTCGGCGGAGAGGTCGCCAAGGTTCCCGAATACCGGGAGTGGAAGCGCGCCATGGCCCACCTGCGCGGGCTGTGGAGCGGGGACGTCGAGCTGCGCGGCACCCCCTTCGATCTGGAGACCGCCGTCCGGCAGATCATGTTCCACACCGCCGACGCCTCCCCCGACGTACCGCCGGACGCCGTGTGGAAGCTGATGCAGTTGATCGCCGACGCCCGCGCCCAGGGGCGCGGCGAGGACATCGCCGACCTCGAAGCCTTCCACCTGCAGCAGCAGGGCGCCTACCGGGACACGGCCTTCACCGTGCAGACCGGAAGCGGGCCGGTCTTCGCCCGCGACTGGGGCGGTTCCGCCCCGCCCTCACTGGCGCTGAGCCACACCCTCACCGTCCACACCGAGCCGTCCGGCGCCCGGGACGTGCTCCGCGACGCCGGGGGAAACCCGGTCTTCCACCCGGCGGGGTGGCGGGACCCGTGTCTGTACTTCGCCTCCGGCGACGCGGACGGCATCGGCGTCCTGGGCCACCGGGTGCGGCCCGCCGTGTACGCGCGGCTGGTCCAGCACGACCCGCGACGTCCCCGCGGCGCCGACATCGTGTCGGTGGTCTCCGGTCTGGCGGGGGACAACCGCAGGACGCTGCTGCGTATCTCCGCCGCCACCGGGGAGACCGCCTGGGGCCCCGAGGGAGGGGTGATGTCCACCACCCCCCGGCAGGTTCCGGGCGGGCCCCCACCGGTGAGCGGTCTCGCGATCATCGGCGGGCCCCACGACAAGGCTCCGCTGCCCCGCTGGATTCCCGCCCGCCCGGACGAGCCGTACGACCCGGAGGACGAGCGAGCCACCCTCCGCGGCCTCGACGGCACCGTCATCCCCGACCGGGCTCTGCGCATCCGGCTCATGCTCGGCAACAGCGGGACGGAGATCATCGGCCAGCAGTCGCTGACCGACGAAGACATCCTGCTCTCGCTCAACACCGGCCACATCGACCGGATCGGCACGGACGCCGTGACGCACTACGCGTTTCTGGAGAAGAAACTGCTCGACCGGCGCCGGAAGGAAGACGGCTCCTACTCCTCCGACACGATGGCGCAGTTGGCGGGACCGTCGATGCCCTTGCCCTTCCACCCTCTGGTCTTCGTCTGGGACTCCCACGGGGAGCCCGGGTTCCTGAGGGCACACCGTGCCGACGTGGACGGCTCCTTCACGTTCGGCGGCCGGGAGGCGGGGGCCTATCTCGCGCGACAACCCGAGTTCCGCAGCCGGAGGAAGACGTACCCGAACGGCTATGTGTGGCTCCAATCGTGCTGGCAGATGACCCCGGAGGACGGAATCGACCCCCTGGTGGGGGGCCACGTACAGGACCTCACCGACGAGGTCGGACTGCGCGTCGTCGGCTCGGTCCGCCAGACATACGCCCCGGCATTCAGAGGCGGACAGCTGACCTGGTACTTCTCCACCGACCGCGGCAGGGGCGGGGTCGTGGTGAAGGCGCCCCGGCCGCCGGCGGACCGGCTTGAGCGGATGGTGGGGGCCTGGGGGCTGGACCGGATCCCGGCGGCCCGCGCCGAGGACGAGGGCGCACTGGGCTCACCGGCGGAGGCCCGTCTGTCGGTGCCACAACTGCGGGTACTGCGCTGGGTGATGGCCCTGCGCGAGAGTTTCGGCGGAGAGATCGAGTACCTGCAGCCGCAGTACTTCGAGACCGCCATGGAGCAGGCCCGCGCCGTGGAGACGATGCGTCTGAACGAGGCGAGCGAGCATCGCCCCGTCAACGCGCTGACCTGGTCCGAACTGCAGGACGTCATGCGCGACTACCTGCACCACCGGCCGGAGCTGGCGTACACCCCGCTGCCCTGGTCCGAGCAGCTCAGGGCCCTGCTCGCCGAGGCCGACCAGGTGTGGCGCACCGCCCCCGCCACCACCCTGACCGCCTTCCTCCGCCGCACCCCCTGGACGGCCCAGTTCAACAGCGCGCCCGACGGCGGGCCGGGCACCTCACCACCGGAGCGGGGGCCGTTCGACGCGGCCGCGGCACTCACCACCCTGCTGGGCGAGGAGATCACCGGCGACCCCGCCTTCGGCGACCTCCTCGACGCCGCCCACCTCCTGGCCGACCTCCACACCACCCCACCGGACCTGCCCGCCCTCGCCCACCACCTCCTGACCTCCCCCGACCAGACGGACAGAACCGACCGGGACGCCGTACGCGAACTCCTCGACCTCACCCACCAGGCCCACGCCTCGGGACACACCACCGACCTCCACGACCTCACCACCTTCCTCCGCGACCACCGCACGGCGCCCGACGGTCCCGCCCGGCCCCTGTGGGACGACGCACGGAACCTGAGCCTGGAGGGGACGGCGCTCACCCTGCGCGAACCGGACGGAGGCGGTGGCCGACCGGCCGAGGCCTTCGTGCTCGCCGCCCGTGCGAACCTCCCGGCGGCGCTCCTCGCACCGGTTCCGGGCCTGGCACCCGACGGGGAGTCACCGGTGCCCGAGGCCGCCGAGGCGCTCGTGGCCTGGGCCGCCGACCGCGCCGACGAGGCGACGGTGCCGCCGGAGGGACCGCTGCTGGGCGGGGACGAGGCGGTGACCTGGCCGGAGCTGGAACGGTCGGGGGCGGACCTCTCGGCGGGCCGGCAGGCGCAGGCGCTCCTGCTGGGCGGCGCCCTCCCGGCCGCCGACTCGGGCCTGACCCGTCCTCAGCAGTTCCGGGTGCTGGCCGGGCGGCCGACGGCGGTACGCGGAGACGCGGCCGGCACGACGGTCGACCTGACGGCCGCCGCCCTGGCCGCCGAAGCACTGGGCGTCCGGCTCCTGGTGGCCGAAGCCGGTGCCGCGGACGGCGACCGGCTGCTCCGCCTGGGGTCGGCGTCCGGCCCGGCACTGCTGATCGCCCGCGACGGCGGCCGGTACGCCGCCGCCGTACCCGACACGTCCGCCGCGACGGCGCGGACGGGCCCGGCGGGAATCCCCGGCCGGGCAAGGGAGGCGAGAACACCGCGGTGATGGCGGGAGCGCGCCCTGACTCCCCCGGTGCGGGTGCGCCACCGGTGGGCCGACCCGATCTCCGCCATCCCGTACATGGTGCAGGGCGGCTTCCCGCGGCGCCGGTTCGCCGTGGACGGGTGGTCCTTCGTCGATCTGACGGTCCGGATGGACACCACCGGCGATCCGGTGGACCCCCGGCAGTTCGCCGGCCGCCCCACGCTCCACGGCCACCGCTGGCCGGGGCGGCGGGGCGGGGAGTGACGGAGGGAGAAAAACATTCTCCGCGAGTGAACCGAACGGCGGGTTTCGCGTAGTGGTAGGTGAGGGCTGTACGCCCTTGCCTACGTTGACCAGGAGAACTGCCACCGGTGACGTCCTCGGGGACCCATCCGGCCATCCCGATGCGACAGGTGAGAACGAGATGAGCGACGAGCGCGCCCCGGTGACCCGCACCGACCGTGCCGAGGGGCCGGACGAGTTCGGCGGGAGCGGGAGGACCTCGCACATCGCGTCGCCGTCGCAGGGGGACGAAGCCGGCGTCGGCGACGGCACCCGGAGCACCGCGAAAGGCAGGGCGCTGAGCCTCGAACCGGCGGCCGGGGCGGGAGCGGAGAGCGAGGACGTCCCGTTCGTCTGGGAGCAGATCACCCCGCCCGACGAGATCCCCACTCCTCCCGAGGAGATCGTCGGAGCCGCCAGGATGGCCCCCGAGTACTACTTCTACATGCCCGACCCCAACTGGTCCGGCGATGGCGTGCCGCCCGAGTGGGCCGTCATCGGGCGGTGGCGCTCCGACGACAGGGGCGAGATCGCCGACTGGGAGTACAACGAGAAGTACCGGCCCTCGCCCGAGGCGCTGGGCTGGCGCGAGCCGGCCGACGAGGTCGACGAGGCCGTGCAGTTCGCCGTGACGGGCTACGGCCCCACCGAGGCCGTTCCCGAGGCGATGGCCGCGGCCTCGCTGCACGTCTTCCTCGACGCGGAGGGCAACCCCGCCCTGCGCGAGGGCCCCGAGGAGACCACCGTGGTGCCCGTCTTCACCATGACTCCCGACCTCCGGAAGACGGACCTTCCGCCGCACCGCCACACCCCGGTCATCGACCTCCTCGGAAGTCTGACGGAGGGGCAGCAGCTGATGTACCTCAGCCCGACCTCCCCGGTGACCATGGTCGTACCGACCGATGCCCTGCTCCAGGCCGCCCGGACGGCAGGACCGGAGACGGTCTGGGAGGCGGACGAGGACTCCCCCGGCCTCCGTCCGCCCACCGTGGGATCGGAACCCTTCGGTACGGAAGGCCTGGCCGCGCAGGAGACCGGTGAGGCGTCGAGCCCCTCGTCGGGCACGGACCCGGCCACCCCCCTCACGACCGCCGCCGGTGCGGCAGAGAGCGCTTCCTCCGGTGATCCGGCCGCTCAGGGCGTCTCGGTGGATGCGGGCAGTGACGGGGTGGGGTGAGGGTGGCCATCCGCGACGAGATCGACTTCTCCGATGAGGAACAGTGGCTGTTCTTCCTCCTGATCGGCGAAAGACCCACCGACGCCCTC
>NZ_JARVKV010000096.1 GCF_029813835.1 Streptomyces sp. DH37
GCCGCGGAGCGCTCCGCGGCACCGGCCCGCCCGGTTCCGGCATCGGGCGGCCGCCTCAGACGGCGGTCGCCCTCGCCTCCTCGGTCCTGCCCACGCGCTCGGTGCGCGCGAAGAGGGAGCCCATCGCCCACGCGCCGGGACCGAGCGCGGCGATGAGGAGGAAAGCCCAGCAGAACATCGCGGCCGCCTCCCCGCCGTTCTGGATCGGGAAGAGCGCCTCGGGCTGGTGCATGACGAAGTAGGCGTACGCCATCGAGCCGGAGCAGATCAGCGCGGCGACCCGGGTGCCGATCCCCACCATCACCAGGACGCCGCCGACGAGCTGGATGGCGGCGGCCCACCAGGACGGCCACTGGCCGACCTCGGGCACGTGGCCGCCGTGGGGCCCGCCGAGCACGTTGAACAGCGTCGCCGCGCCGTGGCAGGCGAACAGCAGTCCCACCACGACGCGGTAGATCCCGAGCACGTGGTCCCTGTACCTGTCCAGTGATTCCATGGAGTGTCCTCTCTCAGCGGTCCGGCCGCCGCTCACCGGGTCCTCGCCGGTGCCGCGACGGCCATGTCGTAGGCGAGCTGGGGCATGAACCGACCGGCCGGACCCGCGCAGCCGTCCGCCTCGCCGGGGAGCTTGACCCACAGGAAGGCGGCGATCCTCTCGTCGCCGGTCCGGTCGGTGGTCGGGGTGCCGATCGCCCGCCCCGACGGGTCGCACCACTGGCCGCCGGCGGGACCGTTGCCGTTGCGGCTGGTGTCGATCACCGCGCGTAGGCCCGGCGAGCCGATCGCGTTCAGGACCGCCTTGGCGTAGGCGACCTCGTCGGCGGTGCGGTTGTAGTTGGAGACGTTGGTGGAGATCCCGTCGGCGCTGTCGGCGATGCCCGCCGCGACCAGCCGGGAGGCCATCTCCGCGGGCGGGTGCCAGCGCGAGTGCGCCGCGTCGAAGTACACCTTCGCCCGGGACGAGGCGGCTTTGAGGGCTTTGCCCGCGTAGGCCATCGACGCACGGGTCCGGGCCTGCTCCTCGGCGCTCTGGCAGTTCGTCATCAGGGCCAGGACGTCCGGCTCGACGACCACGGCGGCCGGCCGGCCCTCCAGTCCGGCGGCCAGCTCGTCGATCCACTGCCGGTACGCGGAGTGGCTGGAGGCGCCGCCGCCGCTGGCGCCGCCGCAGTCGCGGTTGGGCATGTTGTAGACCACCAGGATCGGGATCCCGCCCGCCTCGGCGGCGGCCGTGACGAGCGAGTCCACCTCGGCCCGGACCGTGCCGGTGTTGGTCGTGGTGAACCACTGGCCCTGCGGGACGGAGGCGATCCGGTCGCGGATCACGGGCGCGCGCCAGTCGCCCGGATTGGCCGCCGCCCAGCGCGCGGCCTGGGTGCCGGGGTTGACGTAGTACGGCGAGTCGGCCGCCTGCGCGGTCCCGCCCGGTAAGAGCAGCGCGGCGGCGGCGACGGCGGCCAGCGCGAGTGCGCGGCCCGCCGCGGGGAAGGTCTTGCGGAGCATGCGTACTCCTCGGTGGGGGGACATGAACCACCGCCCGTCGGCGGCGGCGCACCGCGGCTCCGGACCGCCCGGCCGCGGTCCCGGCCCCGCACGCCAGGACGGATATGTCCATGTCATGCAGAGGCCCGGACCGCGGCCGGACGGGCGACCGGACGAGGACGGTCACCGGATCGGCGGCACGGCACCGCGGTGGACGCCGACCGTCGGCCACCGGCCGCCGACCCGGAGCATGTGATCCGGAGCACATCGTGGGAGCGCTCCCATAGAGAGTAGCCGCACTCGGTTCCGCGTCAAGGGAAACCGCACGATAGGCGAACGGGGCGTCCGCTTCGGATGGACATGTGACCGCGGAAGGGGCGTCGCGCCGCCCCGCCGGGGGCGCCGCGCCCCGCCGGTTCCCGTACGGGAGCGGCCCCGGAAGGGGGGTTCGGGCCGGGAATTCCCCTCCGCCGCCTCCGGGGACGCGTGAGCGGATGACCGTGCCGATGGCTGAGCCGATGACTGAGCCGATGGCGGTGCCGATGACTGAGCCGATGGCGGTGGGGATAGCAGTGGGGGATGACTGCGCCGATGACGGTGGGGGTGGCTGTCGGGATGACCGTGCCGACGACCGAGCCGACGACAGGAAATTTCCCGGTCCCCTCCCGCCGCGCCCCGGAGAACTCCGCAGCCGTATTTCCCCGCCCCCCGGACGAACCGCCGCCACCGGCCGCCGTCCGCCCCGCGGCCGGAGCCGCTCCCGCCGGGAGACCGCCGCCCACCAGGGCCTTTCCGTCGGCTTCACGGGTTCCACGGGTTTCGCGGATTTTGCGGAATCCGTGGATTTCCCGGGTTTCCCGGGTTTCACCGGTCCGGCGGCACCGGGCGCCGGACCGGCCGGGCATCCGGCCCCGTACCCGCATACCGCTCCGCCGCCCTCTCCCCCCTTCTCTTTTCTCCTCCTCATCCCCGTCCCCGCTCCCTCACTTGTCAGGAGGAATGCACCGGGGCAGGGTGGCCGGTACCCCTGACAGCCGCCGGGCGGAGCGTCCGGCGATGCGAACACGAAAACGGAGTGGATTCGTGGAAGCGATCGACCCGGCCTACGGGACGGTGACACTGCTGCTGATCGCGGCGGGCGCCGTGGCCCTGCTGCTCTTCCTCATCATGAAGGTGAAACTGCACGCCTTCGTGTCGCTGGTCCTGGTGAGCGCGGTGACCGCGGTCGCGGTCGGCTTCCCCCTGGCCGACATCCCCGACGTCCTGATGTTCGGCTTCGCCGACACCATCGGCTCGGTGGCCCTCCTGGTCGCCTTCGGCGTGATGCTCGGCCGCCTGCTGGAGATCACCGGCGGCGCCCAGGTGCTGGCCGACACCCTGATCACCCGTTTCGGGGAACGCAGGGCGCCCCTGGCGCTGGGTGTGGCTGCCCTCCTCTTCGGCTTCCCTATCTTCTTCGACGCCGGCCTGGTGGTGTTCCTGCCCATCATCCTGACCGTGGCCCGGCGCTTCGGCGGCTCGCTGCTGCTGTACGCCCTGCCCGCGGCCGGCGCCTTCGCCGCCATGCACGCCATCGTCCCGCCCCACCCGGGACCGGTCGCCGCCGCCGAGGTGCTCGGCGCGGACATCGGACTCACCCTGCTCCTGGGCCTCCCCGTCGCGGTGGTGGCGTGGTACGTCGGCGTCCTGCTGGTCTCCCGCTTCCTCGGCGCCCGCATCCCCGTGTCGCTGCCCGACGTGGTCTTCGGCGAGGCGCGCGACGCCCACGGACGCGGCGAGGAGGACCGCGCGGACGGCGCCGGCGGTGAACGCCTCGGCGAGCGGCCGCCGTCCTTCGGCACGGTCCTCGGCCTGCTGCTGATCCCGCTGGTGCTGATCTCCTTCGACACCGTCCTGAGCACGCTCGTCACCGCGGGCGTCATCGACGAGGACGAGGACTGGGCGGAGTTCCTGGGGCTGCTGGGCTTCACCCCGATCGCCCTGATGATCACCGTCATCGCCGCGATCCTCGTGCTGGGGCGGCGGCGCGCCCCGATGGGGAAGGTCAGCGGGATCGTCGACAGCGCCCTCGGACCGGTGTGCGCCATCATCCTGATCACCGGCGCGGGCGGCATGTTCGGCGGTGTGCTGGAGCTGTCCGGCATCGGCGCCGCGCTCAGCGACTCCCTCTCCGGTCTGGGCATGTCCCTGATCGTCCAGGCGTTCGTGATCGCCACCCTGCTGCGCGTCGCCCAGGGCTCGGCCACGGTCGCCCTGACCACCGCCTCCGGGCTGATCGCCGGCGCGGCCCGCGACGCGGACCTGGGCGATCTGAAGCTCACCCTGCTGGTGGTGGCCATCGCGGCGGGCGCCACGGTGCTCTCGCACGTGAACGACTCGGGGTTCTGGCTGGTGAGCCGCTTCTTCGGGATGGACGTCAAGACCACCCTGCGGACCTGGACGGTGATGGAGACGACCCTGGGGCTGTCGGCGTTCCTGATCGCCCTCGGCCTGTGGACGGTGGTCTGACCCCGCATCCGGGCCCGGGCCGGCCGGGCTGGTCCCGTCCGGGCCCGGTCACCGGCCGGGAGCGCGGCCCGAACCGGCCGCCGCGTCCGCACCGCCCGCGGCGGCCAGGTCGTCGTAGACCATCAGCCCGTCCTCCCGCAGCCTCACCCCCGGCGTCGGCCCGTGCGGGACGAGCCTCCCGTCGTGCATCAGATGCAGGACGTCCGTGCCGCCGGTCAGGACCGCGGCGTCGGCGATCAGCCGGCGGTGGCAGCGCCACCACACCGCCTCGGAGCACATGACCGCAGTGGCGGTCCGCGCGGCGTCCCGCAGCACCCCGTCCAGCGCCTCCCGGAAGGAGGGGTCGCGGGTGTGGGCGGCGTACCCCCGGAAGGAGTCGTTGCGCCAGACGGTGTCGGGCGAGTCGGGCCGCGGCCTGCGGAAACCGCCCAGCGGCTTCTCCCAGCGGTAGTCGATCCCGTACTCCGGCAGCCACCGCGCGAGCCGGTCGCGGGCGACGTCCGGGTTGCGGCGGCTTCCCGGGGCGGTGCGCACGTCCACCACCAGGGCGACGCCCGCTCCCGTCAGCAGGCCGGCCAGCCCCTCCCGGTCGGCGGTGCCGTGCCCGACGGTGTACAGGACCGGTGCCGGAGCCGGTGCCATGGCGGGCCTCCCTCCCGTCCTTCCCGTCCCGCGGCGGCGCACGGCCGCCGTGCGGTTCCTCCGCCCTCTACGGGGTAGCCGTTTCTCCTCGCGGTATGCGCCCCGCCGGGGCGGCACGCGGACGGCCGCCGTCATGCGCACGGGCTCCGGTCGGGGTTGAATGGCCGAAAGTAGCGTCGACTCTCCGGAGCGAGGCAGCCGAGTGAATCCGACCACGCACCACCACGACGCGGACTCCGGCCCCGCGCGGGGCGGCGCGGCCGCGTTCGTGCTGGACGGGCGCGGGACCGTGCTGCAGTGCACCGCCACCGTGCTGGACCTGGTCGGCCGCACGCCCGAGGAGGTCCGCGGACGGCCGATGGCGGACCTCGTCACCGGCCCCGGGCCCTGGGACAGACCGCCCGACCATCCCGGGACGGAGCCCGTGGAGCTCCGTACGGCTCTGGTGTACCGGGACGGCACACCGGTCGAGGTGGACGCCGAGGTGCTGCCGCTGCCCGCCGGCAGCAGGGCGCGGTTCCTGGTGTGCGCCGTCCCCTCCGCCCTCGGGCGGCGCTGGACGGAGGACCAGGCGCTGATCCGCGCGCTGTTCACCCAGAACCGCATCGGCCTCGTGGTGCACGACACCGAGCTGCGGACCACCCGCGCGAACCTCGGCCCGGAGTTCTTCGGCGTTCCCCGGGCCGCGAGCCCCTGGGCGCACGTGCCCGGCAGGAATCTGCGGGCGATCCTCGTGCCGGAGGACGCCGAGGCGATCGAGGAGCAGTGGCGGCGGGTCCTGGAGACCGGCGAGTCGGTCATCGACTGGGAGCACTCGGCGCGGCGGCTGTACGCCCCCGGGCAGGAGCGGGTGCTGTCCTCCTCGGCCTTCCGGCTGGAGGACAGCCACGGCCGCGTCGTCGGGGTCGCGGCGGTCTTCACCGACATCACCGAGCAGTACGCGGCGCGGCGGCGGCTGGCCCTCCTCCACGCCGCCGCGGCCCGGCTGGGCCAGACCCTGGACGTGGCCCGCAACGCCGGGGAGCTGACCCGGATCCTGGTGCCCGACTTCGCGGACCTGGCGTGCGTGGACCTGGTGGAGAAGGTGCTCCGGGGCCAGGACCCCGGCGCCTTCTCCCCCGGGACGCCGCTGCGCCGGATCGCGGTGGCCGCGGCGGACGGTACTTGGCCCGCCGACATGTACCAGCGCGGGGACACCGTCCACGCCCGGGACCTGGAGAGCGACGCCCTGCGCGACGGGCAGGCCGTCCTGGTGCCCGACATGGCCGCTCTGCGGGAGCAGCTGACCCCCGACACGGAGCGGCGCCGGCTGATGTTCCCGGAGTCGGCGACCTCCGCGCTGGTCGTCCCGCTGCACGCCCGGGGCCATGTGCTGGGCGTGCTGGGGCTGTGGCGCGACGGGGACCGGGTCCCCTTCGGCGTGAACGACGTCCCCCTGATGGAGGAGATCGCCTCGCGGGCCGCGCTCAGCCTGGAGAACGCCCGCCGGTACACCACCGAACTGCGCACCGTGGAGACCCTGCAGCGCAGTCTGCTGCCCCCGGCGGGAGTGGACTTCAGCGCGGCCGAGACCGCCGGCACCTACGTTCCGGCCGGCACCGCGGCGGGGGTGGGGGGAAGCTGGTACGACGTCATCCCGCTCTCCTCCACCCGGGTGGCCTTCGTCATCGGCGACGTGGCCGGGCACGGGCTCGGCGCGACGGCCACCATGGGCCGGCTGCGCACCGCCGTGCAGACCCTCGCCGACCTCGACCTCGCCCCGGAGGAGCTGCTCACCCATCTGGACGACCTCGCCGTACGGCTGGCCTCCACCGAACCGCAGTCGGACGGCAGCGCCGGCGGCGTGGTCGGCGCGACCTGCCTGTACTGCGTGTACGACCCGATCACCGGGCGGTGCGTGCTGGCCAGCGCCGGCCATCCGCCGCCGGTCCTGACCAGCGCGGAGGGGCACACCCGCTGCGTGGACCTCAAGCCGGGCCCGGCCCTGGGGGTGGGCGGCATGCCCTTCGAGCCCGTCGAGCTGCACCTGGGGCCGGGCAGCGTGCTGGGCTTCTACACCAACGAGCTGGTGGCCCACGCCGGGGACCCCTCCGGGGACCGGATGAGGCTGCTGCGCGAGGGCATGCACGCCGCCGCGGCGGCCGGGGGCTCCCCCGCCGACATCGGGCGCGCCGTGGTCGACCACGTCCTGTCCGAGGCGCCGGCCGACGACGTGGCCCTCCTCGTGGCCCGGGTGCGGGCCCTGCCGGAGGACGCCACCGTGGCCTGGCGGTTCACGGCCGACCCGACCGTCGTCGCCCAGGCCCGCGACCTGGTCACCGCCCAGCTCGCCGAGTGGGGCCTGGAGGAGATGGCCTTCACCACCGAACTGATCGTCAGCGAGCTGGTCACCAACGCCATCCGCTACGCCGGGTCCCCCATCGGGGTGCGGCTGATCAGGGACCGGACCCTGATCTGCGAGGTCTCCGACCCCAGCCAGACCCAGCCCCATCTGCGCCGCGCCCGGCTGACCGACGAGGGCGGGCGCGGCCTGTTCCTCATCGCCCAGCTCGCCCACCGCTGGGGCAGCCGCTACACGCCCTCGGGCAAGACCATCTGGACCGAGCAGGCGCTGGGGGCGGCCCCCGAGATCCCCCTGGAGGCGCTCTGAGCCGCCGGGCCCCGGCGCGCGGTGGTGCGGCGCGCGGTGTGCCGTTCGGGTGCGCGGCGCCCGGCACGGCCGGGCGGAGGGGAACGCCGGTGTTGAATGAGGCCATGACCGCCGACCCCGTCCGCGCGAACACCGACCCCCTCCCCGGCGAGCCCCCCGTCCCCGACGGGGACCGGGTGGTCCAGGGTGAGGACTGGTACGGCCGGGTCCTGACGGACCGCCACTCCTGGACCGGGTACACCTTCCTCGACACCGACTGGACCGAGGTCGCCAACCGGGGGGCCGTCTTCGACTCGTGCGTGTTCGCCGGGGTGCGCTTCAACGCCTCCCGGCACACCGGGGCGGTCTTCACCGACTGCGTCTTCCGCCGCTGCACGTTCTTCGACACCTGCTTCACCGACTGCAGGATGCTGGGCAGCGTGTTCCGGCAGTCGACGTTCACCCTGCTCGAAGTGGTGCGCGGGGACTGGTCGTTCACCGGTCTGCCGGGCGCGGACCTGCGCGGGGCGTCCTTCAGCGACGTCCGGATGCGGGAGGCCGACCTGGCGGGCGCCCGGCTGGAGAAGGCGAGCGTGACGGGGACGGACCTGACCGGGGCGATGCTGCACAGCGCGCGGCTGGAGGGGGCCGATCTGCGCGGCAGCGAGCTGTCGGCCCTGAACCCGCTGACCGTGCGGCTGGCGGGCGCGAAGATCGACGCCGAGCAGGCGGTCGTCATCGCCACGGCGCTCGGCCTGAGGGTCTGCTGACGGGCCGGGGCCGCCGGCGGGGCGCCACCGGGGTGGGGAACGGGTCCGGGGTCCGTGGAGCACCGTGGGGACCGTTCCGCGGCCGACCGTGGGGTCCGCCGCCGGAACGGTCCGCGCGGTCGGCGCCGGCGGCCGGCCCTCAGCGCGTGCCGGGCCCGGTGTCCAGAGCGCGCAGGAACTCCACACCGGCGCGGACGTCCGCGAGCGGCCCCTCGTCCGCGGGCTCGGCGGTGAGCACCGTGTCCTGCTCCATCACGTACCAGCCGTCGTAGCCCGCGTCCTCCAGGAGGCGGACGATCCCGGCGACGTCCACGTCCCCCCGGCCCAGCGGGCGGTACAGACCGGCGCGCACCGCCTCGTGGTAGGGCAGCTCCCCGCCGCGCACCCGGGCCGCGAGGCCGGCGTCGACGTCCTTCAGATGGGTGTGCGCGATCCGTCCGGGCGCCTGCCGGACGAGGTCCACGGGGTCGGTGCCGCCGGCCAGCAGGTGGCCGGTGTCCAGGCACAGGGGCACCTCGCTGCCCTCCAGGACCCGTGTCACCTCCTCCCGGTCCTCGATCACGGTGCCCATGTGCGGGTGCAGGGCGAGGGAGACCCCGCGCTCCGCGCAGCGCTCGGTGAGGCGGCCGAGGTTGGCGAGGAGCACGGACCATCCGGCGTCGTCGAGGACGGGGCGCTCGTCGTAGCCGTCGAGTCCGGTGGCGGCGGCCAGCACGAGGGTCCCGGCCCCGGCGGCGGTGAGTCCGTCCAGCGCCGCGTCGGCGGTGGGCAGCGGGTCACGGCCGGGGTCGTGGAGGACGGCGGGCACGAATCCGCCGACGGCGCGGAGCCCGTACGAGCGCAGCAGCTCCGCCTTCTCCCCCGGGTCGGCGGGGAGGAAGCCGTCGGGCCCGAACTCGGTGGCGGCCAGGCCCAGCCCGGCCATCTCGGCGAGCACCCTGCGGGGTTCGAGCTGGTGGCCCCAGCCGGGCACTTCGCACACTCCCCAGGAGATGGGGGCTCCGGCGACACGGTCCATGATCATGGCGATGGTCCAGGTCCTCTGCGGTCGGATGGCAGTCGGAGGCAGGTCAGAGGCGGTCAGAGGCAGTCAGAGGCGGTCAGATGGCAGTCGGACGGCACGACGGCGGTGCGGGGCCGGGACGGACTCCCCGCACGGGGGCGGTGGCTCGCGGACGGGTCAGCCCACCGCGACGGTCCGGCCGGTGCGCACACTCTCGCACGCGGCCTCGGCCAGGACGAGCGCGGCGCGTCCGTCGGCGTACCCCGGGCTCAGCGGCGCGCCGCTCTCCACGGCCCCGGCGAAGTACTCCAGTTCGCGGCGGTACGCCTCCCGGTAGCGCTCCAGGAAGAAGCGCAGGTACGGGGAGGCCGTCTCGACCCCGGCGGCCGTGTAGGCGCGCACGGTGGTCGGCGTCCGGTTGGCGGCCTGGAGCATGCCGCCGGTGCCGAACGCCTCGACGCGCTGGTCGTAACCGAAGGCGCAGCTGCGGCTGTTGGCGATCTGGCACAGCCGCCCGTCCGCCGAGCGCAGGGTGACCACGGCGTGGTCGGCCTCGCCGTCCTCCGGCCCGGTGGCCCCGCCCGCCCCGGCCGGGGCCGCCATGGCGTGGACCTCGGCGATGTCCCCGAGGAGGAACCGGGCCATGTCGAGGTCGTGGATCGTCATGTCGCGGAAGATCCCTCCCGCGCCCCGGGCGTACGCGGGCGGCGGCGGTTCCGGGTCGCGGCTGGTGATCACCAGGTGCTCCAGCCGGCCGATCTCGCCAGCCGCGATCCGGGCGCGGATCTCGGCGAAGGCGGGGTCGAACCTGCGGTTGAAGCCGATCATCACCCGGGGGCCGGAGTCCGCGATCCGCTTCCAGCAGGCGTCGACCCGTTCCAGGTCCAGGTCGATCGGCTTCTCGCACAGCACCGCCTTGCCCGCGTCGGCGGCGGCGGCGATCAGCTCGAGGTGGGTGGGGGTGGGGCTGGCGATCACCACCGCGGTGACCGAGCGGTCCGCCAGGACCTCGCCGGCGCTCTCGGCGGCCTTGGCGCCGTACCGCCCGGCGAGTTCGGCGGCCGCGCCCGGAAGCGGGTCGCACACCCAGGACAGACGCGTGCGGGGGCCGGAGGCGATGGTGTCGGCGTGCACGCGGCCGATGCGGCCGCTGCCGAACAGGGCGATGTCCAGCACGGGGTACGCCTTTCGACGGAGGGCGGTCGGGAACCGGGACGGCCGGGCCGGGGTGGGGCACGGGTGGGAGCCGGCACGAGGTCGCCTCCCTTCGTGGGCGCGTGGAGCGTCCGCCAGCCTAGGGAGCGCGATCCACCGTTCCAACAGGGAAAGGCCCCTGAGCCCCGCTCAGGGGTGCGCCGGGTGCTCCCCACCCGCTCAGCGGGGCCGTTCGGGTGGCGGCTCCCCGCGGCACGGCACCGGTCGGCGCCGGGAGGAGCCGGCGCCGTGCCGCGCGCTCCGGCGTGCTCCGGTGCGCTCCGGCATGTGCCGAACCCGCCGTTCGAGGTGTCGGCGGCCCGTGACCGGCTATCCGGGAGATAGAGAGACCTCTCAGCAGTCCTCGACAGCGCGGCCATCCGCCGACGCCGACGTACGGGAGACGTGCCCGTGGCCCACAGCCCGCCGAACACCACCGCGCCCCGCCCGGTTCGCCGGATCCGCCGCGACGGCACCGCACGTACCGCCCGTCCGGGCCGCCCCGCCGACGCGCGGCGGGCGGAACGCGACCTGTGGCGCCTGCTGCTGGTGGCGTGCGCCGTACCGCTCACCGGCTCGGCGATCGACTTCGCCCGGCTGGCCGGTGCGCCGGTGGAGGGCTGGTCCGGCGCGGTGCTTCCGTGGCTGCGGCTGCTGTGCTCGCTGGCCGCGGGCTGCTGGCTGGCCGGGCTGCTCGCGGCGCGGCCCGCGCCGCGGAGCGTGCTCCGGCCGCGTACCGCCCTCGCCCTGACGGCCGTCGCCTGCGCCGCCCGTGTCGTCGCCCTCGTGCGGGACGGTGAGGCGCAGGGGGTGGTGGGCAGCGTCGCCACCACCGTCCTGCTGGCCTGGCTCTGCGGCGAGTTGGCCGGGCGGCACGGCGGGGGGTGGCGCGGGCTGGGGATCGCGCCGTCCGGCGCGCGCACCGCCGCCGGACGGCTGACGGCCGTGATGGTCTTCGGGGCCGTCTTCGTCCTCGCCTACACCACCGTCACCTGGATGGCCGGTCTCCAGCTCGGCCTGCCGACGGCCGCGCCCTGGCTGCCCGTTCTGGACCGGGCGCAGAGCGCGGCGCTGGGCTGGAACGGCCCCGCGGACATGGTGGCCAACGTCCTGTTCACGGGGGTCGCCGAGGAGATGGTGCTGGTGGGCGCCGTCGTCGTGCTGGGCCGCGCGGCGGGCCGTCCGCTGTGGGCCGCCTGCGCGATCAGTCTGCTGCTGCGGGTGGCGGCGCACCTGTACCTGGGCGTGCCCGGCGTCGCCCTGCTGCTGCTGGGTTCGTGCGCCCTCTTCCTCTACCTGCGCTACCGCAGGCTCACCCCCCTGGTCGCCGGGCACATCGTCTACGACCTGACGGCGTCCTTCGTCCCCTCCCCCGAAGCCCTGAACACCTGCGCCCTCGTCGTACTGCTGGGCACCGGCACGGCGTTCGCGGCATGGCTGCTCTGGTTCTCCCCGCCCACCGAGCAGGCGGGCGGGCCGGCCGGCGCAAGGGGTGAACGCCCCGTACCGGCACGCCCGCGTTTCGAACGCCGTTCCGGGGTCACCCCGGAGGCCGGACACCCGGACGGCGCCGTTGCCGCCGACGGCTCGCGCGCGTAAGACAGAAGGCAGCAAAGGAAGCATTCGTTTCATACGCCCACCTAAGAGCCAAAAGAAGGCGTTTTCGGCTTACGGTGTTGTCCACGTCGGGGCGGACCCGCCGGGACGACCGCCTGCGGGGGGCGGGAAGCCGGTACCGCGGGTGCGCGCCGCACGGGCGGCACGTCCGGGTGCCGGCCGGAGCCGGTGGGTCGAGAGGACACGGGTCATGACAGTGCAGACGGATCAGTTGAAGCAGGAGCCGGAGAGGAAACAGACCATCGGAGCGATGGTGATCACCTGGCTGACCACCACCGACCACAAGAAGATCGGCGCCCTCTACCTCGTCGGCTCGTTCAGCTTCTTCGTGATCGGCGGCGTGATGGCGCTGCTGGTCCGGGCCGAGCTGGCCCGTCCGGGCATGCAGCTCCTCTCCAACTACCAGTACAACCAGGCGTTCACCATGCACGGCACGATCATGCTGCTGCTCTTCGCGACGCCGCTGTTCGCCGGTTTCGCCAACGCCATCATGCCGCTGCAGATCGGCGCGCCCGACGTGGCGTTCCCGCGGCTGAACATGTTCTCCTACTGGTTGTACCTCTTCGGCGGGCTGATCGTGGTGGCCTCCCTCCTCACCCCCGACGGCGCCGCCGACTTCGGCTGGACCGCGTACACACCGCTGTCGGACGACACCCGCACGCCGCAGATCGGCGGCGACCTGTGGATCATGGGCCTGGCCCTCTCCGGCTTCGGCACGATCCTGGGCGCGGTCAACTTCATCACCACGATCATCTGCATGCGCGCCCCGGGCATGACGATGTTCCGGATGCCGATCTTCACCTGGAACGTGCTGCTGACCAGCGTGCTGGTCCTGCTCGCCTTCCCGGTGCTGGCCGCCGCGCTGCTCGCCCTCCAGTCGGACCGCACGTTCCAGTCGCACATCTTCGACCCGTCCAACGGCGGGCCGCTGCTGTGGCAGCACCTGTTCTGGTTCTTCGGCCACCCCGAGGTGTACATCATCGCGCTGCCGTTCTTCGGCATCATCACGGAGATCATCCCGGTCTTCAGCCGCAAGCCGATCTTCGGCTACATCGGCCTGATCGGCGCCACCATCGCGATCACCGGTCTGTCGCTGACCGTCTGGGCGCACCACATGTTCGCCACCGGCGCGGTGCTGCTGCCGTTCTTCTCCTTCCTGTCCTTCCTGATCGCGATCCCCACCGGCGTGAAGTTCTTCAACTGGATCGGCACGATGTGGAAGGGCTCGCTCTCCTTCGAGACCCCGATGCTCTGGGCCGTCGGCTTCCTGGTCACCTTCCTCTTCGGCGGCCTGACCGGCGTCATCCTGGCCTCCCCGCCGCTGGACTGGCACGTCACCGACAGCTACTTCGTCGTCGCCCACTTCCACTACGTGATCTTCGGCACCGTGACCTTCGCGATGTTCGGCGGCTTCCACTTCTGGTGGCCGAAGTTCACCGGCAAGATGCTCGACGAGCGGCTCGGCAAGATCCACTTCTGGACGCTGTTCGTCGGCTTCCACACCACCTTCCTGGTCCAGCACTGGCTGGGCGCCGAGGGCATGCCGCGCCGGTACGCCGACTACCTGGCGGCCGACGGCTTCACCGCGCTGCACACGGTCTCCACCATCGGGGCCTTCCTGCTGGGGCTGTCCACCCTGCCGTTCCTCTACAACGTCTGGAAGACGGCGAAGGACGCGCCGAAGATCGAGGTCGACGACCCGTGGGGTTACGGCCGCTCGCTGGAGTGGGCCACTTCCTGCCCGCCGCCGCGGCACAACTTCGTCACCCTGCCGAAGATCCGCTCCGAGGCCCCGGCGTTCGACCTGCACCACCCGGACATCGCGGCCATCGACCAGGCCGAGAACGTCGGCCAGAGGGACATCGCCGACGCCACACCGCAGCGCAAGGGTGACATGGGGTGACCTCCGAGCTGATCGCAAAAGCGCAGTAAACGGTGTAATCGAGGCAGGCCCGGGAATGCGATCCCCACGTCGGCGCACGCCGCCGACCAGCGTTTCGACCCTTCGGGAGGACCATATGGCCACGCACGGGAAGAACAAGACCGGCCCCGCCCGGGACGACGAGCTCAAGCAGGAGATGGAGGGCGAGCTCCGCGCGGGCCGGTCGCTCCGCATGGACGAGGAGCACGAGCTCCAGCCTTCGGGTGAGGACCAGCCCGACGTGGACCGCGCGCCGAACACCGTGCTCACCGGCGGCACCCCTCCGGGGATGAACCAGAACGACGTCGAGCTGCGCAGCGAGCTGGCCCGCCACCTGGGCCTCGGCCTCTACCCGGCCGACCGCGACGCCGTGCTCGACACGCTGCGCGAGAACAACGCCCCCGACCGCCTGCTGAGCCTGGCCGGGAGGCTGCCGGCCGGGCAGGAGTTCCGGAACGTCCAGGACATCGCCCGGGCGCTCGGCCTGGGCGTCGAGGACACCAGCCACCGCACCTGACGGCGGCGGCACACCGCATCCGCCCGGACGGTGCCCGCCCGGAGCCCGAGGGCTCCGGGCGGGTCCTCGTCTCCGGGCGGGGCGGGACGGGGCCCGGCGCGCCCGGGCCCGGGGCGCGGGCGCAGACGCCCCGCCGGCGAGGCGGCGGAACCGGCGAAGAGACAGGAAGAGGAAGGGAAGCATGAGCGACCAGGAGCAGCAGGACCCCACCCGGCAGCACCCGCAGCCGGAGTTCCCCCAGCAGGACCAGCCCCACCCCGGCCTGACCCGGCGGATGGACCCGGAGCCCGACCACGGCGAGTCGTCCTACCGGGGCAGCGGCCGCCTGGAGGACCGCAGGACCGTCATCACCGGAGGCGACTCGGGCATCGGGCGCGCCGTGGCCCTCGCCTTCGCGCGGGAGGGCGCCGACGTGCTCTTCACCTACCTCGCCGAGGAGGAGGAGGACGCCCGGGAGACGGTGAGGCTGGTCGAGGAGGCCGGGCGCAGGGCCGTGGCCCTGCTGTGCGACATCCGCGAGGAGTCCGAGTGCCGCCGGCTGGTGGAGCGGGCGGTCGCGGAGTTCGGCCGCATCGACGTCCTGGTGAACAACGCGGCCTTCCAGATGGCCCAGTCCGAGGGCATCGAGGGCATCAGCACCGAGCAGTTCGACCGGACGGTGCGCACCAACCTCTACGGGATGTTCTGGCTGTCCAAGCTGTCCCTGCCGCACATCCCCGCGGGCGGCAGCATCATCAACACCACCTCCGTCCAGGGCTACAAGCCCAGCCCCCACCTGCTCGACTACGCCATGACCAAGGGCGCCATCGTCACCTTCACCCAGGGGCTCGCCCAGAACCTGGCCGAGCGCGGCATCCGGGTCAACGCCGTCGCGCCGGGGCCGGTGTGGACGCCGCTGATCCCCGCGACGATGCCCGACACCTCGGAGTTCGGGGAGCAGTCCCCGCTGGGCCGTCCCGCCCAGCCGGCCGAGATGGCCCCGGCCTACGTCTTCCTGGCGTCCCAGGAGGCGAGTTACATCACCGCCGAGGTCGTCAACGCCACCGGCGGAACCCCCCTGCCGTGACGGCCCGTCGGGCGCGTCCGACGGGCTGTCGTCGGACGCGCCCGCATGGCCGTACCTCTTTCGGGTACGCGTGAGACAACAACACAAAGCGTCACATACCAGTCATCACAGCGAGAGAAGGGATGCTGGATGTCTCACGTCGAGGAGTCGATCGAGGTTCGCGTGCCGGTGCGCACCGCGTACAACCAGTGGACTCAGTTCGAGAGCTTCCCCGAGTTCATGGAGGGCGTCGAGCGCGTCGAGCAGAAGAGCGACACGCTGACCCACTGGGTGACGAAGGTCGCCGGCGCCGAGCGGGAGTTCGACGCCCGCATCACCGAGCAGATCCCGGACGAGCGGGTGGCGTGGACGACGGTCGACGGCGAAGCCAAGCAGGCCGGTGTGGTCACCTTCCACCGCCTGGACGACAGCACGACCAAGGTGATGCTCCAGATGGACCACGACCCCGAGGGCGTCACGGACACCGTCGGCGACAAGCTCGGCATCGTCCGGCACCGCGCCAAGGGCGACCTGAAGCGGTTCAAGGAGTTCATCGAGAAGCGTGGCGCGGAGACGGGCGCCTGGCGCGGCCAGGTCTGACGCCCGGTCCTCCGGACCGCGAAGGGGCTCCTCAACCCCTGTCATGTGGCCGCGGCCCGCGAACACCCTCGGG
>NZ_JARVKV010000097.1 GCF_029813835.1 Streptomyces sp. DH37
GCCCCGGCGGGTCCCGCCGGGGCGGCCGCGTGCGCTACGGGCACCGGTCAGGCGCTGGCGGCGTACCTCCGGGAGACGTCCTCGCCCGCCAGCAGGGACGCCGGGGCCTTCTCCAGGGTCACCATGCTCAGCCGGGAGGAGATCCGCTCGGTGGCCACGGGGGTGTAGCCGAGCCTGCGGTAGAGGCGGATGTTGCCCTCGCTGCGGTGGCCGGTGAACAGCCGGTAGCGCCGGGCGGACCGCTCCTCCGCCAGCCGCTCCTCGACCGCCGACAGCAGCCTCCTGCCGAGGCCGTGCCGCTGCATGCGGGGGTGGACGATCAGCTTGCCGATCACGGCGGTGCCGTCGTCCTCGACGCTGCCGCGCACCGAGCCGACGACCTCCTCGCCGAGCCGGGCCACGAGCACGCAGCCGCGGGCCAGTTCGGCGCGCAGGTCGTCGAGGGTCTGGGTGAGCGGCTCGATGCCGTAGTCGCCGTACAGCGCGGCCTCGGGCTGGTAGCACAGGTACTGCAGTTTGAGGATCTGCTCGGCGTCGCTGTCCGTCGCCGCAGAGATGGTCACGCTCGTTCCCATGTGCGCACGTCTCCCCATGTCTCGTCGCGTCCGGGCGCACGTGTGGGATGAGGGTCGCGCGTCCGAACTGTCTGCCCTGATGACGCCGGTGGTTTACCGCACCCTTCCCCCTGGTTCGGGGGGCGCAACCTCCGCCGTGAGCATTCTGCGCAGGCAATCGATGCAACGGGAACGCATCGGTCCCAGACTCCCCTGTGAGATTCCCAACTCGCGGGCGACTTCCGGGTAGGTGGGGTCGCGGTGGGACAGCAGGGCGGTGAGGACGGCGGGGCACCGGCCGGGCAGCCGTCCGACCGCCGCGCGCAGGGCCCGCCGGTCCTCGGCGCGCAGGGCGCGGCTCTCGGCGCTGTCGGAACCACCCGGGCCGCCCGGGCCGGCGGCGCTCCCCGTCTCCGGTCCGGCCGCCTCCGGGTCGTACGCCACCTCGCGCCGCGCCCGGCGGCGCGCGGCGCGCACCTCCGCCCGTACGGCCGCCCGCAGCCAGTGGGCCGGGCGGGGCGGCGGTCCGGCGGTGCGGCCGTGCTCCAGCCAGCGCAGCCACACGGCCTGTTCGAGGTCGGCGGGTTCGATGCCGTGGCCCGCCGCCTCCGCGGCGCACTCGGCCGCCAGCAGGGGCAGCAGGGGGCTCAGGGCGGTGAGGGGATCGTCCGGCGTCACGGCTGCCGTGACGGCCCGGAGGGCGGAACGGTTGCGCGGGCCGCGGGTGCGCCACCCGGACGGGTGACCACCCGCGGCCCGCGGGTCCGGGGCGCGGCTCAGCCCCGGCGGAAGTCCTCGGCGGCCAGCAGCGCGGTGTCGGGCTGGTCGGCGAAGATGCCGTCGATGCCGGTCTCGAAGTACGCCCGCAGGGCGCCGAAGGCGTCCCCGTACGCGTCGGGGTCGGTGCCGCGGCGGAAGTCCGCGGGCAGGAACCGGTTCTCGTTGCGCAGGGTGTACGGGTGGAGCAGCAGGCCCCGGGCGTGGGCGTCGCGCACCAGGGTGGTGGGCTCGCCCAGCCGTCCGTCCGCCGTGCGGGGGATGACCAGGTCGAGCGTCGGCCCGATGCCCTGGGCGAAGCCGGAGATCCACCTCAGCCCCTCGGGCGTGACCAGGTCCGCCACGGTGCGCGGGTCGCCGGACTCCGTGAAGTCCCACGGGCGGGAGGAGGCCGAGGAGAGCAGCACCACGCGCGGGGTGTCCACCAGGGAGGCCATCCGCCGCATGCTGGTCGGCTCGAAGGACTGCAGGAACGTCGGCGAGTTCGCGCGGTGCCGGCCGTACCGGCGCAGCAGCACGGCCAGCCGCTCCTCCAGGCCGAGGCCCAGCTTGCGGAAGTGGCTGGGGTGCTTGGTCTCGACGTGCAGCCAGACCGGGCGTCCGCGCCGGCGGCCCTCGCGCTCGGCCCAGCGCAGCACGTCCTCGAAGGAGGGGATCGTCCAGCGGCCGTCGTAGAGGGTGTTGTCCGGACGGGTTCCGGGGATGCGCTCGGTGGCTCGCAGCGTCTTGAGCTCGGCGAGGGTGAAGTCCTCGGTGAACCAGCCGGTGAACCGCGTGCCGTCCACCGTCTTGGTGGTCCTGCGGTCGGCGAACTCCGGGTGGTCGGCCACGTCCGTGGTGCCGGTGATGTCGTTCTCGTGGCGGCAGACGAGATGGCCGTCCCGGGTGGGGACGAGGTCCTGCTCGATGACGTCGGCGCCCATGTCGAGGGCGAGTTGGTACGCACCCAGGGTGTGCTCGGGCCGGTAGCCGCTCGCGCCGCGGTGGGCGATGACGGTGGGCGTCGGCAGGGCCGTGCGCCCCCGGCCCGCGCCGCTCCCCTTCCCGTCGGCGGCCGCCGCGGCGGCGGCCGGTCCCAGCGCCACCGCTCCCGCGCCCAGCACCGCCGCGCCCAGCACGGTTCTGCGGTCCGGCCTCTGCGCCTGTCCCATGGGGACTCCTCTCACCTTTTACGCGCCTGTCTCTGTCCCGCACCTGACAAGCAACGGAACCCGCGCATGGTAGGTGTGCGTCGCTTCACACCGGGAGACCGCGTGCGAAACATGGCGTGAACGGCTGACAAATCGCACCATCACGGGGTATCCGTGGGACGAACCCGGCGCGCGCCCGCCGGAGCCCGGCGAGTACCGTACTCACCTGCGCGGGTGCGCGCGCTGAACCGTCACGACCGGAGGGCACGTTGTCCCGTTTCCTGCTCATCAAGGCGCTGCTCGGCCCGCTCCTGCGCGTGCTGTTCCGTCCGCAGGTCGAGGGAGCGGAGCGGATTCCCGGCAGCGGCCCGGTGATCCTGGCCGGCAACCACCTGACGTTCATCGACTCGATGATCCTCCCGATCGTCGTCGACCGGCAGGTCTTCTTCATCGGCAAGGACGAGTACGTCACCGGCAGGAGCCTCAAGGGCCGTCTGATGGCGTGGTTCTTCACCGGCGTCGGCATGATCCCCGTGGACCGCGACGGCGGGCGCGGCGGCGTCGCGGCGCTGATGACCGGCCGCCGGGTGCTGGAGGAGGGCAACGTCTTCGGCATCTACCCGGAGGGCACCCGCTCCCCCGACGGCCGCCTGTACCGGGGCCGCACCGGCATCGCCCGGCTGACGCTGATGACCGGCGCGCCGGTGGTCCCGTTCGCGATGATCGGCACCGACCGCGTGCAGCCGGGCGGCAGCGGCCTGCCCCGGATCGGGCGGGACCGCCGGATCGCCGTCCGCTTCGGCGAGCCGCTGGACTTCTCGCGCTACGACGGCATGGACCGCGACCGCTACGTGCTGCGGGCCGTGACGGACGAGGTGATGAGCCACGTGATGCGGCTGTCGGGCCAGGAGTACGTGGACATGTACGCCACCAAGGCCAAGGCGGCCTGAGCCCCGCCCGGTCCACCGGATGCCCGGCACCGCCCACGGCGGCACCGGGCATCCGTCGCGTTCCCGGGCCCCTCGGCGCGGAACCCGGGGGAACCGGCATCCGCGTCAGCGCCCCCGCTCCCCGGCCGGCGTGGCGGCGGCTCCCTCGGGGACGCCGTGCGCGAGGACCAGTTTGAGCAGCAGCACCACGGGCAGCCAGGCCATCCCGCCGGGTGCGGTGACCAGCGGCGCGACCATGGCGCCCAGGCCGACGACGCCCAGCGCCACCGGACGCCGCCGGGGTTCGCGCACCCGCGCCACCAGCACGGAGCCGGCCAGCGCCCAGAGGTACCACAGGGGTCCCCACCACCAGGACCCGCCGTCGAAGGCGAGGCCGGCGGCGACCGGCTGGACGTGCGCGGCGGTGAAGCCCACCGGATGGTGCAGGAAGCGCCCCGCGGCCCCCGTTCCCGGGGGCGGCGGCGAGTGGTAGAAGCGCTTGGCCGTGTCCAGCCCGTTGGCGACCACACCGCCCGCCAGGTCCCACACGAGCAGCAGGCCCAGCAGCCACTGCCACCAGGCCCAGCCCTCGTCCCGGCCGTACACCGCGAGGACGGCGCACCCGGCCGCCGCCGCGGCGTGGGCCAGACCCTTCTCCACCGGTGTCGCGCCCGTGCCGAAGAACCAGTCCGGTCTGCCCGTCACCCCGGACTCCCCCATCCCGTCCTCCCCTTCCGTCGTCCCCCCTCGTCGCTTCCGCCGACGGGTGCGCCCAGGCTCGCGGCCCCGCGAACGGATGTCCAGGGGAGCACCCACTCCCGCGGGTGACCGCGTCCTGCCCGGCGCCTCCGGGTTCACCCCTCCCGGCGGCATGCCCCGGCGCGGAGCGGTCGATGCTCCCCAGGACCGTGACGGAACCTGGAGGAACACGTGCCGCGCTCGCCGATGAACCACCGCTGGACCCTGCGCGGGGCCGTCCGCCTGCTCGGCGGCGCCCCGCGGAACGTCCCGCCGGACGGCGGGGGAGGGACGGGGGAGGAACCGCGGCTCACCCCCGCCGAGGCGCTGCGGCTGCTGCGCGAGGGCAACGGCCGCCGGTCCGGACGGGGGGCGGGGAACGCGGGGGGAGCGGGCGGCGGGCGCTCCGCCGCCCGCCGCCCGATCGCCGCCGTCCTGGCCTGCGTGGACTGCCCGGTGCCGCCGGAGGCGCTGTTCGGCCAGGAGCCCGGCGCGCTGCTGGTGATCCGCACCGCCGCGCACACCCTGGACGCGACGGTCGAGGGCAGCGTCGAGTACGGACCGGTGGAGCTGGGCGTACCGCTGGTGGTCGTGCTGGGCCACGAGCGCTGCGGTGCGGTGGCCGCGGCGCTGGAGTCCCGTACGGCGGGCACCCGGCCGCCGGCCCATCTGGCCGTCGCCGCCGCCCGGTTGGCGGCGGCCTGCCGGGACGGCGCGGAGGCGCCGGGCGACGCGGTGGAGAACACCGTCCGCGCGCAGACGGACCGGGTCGTCGCACGGCTGCGCGACGACCCGGTCCTGCTGCCGCTGCTGCGGCGGGGCGACCTGGAGGTGGTCGGGGCCCACTGCCGGCCGGACTCCGGCGTGGTGGAGTTCCCCGGCGCCCCCTGACCTTCCGGCCCCCGCCCTCTGGTCCCCGATCCCCGGCGGGGTCAGCCCGCGGTGTCCTGGCGGGCCTCCTCGGCCCACGCCCGCTGCCGGGCCAGGTCCTCCTTGACCTCGGCGAGCTGGACGGCGACGGCCGAGGGCGCGGTCCCGCCGCGCCCGTCGCGCGCGGCCAGGGCGCCGGGCACGCTCAGCACGGTGCGGACCTCGGGGGTCAGGTGCGGGGAGATCTCCGCGAACCGCTCGTCGGTCAGCTCGTCCAGCTCGATCCCGGCGGCCTCGCAGACCTTGACGCACTCCCCCGCGATCTCGTGCGCGTCCCGGAACGGCACGCCCCGCTTCACCAGCCACTCGGCGACGTCGGTGGCCAGGGAGAAGCCGGCCGGGGCCAGTTCGGCCATCCGCTCGCGGTTGACGGTGAGGGTGGCCATCATCCCGGTGAACGCCGGGAGGAGGATCTCCAGTTGGTCGCAGGAGTCGAAGACCGGCTCCTTGTCCTCCTGCAGGTCGCGGTTGTACGCCAGCGGCAGCGCCTTGAGGGTGGCCAGCAGTCCGGTGAGGTTGCCGATGAGCCGGCCGGACTTGCCGCGCGCCAGCTCGGCGATGTCCGGGTTCTTCTTCTGCGGCATGATCGACGAACCGGTGGAGAAGGCGTCGTGGAGGGTGACGAAGGAGAACTCCTTCGTGTTCCAGATGATGACCTCCTCGGCGATCCGGGAGAGGTCCACGCCGATCATGGCGGTGATGAAGGCGAACTCGGCGGCGAAGTCGCGCGAGGCGGTGCCGTCGATGGAGTTGGCGGCCGAACCGTGCTCGAAGCCGAGGTCGGCGGCGACGGCCTGCGGGTCCAGGCCGAGCGAGGATCCGGCCAGCGCCCCCGACCCGTAGGGCGAGACGGCGGTGCGCTCGTCCCACTGCCGCAGCCGCTCGGCGTCCCGGGACAGCGCCTGGACGTGGGCGAGGACGTGGTGGGCGAACAGGACCGGCTGGGCGTGCTGGAGGTGGGTGCGGCCGGGCATCGCCACGTCGGGGTGGGCCTCGGCGAGGGAGACCAGGGCCTCGTTCAGGTCGGCGAGCAGCCCGCCGATGATCCGGGCGTGGTCGCGCAGGTACATCCGGAACAGCGTGGCGACCTGGTCGTTGCGGGAGCGTCCGGCGCGCAGCTTGCCGCCCAGCTCCGGACCGAGGCGCTCCAGCAGACCGCGCTCCAGGGCGGTGTGGACGTCCTCGTCGGCGACGGTGCCGGTGAAGGTGCCGTCGGCGACGTCGGCCGCCAGGCGGTCGAGGCCGGCGAGCATCTTCTCCAGCTCGTCGGCGGTCAGCAGACCGGCCCGGTGGAGCACCCGGGCGTGGGCGCGCGACCCGGCGATGTCGTAGGGCGCCAGCCGCCAGTCGAAGTGGACGGAGGCCGAGAGGGCGGCCAGGGCCTCGGCCGGTCCGTCGGCGAACCGGCCGCCCCACAGCCGTACGTCACCGCCTGCGGCGGGGGGCTGGGTCTGCGGGCCGTTGGTCATCGGTGCTCCTCGTGCGCGTACCGGTCGGGCTGGGCGTTCTTCAACGTGCTGGACGTGCTGGACGTGTTGGACGGGGCGGGGCGGGAAAAGCCGGGAGAGGCCGGGGAACCAGCGCGCCTCCCCCACCACAGGGCGGAGGAGGCGGGCGGTGTGCGCTGTGCGGCTGCCGCGGGGGCGGGTTACTGCGCGAGGTCCCGCTTGGCGGCGATCTTGCTGCTCATGCCGAAGATCTCGATGAAGCCCCTGGACATCGACTGGTCGAAGGTGTCGCCGGTGTCGTACGTGGCCAGGTTGAAGTCGTACAGCGACTTCTGGGAGCGCCGGCCGGTGACGACGGCCCGGCCGCCGTGCAGGGTCATCCGGATGTCGCCGGAGACGTGCTCGCTGGCCTCGTCGACGAAGCCGTCCAGGGCCCGCTTGAGCGGGGAGAACCACAGGCCGTCGTAGACCAGCTCGGACCAGCGCTGCTCGACCTGCCGCTTGTAGCGGGCCAGCTCGCGCTCGACGGTGACGTTCTCCAGCTCCTGGTGGGCGGTGATCAGCGCGATGGCGCCCGGCGCCTCGTAGACCTCGCGGGACTTGATCCCCACCAGGCGGTCCTCGACCATGTCGATCCGGCCGACGCCCTGGGCCCCGGCCCGCTCGTTGAGCTGCTGGATGGCCTGCAGGACGGTGACGGGCCTGCCGTCGAGGGCGACGGGGACGCCCTTCTCGAAGGTGATGACCACCTCGTCGGCCTCGCGCGGGGTGGCCGGGTTCTGGGTGTAGTCGTAGACGTCCTCGATCGGCGCGTTCCAGATGTCCTCCAGGAAGCCGGTCTCCACGGCCCGCCCGAAGACGTTCTGGTCGATGGAGTACGGCGACTTCTTGGTGGTGGCGATCGGCAGGCCCTTGTCCTCGGCGAAGGCGATGGCCTTGTCACGCGTCATGGCGTAGTCCCGGACCGGCGCGATGCACTTCAGCTCGGGGGCGAGGGAGGAGATGCCCGCCTCGAACCGCACCTGGTCGTTGCCCTTGCCGGTGCAGCCGTGGGCGACGGTGGTGGCGCCGTGCTTCCTGGCGGCGGCCACCAGGTGCTTGACGATGGTCGGCCGGGAGAGGGCGGAGACCAGCGGGTAGCGGTCCATGTAGAGCGCGTTCGCCTTGATCGCGGGGAGGCAGTACTCCTCGGCGAACTCGTCCTTGGCGTCGGCGACCTCGGCCTCGACGGCACCGCAGGCGAGCGCGCGCTTGCGGATGACGTCCAGGTCCTCTCCGCCCTGGCCGACGTCGACGGCGACGGCGATGACCTCGGCGCCCGTCTCCTCGGCGATCCAGCCGATGCAGACGGAGGTGTCCAGGCCACCGGAGTAGGCGAGTACGACGCGCTCGGTCACGGGGGGCTCCTTACGATGCATGCGGTGACTGGTATAAGTATGCACTCCACCGTATGGTTCGTCAACGAGCGCCCTCCCGGCCGGGGAAACAGCAGGTCAGCGGTCCGGCGGCAGCGGTTCCCGCCCCCCTCCGCCACCGCCAGCCGTCCGCGGGGCCGGCCTCCTCGTACACGCGGCGCGCCCGCGCCCCGAACCGCCCGCCCCCGGCTCCCGGGGCCCCCGGCTCCGGGCCGTGCCGGAAACGGCGGCGGCGCACGCGGTCGCCGGGGGATGATGCCGCCGTGGGAAAGACATACGAACGCATCGACGGACGGCTGCGGGACTTCATCGAGGCGCAGCCCGTCTTCTTCACCGCCACCGCGCCGCTGTCCGGCGACGGCACGGTCAACCTCTCCCCCAAGGGACTGAGCGGCTCCTTCGCCGTCCTCGACGAGCGCACCGTCGCCTACCTCGACTTCGCCGGCTCCAACGCCGAGACGGTCGCCCATCTGCGGGAGAACGGCCGGATCACCCTGATGTGGTGCGCCTTCTGCGGACCGCCCACCATCGTGCGCGTCCACGGCCGGGGGGAACCCGTCTTCCGCGACGACCCGCGCTGGAAGGAGCTGATCGGCCGCTTCCCGGACATCGACCCCTCACGGCACGGCCTGCGCGCGATCATCGTCGTCACCGCCGAGCTGATCCGCGACACCTGCGGCTACGCCGTGCCCCTGATGACCTACGAGGGCGACCGCCCGCTGCACGGCTCGCGCTTCGAGCGCGAGACGGACGAGTCGCTCGACGCCTACTTCCACCGGAAGGAGCACGTCGCCACCAGCATCGACGGCCTCCCCGGCCTGCCGCTGCCCCTGCCGCCCACCCCCGTGTGACCGTCTGACGGAACGTCCTTGCGGGAGCGCCCGGGGAGGGGGTTCCATCGGGCGGTGCGAACCGAACACATCAACAGCGCCGTGCCGACGATCACCCGTCTGTCGGCCGCAGGACTCCTCGCCGCCGGCCGGAGCCTGGCCGACCTGGTCTGCGACGCCGTCGAGGGCGGCTCCTCGATCGGCTTCCTCGCCCCGCTCGACCCGGCCGAGGCCGCGGCCTGGTGGGAGGGCCTGGCGCCCGAGGTGGCCGGGGGCCGGACCGCGGTGTGGGCCGCCCGGGACGGCGACCGGATCCTGGGGACCGTGCAGCTCCGGTTCGGCGGCATGCCCAACGGCCGCCACCGCGCCGAGGTCGCCAAGCTCATCGTGCACCGGGACGCCCGGGGCCGGGGGCTCGGCCGGCGGCTGCTGGAGACGGCCGAACGGGAGGCGGCGGCCTCGGGGATCTCCCTGCTGGTCCTGGACACCCAGACCGGCAGCCCGGCCGAGCGCCTGTACCGCTCGGCCGGGTGGACCGAGGCCGGCACCATCCCGGACTACGCCGCCGACACCGAGGGCGTGCTGCGGCCCACGACGCTCTTCCACAAGAAACCGCTCTGAACCGGCGGGCGGCGGGGGCCGGGCGGCCGCGCGCCCGGCCCCGCCGGCCGCCGGGTGGTTCCGCGCGGCGGGCGCCGCTAGCGTGGCGACGGGTTCGATCATGGCGGTCACCGAGACCGGCGGGCCCACCGCGACCCCGCGACCACCGGCGAGCGACCTTCCGAGGAGACCCCATGCTCAGCACCCCTCTCGGCGACGGCGCCGAACTGCACCCGCTGGAGCCGTGGCAGGCCGCGGAGCTGGCCGCGTACACCGACCGGGTGCGCGACCACCTGACGCCCTGGCTGCCGTGGGCGCACGCCGTCACCGACACCGAGTCGGCCCGGGCCTTCCTCCAGCGCTACGCCGACCGGCAGGCCGCCGACGAGGGCCGGATCTACGGCATCCGGCTCGACGGCGAGCTGGTGGGCGGCATGCTCTTCCGGCTGTTCAGCCCGTCCGAGGGCTCCTGCGAGCTGGGCGCCTGGCTGGCGCCCGGGGCGCAAGGCCGCGGGCTGGTCACCACCGCCGCCCGCCGCATGATCGACTGGGCGGTCGGCGTACGCGGCCTGGAGCGGGTGGAGTGGCTGGTCTCCCCCGACAACGGCCCCAGCATCGCGGTGGCCGAACGGCTGGGCATGACGTACGAGGGCACCCTGCGCAGCGTGTTCTCCATGGGCGGCCGCCGCCACGACCTCCAGGTGTGGGCGCTGCTGGCGGACGAGTGGAGGGCCGGGGCCGGGCGGGACGCGCGCGGCTGACCGGGACGGCCGACGGGAGCGGCGCGGGCCCCCTCCTCCCCGGTGGGGCTAGTGGGCGTTCTTCTGCGCCAGCCGCAGCAGGTGGTCGGCCAGGGCCTGGCCGCCGGTGGGGTGGCGGCTGATCAGCAGCAGGGTGTCGTCGCCCGCGATGGTCCCGATGATGTCGTGCACCTCCGCCTGGTCGATGGCCGAGGCGAGGAACTGGGCCGCGCCGGGCGGGGTGCGCAGCACCACCAGATTGGCCGACGCCTCGGCGGAGATGAGCAGTTCGCCCGCCAGCCGCGCCATCCTCGCCTCGCTCGCGGACTCCCCCAGCGGAGCCCGGGGCGTGCGGTCGCCGCCCTCGCCGGGGACGGCGTAGATCAGTTCGCCCCCGGTGTTGCGGATCTTCACCGCGCCCAGTTCGTCGAGGTCCCGGCTGAGCGTCGCCTGGGTGACGCTCAGCCCGTCGTCGGCGAGGAGCTTGGCGAGCTGGCTCTGGGAGCGGACCGGCTCGCGGTTCAGGATCTCCACGATCCGGCGGTGCCGTGCCGTACGCGTGTGGGGTACGGCCGGCCCCCCGTGGTTGCTGCCCTGCGCCTCGGTCATCGTCTCGTCAGTCTCCGGCTCATCGGGTCCCGTCAACGGTGTCGAGGACGGCGGGGAGCGAGCGGACCAGCGCGTCCACCTCGGCCTCGCTGATGATCAGCGGCGGGGCGAGCCGGACGACGTCCGGAAGGGCCGCGTTCACCAGGAAACCCGCCTCCTGGGCAGCCTTCTGCACCTGGGGTGCGACGGGTTCGGTCAGTACGATACCGAGCAGCAGTCCGGCGCCGCGGACCTGGTCGACCAGCGGGTGTCCCAGCGCCCAGACGGCGTCGCGCAGCCGGCCGCCGACCCGCTTGACGTGGTCCAGGAGGCCCTCGGAGGCGATGGTGTCCAGGACGGCGAGCGCCGCCGCGCAGGAGACCGGGTTGCCGCCGAAGGTGGAGCCGTGGTGGCCCGGCTCCAGCAGCGCCGCCGCCTCGTCGAAGGCGACCGTGGCGCCGATGGGCAGCCCGGCGCCCAGTCCCTTGGCGAGGGTGACGACGTCGGGCCGCACCCCCTGCGCCTGGCAGGCGAACCAGTGGCCGGTGCGCCCGATGCCCGTCTGGACCTCGTCGAGCACCAGCAGGGTGCCGGTGGCGGCGGTGATCTCGCGGGCGGCGGCCAGGTAGCCCTCGGGCGGGACGGTGACGCCGTTCTCCCCTTGGATCGGCTCGACGATCACCAGGGCCGTCTCCTCGGTGACGGCCGCCCGCAGCGCGTCGGCGTCGCCGTAGGGGACGTGGGTGACCTCGCCGGGCAGCGGCAGGAAGGGGTCGCGCTTGGCGGGCTGCCCGGTCAGCGCGAGGGCGCCCATGGTGCGGCCGTGGAAGCCGCCGGCGGTGGCGACCATGTGCCGGCGGCCGGTCCTGCGGCCGATCTTGAAGGCGGCCTCGACGGCCTCCGCGCCGGAGTTGGAGAAGTAGACGCGTCCGGGCCGGCCGAAGAGCTGGAGCAGCCGCTCGGCCAGGGCGACCGGGGGTTCGGCGATGAAGAGGTTGGAGACGTGGCCGAGGGTGGCGATCTGGTCGGAGACGGCGCGGACGACCGCCGGGTGGCCGGTGCCGAGCGAGTTGACGGCGATGCCGCCGACGAAGTCCAGGTACTCCTTGCCGTCGGCGTCCCACAGCCGGGCGCCCTCGCCGTGGGTGATCGGGACGCGCGGGGTGCCGTAGTTGTCCATCAGCGCGCCCCGCCAGCGCCGGGTGAGGTCGGCGTTGCGGGACGCGTCGACCGGATCGGTGCCGCTGGTGCCGCTCATGCCCGCTCCTCCTCGTCCGGCACGACCATGGTTCCGATTCCCTCGTCGGTGAAGATCTCCAGCAGGATGGAGTGCTGGACGCGTCCGTCGATGACGCGGGCGGTGTTGACGCCGTTGCGCACGGCGTGGAGGCAGCCCTCCATCTTGGGCACCATGCCGCTGGCCAGGTCCGGCAGCAGCTTCTCCAGCTCGCTCGCGGTCAGGCGGCTGATCACGTCGTCGCTGTTGGGCCAGTCCTCGTAGAGCCCCTCGACGTCGGTGAGGACCATCAGCGTCTCGGCGCCCAGGGCGGCGGCGAGGGCCGCGGCGGCGGTGTCGGCGTTGATGTTGTAGACCCCGTTCGCGCCGCCGTCGTCGGCGCTGCGGGCGATGGAGGAGATCACCGGGATGCGGCCGTCGTCGAGCAGCGCCTGGACGGCGCCCGCGTCGACCTCGGTGATCTCGCCGACCCGGCCGATGTCCACCCGCTCGCCGTCGATGTGCGCGTAGCGCTTGGTGGCGGTCAGGGTGTGCGCGTCCTCGCCGGTCATGCCGACGGCCAGGGGGCCGTGCCGGTTGAGCAGGCCGACCAGCTCGCGCTGCACCTGGCCGGCCAGCACCATCCGTACGACGTCCATCGCCTCGTCGGTGGTGACCCGCAGCCCGGCCTTGAACTCGCTGGCCAGGCCCAGCCTGTCCAGGTGGGCGCTGATCTGCGGGCCGCCGCCGTGGACGACGACCGGCTTGAGGCCCGCGTGCCGCAGGAAGACCACGTCCTGGGCGAAGGCGGCCTTGAGGTCCTCGTCGACCATGGCGTTGCCGCCGAACTTGATGACGACGGTCCTGCCGTGGTGGCGGGTCAGCCAGGGCAGGGCCTCGATGAGGATCTGGGCCTTGGGCAGGGCGGTGTGCCTACGTGTGCTCATGAGGAGTAAGCGCTGTTCTCGTGGACGTAGTCGGCGGTGAGGTCGTTGGTCCAGACGACGGCGGACTCGGCGCCCGCGGCCAGGTCGGCGGTGATGCGGACCTCGCGGTAGCGCATGTCCACCAGCTCGCGGTCCTCGCCGACCGACCCGTTGCGGCAGACCCACACGCCGTTGATGGCGACGTTCAGGCGGTCGGGCTCGAAGACCGCGGAGGTGGTGCCGATGGCGGAGAGCACCCGGCCCCAGTTGGGGTCCTCGCCGTGGACGGCGCACTTGAGGAGGTTGTTGCGGGCGATGGAGCGGCCGACCTCGACGGCGTCGTCCTCGCTCGCCGCGTTCACGACCTCGATGCGGATGTCCTTGGAGGCGCCCTCGGCGTCCCGGACGAGCTGCTGGGCCAGGTCGTCGCAGACGGTCCGCACGGCCTCGGCGAACTCCCCCGCCTCCGGGGTGATCCCCGAGGCCCCGGAGGCCAGCAGCAGCACGGTGTCGTTGGTGGACATGCAGCCGTCGGAGTCGACGCGGTCGAAGGTGGTGCGGGTCGCCTCGCGCAGGGCCGTGTCCAGGCCGGGGGCGTCCACGTCGGCGTCGGTGGTGAGGACGACGAGCATGGTGGCCAGTCCGGGGGCGAGCATGCCCGCGCCCTTGGCCATGCCGCCCACGACCCAGCCCTCGCCCTCGGCGACGGCGGTCTTGTGCACGGTGTCGGTGGTCTTGATGGCGATGGCGGCCCTGTCCCCGCCGTGCGGGGAGAGCTCCTTGGCCGCGGCCTCGATGCCCGGCAGCAGCCTGTCCATCGGCAGCCGGAGGCCGATGAGGCCGGTGGAGCAGACGGCCACCTCGCCGGCGCTGTGGCCGAGGACCTCGGCGGCCTTCTCGGCGGTGGCGTGGGTGTCCTGGAAGCCGAGCGGCCCGGTGCAGGCGTTGGCGCCGCCGGAGTTGAGGACGACCGCCGAGACCTGCCCGCCCCTGAGGACCTGCTCGGACCAGAGCACGGGGGCGGCCTTGACGCGGTTCGAGGTGAACACGCCGGCGGCGGCCAGGCGGGGCCCGGTGTTGACGACCAGGGCCAGGTCGGGGTTGCCGTTCTCCTTGATCCCGGCGGCGATGCCCGCCGCCGTGAATCCCTTCGCCGCGGTCACGCTCACAGCGTCTCTCCGTTCTCTTCTCCGCCCGCGCGGCAACAAGGCGCAGGCATCGTCGTCATCAGCGGACCGGCAGCCGCGCGTGCGCCGCTCACGGCGTCTCTCCGTTCTCTTCTCCGCCCGCGCGGCAACAAGGCACGGGCATCGTCGTCATCAGCGGACCGGCAGCCGCGCGTGCGCCGCTCACGGGGCGACCCCGGTGACGGGGAGCCCGGTCTCCTCGGGGATGCCGAGGGCGATGTTCATGCTCTGCACCGCGCCGCCCGCGGTGCCCTTGGTCAGGTTGTCGATGGCGCTGACGGCGACGACGCGGTCCGCCGCCTCGTCGTACGCGACCTGGACCAGCGCGGCGTTGGAGCCGTACACGGCGGCGGTCGACGGCCACTGCCCCTCGGGCAGCAGGTGGACGAACGGCTCGGCGGCCAGCGCCTTGTCGTACGCCTCGCGCAGCCGGCCGGCGGTCAGGCCGGGCCGGGCCTTGGCGGTGCAGGTGGCCAGGATCCCCCGGGACATCGGGGCGAGGGTCGGGGTGAAGGAGACGGTGACCGGCTCGTCCGCGACGGCCGAGAGGTTCTGGGCCATCTCCGGGGTGTGCCGGTGGACGCCGCCGACGCCGTAGGGGCTCATCGAGCCCATCACCTCGCTGCCCAGCAGGTGGGGCTTGGGCGCCTTGCCCGCGCCCGAGGTGCCGGTGGCGGCGACCACCACCACGTCGGGCTCGGCCAGCGAGGCCGCGAACGCCGGGAAGAGCGCGAGCGTCACGGCCGTCGGATAGCAGCCGGGGACCGCGATGCGCCGGGACCCCGTCAGCGCGTCGCGTGCCCCCGGCAGCTCGGGGAGGCCGTACGGCCAGGTGCCGGCGTGCGGCGTGCCGTAGAAGCGCTCCCAGTCCCCCGAGTCCCTCAGGCGGAAGTCGGCGCCGCAGTCGACGACCAGCACCTCGTCGCCGAGCTGCTCGGCGACGGCCGCGGACTGGCCGTGCGGCAGGGCGAGGAAGACCACGTCGTGGCCGGTCAGCGCCTCCGCCGTGGTGACCTCCAGGACGCGCTCGGCCAGGGGCTGCAGGTGCGGCTGGAGCGCGCCCAGCCGCTGCCCGGCGTTGGAGTTGCCCGTCAGCGCCCCGATCTCGACCTCGGGGTGTCCGGCCAGCAGGCGCAGGATCTCGCCCCCCGCGTAGCCGCTCGCTCCCGCCACTGCCGCTCGCACCGCCATCGATTCCCTCCTCGTCGACAGCATGACTATACGTAGCTCGGCAGTTTTATGCAATGGAGTTCTGCGGCGGCGCGGAGGGCCGCGGGGCGGGGCGCACGGTCGCGGGACGCCCCCCGCACCCCGCCCGCCGTCCCGTGCGGCCGTGCCGGAAGCCGGAAAGACGTCCGGCCCGCCGTCCGGTCCCGGTCCGCCGGCTCACCGGTGACGGGCGGA
>NZ_JARVKV010000098.1 GCF_029813835.1 Streptomyces sp. DH37
GAGACCGGACGGCGGGCCGGGAAGCGGTGGGAGCGGCGTCACCCCCGCGCCGCGGGGGCGGCGGGGGTCAGGGGCGCGGCGGGTGGGGCCGGTCGTCGCCCTCCTCCGCCTTCTTCTCCCTCAGGCGCGCCGCTTCCTTGCGGACCTCGGCCTGGGTGGCGCGTTCCTTCCGCAGCCACTCGGGGTTCTCCGCCTTCAGCGCCTCGATCTGCTCCGTGGTCAGGGGCTCGGTGATCCCGCCGCGCGCGAGGCCCGAGTTGGAGATGCCCAGCTTCGCCGCGACCACCGGCCGGGGGTGCGGGCCGTCGCGTCGCAGCTCCCGCAGCCACGCGGGCGGATCGGCCTGCAGCGCGTTCAGTTCGGCGCGCGAGACGACGCCCTCCCGGAACTCGGCGGGGGTGGCCTCGAGGTACACACCCAGTTTCCTCGCCGCGGTGGCGGGCTTCATGGTCTGGGTGGTCTGCTGCGACTTCATGGTGCCCAGGGTATCGAGCGCGCGGCGCCTCCCGCCGCGCCCGGTAGCCTGGCGACGTGACAGGCTCGGAAGCGTCCCCCTCGTTCCGGCTCGCGTACGTCCCGGGAGTGACGCCCGCCAAGTGGGTGCGGATCTGGAACGAGCGCCTGCCCGGCATCCCCCTGGACCTCGTCCAGGTGCCCGCCGCCGAGGCGGCCGGCGTCCTGCGGGACGGCGGCGCCGACGCGGGTCTCCTGCGGCTGCCGACCGACCGGACGGACCTCAGCGCGATCCCCCTCTACACCGAGACGACGGTGGTCGTGGTCCCGAAGGACCACCTCGTGGCCGCGGTCGACGAGGTGTCCGCCGGGGAACTGGCCGACGAGATCGTGCTGCACCCCCTCGACGACACCCTCGACTGGGAGCGCCCGCCGGGCCGGCCGGCGTTCGAGCGCCCCGCCACGACGGCGGACGCGGTCGAGCTGGTGGCGGCGGGGGTGGGGCTCCTCGTCGTCCCGCAGTCGCTCGCCCGTCTGCACCACCGCAGGGACCTCACCTACCGGCCGGTCACGGACGCCCCCCAGTCGCGCGTCGCGCTGTCGTGGCGGGAGGACCGGACCACCGACATGGTGGACGACTTCATCGGGATCGTCCGCGGGCGGACCGTCAACAGCACACGGGGCCGCCGCCCCGCCGCCCAGGAGGAGCCGAAGGCCAAGCGTCCCGAGAGGGGTGGCGCGCGGCAGAAGCCCGCGGGCGGCGGGACCGGGGGCGGCGGGAGCCCCCGGCGCGGTTCCGGCGCGTCCCGGGGCGGCCGGCGCGGCAAGCCCCGCCGCCGGTCGTAGCCTCCGGACCCCGCCACGGGCGCGCCCGTGCTCCGGGGCGGCCGGAACCGCCGGGAGGGCGGCCGGGCTCCGGGGTTGAAGTTGACGCGGCGGAAACCCCTAGCGTCGCCGTCACCGACCCAATCGCCGGCGGATCGGAGGCTGAAAGGCGATGGAATGGTCCATTCAGGAGATCGCCCGCTCGGCCGGGACCACCAGCCGCACCCTGCGCCACTACGACGCCGTCGGGCTGCTGCGTCCCAGCCGGACCGGGCACGGCGGGCACCGCTACTACGACGAGCACGCACTGGTGCGGCTCCAGCGGATCCTGCTGCTGCGCGAGCTCGGCCTGGGGCTGGCCGCCATCTCCGACGCGCTCGACGGGCAGCGGGACGCGGCCGCCGCGCTGCGCACCCATCTGAGGCTGCTCGAACAGGAGCGGGAGCGCCTGGGCCGGCAGATCGAGTCGGTACGGACGACGCTGACCAGGATGGAAGGAGGCGAACCTCTCATGCCGGACGAGGTTCTCGACGGTTTCGACCACACCCGCCACAAGGACGAGGTCATCGAGCGCTGGGGCCGCGACGCCTACGAGAAGGGCGACCGGTGGTGGCGCTCGCTCTCCGAGGACGACAGGAAGGGGTTCCAGCAGCGGCAGCTGGACATCGCCGCCGACTACGCCCGCGCCCACCGGGCCGGTCTCGCGCCGGACGGCGAGGAGGTGCGGGAGATCACGCGGCGCCACTACGAGTGGGTCGCCGCCGGCTGGCAGGACAGGCGCCCGACCGCGGAGCAGTTCGCCGGGCTCGGGCGGATGTACGTCGACGACCCGCGGTTCACCGCCGCCTACGACCGGCACGGCGAGGGCACGGCGGTCTTCGTGCGGGACGCGATGGTCGCCTACGCCGAGCGCGAGCTGTAGGAGCCCGGACGGAGGCGACGGGCCCCCGGGGCGCGGCGGAGGCGCCGCGCCCCGGGGCGCGTCAGTGGTCCATGGCCAGCACCCAGTCGCCCGCCCACCCGGCCAGGGTGATCGACGACAGCGGGTGGGGGTCCATGTGCCAGTACGTGTGCGGCGGGGCCTTCAGGGCGTACACCGCGGCCGCCCGCAGCACCGTCGGCTCGACGACCGCGGCGATCAGGCAGTCGCCCTCGCCGCCCGGCCGGGTGTCCAGCCATCCGCCGACCCGCAGGATGAAGGCGAACAGCGACTCGCCGCCGTGCGGGGTCGCGTGGGGGTCGGTGAGCCAGGCGTCCACGGCCCGCGGCTCGCTCGCCGCGACCTCCCCGAGCGTGCGGCCGCGCCACCGGCCCATGTCGCACTCGCGCAGCGCGGGCTGGGCGAGGGGTCGCAGGCCCAGGACGTCCCCGGTCTCCCGGCAGCGCATGCTCGGCGAGCAGTAGCGCAGTTCGGCCCCCGCCAGGTGCGCGTACGCCGGGATGGCCCGCTCGGCCTCACGCCATCCGGCGGCGTCCAGGGGGCGGTCGTCCTCGAAGCGCACGTCCAGCAGGGATGAACTGCGGGCGGCGGCGAGCAGCGTGATCCGCAGGTGCATTACCGGATGGTAGAACCGTGAACCGGATTGTTCGACGGTCGGGCACGGACTGTTTTCGGACGTATGCCCGGATCACCGGGGGGCCGGCGCCGTCGACCGTCCGGGCTGCGCCGGCGGACGGAAGCCGAACCCCTCGCAGAGGCCGTGCGCGTCCTCCGCGGCCGGCGGCGCCCGCTTTCGGCCCGTACGGCTCCGGCTCCGCGAGCGCGGCTCCCACCAGCGCCTTCCCCACGCTCCGGCCGCGTGCGGCGGGGCGACGCGGACGTCGCACAGCCGGGCGAACGCGGCCCGGCCGGTGGCCACCCGCGCATGGCCGGGCTGCTCGCCGCCGGCCCTGCCGTACGCCCCGGGGCCGAGCGGGCCCGCGATAGCCCGGTCCCGCTTCTCGCGGCTGCGGCCGAGCGCCCCGTGGGCGTCGGTGGACAGCCGCCGGTGGACGCGCGGCGTCGAGGCGGGCGGGGCGGCGGGGATCCCGTACGGGGCGCTCACGGCGGGAGAGCCCGGCAGCCGGCACGCGGACCGTCGACCGGTTCTGCCCCGCTCCCCCCTGCCGCCTCCCCGCGTTCCCCGGGTTTCCCCGCTCGCGGGCATCCGGCCTCCCTCCACCCCTAGAATCGTGACCAAAAGGATTTTTCTTCTCGATACGGACAGAGGGAGACCGCCGATGCAGGCGAACGTGGGCGACCTGCTGCTGGTCCACGGCAGGTTCGTGGGGCAGCACGAGAGGGTCGCGGAGATCATCGAGGTACTGGGGGCGAACGGCGAGCCGCCGTACCGGGTCCGCTTCGAGGACGGACACGAGACCGTGATGTCGCCGGGGCCCGATTCCGTGGTGCGCCACCACGGCGAGCCCCTGCTGGAGCACGGCGAACCCCGGCGCCGGTGACGCCGGGGTCCGTCCGCGGGGGCGGCGGGGGCCGGGGCGGCCGCTAGCGGGGCGCCCGCACCGGGCGGTCGTAGTGGTCCTCCACCACCCGGGTCATCGCCCCGATCGGGTCCGCGGCGACGTGCTTCGCCGAGAAGTAGACGTTGCCGCGGACCTCGGGGTACTCCCGGCAGAGCGTCAGATGGCGGGAGAGCTCGGCCGGATCGTGCCAGGCCGGGCCCTGGGCCGGGTCGCCCGCCTTGTACAGCGCCTCGCCGATGTGGAGCTCGACGCCGGTGCCCCGCACCACGCCGGCCCACCAGGGCACCAGTTCGGCGTAGTCGGCGGCGGCGAAACCGATGTTCCAGTACACCTGCGGCATGATGTAGTCGATCCAGCGCTCGCGCACCCACTTGCGGGTGTCCGCGTACAGGTCGTCGTAGGTCTCCACGCCCGCGCGGGTGGCGGAGCCCTCGGGGTCGGTCCCGGCGTTGCGCCACACGGCGAAGGGGCTGATCCCGAAGCGCACCCGCGGCTTGGTCCGCCTCAGGCGCCGCGAGGTCTCCAGCACCAGCAGGTCGATGTTGTGCCGCCGCCAGTCGGCCCGCTCGGCGAAGCCGCCGCCGTACCGCGCGTACGCCTCGTCGTCGTCGAAGACCTGGCCCGCCACCGGGTACGGGTAGAAGTAGTCGTCCCAGTGGACGCCGTCGATGTCGTAGCGCTCCACCGCGTCGAACATGGCGTCCTGCACGAAGGCGCGGACCTCGGGCAGCCCCGGGTTGTAGTAGAGCTTGCCGCCGTAGGGAACCACCCACTCCGGATGCCGCCGCGCCGGGTGGGAGGCGGACAGCCGCGCGGGGTCGGCGTGGTTGGCCACGCGGTACGGGTTGAACCAGGCGTGCAGCTCCAGCCCGCGCCGGTGCGCCTCGTGCACGGCGAAGCCCAGCGGGTCCCAGCCGGGGTCCTTGCCCTGGGTGCCGGTGAGGTACTGCGCCCAGGGCTCGTACGGCGAGGGCCACAGGGCGTCGGCGGTGGGCCGCACCTGGAGGAACACCGTGTTGAGGCGGCGCTCGACCGCCGTGTCCAGATGGGCCAGCAGTTGTCCGCGCTGCTCGTCGGCGGTGAGGCCGGATCTGGCCGGCCAGTCGATGTTGGCGACGGTCGCCACCCACACACCGCGCATCCGGGGCCGCCGCCCGTACCGGCCGCCCGCGTCCCCCGGCTCCCGCGCGGCCGCCGTGCCCGCTCCGGATCCGGTGAGCAGCGAGGCGGAGAGCACTCCGACCGCCGCCGCACTGAAGGTCCTCCGAGAGAAACGCCCCATACCGCTACTGCCTCCTCGTGACGACGACTCACCCGATCATCGCGGCCGGGTAACGGCGGGGCAACCGCGCGTGACGGACGAAAGGCCGCCGCCCTCCGCCGCCGCGTCCTCTTGACGCCCCTGGCGCGAACGGCCTTATGCGAACGGCGTTCGACAACTAGCATCCGCACCACGCACACCTGGGAGCGCTCCCACTCACTGGTTCACCCCCCTTACCGCCCGCATGGGCGGATCTGCCCGGAGAGGACGTGTCCGTGCGCACAAGACGATCGGCCGGCGCCGCCCTGGCGGCGCTGGCCCTGGCAGGAGGCCTGCTGACGGCCTCCGCGAACCCGGCCGCGGCCGGCCCCGACGCCCGGGGACAGGGTGTCGCGGTCTCCCGCGTCCCGGCCGACAGCTACACCTGGAAGAACGTCCGGATCGACGGTGGCGGCTTCGTGCCCGGCATCGTCTTCAACCGGTCCGAGAAGGACCTGGTCTACGCCCGCACCGACATCGGCGGCGCCTACCGCTGGGACCAGCCCGGAAAGCGCTGGGTCCCGCTGCTGGACTCGGTGGGCTGGGACAAGTGGGGCCACACGGGCGTCGCGTCCCTGGCCACCGACCCGGTCGATCCCGACAACGTGTACGTCGCCGTCGGCAACTACACCAACGACTGGGACCCGAACAACGGCGCCGTCATGCGCTCGTCCGACCGCGGGGCGACCTGGAAGACCACCGAGCTGCCCTTCAAGCTCGGCGGGAACATGCCGGGACGGGGCATGGGCGAGCGGCTGGCGATCGACCCCAACGACAACCGCGTCCTCTACCTCGGCGCCCCCAGCGGCCACGGCCTGTGGCGCAGCACGGACTCCGGCGCCACCTGGTCCGAGGTGACGAGCTTCCCCAACCCCGGCACCTACGTCCCCGACCCGGGCAGCGACAACGACTACCTGACCGACGAGGTGGGCGTCGTCTGGGTCACCTTCGACGAGTCCACCGGCAGCGCCGGCCGCCGGACGGGGACGATCTACGTCGGCGTGGCCGACAAGGAGGAGTCGGTCTACCGCTCCACGGACGCGGGCGCCACCTGGGAGGCCGTGCCCGGCCAGCCCACCGGCTACCTCCCCCACAAGGGCGTGCTGGACGCCCGGAGCGGCCACCTCTACATCGCCACCTCCGACACCGGCGGCCCCTACGACGGCGGCAAGGGCCAGGTGTGGCGCTACGACACCGGCAGCGGCGCGTGGACGGACATCAGCCCGGTGCCCGAGGCCGACACGTACTTCGGCTACAGCGGACTGACGCTCGACCGGCAGAACCCGGGCACGGTGATGGTCACCGGCTACAGCTCCTGGTGGCCCGACACCCAGATCTTCCGCAGCACCGACGCCGGCGGGAGCTGGACACGGGCCTGGGAGTACGGCTCCTACCCCAACCGCTCCGACCGCTTCGCCATGGACGTCTCCTCCGTGCCGTGGCTGACCTTCGGCGGCAACCCCTCGCCGCCGGAGACGGCGCCGAAGCTGGGCTGGATGACCGAGTCGCTGGAGATCGACCCGTTCGACTCCGACCGGATGATGTACGGCACCGGCGCCACGGTCTACGGCACCGAGGAGCTGACCGCCTGGGACAGGGACGAGACCTTCACCATCAAGCCCATGGTCCGGGGCCTGGAGGAGACGGCGGTCAACGACCTGATCAGCCCGCCCTCGGGGGCGCCGCTGCTCAGCGGCCTCCTCGACATCGGGGGCTTCCGCCACACCGACCTGGACCGGGTGCCGGAGCTGATGTACCAGTCCCCGTACATGGGCAATGTCTCGAGCCTGGACTACGCCGAGAGCAGTCCGGGCACGGTGGTCCGGGTCGGCAGTAGCGACACCGGCCAGAACATCGCTTTCTCCACCGACAACGGCGCCAACTGGTTCGCGGGCAGCAGCCAGCCGTCCGGGGTGACCGGCGGCGGGACCGTGGCCGCGGCGGCCGACGCGAGCGGCTTCGTCTGGAGCCCGGAGGGCGCGGGCGTGCACCGCACCACCGGCTACGGCGGCTCCTGGACGGCCTCGCGGGGCATCCCGGCGGGCGCGCGCGTCGAGGCGGACCGGGTGGACGCCGACACCTTCTACGGCTTCTCGGGCGGCACCTTCTACGTGAGCACCGACGGCGGCGCGACCTTCACCGCCTCCCCCGCCACCGGACTGCCCGGCGACGGCGGCGTCCGCTTCAAGGCCGTGCCCGGCGAGGAGGGCCACATCTGGCTCGCGGGCGGCAGCGGCGACACCTACGGACTGTGGCGCTCCACCGACGGCGGGAGGAGCTTCACCCGGATCGGGGGCGTGGAGGAGGCCGACACCATCGGCTTCGGCAAGGCCGCGCCGGGCGCCTCGTACCCCGCCCTGTACAGCAGCGCGAAGATCGACGGGGTGCGGGGGATCTACCGTTCCGACGACGCCGGGGCGAGCTGGGTGCGGATCAACGACGACGCCCACCAGTGGGGCTGGACCGGCGCGGACATCACCGGGGACCCGCGGGTGTACGGACGGGTCTACGTCGCCACCAACGGCCGCGGCATCCTCTACGGCGACAGCGCCGGAACGACCGACCCGACCGACCCCGAGGACCCCACCGACCCGGAGGATCCCACCGACCCGGAGGATCCCGGGGAGCCGGGCCCCGCGCGGTGCGCCGTCACCTACCGGATCACCAACCAGTGGCAGGGCGGCTTCCAGGCGGACGTCACCGTGCGGAACACCGGCACGGCCGTCGTCGACGGCTGGAAGGCGGTCTGGTCCTTCGCGGACGGCCAGCGGGTCGGCCAGATGTGGAACGCCTCCTTCACCCAGAGCGGCGCGACGGTGACGGCCTCCTCGGCGGGCTGGAACGCGCGGCTGGAGCCGGGCGCCTCGGCTTCCTTCGGCTTCACCGGCTCCTGGTCGGGCTCCAACGGCGCCCCCGGGGCCTTCGAGGTCAACGGATCGGCCTGCGCCACGGGCTGATCCCACCGTCCGGGCGGCCGACCGTTCCTCCGGCGCGGCGGGGTAACGTCGGTCGGCGAGGCGCTGCGGCCGGAACCGTACGGGGGCGGCGTCACGGACCAGTGGATCAGCGAAAGGCACGATGTGACCGACATCGAACGCGTCGGAGTGGTGGGCTGCGGCCAGATGGGCTCGGGTATCGCCGAGGTCTGCGCACGGGCCGGCCTGGACGTCATGGTCGCCGAGACCACCGGCGAAGCCCTGGAGATAGGCCGTACCCGGCTGGTGACCTCCCTGGACAAGGCCGCCGCACGAGGCAAGATCAGCGAGGCGGAGCGCGACGCCACCCTGGGCCGCCTCTCCTTCACCACCGACCTCGGCGAGTTCGCCGACCGCGATCTGGTGATCGAGGCGGTCGTGGAGAACGAGCAGGTCAAGACCGAGATCTTCCAGATCCTCGATCAGGTGGTGACCAGCCCGGACGCGATCCTGGCCTCCAACACCTCCTCCATCCCGCTGGTGAAGCTGGCCGTGGCGACCGCCCGCCCGGACCGGGTGATCGGCATCCACTTCTTCAACCCGGCGCCGGTGCAGCGGCTGGTGGAGCTGATCCCCGCGCTGACCACCTCCGACGACACCATCGCGCGGGCGGAGACCGTGGTCGTCAAGACGCTGGGCAAGCACGCCATCCGCGCCCAGGACCGCTCGGGCTTCGTGGTCAACGCGCTGCTGATCCCGTACCTGCTCTCCGCGATCCGGATGTTCGAGACGGGCATCGCCAGCCGCGAGGACATCGACAACGGCATGGAGCTGGGCTGCGCGCACCCCATGGGGCCGCTCAAGCTCGCCGACCTCATCGGTCTGGACACCGTCGCCTCGGTCGCGTACTCGATGTACGAGGAGTACAAGGAGCCGCTGTACGCCGCCCCGCCGCTGCTCCAGCGGATGGTCGACGCGGGCCGCCTGGGCCGCAAGACGGGAGCGGGCTTCTACACGTACTGACGCGCACCGGTACGCGCCGGTACTCACCGGCCCGCACCGGCCCGCACGGCGCGGAGGCGGAGGCCGGGAACGCGAACGGCGGGGCGCCCCCGGAGGGGCGCCCCGCCGCCGTCGTACCGCCCGTCGTACCGCCCGTCGACCGGCCGGCGCGGGACGGACCGCTACGCGCCGCGCAGCACCGCGCCCGTGCGCTCCACCGCCGCCGCCACGGCGGCCTCGCGGGCGGCCGTGGCCTCCTCCGCGGTCAGCGTGCGGTCGGGTGCGCGGAAGCGCAGCGCGTACGCCAGGGACTTGCGGCCCTCGCCGATCTGCTCGCCGGTGAAGACGTCGAACAGCCGCAGCGACTCCAGCAGCTCCCCCGCGCCCGCGCGCAGCGCCGTCTCGACCTCGGCGGCCGGGACGGAGGCGTCCACCACCAGGGCGACGTCCTGCGTGGCCACCGGGAAGGCGGACACGTGCGGGGCCTGCGGGGCTCCCGTACGGGCCCGCTCCAGCAGGTCGAGGTCGATCTCCATGGCGCAGGCGCGGGCGGGCAGGTGCATCGCCTTCACCACGCGCGGGTGCAGCTCGCCGGCGTGCCCGACCAGGACGCGCTCGCCTCCGGCGCGCACGTACAGCGCGGCGCAGCGGCCCGGGTGCCAGGGGGCGTGCCGGTCGGCCTCCACGGCCAGCTCCACGCCGGCCTCGCGGGCGACCGTGCGGGCCGCCTCCACCGCGTCGGCCCAGGTCGCCGGGCGGCCCTTGCCCCACCAGCCGTCCTGCTCGCGCGCCCCGGCCAGGACGACCGCGGCCCGGCGCGGCTGCGCGGGCAGCGCGGTCCGCAGGGAGGCGATCTCCTCGTCCGTGGGACGGCGGTCGACCGGCAGCCGGACGGCCGGGGTCTCCTCGCCGGTGGGACGGAAGACCAGACCGGTCTCGAACAGCGCGAGCCCCCCGTGACCGCCCTGGGAGCCGCGGCCGTCGTTGCGGCGCAGCGCGGCGAGCAGTCCGGGCAGCAGCGTGGTGCGCAGCGCCGGCTCCTCGTCGGAGAGCGGGTTGACCAGCCGCACGGTGCGGCGGCGGGCGTCGTCCTTCTCCAGGCCGAGCTGGTCGAGGGCGGCCTCCCCGATGAACGGGTAGTTCGGCGCCTCGACGTAGCCGGCCCCGGCCAGCGCGCGGCCGACCCGGCGGTGCAGCCGCTGCCGCTCGGTCAGGCCGCGGCCCGAGGGCAGGCGCGGCAGGGTGGAGGGCAGGTTCTCGTAGCCCTCCAGCCGCATGACCTCCTCGGCCAGGTCGTTGGGGTCGGTGAGGTCCGGCCGCCACGACGGCACGGTCACGGTCAGCTCGTCGGTGCCGTAGACGTCGCAGCCCACGTCCTGCAGGCGGCGCACCACGGTCTCGCGTCCGTAGGCCCTGCCCGCGACCCGGTCCGGGTGGTCGGCGCGCATCCTGACGGTGTGCGGGCCGCTGGGCGAGACAATCTCGGTGACGCCCGCCTCGGCGGTGCCGCCCGCCAGCAGCACCAGCAGGTCGACGGTGCGCTGGGCGGCGGCGGAGGTGGCCTGCGGGTCCACGCCGCGCTCGAAGCGCCGGGACGCCTCGGAGGACAGCTTGTGGCGGCGGGCGGTGCGGGCGATGGAGACCGGGTCGAAGTGCGCGGCCTCGATCACGATCTCGGTGGTGCCCGCCGTCTCCTGGGCGTCGGCGATCTCGGTGTCGGCTCCGCCCATCACCCCGGCCAGGCCGATCGGCCCGCTGTCGTCGGTGATGACCAGGTCCTCGGGGTGCAGCTCGCGCTTGGTGCCGTCGAGGGTGGTGAGCTTCTCGCCCGGCCGGGCCCGGCGCACGCCGATCGTCCCGTTGACGCGGGAGCGGTCGTAGGCGTGCAGCGGCTGGCCGAGTTCGAGCATCACGTAGTTGGTGATGTCGACCGCCAGCGAGATCGGGCGCATCCCGGCCTTCTGCAGCCGGCGCTGGAGCCAGATCGGGGAACGCGCCTCGGGGCTCACACCGGTGACGGTGCGGGCGGTGAAGCGGTCGCAGCCGCGCCGGTCGTCGATCGCGACCGGGTACCCGTGCTCGTTGGGCACGGGCACGTCCAGCAGCGCCGGGTCGCGCAGCGGCAGGCCGTAGGCGGTGGCCGTCTCGCGGGCGATGCCGCGCATGGACAGGCAGTAGCCGCGGTCGGGCGTGACGGCGATGTCGAGGACCTCGTCGACCAGCTCCAGCAGCTCGATCGCGTCGGTGCCGACCTCGTGCTCGGGCGGCAGGACGATGATGCCCGCGTGGTCGTCGCTCATGCCCAGCTCGCTGGCCGAGCAGATCATGCCCTCCGACAGCTTGCCGTAGGTCTTGCGGGCGCCGATCCGGAAGTCGCCGGGCAGCACGCCGCCGGGCAGGATCACCACGACCTTGTCGCCGACGGCGAAGTTGGTGGCGCCGCAGACGATGTTCTGCGGCTCGCCGGTGCCGTTGGCCTCGCCGACGTCGACCTGGCAGTACCGGATGGGCTTCTTGAACTCCGTCAGCTCCTCGATCGCGAGGACCTGGCCGACGACCAGCGGGCCCTTGAGCCCGGTGCCGAGCCGCTCGACGGTCTCGACCTCCAGCCCGGCGGCGATCAGCCTCGCCGCGACGTCGCGGCCGGTCTCACCGGCCGGCAGGTCGACGTACTCCCGCAGCCACGAAAGCGGGGCCCGCATCAGATCTCCATCCCGAACGGCCGGGTGAACCGGACGTCGCCCTCGACCATGTCTCGCATGTCCTCGACGTTGTGGCGGAACATCAGCATCCTCTCGATGCCGAACCCGAAGGCGAAGCCGCTGTAGCGCTCCGGGTCCACACCGCAGGCGGTCAGCACCCGCGGGTTGACCATGCCGCAGCCGCCCAGCTCGATCCAGCCCTCGGAGGAGCAGGTGCGGCAGGGGCGGTCGGGGTCGCCGACGGACTCGCCGCGGCAGGCGAAGCACACCATGTCCATCTCGGCGGACGGCTCGGTGAACGGGAAGTACGACGGGCGCAGCCGGGTGCCCAGGCCCTCGCCGAACAGGGACCGGACCATGTGGTCCAGGGTGCCCTTGAGGTCGGCCATGGTCAGGCCCTCGTCCACGGCGAGCAGCTCGACCTGGTGGAAGACCGGGGTGTGGGTCGCGTCCAGCTCGTCGGTCCGGTAGACCCGGCCGGGGCAGATCACGTACACCGGCAGGTCCCGCTCCAGCAGGGAGCGGATCTGCACCGGCGAGGTGTGGGTGCGCAGCACGACGCCCGACTCCCCCTCGCCGGAGCCCTCGGGGCCCTGGACGAAGAAGGTGTCCTGCATGGTGCGGGCGGGGTGGTCCGGGGCGATGTTGAGGGCGTCGAAGTTGAACCACTCGGCCTCGGCCTCGGGCCCCTCGGCGACCTCGTAGCCCATCGCGACGAAGACGTCCTCGATGCGCTCGGACAGCGTGGTCAGCGGGTGGCGGGCGCCGGCGGGGACGCGGTCGAAGGGCAGCGTGACGTCCACCGCCTCCTCGACCAGCACGCGCTCGTCGCGCTCGGCCTCCAGCTCCTCCTGGCGCCGCTTGAGGGCCTGGCCCACCGCTCCGCGGGCCTGGCCGACGCGCTTGCCCGCCTCGGCCTTGGCGTGCGGCGGCAGGGCGCCGATCTCGCGGTTGGCCAGGGCCAGCGGCGAGCGGTCGCCGGCGTGGGCGGCCTTCACCTCGCGCAGCGCCTCCAGATCGCCGGCGGCGGCGATCGCGGCGAGGGCCGCGTCCCGTGCCCGGTCGATCTCTTCCGGTTTCAGTGCCTCGACCTCGACAGGGTCGTACGACTTGTTGGGTGCGGACATCTCTTCCCGTGCTTTTCGGTTGGCCCGTGGTTTCGGTTGGCTGCTTCGCCCCGCTTCGGCGCTTCGGCACCCGTTGTCTCGGCGGAGCCGGTCCCCGGGCCGCTCGAAGGTACCGGTTGTCGAGTCTACGGGGCGAGGAAGATCGCCACTGACCCGGAGGAGCCCGCGTGCGCCCGCTCAGGCCATGAAGGCCGGGACGCCCGCGGGCAGGGTGAATCGGAACTCGGCCCCGCCGGCGGGCGAACGGCCGACCGTGATCGCCCCGCCGTGGGCCTCGACGATGCCCTTGACGATGTACAGGCCCAGGCCGGTGCCGCCGCGCTTGCTGCCGCGCCAGAAGCGGGTGAAGACGCGGCTCATCGACTCCTCGGGGATGCCGGGGCCCTCGTCGCTCACCGTGACCGCCGTTCCCTCGTCGCCCGTCTTGGTCCGTGCCGGTGCCACTTCGATGGTGACGGTTCCCCCGCCGTGGCGCACGGCGTTTTCCAGCAGGTTGCCGAGCACCTGGTCGATCTTGTCCGGGTCGGCCCACAGATCGGGCAGCGGAGTGACGATCCTGCGGACGAACCGGCTCTCGGGCCGGCCCGCGGCGACGTGCGCCCGCACGTGCCGGTCCACGGCGGCGGCCATGTCCACGGGCTGGCGGTGGATCTCCAGCCGCCCGGAGTCGATGCGCGAGATGTCCAGCAGCTCGGTGATGAGCCGGGTGACGCGGTCGGCGTCGGCGTCCACCGTCTCCAGCATCAGCCGCTTCTGGTCGTCGGTGAACCGCTCCCACTTGGCGAGCAGCGTCGCGGTGAAGCCCTTGACGGAGGTCAGCGGCGAGCGCAGCTCGTGCGCGACGGTGGCGATCAGCTCGGCGTGGCTGCGCTCGGTGCGCCGCCGCGCCTCGGTGCCGCGCAGGGTCACCACGAGCCGCTGCACGGGGCCTGTGCGGTACGGGCGTACGTACCGCGCGGAGACCAGGACCTCCCGGCCTCCGGGCAGTAAGAGGTTGCGCTCGGGCTGGCCGGTGCGGATGGCCAGGCCCCCGTAGGGGTCGGTGACCTTCCACCAGCGGCGCCCCTCCAGGTCCTCCAGCGGCAGGACCTGCTCGACGGGGCGGCCCAGCGCCTCGTCCGGCGGTGTCGCGGTGATGCGGGCGGCGGCGGCGTTGAAGCAGACGACCCGGCCGCGGGCGTCGGCGACGACCAGTCCGTCGGGGAGGTCGTCGGGGAGCACCCCCGGACCGTCGGGCCGCGGCGGCTCCCGCCGCGTGCGGGAGGCGTGGGGCGCGCGGACCGCGCCGGGCGCGTCGGACGGCCTGCCGCCCTGTCCGCCGGACGTCCTCACGTCCACTCCCGCTCACCCCCCTTCGGGCCCCGGGCACGCCACCCTACTAGCTCGGCGTGACGGAGCGGCACCCTCCGGCAGCACGCTGCGCACGGGCCGAGGCGTAGAGGCACACGGCCGCGGCGGTGGCGAGGTTCAGGCTCTCCGCGCGCCCGTGGATGGGGACGCGCACCACCTCGTCGGCGAGTGCGCGGGTCTCCTCCGGCAGCCCCCACGCCTCGTTGCCGAAGACCCAGGCGGTGGGGCCGCCCATGCGGCCCTCGTCCAGCTCGGTGTCCAGGTCGTGCTCGCCCGCGCCGTCGGCGGCCAGCACCCGCACCCCGGCCTCGCGCAGTCCGGCCACGGCCCGCTCGACGGGGACGCCGACGGCGACGGGCAGGTGGAAGAGGCTGCCGACCGAGGCCCGTACCGACTTGGGGTTGTACAGGTCCACCGAGGCGTCGGTGAGCACCACCGCGTCGGCGCCGGCGGCGTCCGCGCAGCGCAGCACCGTCCCGGCGTTCCCCGGGTCGCGGACGTTGGCGAGGACGGCGACCAGCCTCGGGCGGGCGGCCAGCACGCGTTCGAAGGGCAGGTCGAGGAAGCGGCAGACGCCGACCAGGCCCTGCGGGGTGACGGTCTGCGACAGCTCCGCGATCACCTCGTCGGTGGCGGTGCGGACCCGGGCCCCGGCGGCGCGGGCGGCGGCGACGATGTCGGCGTGCCGCTCGGCGGCCTCCGGCGTGGTGAACAGCTCGGTGAGCGTGGGTTCGCCGCCGCCGCGGTGGCCGACCGCCTCGCGTACGGCCTGGGGTCCCTCGGCGAGGAAGCGGCGCTCCTTGCCGCGGGTGTTGCGGCGGGCCAGCCGCCGGACGGCGGTGACGCGGGGGGAGCGCGGGGAGGTCAGTTCCGGGGCGGCGGCCATGACGCGGCGTTCTCGCTTCTCGGGGCTTCTCGGCGGGCGGGAGGGCGG
>NZ_JARVKV010000099.1 GCF_029813835.1 Streptomyces sp. DH37
CGCTTCCGGCGCGGGCGCCGCCCCCTCCCCGGGGCTCCCGGACCGTCAGACGGCCGCCGCCGCGTCCGCCGCCCGCGCCTTCAGGGCGCGCTCGACCCCCGCGCGCGACTCGGTCACCAGGCGGCGCAGGGCCGCGCTGGGCTCGGCCGACTCCAGCCAGGCGTCCGTGGCCCGCAGGGTCTCCTCGGAGACCTGGAGGGCCGGGTAGAGCCCGACGGCGATCTGCTGCGCCATCTCGTGGCTGCGCGACTCCCACACGCCCTTGAGCGCGTCGAAGTACCTGGCGGTGTACGGGGCGAGCAGCTCGCGCTGGTCGGTCTGGACGAAGCCGCCGATGACCGACTCCTGCATGGCGTTGGGCAGTTCGTCGGACTCCACGACCGAGGCCCACGCCTCGGCCTTGGCCTCCTCCGTCGGCCGCGCCGCCCGCGCCGCCGCGGCGTGGCGCTCGCCGGCCGAGGTGCGGTCGCGCTCCAGCTCGGCCGCGATGGCCGCCTCGTCGGCGCGTCCGGTGGCCGCGAGCCGGTGGAGCAGCGTCCAGCGCAGCTCGGTGTCCACCGCCAGGCCCTCGATCTCCTCGCTGCCGTCCAGCAGGCCGGCGATCAGGCCGAGCTGCTCGTCGGTGCGGGCGGTGGCGGCCAGCGCCCGCGCCCAGGCGAGCTGGTGGTCGCTGCCGGGCTCGGCCGTGCGCAGCCGCTCCAGCGCCGCCTCGGACCAGCGCAGCAGGCCCGTCTCGCGCCAGCTCGGGGCCGCGTACAGGTCGAGGGCCAGCTTGACCTGCCGCTGGAGGGACTGGACTACGCCGATGTCGGACTCCTTGCCGATGCCGGAGAGCACCAGCTCCAGGTAGTCGCGGGTGGCCATCTCGCCGTCACGGGTCATGTCCCAGGCCGAGGCCCAGCACAGGGCGCGCGGCAGCGACTCGGTGAAGTCGCCCAGGTGCTGGGTGACGGTGGCCAGCGACCGCTCGTCGAGCCGGACCTTGGCGTACGACAGGTCGTCGTCGTTGAGCAGGATCACCGCCGGGCGGCGGGTCCCGGCCAGTTCGGGCACCTCGGTGCGCTCGCCGTCCACGTCCAGCTCGATCCGGCCGGTGCGCACCAGCTTCCCCCCGTCGAGCTCGTAGGAGCCGACGGCGATGCGGTGCGGGCGCAGCACGGGCTCGCCCTTGGCGCCGGCGGGCAGGGCCGGGGCCTCCTGGCGCACGGCGAAGGAGGTGATCGTCCCGTCCTCGTCCACCTCGATCTCGGGGCGCAGGACGTTGATGCCCGCGGTCTCCAGCCACGCCGCCGACCAGGTCTTCAGGTCGCGGCCGGAGGTCTCCTCCAGCGCGGTGAGCAGGTCGGTCAGCCGGGTGTTGCCCCAGGCGTGCCGCTTGAAGTACGTCTGCACGCCGCTGAAGAAGGCGTCCTCGCCGACGTAGGCCACCAGCTGCTTGAGGACGGAGGCGCCCTTGGCGTAGGTGATGCCGTCGAAGTTGACCAGGACGTCGTCCAGGTCCCGGATCTCGGCCATGATCGGGTGCGTGGAGGGGAGCTGGTCCTGGCGGTAGGCCCAGGTCTTCATGGAGTTGGCGAAGGTGGTCCACGCGTGCGGCCAGCGGCTGCCGGGGGCGGCGGCCTGGCAGGCGATGGAGGTGTAGGTGGCGAACGACTCGTTCAGCCACAGGTCGTTCCACCACTCCATGGTGACCAGGTCGCCGAACCACATGTGGGCCAGCTCGTGCAGGATCGTCTCGGCCCGCACCTCGTAGGCGGCGTCCGTCACCTTGGAGCGGAAGACGTACTGGTCGCGGATGGTGACGGCGCCCGCGTTCTCCATCGCGCCCGCGTTGAACTCCGGGACGAAGAGCTGGTCGTACTTGGCGAACGGGTAGGGGTGGTCGAACCTCTCCTCGAACCAGTCGAAGCCCTGCCGGGTGACCTCGAAGATCGCGTCCGCGTCCAGGTGCTCGGCCAGCGAGGGGCGGCAGTAGACGCCCAGCGGCACGCTGCGGCCCCTGCCGTCCTCCCAGCTGCTGTGCACCGAGTGGTACGGGCCGGCGATCAGCGCGGTGATGTAGGAGGAGATGCGCGGGGTGGGCTCGAACCGCCAGACGTCGTCCCGCGGCTCGGGCGTCGGCGAGTTGGAGATCACCGTCCAGCCCGCGGGGGCGGTGACGGTGAAGGCGAAGGTCGCCTTCAGGTCGGGCTGCTCGAAGCTGGCGAAGACCCGGCGGGCGTCGGGCACCTCGAACTGCGTGTAGAGGTACGCCTGCCGGTCCACCGGATCGACGAAGCGGTGCAGGCCCTCCCCGGTGTTGGTGTACGCGCAGTCGGCGACGACGCGCAGCTCGTTGCGCCCGGCGACGAGGCCGGGCAGGGCGATCCGCGAGTCGGCGAAGACCTCGGCGGGGTCGAGGGGCTCGCCGTTGAGGACGACCTCGTGCACGGTGGGCGCCACCAGGTCGATGAAGCTCTCACCGGCCTCGCGCGCGTCGAACCTCACCGTGGTGGCCGAGCGGAAGGTCCCTCCCTCCTGCGCGCCGGAGAGGTCGAGCTCGATCTCGTACGAGTCCACCTCGAGCAGACGGGCCCGCTCCCGCGCCTCTTCGCGCGTGAGGTTCGTACCAGGCACCTGCGTCATCTCCTTCGTGTGTCCGTTCGTCCGGCCATCCTCGCACGCCCGCCCCCGTGGACGTGACGGCCTTTTCCCGCCGGTACCTGCGGCGTTGCGGGGCGGCGCGGGGGTACGGCCGCTTCCGGTCCGAGGCGCGCGGACCCCGGGGGCGGACGGCCGGGGATCGCCGGCCCATCGTCAACCCGAGGTTGACGATCCACCGCTGTCAACCTACGGTTGACACATGGAGAATCCGACCCCCCTCACGGGCGCCGTCCGCCTCGACGACCTGATCGAGGGCATCAAGAAGACCGACTCCGACGTCCTCCGGCAGCTGTCCACCGCGGTCCTCACCGCGGAGCACCTCGGCGAGGTGGCCGACCACCTGATCGGCCACTTCGTGGACCAGGCCCGGCGCTCCGGCGCCTCCTGGACCGACATCGGCAGGAGCATGGGCATCACCCGGCAGGCGGCGCAGAAGCGCTTCGTCCCCAAGGACACCGGCGCCGCCTCGGCCGTCGACCCCTCCCAGGGGTTCGGCCGGTTCACGCCGCGGGCCAGGAACGTCGTGGTGGCGGCGCAGAACGAGGCCCAGGCGGCGGGCCACGGCGAGATCCGGCCCGAGCACCTGGGCCTGGGACTGCTGAGCGAGCCGGACGGGCTCGCCGCGCGGGCGGTCGCCGCGCAGGGCGTGGCGCCGGAGACCGTCCGGGAGGCCCTCACCGCGGCGCTGCCGCCCGCGGCCGGGCAGGCGCCCGAACTCGTCCCCTTCGACGCGCGGGCGAAGAAGGCCCTGGAACTCACCTTCCGCGAGGCGCTGCGGCTGGGCCACAACTACGTCGGGACCGAGCACATCCTGCTGGCGCTGCTGGAACTGGAGGACGGCGACGGCCCGCTCACCGGTCTCGGCATCGGCAAGGCGGCCTCCGAGGCGCACATCGCCGAGGCCCTCTCCGCGTTCGCCGCCGCGCGGAGCGGCCCGGAACCGGAGGCGGCCCCGGAGCGGTGAGCCGGGAGGTCCGGGGAGGCCGGGAGGTGAACTCCCGGCCTCCCCGGTGAACGCGCGGCGAGCGGGACGTGGCGGACGCGCCCCCGGGTGATCCATGAGCGCTGTTCGGCGCCGGACGTTTCCACGCCGTTGGAGCGCGGGTCACCGCGGGTGCCGACGATCCCGGTGGGCGGGGGAACGCCCCGCTCCAAGGCGCCGCGTTCGCATCCGGGGAGAGACGCCCATGTCCCGCCGCAGCCAGCCCGCCCACCACTCCGCCACCCACCGCTCCGCAGCCCGCCGGGCCCTGGACCGCCGCACCCTGCTCACCGCCGCCGGGGCCGCCGCGGTCGCCGCCGGTGCGGGGGCGGCCTTCGGCGGGGGCGGGGAGCCGGCCGGGGCCGCCGCGCCCACGGCGGCCCCGCCGTCCGCCCCCGCCTCCCCCGCTCCCGCGCCGCCGCCGGTCCCCTCGCCGGAGGGGACCACGCTGGAGAGCGTCGCCGCGCCGCGCGGCGTCGCCGGCTACCGGCGGCTGGGCGAGGGGCGCGGCTGGGAGCGGGTCGTACGGGAGGACCTGGCCGCCGCCGGCGGGGCGCGTGAGGACCGGCGCACGACCCTGGCCTCCTTCGTCCACCTCACCGACACCCACATCACGGACGTGCAGCACCCGCTGCGCTTCGAGTACCTGCGCTCGGGGGTCCCCGGCGCCTGGCGTCCGCACGAGGCGCTGTCGGTGCACGGCCTGGTCTCGCTGGTGGAGCGGATCAACTCGCTGCGCGGCGGCCCGGCCACCGGCGCGCCGCTCGGCTTCGCGATGACCACCGGGGACAACACCGACAACAACTGCCGCGCCGAGGTGGAGTGGTTCCTCACCGCGATGAGCGGCGGACGCCTCACCCCCAACACCGGCGACCCGCTGCGCTACGAGGGGGTGCAGAACTCCGGGCTGCCGCTGTACTGGCACCCGGGGGGCGAGGTGGAGGACGCCGACCGGCTCCGGCACGGCCTCCCCCGCCTCGACGGCTTCCTCGACGCCGCGCTCCGGCAGCTCACCAGCCCCGGTCTGACCGTCCCCTGGTACTCCACCGTCGGCAACCACGACAACCTCTACGGCGGCCACTTCGCGAACGGCGCGCACTTCGCCGAACTGGCCGTCGGGGAGCGGAAGCTGTACGAGCTGCCCGAGGCCGAGGCCCTCGCGCTGCACAGATCGGTGCGCAAGGGCCGGGACGCCCGGGGGGAGGGCCTGAGGGAGCTGCTGCGCGCCCACTCCCGGCGGATGCGCACCGTCACCCCCGACCCCTCCCGCGCGCCCCTCACCTCCCGCGAGTACGCCGCCGCGCACCTGGACCCGGCGCACACCGGCCCCGGTCCGGTGGGCCACGGCTACACCCGGTCCGCCCTCGACGAGGGGCGGCTGTACTACTCCTTCCGCATCGCCGACGGCGTGCTCGGCATCAGCCTGGACACCACCGACCCGGACGGCGACTACCGGGGCCACATCGGCGCCGCCCAGCTGCGCTGGCTGGACCGCGAGCTGGCCCGCCACGGCGACGACCACGTCCTGGTCTTCAGCCACCACTACAGCGACTCCATCACCGCCGGCGGCGCCGAGCTGACGGCGCTGCTCGAACGGCACGGCACCGTGGCCGCCTGGATCAACGGGCACAGCCACCGCAACAGGATCGTGCCGCACGGCGGCTTCTGGGAGGTCACCACCGCCTCGCACGTGGACTACCCGCAGCTCGCCCGCGTCATCGAGCTGACGGACAACCGAGACGGCACCCTCTCCCTCTTCACCACCTGCGTCGAGTCCTCGGCCCCGTACGCCACCGATCCCGGCGACCTCTCCCGCACCGGCCTGGCCTCGCTCTACCGCGAGCTGGCCTTCAATGCCCCGAGCCGCAACACGACCCTGGCCGGCGAGCCGGGCGACCGCAACACCGAGCTGCTGCTGGGGCGCCGCTGACCGGGCCGGCGCCCGGAGCGCCGGCGCCCCGCGGGTTCCTACCCGGGCCCCTCCCGCGCTCCGGGCTCCTCCCTCGCCCCGGCTCCCTCGGCGCCCCGCAGCCGGTCGAGCCGGTCGATCACCGGCCCCGCCGTCACGCCGTGCAGCACCACCGAGGCCAGCACGGTGAACGTCACCACCGCCCACAGCTCCTGCTCCGGCACGGGGAAGTCGTGCTCGCCCAGCGCGTAGGCGAGGTAGTACAGCGAGCCGATGCCCCGGATGCCGTAGCCCGCGACCACCCAGCGCTCCCGGTGTTCCATGCGGCTGCCCAGCAGCCCCACCCAGCCCCACACCGGCCGCAGGACCAGCAGCACCACCAGCGCGGCGGCGACTCCCCGCCACGTCAGCGGCGCCAGGCCCCCCAGCGCGACGAAGGCGCCCAGCAGGAACAGCAGCACCGCGGTGAACAGGCGCTCGACCTGCTCCACGAAGTCGTGCAGCACGTTGTGGTAGCCGTGGGCGCGCTCGGCCGCCCGGATCGCGCAGGCGGTGGTGAACACGGCGAGGAAGCCGTAGCCGCCGGCGAGCTCGGTCACCCCGTACGACAGGAAGGTGGCGCCCAGCGCGACGAAGCCCTCCCGGTGGTGGGACAGGCGCAGCACCTTCGAGCGCGTGCGGAAGAACAGCCAGCCGAGCAGCCGGCCGACCAGCAGTCCGCCCAGCACGCCGACCACGCACTTGTACGCGAGGTCCTCCAGCGCCCACGAGCCGACCCAGTCGGCCGACCACCCGGCGCCCGCGGCGGCGGCCAGCGCCACGGCCGCGTACGTCAGGGGGAAGGCGAGCCCGTCGTTCAGACCGGCCTCGCTGGTGAGGGCGAACCTCACCTCGTCCTCGTCGTGCTCGTCCTCGGTGGGCTCGCCCACCTGCACCTCCGAGGCGAGCACCGGGTCGGTCGGCGCGAGGACGGCGGCCAGCAGCAGCGCGGCGGCCGGCGGCCAGTCCAGCAGCCACCACGCCACCAGGGCGGTGGACACCACGGTCAGCGGCATCGTCACGCCCAGCAGCCGCCAGGTCGCGCCCCAGCGGCGCAGCCCGACGGGCCGGTTGAGGGCGAGCCCGGCGCCCATCAGCGAGATGATCACGCAGATCTCGGTCGCGTGCTCCGCGAGCAGCCGGTCGTCCACCGGATCGACCGCGGGCAGCGGCAGCGGCAGCAGGTACACGCCGATGCCGCAGAGGAGGAAGACCAGGGGCAGCGACAGCGGCCGCCGTCCGGCCACCACGCGGGGCAGCACGGCCGCCGCCAGCGCTCCCACCCCCAGCCACGCGAACACGGCATCGCCGATCGTCACCGTACTTTCCGCCCTTCCGCCGCGCTGCGGTGCCGAACGGCACCGCCGCGCCTCGGATACCCACGGAAGCGCAGCTCATAGCGGTGATGCGGGGTTCGCGCACGGTGACCGCGCCCGGGCGCGCCGGCCGGGAATGCAGAAGCGGGCGGACGGGTTCACCGATCGCGCGCCGTGCGCGCCCGGAACGGACAACGAGTGAGCGAGGTCGTCGATGAGCGTGTCCCTGCCCCAGGAGGCGCCGGTCCCCCCCGAGGCGGAGGCGGGCGAGCGGGCCGCCGGCACGGCGGGGGCGCCCGGCCCGCCCGGCCCGCCCGGTCTGGTCGTCCTCGGCGACGGGGACGCTCCGGGGTGCGCGGACGGGGTGTGCGCGCTGTGAGCGGGACGGGAACCGTGCGGGTCGAGGTCTGGTCGGACGTCGTCTGCCCCTGGTGCTACATCGGCAAGCGGCGCCTGGAGCGCGCCCTGGCCGGCTTCGAGCACGCCGGCGAGGTCGAGGTCGTCTGGCGCAGCTTCCGGCTCGACCCCTCCTTCCCCAAGGGGACGCGGCAGCCGGTCCCGGAGATGCTGGCGCGGAAGACCGGCGCCTCCCCCGAGCAGGTGCGCGCGATGAACGCCCGGGTCACGGAGCTGGCCGCCCGGGAGGGCCTGGTCTACGACCTGGAGCACTCCACGATGGTCGACACCGTCGACGCCCACCGGCTGACGCACCTGGCGAAGGAGTACGGCCTCGGCGACCGGGCCCACGAGCGGCTGCTGCGGGCCCAGCTGGTCGAGGCCCAGGTGCTCGACGACCCCGACACGCTCGTCCGCCTCGGCGTCGAGACCGGACTGCCCGAGGACGAGGTGCGCCGGGTGGTGACCGGCGACGCCTACGCGCGGGAGGTCGAGGAGGACGTCCGCGAGGCCCGCGGGCTGGGCGTCACCGGCGTGCCCTTCTTCGTCCTCGACCGGACCTTCGCGCTCTCCGGCGCCCAGCCCGCCGAGACGTTCCTGGCGGCGCTGCGCAGGGCCCGCGGGCACGCGCGTACGCCGTAGGGCCGCGCGGAGGGCGCGGGGGCGCGGCTCACCGGTGCGTCCCGTCGCCCCACGGCGTGAACACGGCGGACTCCAGCGGGCCGCCGCCCCCGGGCAGCCCGTCCGGCCCGTCCGGCCCGCCCTGCCGGAGGCCGCCGCGCAGCCACTCCAGCAGCGTGTCCGCCAGCCCGCCGGGCAGGGGCGGGTCCTGCCCGGTGCGGCGGCGCCAGACGGCCAGCGGCCAGTCGTCCGGTTCGCCCCGGGTCAGCCAGCCCAGCCGGTCGCCGTCGTCGAAGACCGCGAAGGGCAGGAAGCCGCCGGGCTCCGGCCACACGGCGGGCGGCCGGGCCCCGGGCAGCCCCGCCCGCGGTCCGCGGTGGGCGTCGTCCGCCTGCCGCACGAGGTGGGCGAAGCCGCCCCCGGCGGTCCGCAGCGGGGGGAGGAAGCCCAGCCGGTTCCCCCAGCGCCCGGCGCCGTAGCGCTCCATCAGCGCCACGTACTCGCCGGGCAGCCGGGTGCCCAGCTCCTCGAAGAGCCGCTCCCAGGTGCCGCCGCCGAGGTACGGGGCCCGCGGCGGCGCCACGAGCAGGCTCAGCGCCTCCAGCCCGCCGCCCCCGGCCGGTGCGGCGCGCCGCACCGCCCCGGGCGCCCTCTCCGGCTCCGGTTCCGGCTCGGGTCCGGGCGGTGCCCAGGGACCGGCGCCGGCCAGGAAGGCGGGACGGCGCGCGGTGGGCGGCAGCGGCCCGAGCGTCCTGCCGCCGGGCAGCGGAAGCCCGGCGCCGAGCAGGGCCGGCACGGTCTCCGTCAGCGTCGTCCCCCAGGCGTGCCACGGGGCGGTGCCGCCGCGGGCGGCTTCCCCGTCGAACACGATCACCGGCCACCGGTCGGGGTCGCCGCACGCCCCGGTGTCCCAGAACAGCCGGACGCCCCCTCGCGTCTCGCCCCAGGCGAGCAGCCCGCCGGGCGCGGGGTGGAACGGCGGGGGCTCACGCCGCAGGACCCGGCGGGAGGAGATGCGGCACTCGCGGTGGGTCTCCCACAGCCAGTCCCCGTAGTCGAACCGGTCCTCCCGCGCGCACGGCGCGTGCAGCCACAGGTGCCCGCCGATGTCCAGCGGCCCGCGGGCGGAGACCAGCGCCTTGTAGTCGGCGGGCAGCCGCAGTCCCAGCCAGCCCTCGACCGCGTCCCAGTCCACGGGGACGGGCGCGGGCGCGGCGGGCCGGTCACCGCCGTCCGACGGGGGTGGAGGTGCGAGCCGTGCGACGAGCGAGGACAGGTCCATGGCCCGGCATATTCCCATGTCACACCGACAGCCGAGCCGTCCGGGACGCGGTACGCGCCCGGCCCCGCTCCCGCGGGCGGCGGGCCCGCCGGCCGCCGGCCCGGCGCACCGGGGTGCGCCCGGCCGGGGCGGTCGCCGTCCGCGACGGTGTTCGCCACGGTGTTCGCGACGCGTCCCGCTCCGCACCGCGCTCCTCCCGGCGGCGGCGTCGGAGGGCCCGGCCGAGCGGACCTCCCGGGCGGCGGGCCGTCAGTACAGGCTCAGCCCGTGGGCCTGCAGGACCTCGGTGATCGGCTGGTAGAGCGTGACGCCGCCGGAGGCGCAGCTTCCGGAGCCGAGCACGATCACGCCGAGGGCCGTGGTGCCCGAGAAGGCCGGTCCGCCGATGTCGCCCGGTTCGTGGCAGGCGTTCGACCTGAACAGGCCGTACAGGACGGACCCGCCGCCGTAGTTGACCGTGACGTTGACCGCGGTGACGCTGCCGCAGCGCAGCCCGCCGGCCCCGCCGACGTGGCAGACGGACTGCCCGATCCGGGGAGCGGCGGCCCCGGTGATGTCCCGGGCGGCACCGCCCGCGCTCACCTCGCCGGGGTAGGACAGAGCGGTGTTGGTGTAGTGGATGACACCGTAGTCGTTCCCGGGGAAGCTGCTGGCGACGGTGGTGCCGAGCGGCACGGTCCGCGCCGCGTCCACGTACCAGGTGGTGCCCGCGCCACCGCAGTGTCCCGCGATGACGCCGTAGTGGCCGTCTCCCCGGCGGGTGTTGAAGGCCAGCGTGCAGCGGGCGCCGTCGCCGCGGTACAGCGTGTCCCCGCCGCGCACGGCGATCGGCTCCGCGGAGGCGGCGGGGGCGGCCAGGAGCACGGCGGCGAGGGTGGCCAGCGCGGCGAGCAGGGCGGTGAGTGCGGACGGACGTCTCACGTTTCCTCCCGGTGGGGGGCGCGGTGGAGTTGTGCGGCGGTGGCCCCATGATGGGGGAACCGCCGCCGCGGCGACAGACCGCCGCCGGAGCGGGCGGGGGCCGGGCGGACGTCCCCCGCGGCAGCCGTCCGGGGTCGCCTGGAACCGGCGCTCCCGCGTCGACGAGTCGGCCGGCTCCCCCACGGGACCGGGCCGGGCCGGGCCCGAGCCGGGAAGCCGTACGGCTCCTGTTGTCCGGATGCGCCGGGCGCGTGCGACCGGGAAGACTCGGGGCATGGGCATGGGCATGGGCAGACGACAGCGGCGGCAGTCCTTCGCCGACATGGTGCGGGCGGTGGAGCGCGAACTCGCGGACGAGGCCGCCTCCTCCGAGCCGGCCGCTCCCGCCGGCCCCGGCCTCCGGCGCGACGGGACGATGACGGACGCGCAGGGGCGTGTCTACGCGCTGGCCCGCCCCTCCGTCTCCGCCGGGCGCGCCCATGCGGCGGCGGCCTCCGGGGCCCTCGTCGTCTGGGATCCGTGCGGCTGCGGCGGCGGCTGCGGCTTCCGGTGGCTGGACCGTGAGGAGACGGCCGCGCTGGTGAGGTCCGGCCCGCCCCGCATCCGGCGCGGCAGGCGGCGGTTGAGCAACGTCTCGGAGTGGCACGCGGCGGACGGCTCCGTCCTGCTGGTCGCCGAGGACGACGTCGTCTGGGGCGATCTGCTCGCCTGACGGCACGGGACGCGCACCCGGCCGGCGCGGGCGGCCCCGTCGGCCCGCGCCGGGCGCGGGGGACGTTCACCGGCCGCCGCTCCACCACCGGCCTGAAACCGGCCCGGGTCACCGAACCGGGCTTCCGCGTCCGGGCGTTCGCCCGTCCGCCGGACATCGCCATGACGTACGCCGACGAGGGCGGCGGGGACGGCGGCGGCCCGTTCGAGGTCCGGCGGCACGGCCCGACCCATCCTGTGGGACCGGACGGAGGCCGCCTGGCACGCCTGCGAGGCCGGAGGCCGGAGGCCGGAGGCCGTCCGGAACGGGACGAGTTCGGCCCGGCGGTCACCCGCGAGGGCCGCCAGGAGATCCGACTGCGCGTCCCCGGGCACGTCATCGGCTGACGGCGTGCGCGGCGCACGCGTGGCAGGGAGCGGAAAAGGGCCGGCGCACGCCCCTGCGGGTGCGCGCCGGCCCGGCCGCGGTCACACGATCACGCGGTCGCGCAGGCTCCGAGGTCCTGCCAGACGCCCCACTCGCCGGTGGTGCCGGGCTCCTCGCCCTGCGTCCACCACTTGGCGCGCCAGGTGTGTCCGTCGTGGGTGACGGTGCTGCCGCCGGTGTACACGTTCCCGGCACCCCAGCTCGGCGAGGCGCAGGCGCCCGGCTCGCCGTCGCCACCGCCGTCACCGCCGCCGTCGCCGCCGCCCGTACCGCCGATGTTGACGTCGATGCAGGCGTAGAAGGCGTTGGCGGTGTCCGCCACGTTCCACACGGCGAGCACCTTCTGGCGGCCGGTGAGGCCGCCGAAGTTCACCTGGTGGCTGACCTGCGAGGGCGGCTGCGCACGCTTGCCGTCGAACTCGGCGATCTTCCGGTCGCCGATGAAGTACTGCCAGGTGTCGGTGGCGTGGCGTGCCGTCAGGCTCCAGGTGAAGGTGTGCGAGGAGCCGACCGGCGTGACCCGCCAGGCCTTCCTGTCGTCGTCGAGCTCGGCGAACTGCTCGTTGCCGCCGCTGCAGCTCTTGAGCCCCTTCGGTCCCTCGACGCTCTGCGGCTCGTACGAGATCTGGCCGCAGTCGACGACGCCCTCGGCGCACTGGTCCTGGCGGCTGCCGGGGTCGGTCACCCAGCCGTGGGCGTTGGCCGTGCCCGCCGGAAGGCTGACGGCGAGCAGGGGGGCGACCATCGCGCCGAGCGCAAGGGCCACTCGCTTTTTCGTGTTCATGCCATTCCACTTTCTTCGGTGTCGTCGAGGCCGCCACCCGGGAGCCCGACGCGACCGGGTGGGGTACGGCGCGCACGCCGTACCGGTCGCGCCGCCCCGCCGGGCGGCGCGGGAGCGTGGACACACCGGATGCCACGAGAGGTGTCGCCGTCCACGCACCGCGCCCTCGCACGGACAGCGCCGCGGGACGAGGGCAGAGGCCGACCTAAGGTCTAGACCTTAGGCGTTCAGGTCTAGACCTTAACGGCGGACTGTCCCCGGTCAAGGGGTTGGACGAAGTGAACCGCCGGACGACGCGCCCGACTTCGGGCTCCCCACCACATCCCCCAACGGGCCCCCACCGGCGCCGGCAGCGGCTTCGCGCCATGCTCCCGACCTCGCTCGAGAGCACGTCCGGCGCTTTCCCCGCCCCGTCCTTCACCGGCGGGCCCCGGCGGATGGGGACTCAGGCGGCGGCTCGGTTCCGCCAGACGGCCAGGACGCCCCGGACGGCACTGCTGGTCCCCTCCTGCTGCTCGCGGTCGGCCCACGGACACTCGTCGTGCTCGGCGAGCGTGACGGCCGTCCCGTCGGCAACAGTGGCGGTGAAGGTGAACCGCCGGGTCGGCCTGCCGCTTCTCGACGGGTGGTCGAAGCGGCCGAGGTGGGCGCCGACGGCGGTGACCTCCAGTCCGGTCTCCTCCCCGACCTCACGGCACAGCGCCTCGGTGAGGCCCTCGCCGTCGTCGACACCGCCGCCGGGCAGCTCCCGCAGCCCGCCCAGGCAGTCGTCCGCAGAGCGGCGCAGCAGCAGGACCCTGCCGTACCCTGCCGTCCGCACCGGCGATGACGGCACCCACCACGAACTCGGCGACGTCCTCGACGACAGCGGTACGCAGAAGGCCGTCCAGCAGGACGGCGTCAACGGGAGTACTCGTCGGCACGGGAGGCCTTGTGGTGACGGGCGACCTCGGCGAAGGCCGCGAAGTAGGCGTCGGCGTGGTGGACCCCGGTCACGGTGCCGCACGGTGACCGTCCGGCAGGGGGACCGGCCCAGCAGCGTCGTTGCGTCCGGACCGGGAAGCGCGGACGGGTGAGGCCGCCGCGTCGACGCCGCTCGCCCGCCGAATCGGTCGCGAAGGACTACAGGACACCATGAGCACCGACCACGGCCCAGGCACCGCTGCCTGGCGCAAGTCGCCCTACGGCGACGGCGAGGGGGAGCGTGTGCCGAGGTGGCCGACGGCTTCCTGGGCGTCATACCCGTCCGCGACAGCAAGGCTCCCGGGGCCCGCGCCGATCTTCCCGAACGCCGGCTGGTCCGCCTTCGTCACGGCGATCCGGAACGACGCGCTCCGATCGGCTCCCGAGCCGCACAACGCGCGGTCACTCCGTCGGTGTGCCCACCCTCAGACGGTTGCCGTCGGGATCGCGCAGTTCGACCTCCCGCGCCCAGGGGGCCCGGGTCACCTGGGCCCCGAACTCGGCGGCGACGGCATCCACGTCCTTCACACGGAGGTACACCAGCGTGCCCGGGCGCGCGTCGCCGGTGTGCTCCGACAGGAACAGCCGTACGCGCCCGCGCGCGACCTCGGCGAAGGCCGGGAAGCCCGGTTCGAAGCGGTGTTCCCACTGCCGGGTGAAGCCCAGCCGTTCGTACCAGCCGACCGCTGCCGCCACGTCGCCCACGCGGAGGATGGGGATCACCTCTTCGTCCATGCCGCCATGGTTCCAGGCCCCGCGGCGGCGGGGGGCGGCGGCGGGTCCGGCGTTTCCGGTGGACTGCGGATACGCGCGGACGCGGGTGCGCTCCCGCCCGGCGACCGGGGCGACCGGCAGCGCCTGCCGGGCCGCGCCCGGCCCGCACCGGCAGCGGGCGTACGGCACGGTGGCGAGGACGAACGCGGGCAGGCCGCGGACGGTGGGGAAGACGGCGGCCGCGAACCCCGTCGGCGGCGCCGGCGCGGCGGCCGTGCCGCGCGCGCCGCGCCGGTCGGCGAGGCGGCTCAGGGGTACGTCCGCCACCGCACCGGCCGCCCTGCCGGCGGTGGGACCGGGGCCGACCCGACCTCGGCCGCGGACAGGTCCACGGCGCGGGCGGAGTACGGCGCGGAGCGGACGCGGCGGCTGACGGCAGGTGCCGTCGCCGACGGCACC
>NZ_JARVKV010000009.1 GCF_029813835.1 Streptomyces sp. DH37
CGGCAGGTGCCGTCGCCGACGGCACCTGCCGTCAGCCGGTCAGCCGGGCCGGCACCGGTCGTCAGCCGGGCCGGCGCCGGCGGGATCCGTGGGGCCGTGCGGGGACGCCACGGACCCGCCCGGTCCCCCGGCGGGGCCGGCCGGCGACCGGATCACCGGGCCGACCGGCGGAACGCCGCGGTTCAACCGCGGGTCAGCCGCGGTTCGGCTCCTGGCGGCCGCCGATCTGACCGCTCGGGCGCGAGGACTTGTCGCCGACCATCACCAGCACGGTGACGATCACGAACAGGGCGACGGGCGCCACGACGTAGAGACCGAGGGTCTCGACCACGCTCAGGCCGGTGCCCGGGTCGTCGCCGTCGTCGCGGTAGAGGGCGAGGGCGGAGGGGGAGGCGACCAGCAGCGTCAGCGCGGTGAGGGCGGTGACGAATCCGGCGCGCACGGCGGTGCCGGCGCTCCTGACGTTCTCGTTGACCTTGTTGTCCACGGAGTCAACGCTAGCGAACGTCTCCGGAGGACACGCGTCCAGGGTGGCCTTCGGATTCCGTGCGGATCTCCGCACGGCCCTCCGCCCGGCCCTCCTCGCACGCTCCGCCCTGCTGCCCGGGAGCCGGTATGCGGCACTCGCGCGGCCCGTGCAGTTCCTCGTACACCGTCTCCAGCAGGTCGCGCAGACGGGGTGAGGTGACCATCTCCTCCAGGGTGACGGGCCTGCCGTCGCCGTCGGCGACGGGCAGCCGCCAGTTGGGGTACTGGTCCCAGGTGCCCGGCACGTTCTGCGGGCGCCGGTCGCCGATGCCGTCGGGCAGCCAGACGCCGACCATCTTCGCCGGGGTGCGGGCCAGGAAGCGGTAGATGCCCCTGATCTCGCCCTCCTCCTCGCCGGGGCCCTCCGGCAGCAGGTCCAGGCGGGTCAGGTGGGAGATCCACTCGGCGGTCTCCATGGCGTCCCGGGTCTGCTCCTCGGCGAGGGGGCCGGACAGCAGTCCGAGGCCGTGGCGCAGCCGGACGTGGTCGCCGCTGAGGCGGGCGGCGGTGCTGGGCAGGTCGTGGGTGGTGGCGGTGGCCAGGCAGTCGGCGCGCCAGTCCTGCGGCTCCAGCGGCTGGGGCGTCTCGTGCTGGGGGGTGCGCGTGTGGTCGTAGTCGCGCTCGAACCACAGCACGGAGGTGCCCAGCACACCGCGCCCGGCCAGCTCCCCGCGCACGCCCGGCTCGACCGTGCCCAGGTCCTCGCCGATGACGACGGCCCCGGCGCGGTGCGCCTCCAGGGCGAGCACGCCGAGCATGGCCTCGGCGTCGTAGCGGACGTAGGCGCCCTCCGTGGGCGGGCGGCCCTCGGGGATCCACCACAGCCGGAACAGGCCCATCACGTGGTCGATGCGCAGCCCGCCGGTGTGGCGCAGCAGCTCGCGCAGCAGCGCGCGGTAGGGGGCGTAGCCGGAGGCGGCCAGCGCGTCCGGGCTCCAGGGCGGCAGGCCCCAGTCCTGACCGTGGGGGCTGAAGGCGTCCGGCGGGGCGCCGATGGACATGCCGGTGGCCAGGAAGTCCTTGAGCGCCCAGGCCTCCGCGCCGGAGGGGTGGACGCCGAGCGCCAGGTCGTGCACCAGTCCGATGGACATGCCCGCGTCGTGGGCGGTGCGCTGGGCGCGGGCGAGCTGGGCGTCGGTGAGCCAGGCCAGCCAGCTGTGGAAGTCCACCCGGTCCAGCAGCTCGCCGCGGGCGCGGGTGGTGGCGGCCGACCGGGGGTCGTCCAGGCCGGCGGGCCAGGAGCGCCAGTCGGGTCCGTGGACCTCGGCCAGGGCGCACCAGGTGGCGTGGTCGTCCAGGGCCTGGCCCTGCTCGGCGAGGAAGTCGCAGTAGGCGACGTGGCGGCCGGGGCTGAGGGGGACGGTGCGCAGCAGTTCCAGGGCGCGGCGCTTGAGCGACCACACCACGTCGCGGTCGATCCGCCCGTCCTTGGTGAGGGTGGCCTCGCGCAGCTCGGCGGCGCGGGCCAGCAGTTCGTCCGCCCGCGCGCGGGCCTCGCCGCGCAGGTAGGCGTACTCGGGGATCTCCTCGATCCGCAGGTGCACCGGATCGGCGAAGCGCCGCGAGGAGGGGCGGTACGGGGAGGGGTCGACCGTCTCGCCCTCGGCGGCGGGCACGGCCGAGTGCAGGGGGTTGAGCTGGATGAAGTCGGCGCCGGTCGCGCGTCCGGCCCAGGCGGCGAGGTCGGCCAGGTCGGCCAGGTCCCCCATGCCCCACGAGCGCGAGGACAGCAGCGAGTAGAGCTGGACCAGCAGCCCGAAGGAGCGCCCCTCCAGGGCGGGGAAGCGGTCCGGCGCGACGATCAGGGCGGCGCGGGCCGTCCGGCCGTCGGGGGCCTCGGCGTGGAGGGTGTGGCAGCCCAGGGGCAGCCGTTCGCCGTCGGCGTCCGGGTCCGCCCCCCAGTCCAGGTCGCGGCCGTCCTCCGTCTCGACCCGCAGCACGGTGCCGTCGGGGAGCGGGGGGACGCCGCCGCGGACGGCGGAGGGGGAGGCGGCGGGCGGCGAGGCGCCGCCGCGGGAGACCGCGCGTACGACGACGGTGGGAGGAAGCAGCCGGGCCGCCTCCTCGTGCGCGTGGCGCTCCAGCGCGTCGCGTACGGCGTCGGGGGTGGAGGCGTCGACGCCCAGTGCGGCGAGCACCTCGACGATCGTCTCGTCGGGCACCTGGAGCGTACGGCCCGGGGCCGGGTCGTAGGAGGTGCAGACTCCGTGTGCCGCGGCGAGTCGCGCCAGTCGGCTCATTGGATCTCCCTCCGCTCTCCCTGGGCCTCCCATGACCTAGATTTCCGCGGAATCCGTCCCGTATCCCACCCCGGCCGGTTCGCTGGTCAGCGGGAGTTCGGCGGCGAGGGGCGGCTCACTGGTGAGCGGAGCGGCGTCGGCGAGCGGGGGTTCGCTGGTCAGCGGCGTTTCGGCGTGGTCCCAGGAGCAGGAGCCGTCCAGGCCGGAGTCGGGGTCGGAGACACCGGACAGGTCGATCGGCTCCCGCCCCTGTTTGGGGAACAGGGTGTGGGGGGCGAGGAGTTCAGCGGACGCGGCCACGGGGGCCTCCGTTCGTTGCTGTCGGTCGGACATCAAGGCCCTACCCACTGAGGCGGAACCCAGACACTTTCAGCGGTACAAACGTGAGCCGGGTCACAGGCTCACCGCCGATGATTTCACGGTTTGACGCGCCTGTCAGCGTAGGGCATTCGAGCAAAGCGGGCATCTCGACCAAGATTTACCGCCCTCCCAGAAGCGACCACCTCGGGGCGCGCGCCGGCCCCGCTCCCTCCGGCCCCGGCCGCACCGGGTGACAAACCCGGCACTTCGGCCCCCGTCGTTGACACCCCGACCGCGGCGGTGATGGGCTCGTCGCCGACCGGCGGGTCCGGTCCGCAGCTTGAGAGCCGTATCTGAACGGGGCGAGAAGGGCCGACAGAGACGTGAACCACGCGACGCATGGCCGCGCCACGCGCAGGACCGGTGCGACGGCGCTGGTCGCGGCCGTTCTCGGCGGGCTGCTCGGCGGCGCGCCGAACGCACAGGCCGCACCGCCGCAGCCGGACAGGGCCGCGTCCCCGCCGGCGCGGGACACCGCCGACCGGGACGCCCGCGTCTCGCTGGACGGCGCTCCCGGCGTCTGGCCGCGCCCCCAGGCCCTGCGGACGCGGGGCGAGCCGGTCCCCGTCGGGGACGAGGTCCTGCTGGTGGCGGACGAGGACGCCGACCCGTACGCCCTCGACGTCCTCCGCGGCGTCCTGCGCGCGGCCGGAGCGCGCGAGGTGCGCACCGTGCGCCCGGGCCAGGAGGTACGCGCCCGGGGCCTGGTGGTGCGCGCCGGGGAGAAGTCCGCCGGGCGGGCGCTGCGCGTCCTGGGCGCCGCCGAGCCCGGCGACCTTCCCGCGGGCGGCTACCGGCTGGCGGTCGGCCGTGCGGACGGGCTGGACGGGCCGGGCGGTACGGCCGCGCTGGCCGGCGTGGGCCGGGACGGGCTGTTCCACGCCGCGCAGACGCTGCGCCAGCTGGTGACCGTCCGCGACGGCGGGGCGGAGATCACCGGGGCCGTCGTGCGCGACTGGCCCGCCTCCCCCGTGCGCGGCACCGCGGAGGGCTTCTACGGCGAGGCGTGGTCGCACCGGGAGCGGCTGGCGCACCTGGACTTCATGGGCCGCACCAAGCAGAACCGCTACCTGTACGCCCCCGGCGACGACGCCTTCCGCCAGTCGCGCTGGCGCGACCCCTACCCCGCCGCGCGGCGCGCCCAGTTCCGCGAGCTCGCCGAGCGCGCCCGCCGCAACCACGTGGTGCTCGGCTGGGCCGTCTCGCCGGGGCAGTCGATGTGCCTGGCCTCCGGCGACGACCGGAAGGCCCTGCTGCGCAAGATCGACGCCATGGCGGCGCTGGGGGTGCGGGCGTTCCAGCTCCGCTTCGAGGACGTCAGCTACACCGAGTGGCACTGCGACGCGGACGCCGAGCGCTACGGCACGGGACCGCGGGCCGCGGCCACCGCCCACACGGAGCTGGCCAACGAGGTGGCGGCGCACCTGGCCCGGCGGTACGGCTTCGGGCGCGACGCGGTGCCGCTGTCGGTGGTGCCCACGGAGTTCTACCAGGACGGCCCGACCGAGTACCGCGCCGCGCTCGCGGAGGGGCTGGACGCGGACGTGGAGGTGGCCTGGACGGGGGTCGGGGTCGTGCCCGCCACCATCACCGGCGGCGAACTGGCCCGGGCCCGCTCGGTCTTCCGCCACCCGCTGGTCACCATGGACAACTACCCGGTCAACGACTACGCCGGCGACCGCGTCTTCCTCGGCCCGTACACCGGCCGGGAGCCGGCCGTCGCCAACCGCTCGGCGGCGCTGCTGGCCAACGCGATGGAGCAGGCGACAGCCTCGCGCCTGCCGCTGTTCACGGTCGCCGACTACGCCTGGAACCCCCGCGGCTACCGGCCGGAGGAGTCCTGGAAGGCCGCCGTCGACGACCTGGCCGCGGCGGGCGGACCGGCGGAGGGGGCCGGAGCCCGGAAGGAAGCGGAGGACCGGAAGGACCCGGGCGGCTCCGGGGAGCCGGCGGGGAAGGCCCGCGAGGCGCTGCACGCGCTCGCCGCCAACAACTCCTCCTCGGTGCTGGACGAGAGGGAGTCGGCCTACCTCGCCCCGCTGCTCGACGCCTTCTGGAGGGCCCACGCGGGCGAGGACGACGGGAGGTTCGCCGCCGCGTCCGGCCGGCTCCGCGACGCCTTCGCCGTCCTGCGCGAGGCCCCGGAGAACCTGGCGGGCGTCGCCGGCGGCGCCCTGAGCGACGAGATGCGCCCCTGGGTGCGGCAGCTGGCCCGCTACGGCCGGGCGGGCCAGTACGCGCTGGACATGCTGGCGGCCCAGCGGCGCGGGGACGGCGCCGGGGCGTGGCAGGCGCGGCTGGAGCTCCAGCGGCTGCGCGCCGAGGCCCGCGGGAGCGGGGTGACGGTCGGCGAGGACGTGCTGCCCGCCTTCGTGGACAAGGCGCTGCGGATCTCCGACGACTGGTCCGGCGCGGGCGGCAGGACGGGGGAGGCCGAGCGCTCCGGGGAACGGGTCCGCGGCGGCCCCGCGGCGCTGCCGGGCTCCTCGCCGGAGGACGCCGCCGACGGCGATCCCGCCACCGCCTTCCGCCCCGCCGATCCGCCGGACGACGCGGCCGGCCCGGACGCGGACGCCGGTGCCGCGTCCCGGGAACTGGTGCTGCGGCTGCCCCGGGCACGCTCCCTGGAGGCGGTCACCGTCCAGTCCGAACCGGGCACGGGCGCCCGCGCCGCCGTCGAGGCGCACGTGCCGGGCGAGGGCTGGAAGCGGCTCGGCACGCTCTCCGACCAGGGCTGGACGGAGGTGCGGGCCGACGGCCTGCGGGCGGACGCCGTGCGGCTGGCCTGGCAGCCCGGCTCGAAGGCGCCGGTGGTCCACGAGCTGACGCCCTGGTACTCCGACTCCCCCGGTACCGGCCTGGAGCTGGCCCGCGAGGAGACCAACGCCGTCATCGGCGGCGGCCCCGCGGTGGTCGGGGCCCGGCTGACCGGCCACCGGCCCACCGACGTGCGCGGGCGGCTGACCGTGCGGGCGCCCGAGGGCTTCACGGTGCGGGCGCCGCGCCGGGTCACGCTCCAGCGCGGTGTGCCCGCGACGGCGGAGATCGAGGTCCGGGCCGGCAAGGACGTACGGCCGGGCACGTACCGCATCCCCGTCACCCTCACCGCCGGGGGCGAGAGCAGGCAGCGGACGCTGACGGTGCGCGCCTATCCGCCCACCGGCGGGCCGGACCTGGCCCGCGGCGCGCGGACCGGCTCCTCGGCCGACGAGACCGAGGACTTCCCCGCCTCGGCCGCCACCGACGGCGACCCGGAGACGCGCTGGTCCTCGCCCGCGGCGGACGGGCAGTGGCTGCGGGTGGAGCTGGACCGCCCGGCCCGGGTCGGCGAGGTGCGGCTGCACTGGCAGGACGCGTACGCCTCCCGCTACCGCGTCCAGGTCTCGCCGGACGGCAGGAGCTGGAGCACGGCCGCCACCGTCCGCGACGGGCGGGGCGGCCGGGAGACGGTGCGGATGGACGCCCCGGCCGGCACCCGCCACGTGCGGGTGGTCGGTGACGAGCGGGCGACCCGCTTCGGCCTCTCGCTGTGGTCGCTGGAGGTCTACGCCGTGGAGGACCGGGAGGGCCGGGAGGAGCGGAAGGACCGGGACAACGGGGCCGGACGGGACGGCGGGGCCGGACGGGACGGCGGGGCCGGACGGTAGCGGGCACGCCGCCGTACGGGGCCGTCACCGGCCCCGTACGACTCCCTTGCGGCGTCCCTTGCGACGCCCCTTACAACAGGGCCCGGACCTCAGGCAGGTGTCGTCGTCCTGCCGTCGATCCGGGCGAGGGCGTCGTCCGCGCCGTACGGCCGCAAGTACGGCAGCCAGCGCGGGTCCCGGTGTCCCGTCCCGATGATCCGCCAGGCCAGGCCGGTCGGCGGGGCTGGTTGGTGGCGCAGCCGCCAGCCCAGCTCCGAGACGTGGCGGTCGGCCTTGACGTGGTTGCAGCGGCGGCAGGCCGCCACCACGTTCTCCCAGGAGTGCTGCCCGCCGCGGCTGCGCGGGACGACGTGGTCGACGCTGGTTGCGACGCCACCGCAGTACGCGCACCTGCCGCCGTCACGGGCGAACAGGGCGCGGCGGGTGAGCGGCACCGTGCCGCGGAAGGGCACGCGCACGAAGCGTTTCAGGCGGACGACGCTCGGGGCCGGTATGGCTTGGGTCGCGCTGTGCATGAGGGCGCCGGAGTCCTCCAGGCTTATCGCCTTGCCGTTGAGGACGAGGATGAGCGCGCGGCGGAGCGGTACGACGCCGAGCGGCTCGTACGACGCGTTGAGGACCAGGACATGCGGCACGGTGCCTCCTTGTACGTCGGCGGCGCGTGGCTCGCGCCGGGACGATCTCCCCCAGTGTGTCCCGCGTGCCGGTGGCGGCGCCACCACGATCGCGTAACGCGCTGAGCGTGTTTTCGACCACACACCGTTTCTCCCCCGCCCGGCACCGGCGCTATCCGGGGCGTGACGGCCTGTTCGGCGACCTGTCCCCCGTTAGTGTGTTGTGGGTGGATTCCATGGACGAGGCGCACGAGACCGCCACGAACGCCGCCGGCTGGATAGAGGAGAACTGGGGGACCTGGCTCGCCATCGGCCTGCGCATCGCGCTGATCATGGTGATCGCCGTCGTGCTGCGCTCGGTCGTCCGCCGGGCCATCACGCGGCTGATCGCCCGCATGAACCGCAACGCCGAGGCCGAGGCGAGCGGCAACGCCCTGCGCGGCCTGCTGGTCAACGCCGAGCGGCGGCGCCAGCGCACGGAGGCCATCGGCTCGGTGCTGCGCAGCGTCACCACGTTCGTGATCATGGGGACGGCGGCGCTGATCGCGCTGTCGACCCTGGGCATCGACCTCGCCCCGCTGCTGGCCAGCGCCGGTGTCGCGGGCGTGGCGATCGGCTTCGGCGCCCGCAACCTGGTCACGGACGTGCTGACCGGGATGTTCGTGCTGCTGGAGGACCAGTACGGGGTCGGCGACCGCATCGACGCGGGCGAGGCCACCGGCACGGTGCTGGAGATCGGGCTGCGGGTGACCAAGCTGCGCGGCGACGACGGCGAGATCTGGTACGTGCGCAACGGCGAGATCAAGCGGGTCGGCAACCTCAGCCAGGGCTGGGCGACGGCCGCCCTGGACGTGGAGGTCCGCTCGGACGAGGACCTGGACGAGGTCCGGTCGGCGATCGCGGCGGCCGGCGAGGAGATGTCGACGTCCTCGCCGTGGGACGAGGTCCTGTGGGCGCCGGTGGAGGTGCTGGGCCTGAACTCGGTGACGCTGGACACCATGGTCATCCGGGTCGCGGCCAAGACCATGCCGGGCAAGGCGCTGCCGGTGGAGCGCGAGCTGCGCTGGCGGATCAAGCGGGCGCTGGACGCGCGGGGCATCCGGATGGTGGACGAGGAGTCGCTGGTCACCCTGCGGAAGCTGGACGAGGACCTGGGCGCCCTGGAGCGCGGCGCGGGCGGGGCCCGGCCGGAGAAGGGACCGGTCCCCGCGAAGGAGGCGGCGGTCCCGGTGAAGGACGCCGTGCGGGACCTCGGCCGGGGCGCCGGCGGGCGGCGGTCCTGAGCACCGGGGGCGCGGGCACGCGGAAGGCGTACGGAGACACCGGCAGGCACGGGGAGACACCGGAAGACACACGGAGACACCGGCAGGCGCCGGGGGACGGAGCGCAGGGGTGCGGGCCCGCGCGGAGGGCCCGCACCCGTCTCGTCCGTTGACGCCGGCCGGAGCCGGGCCCTAGGGTCCTGCCCACACGACAGGAAGCTTTCCTGACAATGCCGTGCGGGGAGGGCCCATGGCCGGGACCACGCCGGGGACCCCCCGGGTGCTGCGCGCGATGAACGACCGCGCCGCCCTGGAACTGCTGCTCACCCACGGCCCGCTCTCACGCAGCCGCATCGGCAGGCTGACCGGGCTGTCCAAGCCGACCGCCTCCCAGCTCCTGGCCCGTCTGGAGGCCGCCGGCCTGGTCCGGGTCACCGGCACCAGCCGGGGCCGCCCGGGGCCCAACGCCCAGCTCTACTCCCTCGACCCGGCCGTGGCCCACGTCGCCGGGCTCGACGTCACCGCCGCCCGGATCCGCGCCGCGGTCGCCGACATCACCGGCCGCACCGTCGGCACCTTCGAGGTGCCCGCGCCGGGACGTTCCGGGCGGCAGCCCGCCGAGACGGCCGTGGCGCAGGTGACGGCCGCCGTGGACGGCGCCGCCAAGGCCGCCGGGCTCACCCGCGCCGAACTGCACCGCGTCGTCATCGGCACCCCCGGCGCCTTCGACCCGCGCACCGGACGGCTGCGCTACGCCTCCCACCTGCCCGGCTGGCACTCCCCCGACCTGCTGGAGGAGCTGGCCGCCGCGCTGCCGATGCCGCTGGACTACGACAACGACGTCAACCTCGTCGCCGTCGCCGAGCAGCGCCTGGGGGCCGCCCGCGGCCACGGCGACTTCGTCCTGCTGTGGAACGAGGACGGCATCGGGGCCGCCCTGGTGCTGGGCGGGCGGCTGCACCGCGGCTGGACCGGCGGCGCGGGCGAGGTGGGCTTCCTGCCGGTGCCCGGCGCCCCGCTGATCCGCCGGGTCGCGCGGGCCAACAGCGGCGGATTCCAGGAGCTGGCGGGCGCGCACGCGCTGCTGCGGACGGCGCGCGAGCTGGGCGTCGAGCCCCCGCCCGGCCCGCCCGGCGAGGCCGCGGCGCGGCTGCTGGCCCGTGCGGTGGAGCAGACCGGCCAGGAGCCCACCGAGGGCGCCGGGAGCGGTGCGGGGGACGTCAGGGACGGCGTGGACGTCAGGGACGGCGGGGGCAGTGGGGGCAGTGGGGACGGCGGGGGCAGTGGAGACGGCGGGGGCCCGTACGGCGAGCTGCTGCGGCGCACCGCCACCGGGCTCGCGACCGGGCTGGCCGCGCTGGTCGCCGTCTTGGACCCGGAGCTGATCGTGCTGTCCGGCGGCGTGCTCACCGCCGGCGGCGAGGTGCTGCGCACGATGGTCCAGCGGGAACTGGCCGAGCTGGCGGCGCCCCGGCCGCGGCTGGTCGTCGGCGCCGTCACCGAACACCCCGTGCTGAGCGGGGCGCTGGAGAGCGCCCTGGCCACCACCCGCGACGAGGTGTTCGACACCTCCCGCTGACGTCCGGCTTTCCCAGGTTCCCGAGGAGGATGCGGTCCCGTGAAACTCGCAGTGGTGGGCGGCGGGTCCACCTACACCCCCGAACTCGTCGACGGCTTCGCCCGGTTGCGGGACGTCCTCCCGGTCACCGAGCTGGTCCTGGCCGACCCCGCCCCGGACCGGCTGGAGCCGGTCGGCGGGCTCGCCCGCCGGATCCTCGCCCGGGCCGGCCACCCGGCCGAGGTCACCACCACCTCCGACCTGGACGCGGCCGTCGCGGACGCCGACGCCGTGCTGCTCCAGCTCCGCGTGGGCGGCCAGGCGGCCCGCGAGAGGGACGAGACGTGGCCGCTGGAGTGCGGCTGCGTCGGGCAGGAGACCACGGGCGCGGGCGGGCTGGCCAAGGCGCTGCGCACCGTGCCCGTCGTCCTGGACATCGCCGAGCGGGTGCGCCGCGCCAACCCCGGCGCGTGGATCGTCGACTTCACCAACCCGGTCGGCATCGTCACCCGCGCGCTGCTGAACGAGGGCCACCGGGCGGTGGGCCTGTGCAACGTGGCCATCGGGCTCCAGCGGAAGTTCGCCGCGCTGCTGGAGGTGCGCCCGGAGGAGATCCACCTCGACCACGTCGGGCTCAACCACCTCACCTGGGAGCTGGGGGTGCGCCTGGGCGGCCCGGACGGGCGGGACGTCCTGCCCGGACTGCTGGCCGGGCACGGCGCGGCGATCGCCGCCGACCTGCGGCTGCCCGAGCCCCTCCTGCACCGGCTGGGCGCCGTGCCCTCGTACTACCTGCGCTACTTCTACGCGCACGACGAGGTCGTGGCCGAGATGCGCACCAGGCCCTCGCGGGCGGCGGAGGTCGCCGCGATGGAGCGCAGGCTGCTGGAGATGTATGCCGATCCTGCGCTGGACACCAAGCCGGAGCTGCTGGGCCGGCGCGGCGGCGCCTACTACTCCGAGGCCGCCGTCGCCCTGGTCGCCGCGCTGCTGGGCGGCGGGCGGGACGGGACGGACGGCGCGGGCGGCACGGGCGGCGGTGCGCGGGCGGATGTGCAGGTGGTCAACGTCCGCAACGACGGCACCCTGCCCTTCCTCCCCGACGACGCGGTGATCGAGGTCCCGGCCGAGGTCTCCCCGGCGGGCGCCGAGCCCCTGCCCGTACCGCCGCTGAGCCCGCTCCACACGGGCCTGATCGCGGCCGTGACGGCGTACGAGCACCTGGCGCTGGACGCCGCCCTGCGCGGCGGCCGGGACCGGGTGTTCGCCGCGCTGCTGGCCCATCCCCTGGTCGGCCAGTACGCCCTCGCCGAGGAGCTGACGGACCGCCTGATCGCGCACAACCGGGAGCACCTCTCATGGGCCTGACGCGGGCCGCCGCGCTGGCGGTCGACGCGGGCAACAGCAAGACCGACGTGGCGCTGGTCGCCGGGGACGGGACGGTGCTCGGCTCGGCGCGCGGCGGCGGTTTCCAGCCGCCGGCGGTCGGGGCCGCGGCGGCCGTCGCGTCGCTGGCGGAGACGGTGGCGCGGGCGGCGGAGGAGGCCGGGCTGGGGACGGACCCCGGCGCCCCCCTGGCCGAGCACGTGTCGGCCTGCCTGGCCAACGCCGACCTGCCGCGCGAGGAGCGGGAGCTGGCGGAGCGGATCGACGCCCTCGGCTGGGGCCGCACCACCCGCGTCGCCAACGACACGTTCGCGATCCTGCGCGCGGGCCTGCCCGACGACGGCTCGCCGCGGCACGGGGTCGCCGTCGTGTGCGGCGCGGGCGTCAACTGCGTCGGCGTCGCCGCCGACGGCCGCGTCCACCGCTTCCCCGCCGTCGGCCGGCTCTCCGGCGACTGGGGCGGCGGCGGGGGGCTGGTGGAGGAGGCGCTGTGGCACGCCGCCCGCGCCGAGGACGGCCGGGGCCCGGACACCGGGCTGGCCCGGGCGCTGCCCGCGCACTTCGCGCTGCCCAGCATGTACGCGCTGATCGAGGCGCTGCACCTGGGGGACCTGCCGGGCGGGCGCAGGCACGAGCTCGTGCCCGTCCTCTTCGCGGTGGCCGCCGGGGGCGACGCGGTGGCCCGCTCGCTGGTGGAGCGGCAGGCCGAGGAGATCGCGGTGATGGCCGCGGTGACGCTGGAGCGCCTGGACCTGCTCGGTACCCCGACGCCGGTGGTGCTCGGCGGCGGCGTCGTGGCGGCCCGCCACCCGCTCCTCCACGACCGCCTGCTCGCCCTGCTGGCCGAGCGCGCCCCGCGGGCCACCGCTCACGTGGTCACCGCGCCCCCGGTGCTCGGCGCCGGGCTGCTGGCCCTGGACCGGCTGGGGGCCGGGCCCGCCCCGTACGCCCGGTTGCGCGCGCACTACGCCGCGCGCGCCTGAGCACGCGCACCCGAGCACACGGGCCCGACGCGCGTCCCGAGCACACGGGCCCGACCGCACGCCCGGCGGCGCGATGCGCGGCGCGCAGAACCGGATGCGCGCCTGCCGCGTGTCATGGGAGAGGGGGTGGCGCCGGAGGGGGCGCGCGCCGTCCGCGGCACCGGGCGGGGGGAGGGTCCGCTGCTCCCGCGGGGATCGCGATCCGAACAAGATCCCGGCGGGAACGGTGCCGTCACCGCTCCCCGGCCGCCATACTGCTGACCGGGCTCCCCGGTCTCCACCGCGCGGGGGCCCGGTGCGCCAGCGACCGAGGGGGAGGTCCCGAGCAGTGACACATGCGCCGTCCTCCCCTCCCCGGCCCCCCGCCGCGCCCGCGCCCGTACCGCCGCGCAGGACGGCCTGGGCCGAGAACGCGGGCCGGCTGCGCCGGGCGGCGACGACCGAACCGGGGCGGCTGCGGATCATCGGGGCGGCCCTGGCCGCGCTGGTGCTGGCGTTCGGGGCCCAGGCGGCGTGGCAGGTCTCCGACCGGGCCGGGGCCGCCGACGCCGTGATCGACAGCAGCCAGCCGCTGAGCGCCGACGCGGCGAGCGTCTACCGCTCCCTCGCCGACGCCGACACCACCGCCGCCGCGGCCTTCCTGGCCGGGGGCGACGAGCCGCCCGAACTGCGCGAGCGGTACGAGAGGGACATCCGCACCGCCTCCCGGCTGCTGGCCAAGGCGGCGGCCGACAACGGCGGTTCGGCCCGCAGCCACGAGGAGATAGCCGAACTCAACGAGCAACTGCCCGTCTACACGGGCCTGGTGGAGACCGCCCGCGCCAACAACCGGCAGGGGCTGCCCCTGGGCGGCGCCTACCTGCGCCACGCCAGCGAGCGGATGCGCGAGGAGATGCTGCCCGCCGCCGAGGCGCTCTACCGCTCCGAGACCGCCCGGCTGCGCGCGGACTACGAGGACGCCCGCGCCTGGCCCGTCCCCGCGCTGCTCACCGGTACGGCCGCGCTCGCCGCGCTCGGCTGGGCGCAGCGCCGCCACTACCTGCGCACCAACCGGGTGTTCAGCCCCGGACTGCTGGCGGCGACCGCGGCGACGGCCGCCGGACTGCTGTGGCTGGCGGCCGGGCACGGGATCGCGCGGTCCTGCCTCGGCGACTCCGACCGGCACGGCGCCCGCTCCCTCCAGGCGCTCAACGAGGCGTGGGCGGGCGTGCTCCAGGCGCGCGGCGACGAGAGCCTGACGCTGGTGGCGCGCGGCGGCGGCGCGCTGTACGAGGAGAGCTACCGCCGGGGCATGCGCGAGGTCCTGGGGGACGGCGGCTCCCGAGGGGGCGCCGGGGGGCAGTTGGGCAGGGCCCTGGCGCTGGCGGACGACGAGGCGGGCCGCGGGCCGGTCGAGGAGGCCGTACGCTCGGCGGCGCACTGGCGGGAGCGCCACGCGGCCGCCCGCGCGCTGGAGAACAGCGGCCGCTACGACGACGCGGTCGCCCTGGTGATCCAGCCCGGCGGGAACACCGTGCGGGGCGCGTTCGACGCGGTGGACGCCGCGCTGTCGGAGGCCGTGCGGCACGAGCAGCGGGAGTTCGAGCGGGCGGCGGAGGGCGGCCGGGGCGTGCTCGGCGGACTGCCGGCCGGAGTCGGCGCGCTGGCCGTGCTCGGCGCCGCGGGCGTGGTGCTGGGCGTCGGCCGCAGACTGGCGGAGTACCGGTGAGGGCGGTGACGGCGATGGCAGCGGTGAGGGGGTACGCGTGAGGGCGGCCCGGACGGGCGCGGCCCGCGCTCGGCGCGGCACGCCGATCGCCGTGGCGGTGGGCGGACTCGCCCTGGCCGCCTCGGTGCTGGTCCAGACGGTGCCGGCCACCGGGCTGCCCCCGGCGCCCGCGGACCCGTCCGCGGGGACGGGCCGGGGCACCGCGGCGGGCGTCTCGGCGGACCGCGTGCCGGGCGCCGGGCGGGCGCGTCCCGCCGCCGAGCGCGAGCGGTGCGCCGACGGCAGCGACCCGGCCGGGAGCCTGCGCCCGTCCGCGGAGGCCGGGCCCGCGGTGCGGCGCGTCCGGGAGGCGGGGCGGCTGGTGGTCGGCGTCGACCAGAACAGCTACCTGTGGGGCTACCGCGACCCGTCCTCCGGCAGGCTCACCGGGTTCGACATCGACCTGGTGAGGGCCGTCGCCGAGGACCTGCTCGGGAAGGATCCCGAGATCGTCTACAAGACCGTCCCGACCGACCAGCGCATCCCCGCGATCGAGCGGCGCGAGGTGGACATGGTGGTGCGGACCATGTCCATCACCTGCGAGCGGCTGGCGGACGTCGCGTTCTCCACCGCGTACTTCGAGGCCGGCCAGCAGATCCTCGCGCCCAGGTCCTCGCCGGTCACGGGGTTCGACGGGTCGCTGAGCGGCAGGCGGCTGTGCACGGCGGCCGGTTCGACCGCGCAGACGCTGCTGGAGAAGGACGCCAGGGGCGCGCGGCCGGTGTACGTGCGCCACCAGCTCGACTGCCTGGTGCGGCTCCAGCTGGGCGAGGTGGACGCGGTGATGACCGACAGCGCCCTGGCCGCCGGGCAGGCCGCGCAGGACCCCTCCGTCCACCTCGTCGGCGAGCCCCTGACCGTCGAGCCGTACGGCATCGCGATGAACCTCGGGGACGAGGATCTGGTGCGCCGCGTCAACAAGGTGCTCGACGACTACCGCCGGGGTGGTGAGGACAGTCCGTGGATGGCCGCATACAACCGGTGGCTGGCCGACAAGATGGAGATAGCGGAGCCGGCGCCCCCGGACCCGGTCTACCGGGACTGAGCGGGCGCCGGACACCGCCACCGCCACGACGGCACGATCACGGCACGACGGCACGACACGACGACACGACACGATCACGACACGACGACACGATCACGACCACGCGACGACCAGAGCGACGAGGTGACCGATGGGGGACGACGGGGCTGCCGGACCCGGCGGACCGGTGATGAGCCGGGAGGAGGTGGACCGCGCCCTGGCACGGCTCGGCGCGGAGCACGAGGCGATCGAGACGTCCCTGTACGCGCTCCAGGACCACGCGGGGCGCAGACTGCTGGAGGGCGCCGAGCTGACCGGGGTCACCAAGGAGCGGTGGGCGCGGACCGAGGAGGCCGTCTCGCTGCTGTGGGCGTACTTCGACGCCTACACCGCCGCGCTGGAGTCCGCCCGCGAGCTGCGCGGCAGGAGCCGCTGGCCGGCGCCGGAGGACCTCGCCGAGCTGACCGCGCGGCTGCGCGGCCCGTCGGTGGTCGTTCCCGCGGGCGACGGCTCTGCGGGCGGCGGCGCGGCGGGGGGCGGTTCCGGTGACGGGCCCGTCGAGCGGATCGCCCTGGCGGAGCTGGTCGACCGGGTGAACGGCTGGTACGCCCGGGCCCTCGACACGGTGGTCGCCGCCGACTCCGTCTGGTCCGCGCTGCCCGCCCGGATAGACATGCTCTCCGCCGAGCTCCAGCGCGTCCGCTCCCTGGCGCACTCCGTGGGCGTGCGCCCCGGGGAGCACCCCGCGGGCGACGAGCTGGAGCGGACCACGGCGGAGCTGACCTCGCTGCGCGCCGAGGTGGTCGCCGACCCGCTGGCCTTCTGGGTCCCCGCGGGCGGAAGTTCGGCCCCCGGCGGCGGGCGCCCCGACACCGAGCGGTACGACCGCGCGGCCCGCGCGCTGGAGGACGTCCGGCGCGAGATCGACGCCGTCCTCCAGGTGCGGCAGGACGCCGAGCAGCGGCTGATGCGGCTGCGCGACGTGCTGTCGCGGGCCGACCGCACCCTGGCCGAGGCCCGGACGGCGCGCGGCGAGGTGCTGGCGAAGATCGCGGCGGTCGAGGTGCCCGCGGTGAGCGGACCGCCGACCGCGCTGTACGAGCAGCTCGCCGCCGCGGCCGAGCACCGGCGGCACGCCCGCTGGCACCGGCTGTCGCCGCTGCTGGAGAGCCTGGAGGAGCGCGCGGAGGAAGAGCTGGAGCGGGCCCGCGCCTCGCTGACCGCCGTGACCGCGCCGCTGGCCGTACGGGCGGAGCTGCGCGGCCGGCTGGACGCGTACCGCGCGCGGGTGGCGCGGCACGGCGCGGACGGCGACCCGCTGCTGGTGGAGCGGTACGACGCCGCCCGGCGGCTGCTGTGGAGCGCGCCGTGCGATCTGCGGGCCGCCGAGCAGGCCGTGCGGCGCTACCGGGACGCGGCGCTGGAGGCCCTGGCTCCGCCCGGCGGCGAACCGGCCGACCGGGGAGGGGAGTTCCGGTGAGCGCGGAGGCCGGGGCGGTCACGGGGAGCGCGGAGACCTGCCGGCGGCCGGGCTGCGGCGGGGTGTACGAGGACGCCGGGGACGGCGAACCGCGGTGCGGCGTCTGCGGAACGGCGCCGGTGGTCCTCCCCGACGGCACGGTGGGCTCGCCGCCCACGACGGCCCTCGCCGGCGTGCCCACCGGGGCGCCGGGCCGCTCGTCACCGGACTCCTCCGGGGCCCCTTCGTCCGTCTCGTCCACCTCATCACCTTCATCCACTTCGCCCGCCTCATCCCTGTCGTCCCTGTCATCCCTCTCCTCCGCCCCGTCCTCGGGACGGCTGTCGCGGTCCCTGCCGGGCGGCTCCCGCGGGCGGTCGGTGTCCGTGCGCAGCTCGCGCCCGTCGACGGGTTCGTCGGGCCGCGGCGCGCTGGGCGCCGGGCTGGTGGCGGTGCCCCCGGTGCCGCGTCCGGACCCGCGCTCGGCGGTGCTGGAGAACCCCGAGGTGCCCGAGCGGAAGCGCTTCTGCGGCAACCGCGAGTGCGGCGCGATGGTGGGCCGCACCCGCGGCGGCCGGCCGGGCCGCGCCGAGGGCTTCTGCACCCGCTGCGGGCACCCGTACTCCTTCGTCCCCAAGCTGCGTCCGGGGGACGTCGTGCGCGGCCAGTACGAGGTGGCGGGCTGCCTCGCGCACGGCGGCCTGGGCTGGGTCTACCTGGCGGTGGACCGCGCGGTCTCCGACCGGTGGGTGGTGCTCAAGGGGCTGCTGGACACCGGCGACCAGGACGCCATGACGGCGGCGATCTCGGAGCGGCGCTTCCTCGCCGAGATCGAGCACCCCTCCATCGTGCGCATCTACAACTTCGTCGAGCACCTGGACCCGCGCACCGGCAGCCTCGACGGCTACATCGTGATGGAGTACGTCGGCGGCAGGTCGCTGAAGGAGATCGCCAACTCCCGCCGCACGCCCGCCGGCCGCCGCGACCCGCTGCCGGTGGAGCAGGCGTGCGCGTACGGCATCGAGGCGCTGGAGGCGCTGGGCTACCTGCACAGCCGGAACCTGCTGTACTGCGACTTCAAGATCGACAACGCCATCCAGCAGGGCGACCGCCTCAAGCTGATCGACATGGGGGCGGTCCGCCGGATGGACGACGGCGCGGGACCGGTCTACGGAACGGTCGGCTACCAGGCGCCGGAGATCGCGGCGGCGGGCCCGTCGGTGGCCTCCGACCTGTACACGGTGGCGCGCACGCTGGCGGTGCTGACCTTCGACTTCCAGGGCTACACCACCCTGTTCGCGCACAGCCTGCCGGGACCGGAGCACATCGGGGTCTTCCGGCGGTACGAGTCGTTCCACCGGCTGCTGGTGCGGGCCACCGACCCCGATCCGCGGCGGCGGTTCGCCTCGGCGGAGGAGATGTCCGAGCAGCTCACGGGCGTGCTGCGGGAGATCGTGGCGCTCCAGACGGGCGCCCCGCGCCCGTCGGTGTCCACGCTGTTCGGGCCGGAGACGAGGGTCGTGGACACCCGGCTGCTGGCGCGGATCGGCGGCGTCTCGCTGCTGGGCTCCCGTACGCCGCGCCGGTCCCCGCGGGCGCGCTGGAGGCGCCGGGCGCACGGCACGGGCGCGGGCGGCGCGGATCCCCTGGCGGGCGCCGGCGCGGTGGGCGCCGCTCCCGCGCTGGTGCCGCTGGACGCCCGGGCCGCGGCACTCGCGCTCCCGGTGCCGCTGATGGACCCGGCCGACCCGAACGCCGGCTTCCTCACCGGGCTGTCCGTCTCCTCCCCCGCCGAGCTGACCGCCGTCCTGGGCTCCGCGCCCGCCGACTCCGTCGAGCTGCGGCTGCGCGAACTGCGCGCCCGGCTGGAGACGGGCGGCGCGCGGGAGTACACGGCCGCCGCGGAGGTGCTGGCCGGACTCGAGGCGCGGTACGCCGACGACTGGCGGGTGGTCTGGTACCGGGGGGTGCACGCCCTGGTGACCGGCGACCGGGAGAGGGCGGCGCCGTCCTTCGAGGCGGTCCACGGCGCCTTCCCCGGCGAGCCGGCCCCCAAGCTGGCGCTCGGCGTCTGCGCGGAGGCGCTGGGGCGCTGGGACGACGCGGCGGAGTACCACCGCCTGGTGTGGGCGACCGACCCGGGTTTCGTGAGCGCCGCGTTCGGTCTGGCCCGGGTACGGTTGGCGACCGGTGATCGACGGGGTGCCGTACGGGCGCTGGAGTCCGTGCCGGAGTCCTCCGTCCACCACACGGCGGCCCGGGTCGCCGCCGTACGGGCCAGGCTGCGGCAGCGCTCCCCGCGCGAACCGCTGCTGGACGACCTCCGGGCGGCCGCCCACCAGGTGGAGCGGCTGCGGGAGTCGGGTCTGGACGCGCTGCGCCGCGAACGGTTGACCACCGAGGTACTGGGCAGTGCGTTGGACTGGGTGCTGGCGGGCCGTCACGGCGCGCCCGCATCCGCCGGTCAGGGGCGGCTTCCGCCCCTGCTGGGCTGCGAGCCGGACGAGAGGGGACTCCGTCTGGGGCTGGAACGCTCGTTCCGGCTGCTCGCCAGGCTCGCGCAGACCGGCGACGAAAGGATCGAACTGGTGGAACGGGCCAACCGTCTCCGCCCCAAGACGTGGGTGTGACCATGCCGCAGCTAGACCGACTCTCCGTCTGCCCCCGGTGCCAGGAGCCGCTGGAGGACGGTGATCTCTTCTGCGGCGCGTGCGGCGCCGACCTGGCGGCCGAGGCAGGCGGCTCGCACCCCCCGGTCCCGCCGCCTCCTCCGGTGCCGCCCGCCGTGCCGTCCACCGTTCCGCCCGCGGTGCCGCCCACCGTGCCGCCCGGGGTGCCGGTGCCTCCCGTGCCCCCCGCTCCCCCGTCGCCGCCCGCCGGGCAGGACTTCGTGCCGCCGCCTCCCCCGGCACCGCCTGTCGCACCGCCCACCGTGCCGCCCGCCGCACCGCCCGGGGTGCCGGTGCCTCCCGTGCCCCCCGTCCCTCCGCCCCCCGCGGTGCCGCCCGCGCCCACCGCGCCCCCCGCGGCTCCGTCCGCCCAGGCCGGGCCGCCGCCCGTACCGCCCGCCGCGCCGGAGCCGGACCCGCGTGAGGACGCACGTGAGGACGCACGTGAGGACCCGCGTCCGGCCGGCGACCCGCCCGGCGCGCCGGAGGGCCGGTGCGTCGCCTGCGGCACGGGCGCCGTCGACGCGGAGGGCCGCTGCGAGCACTGCGGCCACGCCCAGCCGCGCGAACGCGACCACATGGAGGAGGAGTCGGAGGGGGTGGCGGCGGCCAGCGACCGCGGGCTGCGCCACCACCGCAACGAGGACTCCTTCGCGGTCTCGGCCACCACGCTGCCGGACGGCTCGCCGGCCGTGATCGCCGTCGTCTGCGACGGGGTGTCCTCGGCGACCCGCCCGGACGAGGCGTCGGCCGCCGCCGCCGAGTCCGCCCGCGCGTCGTTGCTGGAGTCGCTGCCGCGCGGCGCCGACGCCCGGCAGGCCGTGCACGACGCCCTGGTGGCCGCCTCCGAGGCCGTCAACGCCCTGGCCTCGGAGTCCCGCGACCCGGCGGAGAACGCCCCGGCCTGCACCATCGTCGGCGCGGTGGTCGCCGGAGACCTCCTCACCGTCGGCTGGATCGGGGACAGCCGCGTCTACTGGGTGCCCGACGACCGCTCCGCCCAGCCCGCCCGGCTCACCGAGGACGACTCCTGGGCCGCCCAGATGGTGGCGGCGGGCCTGATGGAGGAGGCCGAGGCGTACGCGGACGCCCGGGCCCACGCCATCACCGGGTGGCTGGGCGCGGACGCCTACGAGATCGATCCGCACACTGCCTCGTTCACCCCGGACCGGCCGGGCGTGGTGGTGGTGTGCACCGACGGGCTGTGGAACTACGCCGAGTCCGCCGAGGAGATGGCCGCGGCGGTCCCGGCCGACGCCCGCGCCCGTCCGATGCGGTGCGCCCGGCACCTGGTGGGGCACGCGCTGGACGGCGGGGGGCACGACAACGTGACGGTGGCGGTGCTCCCGTTCCCCGCGCCGTCCGGATCCGGACGGGCCGTCCCCGGGCAGCAGGCCTCCGGCTGACGCGTCGCGCGCCGGGGGCCGCGGCCTCGCCGGATCGGGCGTACCGCGCCCCGGCGGACGACGACCGGAACGAGTGCCTCCCGGGCGGCGGTCCGGAAGGTGGCGCAGATCACGCAACCGCCCTCCCCGCCCGGCGGCCACCGGGCGCCGGACGTCCGGCACCTGCGGCGCGGGCGGCGGTACGGGGCCGGGCCGGTCGCGCCGCCTGCCGCCGGACGGCGGGCAACCCGCAGGTCACGCGGTACCGGGCCGGACGGAAACGGCCCGGAGGGCAGCGGAGGGAACGAGGGCGGAGAACCCGGCCCTTCCGGGCAGACCGCCGCCCGGCACGGGCCGCGCCGGGCGGCGGGCGGAGGCGCCGCCCGGCGGACGCGGGGCGCGTCCGGTCGCGATGGCGGTGGGCGTGACCGGCCCCGCGACCGGTACTGTTCCGCTGAAGGCGGCGGTCCCCGAGGCCGACGAGACCGCCGGACGCGCGGCCCGAAGGGCGGTCCGCGCGAGGACAGCGAACGACCGAGCGACGCGACACGGAGCCGCGCGGAGGGGGAAGGACACCGACATGCCGACTTGCCCGAACGGCCATCAGTCGGCGGCCGACGACTGGTGCGAGGTGTGCGGCCACCGCATCGCCTCCGCTCCGGGTGTGCCCGCCGGCGCCGTCCCGCCGCCCCCGCCCCCGATGCACGGCCAGGGGGGCGGCTACGGCTACCCCGGTCCGGGGGGCGACTCCGCGATGCAGTCCGAGCCGTGCCCGCAGTGCCGCACTCCGCGCGAGGGCCAGGCGCCGGTGTGCGAGGAGTGCCGGTACAACTTCCTCACCCGCTCCCCCGCCGCCTACAGCCCGCCGCCTCCGCCCGCCCCGCCGTCCCAGGCGCCCGGCGGCAGCATGAGCGGGCTGAACCTTCCTCCCGGCTTCCAGACGCAGGGCCCTCCCGGCCCGCCGCCTCCGCCCGCCCCGCCGCAGCCGCAGCCCGTCCAACAACCCCAGCACCAGCCCTCCCACCAGCAGCCCATGGCTCCGCCGCAGCACCACGGGCAGCCCCAGCACGGGCAGCCGGACTACGGCCGGGCCGACTACGGGCAGCAGCCCGGCTACGGCTACCCCCAGCCCCCGCAGCCGCCGGCTCCCCAGCCCCAGCAGCCGCCGCAGCACCAGCCGCCGCAGCAGGGAGGCGGCGGGGACGACTGGACGCTTCCGCCGCCCTCGCACGGCGGGCAGCAGCCCGGCCGGCACGCCCAGCCCCCGCACACCCAGCCCCCGTACGGGCAGCAGCCCGGCTACGGCTACCCCCAGCAGCAGCCCCATCAGCAGCCGCAGCACCAGTCCCCCCAGCACCTGCCGCCCCAGCACCACCAGCAGCAGGGACCGCCGCAGCAGCCCGCGACCTGGGTGGTGACGGTGGGGCCGGACCACGAGTACTTCACGGCGATGATGCGGCGCAGCGGCCCCGAGGCCGCCGGGCTCAACATCCCCGCCTACACCGCCGAGCAGCGCGTCCAGCTCAACGGCCCCCAGGTCACCATCGGCCGCCGCCGCCACTCCACCGGCGAGTCGCCCGACATCGACCTGGGCCGCTCGCCGGAGGACCCGGGGGTCTCGCACCAGCACGCGGTGCTGGTGCAGCAGCCCGACGGCGGCTGGTCCGTGGTCGACCAGGACTCCACCAACGGCACCACCATCAACGGCGCCGAGGACCCGATCCAGCCGTTCGTCCCCGTCCCCCTCCAGGAGGGCGACCGGGTGCACGTCGGCGCGTGGACCACGATCACCCTGCACCGGGGCTGACACCGGCTCCGGAGCCCGGGCCCGTGCCGCTGCCGCCGCCCGGCGGCAGCGGCCGGCGGTCCGGGTCGTCCGAGCAGTCCGGAGCGTTCGAGCAGTCCGGGGCGTCCGGGGCGTCAGGTCAGGCCCACTGCCGCGCGCCGCGGACGGTCAGGTCGCCCTCCGCCGCGAGGGTTCCGGCCGGCTTCCGCGTCAGCTCCCGCGCCCGCCCCTCGGCGCCCCCTTCGTCACCTGTGTCCCGCATGTCACCACCGTCCCGCCGCGGGACGGCCGGGCGACATCGCCCCGGAGCGGGGGGAAGGCCGGAAGGTGATATTCCGCCACTAGCCTCCGCACCATGACCACTGCCGCGATCACAGTCGAGGGGCTGCGCAAGCGGTACGGGGACGTGCAGGCCGTCGACGGGGTGTCGCTCACCGTCGGACGCGGCGAGTTCTACGGCATCCTCGGACCGAACGGCGCGGGCAAGACGACCACCCTGGAGATGACCGAGGGCCTGCGCAGGCCGGACGAGGGGACGGTCCGGCTGCTCGGCGAATCCCCCTTCCCCCGCAACCCGGCGCTGCTGCGCCGCATGGGCGTCCAGCTCCAGGCGTCGGCGTTCTTCGAGAAGCTGACCGCGCGCGAGCAGATCCGCACCTTCGCCTCCCTCTACGGCGTCTCCGCCGAGCGCGCCGACGCGATGCTGGACACCGTCGGCCTGACCGAGAAGGCGGACACCCGCGAGGACAGGCTCTCCGGCGGCCAGGCCCAGCGGCTGTCCATCGCCTGCGCCCTCGTCCACGACCCGGAGCTGGTCTTCCTCGACGAGCCGACCACCGGCCTCGATCCGCAGGCCCGCCGCAATCTGTGGGACCTGCTGCGCGCCATCAACCACGAGGGCCGCACGGTGGTGCTCACCACGCACTACATGGACGAGGCCGAGGCGCTGTGCGACCGGGTCGCGGTGATGGACCGCGGCCGCGTGCTGCGCGTGGGCGCCCCCGCCGAGCTGATCGAGGAGCTGGGCGCGGCCTCCCTGGAGGACGTCTTCCTCCAGCTGACCGGACGGGAGTACCGCCAGTGAGTGCCAGGACGTTCGCCGGTCTCTCGAAGGCCATGGCCCTGGGCCTGCTGAGGGACCGGACCGCCGTGTTCTTCATGCTGCTCTTCCCGCTGATGTTCCTGGTCCTGCTCGGCGCGCTGCTGAAGAACGAGTCGACGCCGCGGGCGGAGATCGTCCAGATCGGCCGGGTCGAGGTGTTCGACTCCCTGCCCCGCGAGACGCGGGAGGGGCTGGAGGACTTCCTGAGCATCGAGAGGTCCGGCGACCGGGAGAAGGCGCTGGAGGAGGTCCGCGCGGGCGACGTGGACGCGGTGGTCTGGCAGGAGGGCGACGACGTGCGGCTGCGCTACTCGGCGGCCGACCCGGCCCGGGCGGGCAATGTGCAGGCGATCGTCAACTCCGTCGTCCAGCAGGCCAACATCGCGGCGACCGGGCAGCCGCCGGCGTACGAGCTGACCACCGCGCGGGTCGAGGACGAGTCCCTGAAGGTGATCCAGTTCCTCACCCCGGGCATGCTCGGCTGGGCGGTGTCGATGAGCGCGATCATGGGCTCGGCCCTCACGCTGGTCAACTGGCGCAAGAAGCGCATCCTGCGCCGGCTCTGGCTCGCCCCGGTGAACGCGGGGTCGGTCATCGGCGCCCGCGTCGGGGTGAGCGTGGCGCTGGCCCTCGTGCAGACGCTGGTCTTCGTGGGAGTGGCCTCGATCCCCTTCTACGGCCTGGAGCTGAGCGGCGACTGGTGGCTGTCCCTGCCGCTCGTCGTCTGCGGCACGCTGGCCTTCATGTCCATCGGACTGGTCATCGGCGCCTGGGCGAAGACCGAGGAGGCGGCCAACGGCGTCTCCCAGCTCGTCGTCCTGCCGATGGCCTTCCTCTCCGGCTCCTTCTTCCCGCTGGACAACGCGCCGGCCTGGGTGCGGGCGGCCTCCGACGTCCTCCCGCTGACGTACCTGACCGAGGCGATGCAGGACGTCCTCTCCCGCGGCCAGTCCTGGGGCGCGGCCCTGCCCACCATGGGCGGGCTGCTGCTGTTCGCGGCGGTCCTGACGGCCGTCGCCGCCCGGCTCTTCCGCTGGGACGACGCGTGAGGGACGCACGGGTTCCGCGGGGGTCCGCCCCGGGGCCGAAGTCCCGGGCCGGGCATCTGCGACCATGGAGGGCGTGATGGAGATTCCGCGCGGCAGCTTGCAGACGCAGACCTTCTTCGAGCAGGTCGGGGGCGAGGAGACGTTCCGGCGACTGGTGCGCCGGTTCTACGAGGGCGTCGCACAGGACCCGCTGCTGCGGCCGATGTACCCGGAGGAGGACCTCGGCCCGGCCGAGGAGCGGCTGGCGCTGTTCCTGATGCAGTACTGGGGCGGGCCCCGGACGTACAGCGAGCAGCGGGGGCACCCCCGGCTGCGCATGCGGCACGTGCCCTTCACGGTCGACCGCGCCGCCCACGACGCCTGGCTGCGGCACATGCGGGACGCCGTGGACAGCCTCGGCCTGGCCCCCGAGCACGAGCGGCAGCTGTGGGACTACCTGGTCTACGCGGCCGCCTCGATGGTCAACACCCCGGGCTGACCCCCGTCCGCCCGCACCTGCGGGAGCCCCCGGCCGATGCTTCGGGCCGGGGGCTCCCGCACGCGTTCCTCACAGCGGGGTGACGCTCAGCCCCGCGCGTCCGCCGAGCCCCGCGCGTCCGCCGCCGCGCACGGCGACGGAGCCGTACGGGGTGCGCAGCCGCAGCCAGGAGCCGGCGGTGAGCACGGCCACCGTGCCGGCGGGCCCGTCCGCGGCGGGCGGCGGCGGGCCCTGGGGGCCGGCCGCGAGGGCCGGGCCGCGCGAGCGCAGCATGCCGAGCGCCTGCGCGGCGTGGACGGCGCGCAGCGGCAGGCCCGTGCCGCCGCCCAGGGGGCGGGACCAGATCTCCTCCGCCAGCGCGTCCAGCGCCTCGCGGGTGCGCTCCTCCGGCGGCAGCGCCTCGCTGCGCCTCCGGAACTCGGCGACCACCGCCGCGGCGGCCGCGCGGACCCCCTCGTACGGCAGTTCGCCCACCGTGCGCCAGCCGCCGCGCGGCGGCAGCAGACCGGCCCAGGGCGGGCCGGTCACGGCGGCGGGGACGGTCACCGACCCGGTCGTCTCGTCGACGCCCTCCAGCAGTTCCCCAGCGGAGACCGTCGCGTCCAGCTCCGCCGGATCGGACAGCCGGGCGGTGCGCACGGCGAGCACCTCGAAACGGGCCGGGCGCGCGAAGACGCCCAGGACGCCGTCCTCGGTCGCCCGCAGCCGTACCGCCGCGGTCCTCTCCCAGCGCAGCAGCCGTCCCAGGAAGGCGGCCAGTTCGGCCGTCTCCCCGGGATCGGCGAACACCAGGCGTGGGGGCCGGCCGCTCATGCGGCGGCGATTCCCGTCGCTCCGTCGTCCAGGTACTCCTTGAGGAACGCCTTCTCCTCGTCGGTGAGCCGCCGGGGCCGCTCGCGCTCCAGGTCGTAGGGCACCACGACCGTCGAGGCGCGGACGTAGACGGTGTCCCCCTCCGCGGGGCCGTCCTTGACCTCGTACTCGACCGTCAGCGACGCCGCGCCGATCTTCGTCACCCACATCTCGACCACGACCGGCTCGTGCCGGTGCGTCAGCGGGCGCAGGTAGGCGATCTCGTGCCGGGCCACCACCGAGCCGCCGGTGAAGGCTCCCGACGCCGCCTGGCGGGCCAGCCGGAACATGAAGTCGATCCGCGCCTCCTCCAGGTACCTCAGGAACACGACGTTGTTGACGTGCCCGAAGGAGTCCATGTCGGACCAGCGCAGGGGGCAGGGGAATGTGTGGCGCACGCGTTCCTCAGCCTCGCGTCAGCTTCTTGTAGGTGGTGCGGTGCGGACGGGCGGCGTCCGGGCCGAGGCGCTCGATCTTGTTCTTCTCGTACGACTCGAAGTTGCCCTCGAACCAGAACCACTTGCTCTCGCCCTCGTAGGCGAGGATGTGGGTGGCGACGCGGTCCAGGAACCAGCGGTCGTGGGAGACCACCACGGCGCAGCCGGGGAACTCCAGCAGCGCGTTCTCCAGCGAGGACAGGGTCTCGACGTCGAGGTCGTTGGTCGGCTCGTCGAGCAGGAGCAGGTTGCCGCCCTGCTTGAGGGTGAGCGCCAGGTTGAGGCGGTTGCGCTCACCGCCGGAGAGGACGCCGGCCGGCTTCTGCTGGTCCGGGCCCTTGAAGCCGAACGCGGACACGTAGGCGCGCGAGGGCATCTCGACCTGGCCGACGTTGATGTAGTCCAGTTCGTCGGAGACGACGGCCCACAGCGTCTTCTTGGGGTCGATGTTGGCGCGGGCCTGGTCGACGTAGGAGATCTTGACCGTCTCGCCGACCTTGATGGTGCCGGAGTCCGGCTGCTCCAGGCCCTGGATCATCTTGAACAGCGTGGTCTTGCCCGCGCCGTTGGGGCCGATGACGCCGACGATGCCGTTGCGCGGCAGGGTGAAGGACAGGTCGTCGATGAGGACCTTGTCGCCGAACGCCTTGTGCAGGCCCTCCACCTCGACCACCACGTTGCCCAGGCGCGGGCCCGGCGGGATCTGGATCTCCTCGAAGTCCAGCTTCCGGGTCTTCTCCGCCTCGGCGGCCATCTCCTCGTAGCGGGACAGACGCGCCTTGGACTTGGCCTGCCGCCCCTTGGCGTTGGAGCGGACCCACTCCAGCTCCTCCTTGAGGCGCTTGGCGCGCTTGGCGTCCTTCTGCCCCTCGACCTTGAGGCGGGCCTGCTTCTTCTCCAGGTAGGTGGAGTAGTTGCCCTCGTAGGGGTGGGCGCGGCCGCGGTCGAGCTCCAGGATCCACTCGGCGACGTTGTCCAGGAAGTACCGGTCGTGGGTGATGGCCACGACGGTGCCCTCGTACTTGGCCAGGTGCTGCTCCAGCCACTGCACGGACTCGGCGTCCAGGTGGTTGGTGGGCTCGTCCAGCAGCAGCAGGTCGGGGGCCTCCAGCAGCAGCTTGCACAGCGCGACGCGGCGCTTCTCACCGCCGGAGAGGTTGGTGACGGGCCAGTCGCCGGGCGGGCAGCCCAGGGCGTCCATGGCCTGCTCGAGCTGGGCGTCCAGGTCCCAGGCGTTCGCGTGGTCGAGCTGCTCCTGGAGCTTGCCCATCTCCTCCATCAGCTCGTCGGTGTACTCGGTCGCCATCTGCTCGGCGATCTCGTTGAACCGGTCGAGCTTGCCCTTGATCTCCGCGACGCCGTCCTGGACGTTCTCCAGCACGGTCTTGGACTCGTCCAGCGGGGGCTCCTGGAGGAGGATGCCGACGCTGTAGCCGGGGGCGAGGAAGGCGTCGCCGTTGGACGGCTGCTCCAGCCCGGCCATGATCTTCAGCACCGTGGACTTGCCGGCGCCGTTGGGGCCCACGACACCGATCTTCGCGCCGGGCAGGAAGCTCAGCGTGACGTCGTCGAGAATCACCTTGTCGCCGTGCGCCTTACGCGCCTTGCGCATGGTGTAGATGTACTCAGCCAAGAGATACCGTCCGGCAATCAGGGAGTGGGCAGATACACCCCATCTTGCCGCACCCCCGCTCTGGGACGAAAACGAGTGGCCGGGCGACCTGCGTCACCCTCCGGGGGCGTACGGGACGGCCCGGAGCGGTCCGGGAACGGCGGGCGGGACGGAAAAGGTCACGTGCCGCCGCGGATGCGCGGCGGCACGTGACCGGGGGTCCGGGCGGATCAGGCGATCACGCCCGGACCGGTGGAGCGGGAACCGTCAGCGGCTCAGCTGTCGGAACCGGCCGTGGCGGGCTTCTTCTTCCGGAGGAAGAAGACGGCGGCACCGCCGAGGACCACCAGGGCGATGGCGACGCCCGCGATGATCGGGGTGTTGCTGCTGCTGCCGGTCTCGGCGAGGTTGCCGTCGGTGTCACCGGTGGTCCCGGTGTCACCCGCGTCGCCGGTGTCGCCGGTGCTTCCGCCGACGGTGGCCGGGCTGGGCGCGGTGGAGGGCTCGGGCTTCTCCTCGCCGCCGCCGGTGGTGCCACCGGTGGTGACAGGGGCGGTCTCGCAGTCGAGGGTGCCGGTGAAGGTCTCCTTGAAGCCGTTCGGACCGGTGATCGTGATGTTGTAGGCCTGGTCCTCCTGGACCGGGACGGTCACGGTCTCGGAACCGCCGGCCGGGATCTCGTAGTCCTTGCCCGCCAGGGAGAAGGAGAACGGCTCGTCACCCTGGTTGCTGGCGGTGACGTCCACGCCGCCCTTGGCGCAGTTCTTCTCGGCGGTCACGGCCGGGATGGCGCCCTTGGTCGCCCAGGTGGCGGTCGCGGTCGCGGTGACGCTGGAGCCGCTGGAGCCCGCCAGGATCTGGGTCTGGCTCGGGTTCTTCGGGTCGACGCTGGTGAAGGCACGACCCACCGACACCTCGGTGCTGGCCTGGAGGGTCAGCGAGGCGGTGCCGTCCGCCGTGCCCTTGGGCACGTCGAAGAAGAGCTGGTCGCCCTCCTTGGCGGAGGTCACCACGTTGCCGTCCTTGTCGACGACCTTCACGCCGTTGCCGGCGGCCTCCGCGCTGGGCGCGACGGTCGCGCTCTGCGCGTTGGTGTGGACGGTGATCGGCCCGAGCTTCTCACCGGCCTTGCCGGAGACGGCCGGCGGGTCGAGCGTGAGCGACGGCTTGGGCTCGGCCAGGTCCTGGGCGTTCTTCTCCAGGTAGTCGGCGAGCTTCTCGGCGTCCTGGTTCTTCGCGGTGACGTTCGCGTTGTCGGAGAAGCGCCAGATCGCGACCTGGGTGCCCGCGGCGGCGGTCTTCTCGGTGAGCCGGCCGGCGCCGGCCTTGCTCGCGAGCGCCGTGAGGTCGTCCACCTGCGGGTAGGAGTTCTTCAGGATCCAGAGGATCTTGCCCGCGTTCTGGTTGTCGTGGAGCGAGGACTCGGCCCAGGAAGCCTCCTTGTACCTGGCTTCCTTACGCGTACCCGTGTTGATGTCGATGCAGTAGGTCTGCAGGGTGCCGCCGCCGTCGACCGTCATGTCGAAGAGACCGGCACCGATCTCCTTGTTGCCGTCGTCGTGGAAGACGGCGAGGTGGGAGCGGTCCTTGTTCAGCCCGTCCAGGGTGGCGGTCGCGCCGCCCGGCTGCTGCTCGTTCTCGTCGGCGACCGCGGTCCCCGCACCGGCTATTGCTCCTGCCGCCAGCACGCCCGTGGCGATCGCGGCGGCGGCGAAACGGGCGGGACCCCGTCCGCGTACAGAAATCATGGTCTGGTCGTCCCCTCGTCAACCCCCGTGTCTCAAGGGGTGATCGTAGGGAGCAACCGGAACGCGGTCCCCAGGAATATCAGACGTTACACACTCCGAGTCCCAATCGTTATCGGGGAATGCCAAGGAGTCGGACTTCCGGCCCCATAGGGGTGGTTACCGCCTGGTTGCGTGTAAGTGTCATGGACTGGCGGCCCGTTCGCCGGCGGGAACGACCCGGGTGACGCGGTGGAACGACGAGGTGCCGCGCGCCAGGTCGTGGCCCACGGCCGTCGCCTCGATCTCCGCCGACGTCCAGCGCTTCCCCTCGTGTTCGCCCTGCTGCACCCGCAACCGCCCCCGGACGAGCAGCGGTTCGCCGACGACCACGGACGCGGCCAGGTTCTCCGCGAGCGCCCGGAACGCCCACACCGTGTAGAAGCTGGTGTACGCGTCCGTCCAGCCGCCGCGCTCCCCGTCGTAGCGCCGCACCGTGGTGGCCAGCCGCAGCCGTGCCACTGGATGGCCGGACGCCGTCTTCTTCGCCTCCACCGCCGACGCCGCGTTGCCGACCACCGTCACCATGGTCTCGTTCACTCCGACCGCCCCCGTTCGCATCCCGTGCGCGTGCCGTCCGCATCCCGCGCGTGTCCCGTGCCGCGCCGTGTCGTGCGGCGCCGTACGGACCCCATGCTGCCCGCCCCCCGCCGGTACCCGCCGCGGCCTGTGGAGTACTGGCGGGTTGTGGACGACTCCGCCACCCGGACGGGTGACACGGACCCCCGGGAGCCCTCTCAGGCGCGGTCCGTGCCGCCCGCCGCGATGACGTACTGCTCGCGCACCTCGCGGTACCGCAGCAGTTCGGCGGCCACCGGCTCCAGCACCCACGCCTGGCCCCAGCCGGTCGCCAGCCGCCGCAGCCGGCGCTCCTTCTCCAGCCCGTACGCCCGCGCCGGCCCCCGTGCCGCGATCCGGCAGCACCAGGCCAGCAGCGGACCGCCCAGCGCGCCGCCCGCCAGCAGCGCCACCGGCAGCCAGACACCGCCCCACCCCGGTCCTCCGGCGACCAGGTCCACCAGCAGGTACAGGCCCAGCAACTGGACGGCCAGCATCAGCCACTGCGCGCACGCCGCCGCCGTCCACCAGCGCGGCCTCGGCAACCGGGGCTCACCACCGAATCCACCACCGGACCCACCGCCGGACCCGCCTCCGCTCCCGCCCGCCCCCGCGGCGCCGCCCTCCCCGCTCTCGTCCCCGGCCCCCGCGATCGCCTCCTCCAGCGCCTCGGGCAGCCCCAGCGCGCCGCGCCAGGCCGCGTCCCGCACCGACCGCGCCCACGGCTGCGGCAGACCGGCCGACGCCTCCTCGGCCAGCGTCCGCACCGCCTGCGCCAGTACGGGCCGGGCCACCGCGGCCGTCTCCGGCCCGGCCGTCTCCACCGCGCCCGCCCCGCCCGCCTCCCCGGCGCCCGCCCGGACCGGGGCCGTGGCCGTCTCCCCGCGCCCGCGCCGCGCCTCGTACCAGCGCAGCAGCCGGGCCCAGGGCGTGCCGCAGGCCTGTTCGGCGTGCCGCAGCCAGAGGCGCTCGGCGGTCTGCCCGGCCGCCGACGCGCCCACCGCCGAGGCCAGCCGGTCCTCGAACTCCTCGCGCGCCCGTTCCGTCAGCCCGGCCGGGCCGTGCGGGGTGTCGGCCATGTAGACCGGACGGAGCCGGGTGACCGCGCCGTCCACGTCGGCCGACAGCCGCAGCGCCGCGGCCCGCCGCTCCGAGACCAGCTCGCCCAGGGAGTGCCTCAGTTCGTCGACGCCCCCGCCGGTGAGCGCGGACAGGGCCAGTACGGTCGCGCCGGGCTCGCCGTGCTCGCCGAGCGCCATGCCGTCCTCGTCCAGCAGCCGCCGCAGATCGTCCATGACGGTGTCGACGGCGTCGCCCGGCAGCCGGTCGACCTGGTTGAGCACGACGAGCGTCACCTCGGCGTGGCCCGCCAGCGGCCGCAGGTAGCGCTCGTGCAGCACGGCGTCCGCGTACTTCTCCGGGTCGGTCACCCAGATCACCGCGTCCACCAGCCGCAGCATCCGGTCGACCTGCTCGCGGTGGCCCGGCGCGGCGGAGTCGTGGTCGGGCAGGTCGATGAGGATCAGGCCGCGCAGCGCCGGATCGCGCGGCTGGACCCGGCGCCGGGCCCGGGGCGGCACCCCCAGCCGCTCCAGCAGGCCGTCGGCGCCGCTGTCCCACTCGGTCTCCCAGACGCAGGCGACGGGCACCGAGGTCGTGGGGCGGCGCAGCCCGGTCTCGGAGAACTGGACCCCGGCGAGGGTGTTGAACAGCATCGACTTCCCGCTGCCGGTGGCCCCGGCGACGGCCACGGTGGTGTAGGCCCGCGACAGCCGGGTGCGCGCCGCGACCTCGTCCAGGACCCGGCCCGCCTCGCCGAGCACCTCGCCGTCCAGCCGGGTGCGGGAGAGGCCGACCAACTCCCGCAGGGCGCGCAGCCGTTCGCGCAGCGTCTCCTCCTCGGGCGCGGCACCCGGCGCTGTGCCCGGCGCGGCGTACGCCCGCGCGCCGCCCTCCCGGCGGCCGTCCCAGCGGTCCTCCCAGCCGCCGTACCGCCCGCCGGAGCGGGCACTGGAGCGGACGCCGTCGAACGGCCCGGCGGGGAACGGCGCGCCCTCCGCCTCCTCGCGCGGCCCGGCGCCCCCGTCCGTACGGGCCCTGCGGGCGATCAGCCCGTCGTCCCAGGTCCGGCCGCCGTCTGTGCGGACATCCGCGCCCACCGCGGTCACCTCTCCCTCTGCAGTACGGACAGTGCGGCGATCAGGGCCACCTGCTGGTCGGGGGTGGCGTCGAGGTCCCGCAGGGGCGCCAGGCGGTAGCCGCGCTCCCCCCGCAGCACGCGGTCCAGGCAGTCCTCCAGCAACCGCTCGCCGCGCTCGCGCAGCCGGATGGCCACGGCGGCGCCCAGGGACCCCGCGAGCGCCTCGCCCGCGCCCCGGGCGCGGCGTCCGCCCAGCAGGACGGCCGCGAGCAGGGCCGCGACCTCCTCGGCCGACAGCGGGCAGCCGCCCTCGGCCGCGCGCAGCTCCTCGTCGGCGACCTCCTCCAGACAGCGCCGCCAGCGCCGCACCAGAAGCTCGATCCGCTCCGTGACCAGCTCGTCGGCGCGTCCGCACTCGGGGGCCCCGGGCTCGCGGCGCCAGGCGTCGGCCGCCTGCTCGTCGGCGTCGCCGACGGCTCCGCGCAGCAGGGCGGAGAGGCCGTCGGCGAAGGCGTCGAGGAGTTCGTCGCCGCCGCTGTCCCGGGGGAAGCCGCGCCAGCGGGCGAGGGCGTCGCCCGCCAGCAGCTCGCCGTCGGCGATCTGCCGCCGCACCCGCGCGCCGGCCTCCTCGTACGCGCCGTCGATGTACCGCATCAGCCGCAGCGCGGCGGCGTGCTGGGCCGCCGCGGCGCCCGCGAGTTCGGGGACGCGGGAACGCAGCGACGCCAGCGCCCCGGCGGCCGTCCGGCCGGCGGCGACCGCGCGGGCGGCGGGGTCCCCGGCGTGGTGGAGCAGCCACTGGCGCAGTTCGGCCACGGCCGTGGCGGGCAGCAGCCCGGAGCCGCCGCGCGCGGACTCGGGCAGCTCGGGGACGGTGAAGCACGGCACGTCGCCGAGCCCGGCCCGCTGCAGCAGGGCGGCGTACTGGCGGGAGACCTCGGCGGCGACCTGGTGGGGCACCCGGTCCAGCACGGTGGCCAGCGTCACGTCGTACTCGCGGGCGGTGCGCAGCAGGTGCCAGGGGATCGCGTCGGCGTACCGGGAGGCGGTGGTCACCAGGATCCAGACGTCGGCGGCGCAGAACAGCTCGGCGGCCAGTTCGCGGTTGGCGGCCACCAGGGAGTCGATGTCGGGCGAGTCGAGGAGGGCGAGCCCGACGGGTACGGCCTCGGCGGTCTCCACGGCGAGCGCGGGCGGGGTGTCCCCGTCGTCCGCCCCGTGGTCGTCCTCGTGGGCGAGGGGCCGCTCGTCCTCGCCCGTCCGGCAGTCGTACCGCCGCGGCGTCCACACCCGCCTCAGCCGGGGCAGTACGCGGGGGCCGGCGAACCAGTGCTGGTCGGCGGGGTGACAGACCAGCACGGGCGTCCGCGTGGTGGGGCGCAGCACGCCCGCGTCGCTGACCCGGCGCCCCACGAGCGAGTTGACCAGGGTGGACTTCCCGGCCCCGGTGGAACCGCCGACGACGGCGAGCAGCGGTGCCTCGGGAGCGCGCAGCCTCGGCACCAGGTAGTCGTCGAGCTGGGCAAGCAGCTCGTTCCGGGAGCGGCGGGCGCGCTCGGCCCCGGGCAGCGGCAGCGGAAAGCGGGCTGCCGCGACGCGGTCACGCAGCGTGGTGAGCGCGTCGAGCAGTTCGGTCCTAGCTTCCAAGATCGCCACATGCGCAGAATGCCCAATTTCGAATGATTTTTGAAGTGCATTAGGTCTAGAACCGGTTGTTTTGACCCCTGTGGCCCGCGCGATGGTGACGGTGGAAGGCATAACGAGTGCACAACACCCGACCCGCGGGGCGTTCAAACCGATGCATGATTCGTACTCGCCTGCGATTATCGGACCGCTTCACTGAACCTCCACAGGGTGTCGCGGACGTGAAGCAACGGGGAGGAAGCAACCGGGCCTCTATCCTTGTCGCGGCAAGGTCACCCGGAGGCGCCCCCCACCGTCCGTCCGCGACCGCTCCGGCCCCCGTAGCTCAGTGGATAGAGCAGGCGCCTTCTAAGCGCTTGGCCGCAGGTTCGAGTCCTGCCGGGGGCGCCCACCGCCACCCGCCGGCGGCGATGCCGCCGGTCGGTGCGCGCCGTCGGCCACGACCACGGCCTGGCCGAACTCGCGCGCGGCTACGGGGGTGGACGTCGCGGAGGAACGAGAGCGGGACGGCCCGCACCACCGCCCCTCCCCCGGCTCCGGCCGCCCGGACGGGGGTCGCCGAGCACCGACGGCGAACCGCACCGGTTCGGAGAGGACGGCGGCGGCCGAGTCCGGGGCGGCCAGATGGGTGGCCGGGTCGCCTCCGCCGGCCACGGGGGCAGGGCCTCGCCGGACCTCAGCCCGCGCCCCGCTCTGTCGTCCACGGCGTGCAGGCAGAGCCGGTCCGACGCAGCGGGGTGCCCACCACCGCGTCGGTGAAGGCGCCCGATCCGGCGCACCGCGCCGTGCCCGGGGCGTCGGGCTCCGCGCCGACTGGGCGGAGTGCGCGGACGGCGTGCGTCCGGGGGTCGCGCCGGCGGGCGGCCTCAGCAGGCGGCCTCGGTGTCCGCCCCCCGCGTGAACCGGGCGTCCCCCCACGCCCCGTATCCGCCTTTCGGCACCTTTCCCGCTCTGAGCGTCTCGGTCACGAGCTTCAGCTGGCTCTTCCCCGCCACCGGAACCTCGATCTCCACGGCCTCCCGGTCGGAGAGTTCGTGGACGGCGGCCTGCCGGCCGTCCACGAACACCGTGAACCGCATCCGGTTGCCGGCGGGCGGTGCCGTGTCGATGCCGGCGACGGCGCGGAAGGCGTCCCAGCCCGGATCGATCGAGTACTCCAGGGTCTTGGTGTCCTGGAACAGGTGAGCCGCGATCATGAGGCTGTTGAGGCACTGGCGCTGCCGCCCTCCGAGGACGAGCGTCGCGCTCTTGTCGCGGGTGCCCTCGATGTCACTGAGGTACTGCACCGGCGACGGTCCCGCGTCCGGAACGGACGAGTCCTCGGCGCCCCCGTCGTCACGGCCCACCCCGGCCGACGGTTCGCCGGTCCGTTCGCCGGTCCGTTCGCCGCCGGCAGTGGGGTCGGGCGTGGGGGACGGCTCCTCGCTGGGCGAGGGCTCGGGCGAGGGATCCGGGGACGGTGACGAGGGGACGGCCTCCACCCCCCTGTCGTCGCCGACGGCCTGGTCGTACGGCCACCACGACCGGTCCGAGGCCAGGGACATGTAGGCGATGAGCAGGCCGATCGCACCGATGACCGTTCCCAGCTTGGTGTAGCGCCCCTCGCCTGCCATACCCGTCCCCCTTCGAGCACCCACCGCGCCCGCCCCCGCCGGTGTCGGCCTGGGACCGTATCAGGACTCGGGCGACTTCGGTGCCGTTTCCTCCCAACCCGGATACCGGCCGACCCACCGGACTCTCCAGCGCCCCACCCGGGCCGAAGTGAGGCGGTACGGGGCCGAGGTGGACGGACCGGCGCCGGCCGGGAGCCGGCACGCGGAGGCTCCCGGCAGGACGGCGTGGAATCGACACCCAACCGACCACCAGGGGCTTCTCCACGTCCGCGCATCGCCCACACCCTCAACTGCATTGCCCGGCAAGCAGGTTGGAAAGGACTCCGGGTCTTCCGGGTGCTGTAGGTTCCAGCCATGGCCAAGAACGAGGTGAGCGAGAACCCCGAGTCGCGCTTCTCCGCAGTGCTGGTGGCCGCGGCAAAGCTTCCGGGTGTGCGTGTCGACAGGGAGGCATACCTCCGGAAGGCGCTGGCTCGCCACTGCTCCGAGGAGCAGATCCGCAGAGCGGTCGAAGAGACCCCTGCGGCGGCGGGCATCCCCCTCGACGTCCTGGACAAAGCGGCCAACGATTCCATCAAATACGAAGCCGCCAAGGTCAGCACGCTCTCCGCGGCTGCCGGTATACCCGGCCTGCTCTTCCTTCCCGCCACCGTGCCCGCCGATGCGGCCCAGCACTTCGGCCACCTGCTGCGCATCGCACAGAAACTCGCCTACCTCTACAGCTGGCCCGACCTGTTCTCCCACGACAGCGACGGCCTCGACGACGCGACCGAGGGAATACTCACGCTCTTCTTCGGCGTGATGTTCGGCACCCAACAGGCGAACGCCGCCGTGGGGAAGGTCGCGGGGATGATTTCGGAGCAGGTCGCCAAGAAGCTGCCCCAGAGGGCACTCACCAAGGGCGTCATCTATCCGATGGTGAAGAAGGTGGCGGGCTACCTCGGCGTCGAGATGACGAAGCAGTCCTTCGCAAAGAGCGTCTCGAAGGCCATCCCCGTCGTCGGGGCCGTCGTCTCCGGCGGGCTCACTCTCGCGACCTTCCTCCCCATGGCCAGGAGACTGAAGAAGCACCTCTCCAGCCTGGAGCTGACGAAGCCGGCGCGCTGGGTCGTGGATGCGGAAGGCGTGGGGGTTTACGAGCCCTCCGCCGCAGACCGCGCCGAACGGCATGACGCAGACGGCACTGCAACCGAGCCGGGGAGCCCTCGCTCCTCCTAGCTCACCGGAGGCCCGATGGCCGTTCGGGTCCGCCGGGCCGCCCAGGCGCTGGGCTACGACCCCGGAAACCCCACCGGCGTGCAGCGCGACGCCGTCGTGAGCGCGGTCAGGGACCCCGCGCGGAACATCTTCATCGCTTCGGAGTACCTGGCCCAGCCCAAGGCCGAGAGCAGCTTCGCCAACGTCCCACCGGAGCGGATGACCCGGGAGCGGATGCAGGAGCTCGCCGCCCGCTACAACGGCGGCCCTTGCCACCGGAGCGAGGACGCCCAGGCGTACGGCCGGGGCTTCGACAGCAAGCCGGACCGGGCGAAGGAGGCCCTGGAGTGAACGGTGCCCCCTCCCCCGCCCCGGCGCGGCACGGCCGGAAACCGGGCGCTCCCGGCCGGGCCGGCGCCGCGGTGTGCGCCGCCGTCCTGGCCTTCCCGCACACGGTGGCGGGGTACCTCGCCCTCCTCGCGTACACGGCCGGGACAGCCGACCCCTGGGAGCGGGACGCCGCCGCCCACTCCGGTTTCGCGGCGGGGACCGCCCTGGTGGTCGTCCTCGTCTCGGCACTGCTGACGTGGGCCTTCGTGAGGGCCGGGTGGCTGCGCGGGTGGTGGTACGCGCTCCCCGCCGTCCTGGCCGCCGCCGCTCTCCCGCGGCTGACGGTCCTCGCGCCCTGATCCCGCTCCGGGTGCGCGTCCGTCCGCGGCCCGCCCCGGCCGGGCCGCAGCCGTCACATGAGGTTCCGGGTGTGGAGCGCGGAGAGTTCGGCCGCCTCGTCGGCGGGGAAGCCCAGGTGGACCAGGCGGCGCTGCCGCCCCTCGTCCATCTCGGCCTGGAGGCGCAGGACCGCGTCGTGGCCGCGGGCGATCGCCTCCGGGGTCCACTCGCCGGCGGCGAGGACCACCAGGGAGTCGAAGACGTCCTGGTTGAGGCCGGAGGTGTCCGCCAGGGCGTCGTGGCGGCGCTCCACGGCGGCGCGCAGGCGGGTGCGCAGGGTCGGGTCGACGGTGCCGCGGTGGTGGAGGTGGGCGACGCCGAAGGCGACGTGCCGGGCCTCGTCGCGGCGGGCCAGGGCGGTGACGCGGCGGGTGACCGGGTCCGGGGCGTGGCGCTCCAGGAACTCCAGCAGGCTCAGGAAGCTGCCCTCGCCGAGGACGGAGAGCAGGAAGGACGCCAGGGAGAAGTCCGGTTCGGTCAGCAGGGTGTGCAGGGACTCCCGGCCCCCGGCCGACGAGGTGCCCATCTCCCCGCCCCGCAGCAGGGCCCGGCGGGTGAAGACCTCCATGTGCCGGGCCTCGTCGGCGGCCTGGACGGCCAGGAGCTGGACGACCTCCCGGAAGTGCGGATGGACGCGCGCCAGCAGCCGGGCGGGGACGACCAGGGCGGCCTGCTCGTTCTCCACCAGGTACGTCATCACCTGGACGACGGCCCGCTCGACCTCGTCGGGGAGGGTGAAGGGCGCGTCCCAGTCGACGGCGCGGGCCGGGTCCCACTGCGCAGCCGCCGCGCGGGCGTAGAGGTGGGGGGCGACGTCCGCCCAGACGTGGTCGCGGTCCGCCAGGTCGAAGGGCCCGGCGGGGCCGCCGCTCTCGACCAGCGCGCCGCGCGCCGCCAGGCCCCAGGCGGGCGAGGGGCGCGCGGCGACGCCGTCCGGGCCGGGCCGTCCCGCCCGCTCGGCGTCCGACCAGCGGTCGAGGTCGGCCCGGCCGCGGACGATCCGGACGCGTACGGGCGCCCGGCCGAGACGCTCGCCGGCCTCCGGCGTCCGCACCTCGTGGCCGTGCGCGCGGCTCCAGGCGCGGAGGTGGACGGGCAGCGCGGGGTCGTCCCCGGTCACGTCCAGCTCCTGGCCGGGGCGCAGGTCGCGCAGCGCGCGCTGCACCAGCAGGTGCGCGCCCCGCTCGAAGCCCAGCCGTCCCAGGTGGAGGCGCGCGCGGCCGGGCCCGGTCACGGCAGGTAGTCCGCGGCGGTGATCCGGCCGGCGGCGTCGTAGAAGCCCGCCCCGTCGACGGCGGCCTCCAGCAGGGCGTATCCGGTGGTGCGGCCGGGCCGCCAGGCGGTGAGCCCCTCGAGGTCCAGCAGCGGGCGCACCTCGGGGTCGGCGTAGGACATGGACAGCAGCAGCCGGCCGAACTCCTCGGCCAGGTCGGCGGGAGCGCCGTCCGCGACCGTCATGGTGCAGTGGTCGTACGGCTCCGACTGCGCCAGCACCCGCGTGCCGCCCGGCGGCAGCGTCCCCTCCCGTCCGAAGAGCAGGTGGTTGGCGTCCAGGACGCAGGCGGCTTCCGCCTCGCCCGCGAGCAGGGCGCGCACCGCCTCCCGCTCCCCGCCGACGTGGTCGCCGTGGAGGCCGGTGCCGACGTCGAACCGGCGGACGCGGAAGTCCTCGCCGGGGCGCAGGCCCGCCCGGCGCAGCGTCTCCAGCGGCAGCAGGGTGGCCTGGGGGGAGTCGACCGCGCCGACGGCCACCGTGCGCTCCTTGAGGTCGGCGGGCGAGGCGACCGGGGAGTCCTGCCGGGTGAGGACGACGGAGGTGAGGTCCCGGTCGGTGTCGCGCATCACCAGCGCGCGGACCTCCCGGCCCTCCGCCCTCGCCAGCCGGTCGGCGCGCACCCAGGCCAGCGGCGAGTTCCAGGCGGCGTGGAGGCGTCCGGCGAGCAGGTCCTCGACCTGGCGTTCGTAGTGGGAGTAGAGGACGTAGTCGAAGGGCAGGCCCTGGGCGCGCAGCCAGGCGCGGAAGCCGGTCCAGATGGTGACGGTCTTCGGGTCGTAGGCCACGGCGCCCATCAGCAGCGTCAAGGTCGGCTCTCCTCACACGGCGACGATTCGTCCCAGAGCGTAGGAGTACGGGACGATTCGGGCAACCATGTCCGGTGTCGGGGCGCGTGAGGAGGCGTCGGACGGTGCCGAACGGCGTCGGGCGGTGTCGGGCGGCACCAGACAGCGCCAAACGGTGCCAAAAGGTGTCAGACAGCGTCAAACGGTGTCCGGCACCTCCGGTGTCGCGCCCGCCCCGCGGGCCCGGGAGCGCTCGTCGGCCGTGAGCGTCGGGGCGGCGGGGGCCGGGCGGCGGGGGCCGAGCAGGGTGGTCAGCAGGGCCTTCGGGCCGACCAGCCGGGTCATCGGCCCGGAGAGGGTGATCGCCTCGAGGAACGCCTCGGCCGCCGCGGGGCGGGAGGTGGCCGTCCTCACCAGCCGGTCCAGGTAGCGCAGCAGCAGCCGGTCCACGGCCGAGGGGCTCGGCCCGGCCACGTCCGGGAACTGGACGTCCTGGCCGACGGCCGTCTGCCAGGCGCCGTCCACCGGCCCCGCCACCGCCCGCTGGACGCGCCGGGCCGTCCCCGGCCGCAGGCCGTGCCGGCCGAGGATCCGGTCGAGGAGGACCGCGCCGTGGGCCAGCACCGACATGCCCTGGCCGTAGACGGGGTTGTACGCGGCCACCGCGTCCCCGAGGACGGCGAAGCCGTCGGGCCAGGGGTCGAGGCGCTCGAAGTAGCGGCGGCGGTTGGCGGTGCCGTGGGAGCCGTGGACCGGGGTGAGGGGCTCGGCGTCCTCGATCAGCTCGGCGACGACGGGGCTGCGCAGGCCGCGGGCGAACGCGTGGAAGCGCTCCTCGTCGGTGGGCGGTTCGCCGCCGCGGGTGCCGGAGAGCGTCACCAGCCAGCGGTCGCCCTCGATGGGCAGCAGCGCCGCTCCCCGGCCGGGCTGCCCGTCGCGGGGGTCGGCCTGGAGGGTGATCACGGGGAAGTCCTTCCCGGCCGCGGGCGGCGCGCGGAAGACCCGGGTGGCGTAGGCGAGTCCGGAGTCGACGGTCTCCTCGCGCACCGCCGGCAGGCCGAGGCCGGCCAGCCACCGGTCCGCCCGGGAGGCGCGTCCGGTGGCGTCGACGACGAAGTCGGCCTCCAGCACAAAGGTTTCTCCAGACCTCTCGTCCCGGACCCTCACCCCCGTGATCCGCTCGGCGGTGCCGACCGGACCGACGGCGCGCACGCCCTGCCGCAGGGTCACTCCCGGCCGCCCGAGGACCTGCCGCCGCACCGTGGAGTCCAGCAGGTCGCGGCTGGAGGAGATCATGAAGTGGGTCTCGGGCCACCGCGGCATCCAGCCGTGCGCGGTCAGCAGGACGAGTCCGCTGGGCAGGCCGACGCGGTGCGCCCCGGCCGCCAGCAGCGCCTCGGTCGTCCCCGGCAGCAGCGCCTCGATGGCGCGGGCGCCGCCGCACCACAGCAGATGGGAGTGGCGGGCCTGCGGTACGCCCCGGCGGGGCTCCGGGCCGTCCGGCATGACGTCACGTTCGACGACCGTGACCTCGTCGACGTGGCGGGCGAGTGCCGCGGCGGCCAGCGTTCCGGCCAGTCCTCCACCGAGCACCACGGCATGTGTCGTCGGGCGCACCGATCCTCCTTGCTCCGCCCCGGGGTGGGGGCCTCATCCTCTCGCGGACCGGGCGGTCCCGGCGGGCCTGCCGGTCCGGTCGACCGCGGCGGCCACGACCGGCGAGGCGGCGAAGGCCCGGGAGACGCCGACCAGCCAGGCCAGTTCCCCGATGGCGTCGGTGCCCCCGCGGGCGCCTCCGTCACCGGCGGCGCTCTCCTCCCCGGGGTCCTCCTGGGGGAACCTGACGTTCTCCGCCTTGGCCGCCACGGCCGCCTTCAGCCGGGCCGCGTCGACGGCCGCGTGCAGTTCGGCGCCGGTGAGCCCGGCCTCGCGCCCCAGCCGCAGTGCGGTCCGGGCCACCTCGGGGTCGCAGTGCGAACGCAGCGCGAGCCGGCCGTCGTTGATCTCCGCGAGCCGTCGCGTCAGCCGCAGCTCGAAGTCCCACCAGGGGACGCGGGCCGGGGGCACGATGGCGGGGGTGGCCCTCCGCAGCGCGTCCCACAGCGGGTACAGGGCCCGGTAGGCGCGGTAGCGCCCGATCCGGCCGCGCAGCACCGACAGGTGGTCGCCCAGGGCGGGCAGCGCGTAGCCGACGGCGCTCACCACCAGGCCGACCATGGCCAGCGCGGGCGCGAGCACGGAGTCCAGGCCGTCCCAGTCGGTGCCGGTCCACCGGGCGGCCACGGCGGTCAGCTTGGCGACGCCGAAACCGAACGCGCCGAGCGCGCCGAGCACGATCAGCCGCAGTCCGCGCCGCAGCCAGGGGCGCCCGGCGACCTTCGCCCAGCCCCAGCACATCCGCATCAGCGACACCATCGCCACGTTCAGCGCCACCAGGTAGAGCAGGACGAACTGGGCGATGTAGGGGGTGGTGGCGTAGTGGGTGTCGAAGTTCACCGGCTTCTCGACCGAGGCGTCCCCCACCACGAAGAGCGCGATCAGGGTGACGACCACCGCCGCGTAGGCCAGCGTCCAGCGGCGCGCGACGGGCCGCGCCTCCTCGGCCGACAGGCGCCAGTACGCCATCAGCACGTGGCAGGAGGCGCCGAGGGCCACGAGCAGGCAGTACACCAGCGGGGCGGAGAAGTTGGGCACGCCCGTGAGGCGGTTGACGGCCTCGATGACGGCGGGCGCGCCGCAGAAGACGCAGGCGGAGGCGAGGAAGAGGGTGGCGCAGACCGCCCGGCGCATGGGGTTGCGGGGCGCGCGCCGCAGGTCGCGCAGCTTGACGGCGAACGCCACCCAGCCGACCGCGGAGCAGAGCAGCTGGACCGCGCTCAGGTCGTTCACCGGCGCTTCACCGCTCCCCGGCGCCGGGGCGGCGGCTCTCGGTCCCGTTGCCCAGCGCGGCCTCCAGCCGGTGGACGACGGCGGCGGCCGAGTCGGGGACCTCCCAGGTGCGTTCGGGCAGCCAGCGGCTGACCTTGGCCATCAGCATGGAGGCGAAGAAGTCGGCCTCCTGCTCGGCGACGGCGTCGCAGTGGCTGCGCCGGGCGACGATGCGCGCGACGGTGCTCGCGTCGAGGGAGGGCAGGAGCGGGCCGAGGGCGTCGTCGCCGGCCTCGGTGGCCTCGTGCTCCACCTCCATGTGCCAGAACTCGTGGCAGGTGATGAGCAGTTGGTGCCAGGGGCTGGTGCGCTCCTCGCAGAGGATGTAGTGCGCGGAGTCGGTGGCCACCCACAGGCCGCTGACCGTGTCGGGCGGGAAGGGGACGAGGCGGTGGTGGACGTCCTTCCCCAGCCGCTGCCGCATCCGGTCGCACAGCGCGGAGATGACCTGGTCCGGCTCGGCGGGGACGGGCAGGTCCAGGTCGCGGACCAGTGCCGCGCAGCTGCGGCGCATGGCCTTCATGTCCATCGCATCAGCGCTCCCCCGGCCGGCCGTCCGGCGGCGGCTCCGCGGGGGCTCCGGAGGGCGGCGGGCCGGCCGGCCGCGCACGGGTCCCGGGGTCGCTCTCCAGGACGCTCTCGACGATCCTCGTCACGGCGGCGAGCCCCTCGGGCGACAGCTCCAGGGCGCGCAGGGCGAGCCGCCTGACGCCCAGGTTGTGGGCGACCTTGGCAAGCTCTATCTCCGCGTCGGTCCGGGCCGCGGTGTGCTCGTCCAGGAAGTAGGAGGCCGGTACGCCGAAGAAGCGGGCCAGGGCCGTCAGCAGCTCGGTGGAGGGGTTCTTCTTGGTGCCCTTGCGCAGGGCCGACAGATAGGCGCCGCCCACCCGGATGCCGGGTTCCGCCCGCTTGACGGCGGTGGCGACCTCCTCGTTGGTGTACCGGCGGCCCTTGGGCCCCTCCGGGCGGATCGTGTCGAAGAGCCGGTCGAGTTTCTCGGCCAGCGTCCGACGCCCGCGGGGATCGGACACCGCATCCACCTCCACCACCACACCTGAACCGACCAGGAGCCGTCACCGCATCATAACTCCTGTCCTCTGAGTGGGAGTTGACAGTTCGGTCATTCGGAAGCCTAGACTCACTCATCGCATCCACTCAACTACCAGTTGAGTTGAAAGGCGAACTGTTCAACCGCAGGTTCACCACCGCCCGCGCACCGGAACGACCGACCGGGGGAGAAGGGGATCGATGAGTACTGCGCCGAGGATGACCGAGGAGCACGCGCCGTCCCCCTCGTGCTGTCCGGGAGGCGGACATCACCCCCTGACCGATGACCTCACCGGCCTGCTGGTGAGAGGGGCCTGGGAGATCAGGGCCTCCCAGGCCCTCGCCTCCGCCCGCCGGCAGCGCAGGCCGCTCGCGCTGCTGCTGGGCGACCTCGACCGCTTCAAGAGCGTCAACGACACCTACGGCCACCTCGCCGGGGACGCCGTGCTGCGCGCCGCGGCGGACGTGCTGCGCCGCCTCGAGGGCGCGGTCTGCGGACGCTACGGGGGCCACGCGGGCGACGAGTTCCTGGCGCTGCTGCCCGGCGCCGGGGCCGAGGAGGCGCTGGCCGCCGCCCGGCTCGTCCAGCGGGGGGTGCGGGAGATGTCCGTGCCGGCCCGGGTCAGCCGCGGCACCACCGTGACCATCACCGGGCAGACCGTCTCGCTCGGCGTCGCCGTCTGGGACCCGGCGGGCTCCGGGTCGGGCGGGCTGTCCGACCTGCTGCTGGACTCCGACGTGGCGCTGCGGGAGGTCAAGCGCGAGGGAGGCGGCCGGATACGGCTGGCCGGCGCCCCCGCCGAGCCCGGCCCGCGTCCGGTGCCCCACCTCGTCCGGCGTCCCGTCCACGGGACCACGTACGCCGCCCGGCCCAGTTGGCTGCCGTACGGCGGGACGCACCGCGCCGTGCCCGCGGGCACCTGGTGGGACGCGGTGCGGATGCCGGGGCGGACGGGGCTGCGGGTCCTCGACGCGCTGCTGCGGCACGGCGACCGACCGCCCGGCCCGGTCATCGCCGACCTGCGCGGGGAGGCGGGCGAACCGGGCGCGCCGGAGGAGGGCGAGGGAAGGTCGCGGATGTACTTCCTGATCCCGCCCAGGGCCGCCGAGCGCTGGGAACTGCCCGGCGCCCGGGTCCTCGGCCGCGGCTCCTACGTCGTCGTGCCCGACGCCGCCTGCACCCGCCCGCCGGGCCTGCACTGGATCGTGCCGCCGGGCGCCGACCGCCGGCTGACCAGCATCCGCGCGCTGCGCGGGGCACTGGAGACGCTGGGGGACGCCACCTCGGCGCCCTGCGCGTAGGCGCGGGCCGCGCTCGGGGCCGCGCGCCGGGCCGTACGGGTCCGGCTGCCGGCGGAGTACCGCCGTCGGCCCCTCCCCCTCATCGGTCATATCAGCACTCTAGGGGCGGTTCCCCGCGTCCGTCCCGCCCTTCGCGCCACTCTCCGCGATCGTCATATGCCACTGTGTGGTGCGGCGGAGGCCCCGGCGGGGCGCGGCAGGGGCTCGAACACCACCCGCGGCTCCCCGCCGTCGAAGGTGAGGGCGAAGGTCGCCTCCAGGCCCCGGGCCAGCCGGGCGAGGACGGCGAGGGTCGGCATGGCGCCGCCCAGCTCCAGCCTGGAGACCTGCGGCTGGGTCATGTCCGCGCGGCGGGCCAGCTCGGCCTGGGAGATGCCCAGCGCCCTGCGGCGGCCGTACACGGCGCGGCCCAGGTCGCCGGACATCCGGACCTTCTCCCGGGCCCTGTCCGCGGCGTCCGCCGCGTCCGCAGCGTTCGCCGCGTTCGCCTCGGCCGCCTTCCCACGGACGCACGGCGCGGCGGCCCGCCGGTCGCGGGCGGGCCCGCGGCGGGTCCGGCCCGTCACCGCGCCTCCCCCGCACCCGCACCGGCGGCGCGGGCCGTCCGGGCCCGGAACGCCTCCTTGATCTCCCGCCACCGCCGCGCCTGTCCGTCCGTCATGCGGCCGCGCAGCCGGGCGAGTTTCAGCAGGTTCGCCTCCGCGTCCGCCGCCAGGGTGCGGGCCTCGGCCGTGTAGTGGTCGTCGATCAGCGCCTCGACCTCCTCGTCGGTCATCACCGGCGCGAGGCGTCCGGCCAGCTTCGCCGTGTCGCGGTAGGACCCCTGGAGGCGGAACGGCGGTTCGGTGCGGGCGGCCTCGTCCGCGGAGGCGGAGGCGATGTAGGCGGCGTTGACCGCCAGCACCGTGCGCCGCACCCGCAGCAGCCCGCGCAGCACGCCCAGCACCTGCTCCAGCTCGGCCGGCGCGTACGGGTGGACCAGGCGGTCGGCGAGGCCGGGGTCGGCGCCGGGCTCGCCGCCGGCCAGCCGCACCAGCAGTTCGGTGTCGGCGCGCTCGCGCGAGGCCAGGGGCGCCAGCACCGGGTTGGCGGTGAGGGCGTTCTCGACGTGGCTGAGCGCGAACAGCTCCTCCCGGCCGCTCAGCACGTCGCCCAGGTTCCACACGTCCGCCCGGTTGGCCAGCATGTCCGGGACGCGGAAGCGGTCGCCGGACTCGGTGAAGGGGTTGCCCGTCATGCACACCGCGAACCGCTTGCCGCGCAGGTCGTACGTGGCCGGCCGGCCGTCGGAGAACCGCACGCCGTCGAGGCGGCGCTGGGCGTCGCACAGCGGGATGAAGCGCTGGAGCAGTTCGGGCGAGGTGTGCTGGACGTCGTCGAGGTGGAGCAGGACGTCGCTTCCCGCCTCCAGCGCGAAATTGATCTTCTCGACCTCGCGCCGCGCGGTGGCGTCCGGCGCGGCGGCCGGGTCCAGGGAGGTCGTGCGGTGGCCGAGCGCCGGGCCGTCGACGCGGACGAACGCCAGGCCCAGGCGGGCGGCGACGTACTCCATCAGCGTCGTCTTGCCGTAGCCGGGCGGGGAGAGCAGCAGGAGCAGGCCCTGGCTGTCGGTGCGCCGGTCCTCCCCGGCCGTGCCGAGCTGCTTGGCGAGGTTGTCGCCGATCAGCGGCAGGTACACCTCGTCGATGAGGCGGTTGCGGACGAACGCGGGCAGCACGCGCGGCGTGTACGCGTCCAGCCGCAGCCGCTCCCGCTCGGCGTCCAGCAGCCGGGCGCGGCGGCGGGTGTAGGCGCGGTGGGCCGGGACGCGGACGGCGCGGAACTCCCCGGTGCGGGCGAGGAACTCGTCCAGGCGCAGCGGCAGGGCGCCGCCGGTGATCCGCGGGTGGGTGCCCAGCAGCCCGGTCACGGTGGTGGTCAGCGGGGCGTCGACGTCCCGGTACTCCAGCGCCTCGCCGCACAGGGCGACGGCGACGGCCTCGGGCAGGTCGGGATCCTGGCCGGCGGACCCGGCGGACCCCGCGGATCCGGCGTACGAGCCGAGCCAGGCCGCCGCGAGCTGGTGGCGGGCGGCGAGGCTCCCGGGGCCCGCCGCCGGTCCGCCCCCGAGCACCCGCAGGTCCTCGGCGAACTCCTTGGCCGGGACCGACTCCGGGCCGCCCAGCGCGTCGTGGAAGCCGTCCAGCAGGGCGCGGGCGGCGGGACCGACGACGAACCGGCCGCCGCCGGCGGCCAGTTCCTCCGCCAGGTACTCGCCCACGGCCACCGGTCGCGGCGGCGCCGGCAGTCCGGCCCCGGCCAGGAACCCGGCGGCGGCCCGGCCCAGTTCGTCCGCGAGGGGGTCCAGCGCCCCGCCCGCGCCGAGGACGGCGCGGGCCCGGACCAGGGACCGGGCGCGCACCGTCCAGGCGGCGCGGGCCGCCTCGTCCGTGCCGTACGCCCAGAAGAGCTGCGCCGCGGCCCGCACTTCGGGGGTGAAGCGCAGCAGCCCGGCCGCGGCGCGCAACCGCAGCACCGCGGCGAGGATCGCGGCGGCGTCGTGGTCGTGGACGCCCCGGTCGTACCCCTCGTCGTAGGCGGCCTCGGCCGCCCGGCGGACCGCGGGCAGCAGGTCCTCGGCGCCGCCGCCGTGTCCCTCGGGCAGGCCGGCCAGGACGGCGGCGGCCAGGTGCTCGGCGCGGTAGACCTGCGGGGACTCCGAGACCAGCGGCTGGTCCCAGAACTCGCGGGTGGCCGCGAAGTCCGGGTCGCGCACGGCGGCGCGGTAGCCGGTGCCGGACACCGCGAAGGCCGTCCCGTCGCCGTGCGGGACCAGCGTCACCTCCAGCGGCCGGGTGTTGACGGCGAAGCGGTGGCGGCCGAGCCGCAGGGTGCTCCCGGCCCCGCCGGGGCCGGCGCGGAGGTCCGCGCGGTCGCGCAGGGCGCGGTCCGCCTCCTGCCGGGCGGCGGCCAGCCGGCCGGTCAGCTCCTCGGCGCGCGCGGTGTCGCCCAGGCTCCGCAGCTCCCCGGCGGTGGCGCGGATCCGGGCGACCAGCGGATCGGCGGCGAAGTGGGCGGCCACCTCCTCGGCGGAGGCGAGGGCCGCGCAGCGGCGGGTGACGGCCTCCAGGGCGCGCGCGGCGGACACCGCCAGGCGCTCGGCGCGCCGGGCGCGCTCGTCGAGCTGGGCCTGGCGGCGGGCGGCGAAGGTCTCGCCGATCTCCTCGCGCCGCTCGGCCAGGCGGACGAGGAAGTCCTCGTGGGCGCCGAAGCGGGACTCCAGGTCCTCCAGGCGCACCAGCAGCCGGCCGAGCTGCTCGTCGCACTCCTCGGGGGTGGAGGCGGCGGCCAGCGCGCCGGTGACCGCCTGCCCCAGCAGGGCGGTCTCGGCGGCGAACTCCGCCCGGCCCTCGGCCTCCAGCAGCTCCCGGCGCCTCCCCTCCAGTACGGCGCGGGCGCGGTTGGCGGCGGCCGTGGCCTCGCCGATCCGCTCCAGCAGGGCGGTGCGCACGGTGGCGTCGGCGACCTCCAGGGAACCGATCACCTCGGTGACGGCGCCGAGTCCGTCGGCGTGCCCGGCGATCCGCCCGCCCAGCGCGTCGGCCTCGGCCGACGTGGCGGCAGCGGCGGCGCGGTCGGCCAGCTCGGCCAGGTCCGCGATGACGCCGCCGAAGGCGCCGGAGCGGGAGAGCTCGGCCGCCGCGCGGCGGCCGGTGGCGGCCAGCGCCCCGTCCAGCTCCGCGCCGAGCCCGTCGATCCGCGCGGGGTCGGCGTGGCGCAGTTCGCGCAGGGTCTCCACCGAGCCCCGGGCGCGGCGCAGTTCGGCGAGGAGGGCGACCCAGCCGGACGCGTCGCCGGGCGCCTCGCCGCGGGACCGGCGCACCAGCGCGGTGGTCCGCACGGCCGCCTCCTCCACGGCGGCGGCGGCCCGCTCGCGCAGCTCGGCCACCCGCGCGTACTCCGCGACGGCCTGCCCGGCGGCCTCGCGCAGCGTCCGCAGCGGCCCGCCGAGCCCTTCCAGCTCCCGCGCCAGGCCGGGGGCGTCCAGCCAGTGGTGGCGGTCGGCGGTCCGGGCGCAGGCGGCGGCGACCGCCTCCAGGGCGGCCGCCGTGGGCGGCTCGCTCCCGGCGGCTCCCCCGCCCGTCCGTCCGGTCACCCCTTCGGCCAGCCGCACGACGGAGAGGCAGTCGGAGATGCCGCGCACCAGTTCGGCGTTGCCGACGCGGGCGAGCGGCCCGTCCCCCGCGGGGCGCGCGGCGGCGCGGGCGTCGGAGAGGTACGGGGTGCGCCACACCTGGACGGGGTGCGCGGTCTCCCCCGCGACCAGGGCCTCCTCCCCCGCGGGGGTCTCCCTCAGCACGGCCAGGGTGCCGTCGTCGAAGAGGGCGTGGCCCAGGGCGGGGATCGGGGCGGCGGCCTCCTTGCGGATGAGGTTGTACGGCAGCAGCAGGGTGCGGCCCCGGGCGGGGGCGTGGAAGACGTACAGCACGTCCTCGCCGTTGGGCGAGCGCACCGCCGCCTCGAACTCCATCCCCTCGGTGTCGGCCTCGAAGGTGCGGGCGGCGGCCCCGGCCGGGGCGTCGGCGAGGTAGCAGCCGCCGGGGAAGACGACGCCCTGGTCGTCGGGGAGGCGGCGGCAGCCGCGCCCGATGCCGTCCAGCCGCAGCGTCTCGCCGGTGCGGGTGTTGAAGACCAGGTGGCGGTGGGCGGCCTCGTTGTACGGCAGGACGCGCAGCAGGACGAGCGGGCCCACGCGGGCGTGGGCGATCTCGGCGTCGGCCAGCGACTGGAGGGGGTCGTCGACGGGCTCGCCGTAGACGCCCTCGGCGGTCTCGGTGTCGTTCCCGGTCTTGACCGTGAGGGCCCCGCCGACGGTCGAGACGTACAGCGTCCCGCCGTCGACGGCGACGTGCGGATGGCGTCCGGTGACGTGGTCCTCGCGGCCGGCCGGCGTCCACACCACGTCGGAGGCGGAGCGGGCGGTCCGGCCGTGGTGGTCGCGCTCGCCCTTGGCGTCGAGGTACGCGACGGCGCCGTCGTCCCCGACGCGCCAGCGCAGGACGCGGATGTCGGAGGCCCGCTCCCCGGTGGAGAAGACGGCCAGCAGCAGCGGTCCGGTGCGGCGCAGCCGCAGCAGCCGGGCGTGGCGGTAGTAGCGGTACAGCTCCTCCAGGTCGCGGTGGAGGCGCGGGTCGTCCAGCAGGCCGGGGACGGCGCCCGGGGCGGCGGGCTCGAAGGCCGGCGGGCCGCCGCCGTCGGGGTGGTGGAGGCGGTGGAGGGTGAGCACGTCGCCGACCTCCTCGGGACGCCCGTGCCCGGCGGGCGGGTTGGCCCCCAGCAGCAGCGCCCCGCCGACGGCCACGGCGTCGCACGGCACCCGGGGCCGCCCGGTGGCCAGCCGCGCGGTGCCCGCCAGTTCCAGCCCGGCGCCGCCGAAGGCCTCGACGCGGCGGGCGTTGAGGGCCCGGGCCCGGGCCGCGAGGTCCGCCGCGGCGGCGGCCATCCGGTCCCGCAGCACCTCGTGGGTTCCCGCGTCCGGCCGCGTGCTCCGCGTGTCGCGTACCTCGGTCGCCACGTGCCCTCAACTCCTCGCTTGCTCAAGGTCCTTCGGTGGTGTGCGGGTCAGCGGCCCGCAGGGGCGCCGTTCGCGGCGGCGGGGGCGCGGCCCGCCCCGCCGCCCGCCAGGGCCGACAGCGGCAGGTCCGCGACGCCCGAGCCGCGCACCGCGTCCAGCAGGGCCGACAGCTCCGGCGCGGTGGGGCCGCCGGCGGCGGCCAGCTTCGTCAGCAGGCCGGCCAGGGTCAGGTCGCGCAGTCCGCCGGCGCCGAGCCCGGCGGCCACGGCGGTGAGGTCGCCGGTGAACGTCGAGGCCTCCTTGTCGAGCCAGGGGCCCGCCATGGCCTGGACGGTCTGGCTGCGGTCGACGAAGGCGTCGACGCTCCTGCCGGCGGCGATGGAGCCGATGAGCCGGTCGAGGAAGACGGAGTCCCCGCCGACGATGTCGATGTTGGCGTTCTCCAGGCCGGTGGCGATCAGGGTGGCCTGGGCCTCGGCGATCTGCCGCTGGACGTCGATGCCCGCGACGCGGATCTCCTTCTCCGCCTCCAGCCGCAGGCGGTACTCCTCGTGCTCCCGGCTCGCCTCGTCCAGGCGGGCCATGGCGCCGGCCTTCTCGGTGAGCCCCTCGGCCTCGGCCTTGAGCTTCTCGCGCAGCCCGTCGGCCTGGGCCAGGGCGATCTCGCGCTCGGCGACGGCCTCGGCGTGGCGGGTCTTGGCGATGGCGTCGGCCATGCGCTCCTTGACCTCGGCCTCGGCGAGTCCGGCCGCGGCGGCCTCGGCCCTCCTGCCCTCGGCGAGGCGGACGGCGGCCGCCGCGTCGAGTTCGGCGGCCTTGCGGCGCGCCTCGGCCATCGTCAGCTCCTCGGCGGCCCGGTGCCCGGCGGCCTGCTCGGCGGCCTCGGCCGCCTTGATGTCCTTCACCAGCCGCTCCTGGGCCTGGGCCTCGGCGGCGATGATCAGGGCCTGGCGCTCGCGCTCGGCCTCCTCCACGGTGCGCAGCTTCTTGATCTCCTCCTCCTGCTGCGCGACGGTCTTCTCCACCGCGATCCGCTCGCGGACCACGTCGGCGATGTCCCGCTTCTCGGCCTCGACCTCCTTGTCGGCGGCGATCCGGCGCAGCTGGGTCTCGCGCTCGCGGGCGATGACCTCCAGCAGGCGGTCCTTCTCGATGCGCTCGTTCTCGATGGCCACGACCCGGTCGCGGTTGAGCTTGGCGACGGCGATCTCGCGCTCGCGGTTCTCGTTCTGGATGCCGAGGGCCTCCTCGGTGCGGATGTGCGCGGTGTGGGCGCGCAGCCGCTCCTCGGCCTGGACGCGGGCGGTCTCGGCCTCCTCGCGGGCGCGTACGGTCTCGATCTCGCGCTGCTGGCGGATCTCGGCGTCGGCCTGGCGGCGCTCGAGTTCGAGGACGGCCTCCCGGGCGTCGACGTTCTGCCGGGTGATCTCCTTCTCCTCGTTGCGCTGGAACTCGTTGGTGCGGATGTGCTCGGCGGCCGTCAGCTCGGTGATCTTCCGGATGCCCTGGGCGTCGAGGATGTTGTCGCCGTCGAGCTGGGCGAGCGGGGTCTGCTCCAGGTAGTCGATCGCCGCGTCCTCCAGGCTGTAGCCGTTGAGGTCGGTGCCGATGACGGCGATGATCCGGTCGCGGAACTCGTCGCGCTTGGTGTAGAGGTCGGCGAAGTCGAGCTGCTTGCCGACGGTCTTGAGCGCCTCGGAGAACTTGGCGTTGAACAGCTCCTGGAGCGTGCCCCGGTCGCTGGCGCGCTCGGTGCCGATGGCCTGGGCGACCTTGATGACGTCCTCGACGGTCTTGTTGACGCGGACGAAGAACGAGATGCGGATGTCGGCGCGGATGTTGTCCCGGCAGATCAGGCCCTCGCGGCCGGTGCGGCCGATCTCGATGGTCTTCACCGAGATGTCCATGACCTCGGCCCGGTGCAGCACGGGCAGGACGACGGTGCCGGTGAAGGTCACGTCGACCTTGCGCATCTTGGAGACGATCAGCGCCTTGCCCTGTTCGACCTTGCGGAACAGGCGGCTGACCACGATCAGGAGGGCTGCTCCCATGAGCAGGAGCACGGCGACGAGCACGCCGAGGCCCGTGGAGATGACGTCCATGGCGATGGGTTCCTTGTGGGGTTGTGGGCTTGAGGTCGTGTGGGCGGGCGCGCGGTGGGCGCGCTCAGCGCGGCGGCCGGCCGCCGTCCGGGCGGGGGTCCAGCACGGGATCGCAGGGCATGACGTGGAAGAAGCCGCCGTCGGGATCGTGGTCGAAGACCAGGGCGGTGCTTCCGGCTCCCAGGCCGGCGGCGTCCTCGCCCCGGGCGCGGACCTGGACCAGCACGGCCGAGCCGTCGTCGGCGGTGATCTCGGCCTGCCCGAAGCGGTGGCTGACGTGCCCGGTGCGGATGACGCACACCCGGCCGACGAGATCGCGGTGACTGGTGCCCGTCTCGCGCGGCGCCAGCCGGGCCGACAGGCGGACCAGCAGCCGCGTCAGCGTCCAGGCGGCGAGCAGCGCGGCGGGGAGGACCAGCAGGCGGGCCAGGCCGCCCCCGCCCGCTCCCTCGACCAGCACCGCACCGCTCAGTGATGCGAACCAGGAAATCGAGATGAGGAGCGACAGGGTGACGGAGACGGGTGCCCCGCCGAGCCCGGCCGCCGCGAGCGCCCCCGCGGGGCCGGTGCCGGCCGGGTCGGCGCCGGTGTCCTCACCCCCGTCGAGGGCATCGACGCCGACCGCTCCCACCAGCACCGTCAACCAGTAGAGGAGCACCACCACCAGTCCGAATCCGAACAGATTGGCGGGGAAGCCCATGGCCGTACGCACGAACTCGCTCATCGTTCCACCCCCGTACCGGTCGCGGCGTGGCCATATGCTGACACTCCGCTGCCGGACCGTACATTGCCAGGATCCGGCAATCTTTATGCCGTGCTTACGTCCGGCAACCGGAGGGAACCATCGGCGCGTCCGGCACGGAGCGCGGGGACCTACAGCGGCTTCTCCGGCCAGCCCAGCAGCCGGGCGCCCATCGCGGCGGTCTCCAGGGTGTAGCGCTGGAGGCCGTCACCCGGGTCGTAGCCGGTCAGGTCCCGGATGCGCGCCAGGCGGTACGACAGGGTCCGCACGCTCACGCCCAGCCGGCGGGCGGCCTCCGCGTTCACGTAGCCCGCCGCCGAGCACACCGAGAGGGTCTCCAGCAGCGGCGCGGCCCCGCCGCGGGCCTGGGTGAGCGGCCCCAGCACGGTGCGCACCAGGTCGGCCATCGCGGCGCGGTCGCGCAGCAGCACGGGGAAGACCAGCATCTCCGAGGCGTTGAACCGGGCGCCCTCCAGGCCGAGCCGGTCGGCCAGGTCCAGGGCCCCGAGCGCCTCCTCGTAGGAGCGCACCACGCCGCTGGGGCCGCTGTGGGACCGGCCGAGCGCCACGCGCCCGGCGGCGGGGTAGCCCGGTCCGGGGTTCTCGGCGAGCCTGGCGAAGGCCTCCAGGACGGACCTCTCGGCGCTGGCGGCGATGCACACCAGCCGCCCGTCCTTGGTGGCGAGCAGCACGTCGCGCTCGCCGAAGCGGCCCACCAGCTCGCGCTCGATGCGGCGCACGGTGGGGTGCACGTCGTCGTACTTCTCGGTGCCCGAGGCCACCGCGACCGCGTGCGCGCGGGCCAGCCGCAGGCCGAAGCGCTGGGCGCGCTCGGCGAGCCGGCCCAGGTCGCTGCGGCCGTAGAGCAGGTCGTCCACGAACTCCCGGCGCTCGGCCTCCTCCTGCCGCACCGCCAGCCGCTGGGCCCGCTCGTGCCCCTCGCCGAGCGCGGCGACCGTGGCCTCCACGGCGGCCAGCAGGCCGTCCCCGGTGCGGGCCCGCTCCGCGGCGGTGGCCGAACGGGCGATGCCGGGCAGGGCGCCCCACAGGCGGCGGGTCGCGGCGAGGTAGAGGCCGACCAGTTCGCGCAGGCCGTAGCCCTGCTCGGCGGCGCGCTCCCCCGCCTCGCGGAAGGCGTCCAGCTCGGTGCGGCGCGGCAGCCGCCCCGTCCGGGACACCTCGGCGAGCAGCTCCGCGTAGTCGCCGAGGAAGGAGTCGGGAATCCCGCCGCGCCTCATCGGTGTACAGCTCCCCTCCAGCCGCGTACCGGCCGCCCTCCGGGCCGTCCGGCCCAGGTCACCGGCACAGCGTAGACAGCGTAGGGGGAGGGGCCGGGCGGCGGCGACGGAGATGGCGGGGCGCGTCGCGGGACGGGGAGCACGGCGCGGTGGCGGTGTGATGGTCGTCACCGGTAGGACCGGGACGGTCTGGGCATTCACCGACAAGGGCCGGGCGCGCCGGGGAATTACCGGACAGTACTCGCACAGCCCCGCACGGATCCGCTCTTGCGTCGAAACGGCCGGATGTGGGTACGGTGGTATGACAATCAAGATCACGAGTGGTGTGCCGGGAAGTCTGGTCGGCGACGTCCTTCGCCGTACCCGGAAACCGACCCCGGAGGTCACTCCATGTCCAACGCCCCCAAAGAGCGCACCTCCCTCTTCGGCCTCCCGTCGTTCCAGGAGCGCCGCTTCCTGCTGGAGGCCCTGCGCACCGAGACGGTCGGCGGAATGCTGCTGCTCGCCGCCGCGGTGGTGGCGCTGGTGTGGGCGAACTCTCCCTGGGGGAACCTGTACGAGACCGTCCGCGACTTCCACTTCGGCATCCCGTCCCTCCACCTCGACCTGTCGGTGGGGCACTGGGCGTCGGACGGCCTCCTGACGATCTTCTTCTTCGTCGCCGGCATCGAGCTGAAACGCGAACTGCTCCTCGGTGAGCTGCGGCGCCCGGCCGCCGCCGCGCTGCCGGTGGTCGCCGCGGTGTGCGGCATGGTGGTGCCCGCCCTGTTCTACGTCGCGGTCAACGCCGCGGGCGGCGGGCAGATGGACGGCTGGGCCATCCCCATGGCCACCGACATCGCCTTCGCCCTCGGTGTGCTCGCCGTGATCGGCACCAACCTGCCGTCGGGCATCCGGGCCTTCCTGCTCACCCTCGCCATCGTCGACGACCTCGGCGCGATCCTGGTCATCGCCGTCTTCTACACCTCCTCCCTGAACCTGCCCGCCCTGGCCGGGGCGCTGGCCGGGCTGGTGGTGTTCTGGTTCCTCCACCACAAGCTGCGGGTGCGCGGCTGGTACGTGTACGTGCCGCTGGGCATCGTCATCTGGGCGCTGATGCACGCCAGCGGCGTGCACGCCACCATCGCCGGTGTGGCGATGGGCATGCTGCTGCGGGTGATCCCGGCCAAGGGCAGCGCGGGCTGGCCCACCGAGAAGGAGTCCCCCGCCGAGCGGATCGAGCACCTGGTGCGGCCGCTGTCGGCCGGCTTCGCGGTGCCGGTGTTCGCGCTCTTCGCGGCGGGCGTCAGCGTCTCCGGCGACGCGCTGGGCGACACCTTCCGCCAGCCGGAGGCGCTGGGCGTGATGCTCGGCCTGTTCGCGGGCAAGCTCCTGGGGGTCTTCGGCGGTACGTACCTGGCCGCCCGCTTCACCCGGGCCCAGCTCAGCGAGGACCTGGAGTGGGCGGACGTGGTGGGCGTCGCGCTGCTCTCCGGCATCGGCTTCACCGTCTCGCTGCTGGTGGGCGAGCTGGCCTTCGCCGACGCCGAGGTCGCCGAGCAGGTCAAGGCGGCGGTCCTGATCGGCTCGCTGGCCGCCGCGCTGGCCGCCGCGATCTTCCTCAAGGTCCGCGACGGCCGGTACAAGCGGCTGTGGGAGGAGGAGAACCGGGACGAGGACCACGACGGCATCCCGGACGTCTACGAGCGGCCGCGGGGCACGAGCGGCGGCGAGGCCGCCGGGCGGATCAACCGCGAGGGCTGACGGCGTCCCGGCCGGACCCCGTACCGCTGCCCCCGTCTCCTCCGCCGTCCCGTCCGCCGTCCCGTCCGCGCCCGCCCACCGGCGGGCGCGGCCCCTTTCCGTCGTCCGGGATGCCCGCCAGCTCCTCGACGTCGAAGACCCGCGCGATGGGCACGTCCGTGCTGCTGTGGGCGACGATCGAGAAGGCGATGGTGACGGCGATCAGCGTGAACGCCTCCTCGGCGCGCGGGATGCCGGACTGGAGCACCAGCAGCCCGTAGACCACCGAGGCGAAGCCCTTGGGGCCGAACCAGGCCGCGGTGAGCTTCTCCTTGCGGTCGAAGTCGGTGCCCACCAGGGACAGCAGCAGCGAGGCCGGGCGGATCAGCACGATGGCCAGGACCGCCACCGCGTAGCCGCCGGCGGACAGGTCGCCGAAGAGCTGCGGCGTGAGCAGCGCGCCGAAGACCAGCAGCGCGGCGAACTTCGCCAGCTCCGCCAGGGACTCCCCCAGCGGCTCGAACGCCTCCTTGGCCTCCGGGGCGACGGCGACGATCACCGCGCCCGCCGAGAACGCGGCGAGGTAGGGGTTGGCGTGGGTGAGGTGGCAGGCGGCGTACAGGGTCACGCCGACGGCCAGCGGCAGCAGCGGCTGGAGCCGGGGCTCGGCGCCCAGCAGACGGAAGCGGACGAGCCAGTTCACCAGCAGCGGGAGGACGATGCCGAAGATCAGTCCGAGGACCAGCTCGGTGGCGATCGTGCCGAAGTCGGCGTCCTCGGCGTGCCCGGACGGCGCGGCGGCGGCGATGAGGACCAGGACGAAGGGCAGCGCGAGGCCGTCGTTGACGCCGCTCTCGATGTTGAGCAGCTGCCGCAGCTTCGCGGGCACCTCCTTGCGGCCCACGATGGCCGACGCGAACACCGGGTCGGTGGGCGCCAGCACCGCGCCGACCAGGAAGGACGTCGTCCAGTCCAGGCCGACCAGGAAGTGCGTCAGCAGCGCGACGCCGAGGAAGGCCAGCGGCATGCCCAGCCCGAGCGCGCGGACCGGGTTGCGCCAGGCCCGGCGCAGCGCGGGGAAGGAGACGTGCATGCCGTCGGTGAACAGCACGGCGAAGAGGGCCAGGTCGGCGGTGACCGCCACGATGTCGCTGTCCGGGGTGATGTGGATCAGCCCCAGGAAGCCGTCGCTGACCAGTGCGCCGCCCACCAGGAACAGCAGTGAGGTGGAGAGGACGGATCGGGCGGCCAGCCCGGACAGCAGCACCGCTATGAGCAGTGCGACCCCGAACACCATGACGAGTACCACGTGAACGCTCCCCAGATCGCAGGCGCTGGTCACCGGCCGTCCGCCGGTTCCGGACAGGCGGGCACCCTACCCCCGTGCCCGGCCACGGCCCGGGCACGGAGGCGGGGCGGGCGTGTCAGAGCGGTGCCGCGGCGAGGGCCGCGCGGTGCTCCCGGAGGGCGTGCTGCACGGCGGTGATCCCGCGGACGACCAGGACGGCCAGCACGGCGGCGGCGATGTTCACGCCGTCGGCGACGAGGTGGAAGGTGACCGCGTCCTGGATCTCCGTGAGCGTCTCGGCGTCCCGGTGCGCGGTGGACGCCACCCGCCCGAGGACCGTCGTGAGGATCCACAGGGCCCACCAGCCGTTGAGCGGGCCCCGGGGCCCCTCGACCCCGGCCGCCCGTTCCGCGCCCGGCGGCGGGCCGGCGTCCCGGATGTCGTTGGCGATCCTCTTGGGGAACCAGAGGTCGACCACCGGTACCAGCCGGCCGCCGATCGCCCAGCCGGGGTCCATCCGCCGGCTCCCGGCGCCGAAGGACCCGGCGTTGGTCCGGGAGCGGCGGAACCACACCACGAACGCGACGGCGGCCGCCACCATCGCGGCGACCCGGACCACACCGCTCATGCGGTACAGCCACTCCGCCCGTTCCGGTTCGCCGGTCCACGAGAACGCGTCGGCGTCGATGAGCTCGACCAGGCGCGAGCCGGCGTAGAGGGAGAACAGGTCCGCCGCGGCGCACACCCCGAGCAGCGCCATGGCGACGGCCGCCGCGGTCCGGTGGGACTTTCCGTCGGCGAGCGGGTGCGCCGGGGACTCCGGGGGCGCCGGGGACGCGTCGCCGCACGCCGGGCAGCGCTCCCGTCCGCCCGCCCCGTACCCGGCTCTCCCCTCCGGTCCGTCCTCGCACTCCGTGCAGGCCATGCCGCCGCCCCTCCCCGTCGGTGATCGTCCGGCGCACCCCGTCCCCGTTCCGGGGGACGGCCCCACCGGGTTTCCCGGCGGGGCCGTCCCCCGGGTCACAGGTGGCGGCGGCGGCCGGCCGCGCGGCGCTCGTACCGGGCGCGGGCCTCGATCGCGGCGGGCCGGGTGGCGGTCTCGGCGACGGGCACGTCCCACCACGCCTGCGCGGCGGGTGCGGTCCCCGCCCCGCCGGGCGCCGTGTCGGTCTCGACGTACACGCAGACGGGCCGGTCGCAGGCGCGGGCGGCGGCCAGGGCGGTGCGCAGGGCGGCGACGGTGTCCGCGCGGACGACGTCCATGCCGAGGGAGGCGGCGTTGGCGGCGAGGTCCACCGGGAGCGGGTCGCCGGTGTAGGTCCCGTCGGCCGCCCGGTGGCGGTAGGCGGTGCCGAAGCGTTCGGCGCCGGTCTCCTCGGACAGACCGCCGATGGAGGCGTAGCCGTGGTTCTGGACCAGCACCAGCTTGATCCCGACGCCCTCCTGGACGGCGGTGACGATCTCGGTCGGCATCATCAGGTAGGTGCCGTCGCCGACCAGCGCCCACACCGGGCGGCCGGGGTCGGCGAGCTTCACGCCGATGGCGGCCGGGATCTCGTAGCCCATGCAGGAGTAGCCGTACTCCAGGTGGTACTGGCGCCGGGAACGGGTCCGCCACAGCCGGTGCAGGTCGCCGGGGAGGGAGCCGGCGGCGTTGATCACCACGTCCTCGTCGCCGACCACCGCGTCCAGCGCGCCGAGCACCTGGGTCTGGGTGGGCCGCGCGCCCTCGTCCGGCGCGGCGTACGCGGCGTCGACGGTCCGCTCCCAGGCCTCCTTGCGGGCGCGGTACGCGGCCTCGTGGTCCGCGTCGACACGGTGGCCGCGCACCGCGGCGGCCAGGGCCTCGAGTCCGGCGCGGGCGTCGGCGACGAGGGGGAGGGCGCCCATCCGGTGGGAGTCGGAGGGCGCGACGTTGAGGTTGACGAAGCGCACCGAGGGCTCGGCGAAGAGGGTGCCGGATGCGGTGGTGAAGTCGGTGTAGCGGGTGCCGACGCCGATGACGAGGTCGGCGGTGCGCGCGGTGTCGTCGGCGGCGGCGGTGCCGGTGTGGCCGATGCCCCCGAGGTCGCAGGGGTGGTCGTGCCGGAGCGAGCCCTTGCCCGCCTGGGTGGAGGCCACGGGGATGCCGGTGGCGTCCACCAGTTCGCGCAGCGCCTCCTCGGCCCCGCTGTGGTGGACGCCGCCGCCGGCGACGATCAGCGGGCGCCGGGCGGCACGGACGGCGCGGGCGGCCTCGGCGAGCGCGGTGGGGTCCGGCGCGGGGCGGCGCACGTGCCACACGCGCCCGGCGAGGAACTCCGCGGGCCAGTCGTACGCCTCGGCCTGCACGTCCTGCGGCAGGGCGAGGGTGACGGCGCCGGTGTCCGCGGGGTCGGTGAGGGTCCGCATCGCCTGGAGGGCGGCGGGGATGAGCGCCTCGGGGCGGGTGATCCGGTCGAAGTAGCGGGAGACGGGCCGCAGCGCGTCGTTGACCGAGACGTCGCCCGCGTACGGCACTTCGAGCTGCTGGAGCACGGGGTCGGCGGGACGGGTGGCGAAGACGTCGCCGGGCAGCAGCAGGACGGGCAGCCGGTTGACCGTGGCCAGGGCGGCGCCGGTGACCAGGTTGGTGGCGCCGGGGCCGATGGAGGTGGTGACGGCGTGGACGGCGAGCCGGTCGCACTGGCGGGCGTAGCCGACGGCGGCGTGCACCATCGCCTGCTCGTTGCGGCCCTGGAGGTAGGGCATCTCCCCGGCGTGCTCCAGCAGCGCCTGCCCGATCCCCGCGACGTTGCCGTGGCCGAAGATCCCCCAGCAGGCGGCGACCAGCCTGCGGCGGCGGCCGTCGCGCTCGGTGTGCTGGGCGGCGAGGAAGCGCACCAGCGCCTGGGCGACCGTCAGCCGGACGGTGGAGGTCATCGGCCGTCCTCCTCTTCCCGCGCCGCGGGAGCGGCCGGCGCCGCCGGGGCGGTGTAGAGCGGGAGCCGGGGGTCCACCGGCCGCCCTTCCCAGTCGCGGCGGATCCAGGCGTGGTCGGGATGGTCGCGGACGAGCCAGGCCCGCTCCTCGCCGGGGCCGGCCATCACGTTGAGGTAGTACATGTCGTGGCCGGGGGCGGCGACGGACGGCCCGTGCCAGCCGTCGGGGACCAGCACGGCGTCGCCGTCGCGGACCTCGGCGAGCACGTCGGTGCCGCGCCCGCGGCCGGAGGGCGTCACCCGCTGGTAGCCCAGGCCGGGGACGGCGGGGTCCCCGGCGGCCGGGGCGATCTCGTAGTAGTAGATCTCCTCCAGCTCCGACTCCTCGCCGGGGCGGTGCTCGTCGTGCTTGTGCGGCGGGTGGGAGGACCAGTTGCCGCCCGGGGTGAGCACCTCGACGGCGATCAGCCGGTCGGCCTCGAAGACGCCGGCGGCGGCGAAGTTGTTGACCTGCCGCGAGCAGGCGCCGCTGCCGCGCAGTTCGACGGGGACGCCGGAGGCGGGTCCGTAGCGGGCCGGCAGCCGGCGCTCGCAGCGGGCGCCGGCGAGGGCGAAGCGCCCGCCGGCGGCGCTGGTGATCCGCACCCGGGCGTCGCGCGGCGCGTACGCGAAGTCGGTGAGGCCGTCGAACACGCCCGTCCGGCCGTGCAGTGCGAAGGCGTGGGTGCCGCCGCCGGCGTCCTCGACCTCCACCGCGCAGCCGCCGGCCAGCGGCAGCACGATCCACTCGCCGGCGCCCGCGGCGAACTCGTGGGTCCCGCCGGGTTCCAGGCGGAGCACCCGCAGCGAGGAGTGGTCCCAGCCGGCCCGCTCGGGGCCGATGTCCAGGTCGTACGGGCCCGAGGCGGCGCTGCCGGCCGGGAGGTGGCAGCCGTTCCCCGTCCGCCCGCCGCCGGTGCCGCCGCCGTGTGTGGTGTGCGTGTCCATGCTCTCTTCCTCCCCCTGTCCCGGGGCGGTCTCACGGTGATCTCACAGCGGTCCCGCGGCAGTGTCCGCGGTCCCGCCGGCCGACGGGTCCCACCCCGGCGCGCGCCTCGGCGCGCGCAGGAGGTCCTCGATCTCCGCCTCGGTGGGCATCGCCGGGGAGCAGGCGAGCCGGGAGGCCACGAGCGCTCCGGCGGCGTTGGCGCGGCGCACGGTATGCGCGAGGTCCCGGCCCGCGAGCAGCCCGTGGCACAGCGAGCCGCCGAACGCGTCCCCCGCCCCGAGTCCGTTGACCACCTCCACCGGGTGCGGGGGCACCTCGACGGCGGTGCCGTCGCGGTGGACGGCGAGGACGCCCTCCGGCCCCCGCTTGACGACGGCCAGTTCGACGCCGGCGTCCAGCAGCGCCCGCGCGCAGGCGCGCGGTTCGCGCACCCCCGTGGCGACCTCGCACTCGTCGAGGTTGCCGACGGCCACGGTGGCGTGGCGCAGGGCCTCGGCGTAGTGGACGCGGGCCGCCCCGGGCCCGTCCTCCCAGAACACCGGGCGCCAGTCGAGGTCGAGGACGGTGGCCACCCGGCCCGCGGCCGGGCTCGCGGCGCGGGCCCGCAGGGCGGCGAGCGTGGCCGAGCGGCTGGGCTCCTGGCACAGCCCGGTGCCGGTCACCCAGAGGATCCGGGCGGCCGACACGGCGTCCAGGTCCAGTTCGTCGGGGCGGATCTCCAGATCGGGCGCCTTGGGCCGGCGGTAGAAGTACAGCGGGAAGTGGTCGGGCGGGAAGATCTCGCAGAAGGTGACGGGCGTAGGGTACGCCTCGACGGGGGTCACCCAGCGGTCGTCGACGCCGAACTCGCGCAGGGCCCGGCGGCAGTAGTCCCCGAAGGGATCCCGTCCGGTGCGGGTGATCACGGCGGACCCGCGGCCCAGCCGGGCGGCGGCGACGGCGACGTTGGTGGCGGAGCCGCCGAGGAACCTGCCGAAGGTCTCGACCTCGGCGAGCGGGACACCGGTCCGCAGGGGGTAGAGGTCCACCCCGATCCGGCCCATCGTGATGACGTCGAACGGCTCGGTCATGGGAGTTCCCTTCGGGGAGCGGCGGATCCGGTGTCGTTCCTCACCGGGTCTTCCCCCTCCCCCGGCGTCCCGCCCCTCCTCCCGCGGTGCTCCGTCCGCCCGGTTCCGTAGCACCCGCGTCACATCTGTCACAGCCGTGCGATCCGGCCGTCACAACGGGCCGACGGATTCCCCCGCCCCGTCACCGAACGTGCCGTTCCGCGCACAGGCTGGTCACGACACCGCCAGCAACCCCCCGCGGAGGTGCCCGTCCCATGACCGATCACCGGCTCTGGTCCTATCGGGAGATCGCCGCGCACATCCGGGTCAAGCCCGAGACCGTGCGCTCGTACCGCAAACACGGCCTGCTCCCGTCGCCCCATCTGGTGGAGGGCGGCCGGCCGTACTGGCTCGCCGACACCATCCGGGAGTGGGTGATGCGCCGCCCCGGCAACCGGCGCCGCCGGACGTGAGCACCGCCACGGGCCGAGCCATTTGGTTAATACCCCCTAGGGGTATACTGTTGTCATCGCCGGAACGCGCACCCCCACCATCCGGGCGTTTCCGCGGACTCATCCGAGGGAGTAGAAGCCATGAGCACCGTCACCACCACCTACAAGGTCACCGGCATGACCTGCGGCCACTGCGAGGGCGCGGTCAGCGAGGAGATCTCCGCGATCGACGGCGTCACCGAGGTGAAGGCCGCCGCCCCGACCGGCCTGGTGACCGTCACCTCCACCCGCGAGCCGGACGACGAGGCCGTACGCGCCGCCGTCGACGAGGCGGGCTACGAGCTCGTCGGCCGGGCCTGACCGCCCGCCGTCACCCCACCCCCGCCGGACCGTACCGCCGCGCGCCCGCGCCGCCGGTACGGTCCGGCCCCCGTCCGGGAGACAGCATGTCCAGTACGACGACGCCCACCGGGGCGCAGGCGCCCGCCGCCGAGGTCGAACTCGCCATCGGCGGCATGACCTGCGCCTCCTGCGCCGCCCGTGTCGAGAAGAAGCTCAACCGCATGGACGGGGTGAGCGCCACCGTCAACTACGCCACCGAGAAGGCCAGGGTCGCCTTCGGCGAGGGCGTGACCGTCGACGACCTGATCGCCACGGTCGAGAAGACCGGCTACACCGCCCAGCTCCCCCCGCCGCCCGCCCCCGCGCGGCCGGAGGGCGGTACGGGCGCGGGCACGGCCGGGACCGGGGAGACCGGGGGCGACCGCGACCCGGCGTCGCTGAGGCAGCGCCTCCTCGTCTCCCTGGCGCTGTCGGTGCCGGTCGTGCTGCTGTCGATGGTCCCGGCGCTCCAGTTCGACAACTGGCAGTGGCTCTCCCTGACCCTCGCGGCGCCCGTCGTGGTCTGGGGCGCGCTGCCCTTCCACCGCGCGGCATGGACCAACGCCCGGCACGGCGCGGCCACCATGGACACCCTGGTGTCGCTGGGCACGGCCGCCGCCTTCGGCTGGTCGCTGTGGGCGCTGTTCCTGGGCGACGCCGGAATGCCGGGCATGCGGCACGGCTTCGAGCTGACCGTCTCCCGCGCCGACGCCGCCTCCGCCCTCTACCTGGAGGTCGCGGCCGGGGTGACCACGTTCATCCTGCTCGGCCGCTACCTCGAGGCCCGTTCCAAGCGGAGTGCCGGCGCGGCGCTGCGCGCCCTGCTGGAACTGGGCGCCAAGGAGGTCACCGTCCTGCGCGAGGGAGGCCGCGAGGAGCCGCTCCCCGTCTCCGAGCTGAAGGCCGGGACGCGCTTCGTGGTCCGCCCCGGCGAGAAGATCGCCACCGACGGCACCGTCGTGGAGGGCTCCTCGGCCGTGGACGCCTCGATGCTGACCGGCGAGTCGGTGCCGGTGGACGTCTCGGTGGGCGACGCGGTGACCGGCGCGACCGTCAACACCTCCGGACGGCTGGTCGTCGAGGCCACCCGCGTCGGCTCCGACACCCAGCTCGCCCGGATGGCCAGGCTGGTCGAGGACGCGCAGAGCGGCAAGGCCGAGGTGCAGCGGCTCGCCGACCGGGTCTCGGCCGTCTTCGTGCCGGTGGTGCTGCTGATCTCGCTGGGCACGCTCGGCTTCTGGCTCGGCAGCGGCGAGGGGACGGCCGCCGCCTTCACCGCCGCCGTGGCCGTACTGATCATCGCCTGCCCCTGCGCCCTGGGCCTGGCCACCCCCACCGCGCTGATGGTCGGCACCGGACGCGGCGCCCAGCTCGGCATCCTCATCAAGGGGCCGGAGGTGCTGGAGTCCACCCGGCGCGTGGACACCGTCGTCCTGGACAAGACCGGCACCGTCACCACCGGCCGGATGGAGCTGCGGGAGGTCGTCGCCGCCGAGGGCGTGGACGAGGCCGAGCTGCTGCGCCTGGCCGGCGCCCTGGAGCACGCCTCCGAGCACCCCGTCGCCCGGGCGATCGCGGCGGGCGCCGCCGAGAAGGTCGGCGCCCTGCCCGCCGTGGAGGACTTCGCGGGCGTCGCCGGACTCGGCGTGCGGGGTGTCGTGGAGGGCCGCAAGGTGCTGGCCGGCCGGGAGAGGCTGCTCGCGGAGGAGTCCCTCGAACTCCCCGCGGGGCTGGCCGGGGCCCGGGCCGCCGCGGAGGCGGAGGGCCGTACGGCGGTCGCCGTCGCCTGGGACGGCGAGGTGCGGGGGCTGCTGACGGTGGCCGACGCGGTGAAGGAGACCAGCGCCGAGGCCGTCCGCGACCTGCGCGCCCTGGGACTCACCCCGGTACTGCTGACCGGCGACAACCAAGCGGTGGCCCAGGCGGTGGCCCACGAGATCGGCCTGAACCTCCCCGGCGACCAGGTCATCGCCGAGGTCATGCCCGAGGACAAGGTGAACGCCGTCAAACGCCTCCAGACCGAGGGCCGCAGCGTCGCCATGATCGGCGACGGCGTCAACGACGCCGCCGCCCTCGCCCAGGCCGACCTCGGCCTCGCCATGGGCACGGGCACGGACGCGGCCATCGAGGCCGCCGACCTCACCCTGGTCCGGGGCGACCTGCGAACCGCCGCGGACGCCATCCGCCTCGCACGCCGCACCCTGGGCACCATCAAGTCCAACCTCTTCTGGGCCTTCGGCTACAACGTCGCCGCCCTCCCCCTGGCCGCCGCCGGACTCCTCAACCCGATGATCGCCGGCGCGGCGATGGCCTTCTCCTCCGTCTTCGTCGTCACCAACAGCCTCCGCCTGCGCACCTTCCGCTGACCGCCGTCCGGTTGTCCCGCCACCCGCCGGAGAGCCCGGTGATCGAATGGGACAACCGGATGATCGCATGAGCGCGAAATAGTTTCTTTGGCAAATATATGTGTTCGTGACGTGAAAGAAGATGGCGCAAAAGTGCGTTGCAGGGCCTCTGGCTGGCTGTGAATGTGATCCCGTCCGTCACTCCAGCAACAGCCGTTCCACCGCGAACGTTCGCAGCAGTACACGGCTGTTCTGTCGGCAGAGGAGAGTGCGCACGACATGAAGAAGCAGAAGAAGACCTATGTGAAGCCCGCCCTCTTCAACCAGGGCAGCTTCCGCAAGAAGACCGCGGGCTACTTCGTCGGCTCGTACAAGGAGTACTTCGCCCGCCGGATCATCTGAACGGCGGGGACCGAAGGTGCCCGGTCACCTGCGTGACTTCTTCGCGGTCCTCCCGGACACGGCCGAAGGCCAGGCCGTGGCCGGGCGTCTTCGCTCGGAGGCGGAGGACCTGCGGGCCGTCCTCCACCCCTCCGGACGTCCCTGGATCGTCCACCGCCTGCCCTTCCGGCAGGTCAGCCGGGCCACGCGCGGCGGCGACTCCCTCGTGCTGATCGGCCCGGCCGGCGTCCCCGGCACCGTGCTCTCCGGGATCCTGGACCCGGCCCGCGACACCGCCGACCTCCACCGGCGGCTGGCGCGGCTGCCCGGGATCCACCACGTCGTCTCCCGGCTGGACGGGGAGGTCTGCGTCCGGGGCACGGCGTCCGGGCACCGGCGCGTCTACCACGCCCGGTACGCCGGCGGGCGCCTCGTCTCCGACCGGCCGGCGGTCCTGGCCCACCTCACCGGGGCGGGGATCGACGACGGCGCGCTCGCCCTGCGCCTGCTGGACACCGTCCCGCACCCGCTGCGGCACCGCCCGGTGTGGGGCGGCCTGGAGGAGGTCGACCCGGCGTACGCGCTCAGCCTCCGCGCCGGCGGCCCCGGGCACACCGTGTGGCGCTGGTGGCACCCGCCCGAGCCGGAGCTCGGCGCGGACCGGGGCGCTCCCCTCCTCGCCGCCGCCCTCGCGGACTCCGTCCGCGCCCATCTCGCGGGGCACACCCGGATCAGCTGCGAGCTCTCCGGCGGACTGGACTCCACCTCCGTCGCCTTCCTCGCCCGGCAGGCGGGCGACCGGGAGACGGTGCTGCTGACCGCCGCCGCGCGGGACGCCCACGCGGAGGACGAGATGTGGGCCCGCCGGGGGGCGGAGGACGCCCGGCGGGGCGCCGCGCGGACGGTCGAGCACCGGGTCGTCCCGGCCGGCGACGTCCCGCTGTTCTACGCGGACCTGCGGGGGAACGCCCGCGAACTGCTCGACGAGCCCTTCCCCGTGGCCCCCGCCCGGGCCCGGGCGGAGCTGCTGATCGCCCGCGCGGCCGCCGCGGGCTCGCGGTACCACCTCACCGGCTACGGCGGCGACGAGCTCTTCAACGGCCTGCCGGCGGCGTGCCAGGACCTGCTTCCGGGCAGCCCGCTGAAGGCGTGGAGCCGGATCGGCGCGCTGCGGCACCAGCTCGGCTGGCCGCTGTGGCCGACCCTGCGCGGCCTGCTCGCGCGTCCCTCGTTCGCCGGCTGGCTGGCCGGCGCCGTGACGCCCGAGCCCCCGTCCGACGGCCGCGTCCCGCTGCTCTCCTGGGGGATGCGGCAGACGATGCGGCCCTGGTTCACCGAGGACGCCCGGGCGCTGATCCTCGGGGAGTTCCGCTCGGCGGCCGAGCACGCCGAGCCGCTGAGCCCCCGCCCCGGGCGGCACATGGACATCGACACGGTGCGGCTGGGCGCCCGCGTCTTCCAGTCCCTGGAGGACGTGGGGGTCACCGTCGGCCTCCCCGTGGCCGCGCCGTTCTACGACGACCGGGTGGTCGAGGCGGTCCTCTCCGTCCGCGTCGAGGACCGGGTGGTCCCCTGGCGGTACAAGCCGCTGCTGGTGGAGGCCATGCGCGAGGTGGTGCCCGCCCGCCTGCTGGCCCGGACCACCAAGGACCACATGGCCGCCGACGACGTCCAGGGGCTGCGCGAGCACTCCGCCGACCTGCGCGCGCTGTGGAGCGGTTCCCTCCTCGCCCGGCGCGGGCTCGTCGACGCCGGGCGGCTCGAGCGGCTGGCCGACGATCCGTTCTCGCCCGTCCTCCAGCGGCACCCGATCGACTCGACGGTGTCCTGCGAGACCTGGCTGCGGACGGCCGAGGACGCCTGGCCGGCCGACCGGCCGACCGGGGGGAACCAGCGCGGTTCCGGGAAGTCCGAGAGGAACGAGGCGGTCTCATGAAGCTCAGACGGGGTGTGGCCATCACCGCCACCGAGTACGGCGCCGTACTGCTCGACGAACGCAGCGGCACCTACTGGCAGTTGAACGAGTGCGGCGCCGTCGTGGTGAACGCGCTGGCCGAGGGGCGGGGCCGGCGGGCCGCCGTCGAACGGCTGCTGGAGGAGTTCGACGTCGAGCGCGCCGAGGCCGAGGCGGACGTCGAGGAGCTGACCCGCCGTCTCGTCGAGGCGGAGATCGTCACGCCGTGACCACCGAGATGACCATGCCCCGCCGGGGTTCCGGCCCCGGCGGGCTCCGGCTGCGCTCCGCCGTCGCCGCGGCCCTCGTCCTGAGCCGGCTGCGCCCGGGACGGCTGCGCCGGGTGCTGACCCGCGTCAGCCGCGGCGCCCGCCCCGCCGGGTACGACGAGACGCTCCGGGTGTACGAGGCGGTGGTCGCCGGCAGCCGCAGGTGCGCCGGCTGGTACGGCTGCCTGCCCCGCTCCATCGCGATCGCCCTGGTCTGCCGGATGTCGGGCCTGTGGCCCGACTGGTGCGTGGGCGTGCGCGGCGCCCCGCCCTTCTCGCCGCACGCCTGGGTGCGGGCCGACGGCAGGGCGGTCGGCGAGCAGCGGGGGGAGGACCTCCGGCCGCTCATGACGGTCACGGTGTGCGAAGGGGCCGGCGGCTCCGGAAGTGAGTCCGGCGGGGGCGGGGGAGTCCGGACCGGGCGGTAGCCCCTCCCCGCCGCCCCGGCCGCCCCGCGGGCCACGGACGCGGAGGTTCGGCGCGCGGCGCCGGCGTGCCGTCCGCCGGGACCGCCGCCCCGGCCGTCGCGCACCGGCCCGCCGCCGCGCGGCTCGTGGCGGACCGGCCCCCGCCTCGTACGCCCGGAGGGCTCCTCCGGCACGCTCCGGGGCGCGCGGGAGGCGGGCGGGAATCCGGGGGAACGGCGGTGACGCGGGCCCGCACGGCAGAAGCGCCCCGGACGACGAGTCCCCCCACGGGCCCGTCGACGGGGCGCTTCCCTTTCCCGGTCATGGACTCCCCCCACGGGATCCTGGCCGGGTGCCTGCCGGGCGGTGTGCGGGCGGGAGGGCCGCTCAAGCTCCCCCGGGGCACATCGCCTGCGGACCGCCGTCCCCGTCCCCCACAGACGAACACGGCGGGCGGCGGCGGCTCCGCCGGAGTACCGACGCCACCTCATAAGACACACGAGACAGCCGGATGGTTACCCCTCGATTCGTGTGAGCTGCGTCACTCTCCCTCCACGCCCCCTCCACCGCTCCTCCACCCCGGGCGCATACGGAAGGCCCCGCTCCGCATCCAGGAGGTGCGGAGCGGGGCCTGCGCGGAACCGGACGAGCGGCGCGGGGCGCGCGGCGTGGGGCGCGCCGACGGCGGCTAGGCGCTCAGCGCTGCTCCACCGGGACGTAGTCGCGCTCGACGACGCCGGTGTAGATCTGGCGCGGACGCCCGATGCGGGAGCCCGGCTCCTTGATCATCTCGTGCCACTGGGCGATCCAGCCGGGAAGGCGGCCGAGCGCGAACAGCACGGTGAACATGGTGGTCGGGAAGCCCATGGCCCGGTAGATCAGACCGGTGTAGAAGTCGACGTTCGGGTAGAGGTTGCGCTCGACGAAGTAGTCGTCGGCCAGCGCGTGCTCCTCCAGCTTCAGCGCGATGTCCAGCAGCTCGTCGGACTTGCCGAGCGCCGAGAGGACGTCGTGCGCCGCCGCCTTGATGATCTTCGCCCGGGGGTCGAAGCTCTTGTAGACGCGGTGGCCGAAGCCCATCAGGCGGACGCCGTCCTCCTTGTTCTTCACCCGGCGGATGAAGGTGTCGACGTCGCCGCCCTCGGCCCGGATGCGCTCCAGCATCTCCAGCACCGACTGGTTGGCGCCGCCGTGCAGGGGGCCCCACAGGGCGCTGATGCCGGCGGAGATGGAGGCGAACATGTTCGCCTGGGAGGAGCCGACCAGGCGCACGGTGGAGGTCGAGCAGTTCTGCTCGTGGTCCGCGTGCAGGATGAGCAGCTTGTCCAGGGCGTTGGACACGACCGGGTTGAGCTCGTACTCCTCGGCCGGGACCGAGAAGGTCATGCGCAGGAAGTTCTCGACGTAGCCCAGGTCGTTGCGCGGGTAGACCACCGGGTGGCCGACCGACTTCTTGTAGGCGTACGCCGCGATGGTGGGCAGCTTGGCGAGCAGGCGGATGGTGGAGAGGTGCCGCTGCTGCTCGTCGAAGGGGTTGTGGCTGTCCTGGTAGAAGGTGGACAGCGCGCTGACCACGGAGGACAGCATCGCCATCGGATGGGCGTCCCGCGGGAAGCCGTCGTAGAACCGTTTGACGTCCTCGTGGAGCAGGGTGTGCTGGGTGATCTCGTTCCGGAAGTCGGCCAGCTGGTCGACGGTGGGCAGCTCCCCGTTGATCAGGAGGTACGCCGTCTCGAGGAACGTGCCGTGCTCGGCGAGCTGCTCGATCGGGTACCCGCGGTAGCGGAGGACGCCCTTCTCGCCGTCGAGAAAGGTGATCGCCGACTTGTACGCGGCGGTGTTGCCGTAACCGGAGTCCAGGGTCACCAGACCGGTCTGGGCCCGCAGCTTGGAGATGTCGAACCCACTGTCACCGACAGTGCTGTCGACCAGCGGGAAGCTGTACTCGCCGTCCCCGTACCGCAGTACTACTGCGCCGTCGCTTTCACGGTGTTCGCTCACGTCATCCCTCACCGACGTAGTGCCTCATCTTCGAGTGCCCTGTCCTCCTCCCACTGTCTCCCATCCGGTGCGGTGCGGTGCACTCGGGGTCGCCCAGTGGGCCATCAGGTGGCACGGAGTGCCTCCGGAAAGTTACGCGGGGTGTGGCGTGCCGCGCAATCGGTGGTCCAGGGCGGTGCAGCGGCGCCCCGCGGAGACCGTCCGTACGGCCTGGCCCAGGGCCCTGCGCGAGCCCACCAGCACCACGAGGCGCTTCGCCCTCGTCACGGCCGTGTAGAGCAGGTTGCGCTGGAGCATCATCCAGGCCCCGGTGGTGACCGGGACGACCACCGCCGGATACTCACTGCCCTGGGAGCGGTGGATGGTCACCGCGTAGGCGTGCGCGAGCTCGTCCAGTTCGTCGAAGTCGTAGCCGACCTCCTCGTCCTCGTCGGTGCGCACGGTCAGCCGCTGGTCGTCCGGGTCCAGGGCGGTGACCACGCCCACCGTGCCGTTGAAGACCCCGTTGGCCCCCTTCTCGTAGTTGTTGCGGATCTGAGTGACCTTGTCGCCCACCCGGAAAACCCGCCCGCCGAAGCGCTTTTCCGGAAGGTCGGGCCGGGCGGGGGTGATGGCCTGCTGGAGCAGCCCGTTCAGCGTGCCCGCGCCGGCCGGCCCGCGGTGCATCGGCGCCAGCACCTGCACGTCGCGGCGCGGGTCGAGGCCGAACTTCGCGGGGATGCGCCGGGCCGCCACGTCGACGGTGAGCCGGCCGGCCTCCTCGGTGTCGTCCTCGACGAAGAGGAAGAAGTCCGACAGGCCCTGGGTGATCGGCGGGACCCCGGAGTTGATGCGGTGGGCGTTGGTGACCACGCCGGACTGCTGGGCCTGGCGGAAGATCCGCGTCAGCCGCACCGCCGGGACCGGGCTGCCCTCGGCGAGCAGGTCGCGCAGCACCTCGCCCGCGCCCACCGACGGAAGCTGGTCCACGTCCCCCACCAGCAGCAGGTGGGCGCCGGGCGCCACGGCCTTGATCAGCTTGTTGGCCAGCAGCAGGTCCAGCATGGACGCCTCGTCGACCACCACCAGGTCGGCGTCCAGCGGCCGCTCCCGGTCGTACGCGGCGTCCCCGCCGGGCTTGAGCTCCAGCAGCCGGTGGACGGTGGAGGCCTCGGCGCCGGTCAGCTCCGACAGCCGCTTGGCCGCCCGGCCGGTGGGCGCGGCCAGCACCACCTTCGCCCGCTTGGCCCGGGCCAGCTCGACCACCGACCGCACGGTGAAGGACTTGCCGCAGCCCGGCCCGCCGGTGAGCACCGCCACCTTCTCCGTCAGCGCCAGCCTCACCGCGTCCCGCTGCTCGGGGGCCAGCTCGGCGCCGGTGCGCCCGGCCAGCCAGGACAGGGCCGCGTCCCAGTCCACGTCCCGGAAGGCCGGGAGGCGGTCCTCCCCGGTGCGCAGCAGGCGTAGCAGCTGGGCCGACAGGGACAGCTCGGCCCGGTGGAAGGGCACCAGGTAGACCGCCGAGACCTTCTCGGCCGGGTCCTCCGGATGGGGGACCTGTTCGCGCACCACCCCCTCCTCCTCGCCCGCCAGCTCGCCCAGGCAGTCGATGACCAGGCCGGTGTCCACCTGGAGCAGCTTCACGGTGTCGGCGATCAGCCGCTCCTCCGGCAGGTAGCAGTGCCCCTGGTCGGCCGACTGCGACAGCGCGTACTGGATCCCGGCCTTCACCCGGTCGGGGCTGTCGTGCGGGATGCCGACGGCCTGGGCGATGCGGTCGGCGGTGAGGAAGCCGATGCCCCACACGTCGGCGGCCAGCCGGTAGGGCTGGTTCCGCACCACCGAGATCGAGGCGTCGCCGTACTTCTTGTAGATGCGCACCGCGATCGAGGTGGACACCCCCACCCCCTGGAGGAAGACCATCACCTCCTTGATCGCCTTCTGCTCCTCCCACGCCGCGCCGATCAGCTTCGTCCGCTTCGGGCCGAGCCCGGGCACCTCGATCAGCCGCTCCGGAGCCGTCTCGATGACCTCCAGCGTCTCCAGGCCGAAGTGCTCCACGATCCGCTCGGCGATCTTCGGGCCGATGCCCTTGATCAGGCCGGAGCCCAGGTAGCGCCGGATGCCCTGGACGGTGGCCGGCAGCACCGTCGTGTAGTTCTCCACGGTGAACTGGCGGCCGTACTGCGGGTGCGAGCCCCAGCGGCCCTCCATCCGCAGCGACTCCCCCACCTGCGCGCCCAGCAGCGAGCCGACGACGGTGAGCAGCTCGCCGCCGCCGCGTCCGGTGTCGACGCGGGCAACCGTGTAGCCGTTTTCCTCGTTGGCGTAGGTGATGCGCTCGAGGACCCCCTCGAGCACGGCGGGTTGGAACGACATGTCACAGACGGTAACTCCGGAGACTGACAACCGGACATCCCCCGCCGTCCGCGGGGTGGCCGAACGGGGTCACGATCGGGTATCAAGCGCTTGCCGTGCGGGCGAGGGGCATGAGGAGCACGCGGGGACGCGTGGGGACGCCCGGAGATGCGCGGCAACACGGGGCAACACCCGGGAGAGCCCGGCAACGCAAGGAAACGCGAGGAAACACGAGGAAACGGAGTGCGGCCGTGACGAGGAGCGGAGACGGGGAGGGCGCGCCGCGTACGCGGGCTCCATCGGGCCACGACCTGCTGGTCGTCGGATCCGCCAACGCCGATCTGGTGACCGCCGTCGACCGCCATCCCGCGCCCGGCGAGACCGTGCTCGGCTCCGACCTCGCGGTCCACCCCGGCGGCAAGGGCGCCAACCAGGCGGTCGCCGCCGCCCGGCTCGGCGCGCGCACGGCGCTGCTGGCCCGGGTCGGCGACGACGCGTACGGCCGGATGCTGCTGGACTCGCTGCGGGGCGCGGGCGTGGACACCGCGCCCGTGCTCGTCGGCGGGGCCCCCACCGGGGTCGCCCTGATCGCGGTGGACCCGTCCGGCGGCAACACCATCGTCGTCTCGCCCGGCGCCAACGCCCGCCTCACCCCCGCCGACGCGGTCGCCGCCCGCGCGGTGCTGGCCGGCGCCGCGGTGGTCTCCCTCCAGCTGGAGGTGCCGCCGCAGACCGTCGCGGCGGTGGTGCGGGCCGCGGTCGGGACCGGCACCCGGGTCGTGCTCAACCCCTCGCCGCCCGCCGCGCTGCCCGGCGACGTGCTGGCCGCCTGCGACCCGCTGGTCGTCAACGAGCACGAGGCGCGCCTCCTGCTGGCCGGGGAGCCGGTGCCGGAGGACCCCGGGACCTGGGCGGCGGCGCTGCTGGAGCGCGGCCCGCGCAGCGTGGTGGTGACCCTGGGGGCCTCCGGAGCGCTGCTGTCGGGCCCCGGCGGGACCGTCCGCGTGCCGAGTCCGGCGGTGGAGGCGGTGGACACCACGGGCGCGGGCGACGCCTTCACCGGCGCCCTGGCCTGGCGGCTGGCCCGCGGCGACGGGCTGGAGGAGGCCGTGCGCCTCGCGGTGCGGGTCGGGGCCGCGGCGGTCACCCGGCCCGGCGCGCAGGCCGCGTTCCCCACGGGGGACGAGCTGCCGGCCCCGCCGGGGCCGTGACACCGGATCCGCGGCGGCGGGAGCGGGCGGGACGTTACGAGGGGCCCGGCCTGCGCGGCCCGGCCCCTCGTGTCCCCCCGTCGGTCTCGCCCTCCCCCGTCGTTCCTCCCCGGTTCGACCGACAACAGCTATGACCCGCGGCGGGGCGGAAGGGTTGCACGGCGGAACATGATTTTTTCGCCGGACTTCCCGCGAGGCGTTCCCGGGTGGAATCGGCGCGGTTCCGGGTACCCGGCAAGGGCTTCCGCCGGGATTCCGGAAGGCCCCCGGCGGACCGGAGCGACAGAGTGAGGAGACGGCGCATGAGCGGGTGGACGCCATCCCAGGCCGAGGGCGACCGGGACGACGAGGAAGGTGTGGACCAGTCGCGCGGGCTGAGCGAACGGCACGCGGCCGAGGCCGCCTCGGAGGGGGCCGGCGGGGCGGAGAAGGCCGGTCCGGCCGCGACGCCCTCGCAGGCCGAGGGCGGCAAGGGCGAGGAAGGTGCCGAGCAGGACCGCGGCAGCGCGCGGTGACGCCGCCGTCGCCTCCCGTTCGTGCGGGAGGCGACGGCGGCCCGGCGCGGTCCGCGGCGCGACATGGGCGGACCGCGCCCGTCTCGCGGCCCCTACAGGACGTGGGCGCGGAAGCGCTCCGCCGTCTCCGCGAGGGCCTCGCGGCCGTCGCGGGCCCACAGGGCCTCGTTGAAGATCTCCACCTCGGTCCAGCCGGTGTAGCCGGCCGCCACGACGCGGTCCCGCCAGTAGCGGAAGTCGACCGAGCCGTCCCCGAGCTGCCCGCGCCCCAGCAGCACGCCCGCCGGCAGCGGGGTGCACCAGTCGGCGAGCTGGAAGGCGGCGATCCGGCCGCTCCCGCCCGCCCGGTCGATCTGCGCGGGCGCCCGGTCGTCCCACCAGACGTGGTACGTGTCCACGACCACGCCGACCTGCTCGGCCGGGAAGCGCTCGGCCAGGTCGAGGGCCTGCCCGAGGGTGGAGACGACGCAGCGGTCCGAGGCGAACATCGGGTGCAGCGGCTCGATGGCCAGTCGTACCCCGCGGTCGGCCGCGTAGGGGGCCAGCTCGGCCAGCGCGTCGGCGATCCGCTCGCGGGCGCCGTTCAGGTCGCGGTCGCCGTCCGGCAGGCCGCCGGAGACCAGGACCAGGGTGTCGGTGCCGACCCCGGCCGCCTCGTCGACCGCCGCCCGGTTGTCGTCGAGCGCCTCGCGGCGCGCGGCGGGGTCGGTGGCGGTGAGGAAGCCGCCGCGGCACAGGCTGGTGACGGTCAGGCCCGCGTCCCGCACCAGGCGGGCGGTGGCCTCCACCCCGTACCGCTGGACGGGCGCGCGCCACAGCCCGACGCCGCCGATGTCCGACTCCTCGCACGCCCTGACCAGTTCGGGCAGGGAGAGCTGCTTGACGGTCTCCTGGTTGATGGAGAGGCGGTCGGACCCGGCGGCCCCGGAGGACCCGGCGGAGAGCGTCATGCCGCCACCCCGTACACCGCCAGCAGGTGCCGCATCCGCGACTCGGCCAGCGCCGGGTCGGGGAAGAGCCCCAGGGAGTCGGCCAGTTCGTACGCCCGTGCCAGGTGCGGCAGCGAACGCGCGGACTGCAGGCCGCCGACCATGGCGAAGTGCTCCTGGTGCCCGGCCAGCCAGGCGAGGAACACCACGCCGGTCTTGTAGTAGCGGGTGGGGGCCTCGAACAGGTGCCGGGAGAGCCCGACGGTCGGGTCCAGCAGCTTGCGGAAGCCCGCCGGATCGCCGGTGTCCAGCACCCGCACGGCCTCGGCGGCCAGCGGCGCCAGGGGGTCGAAGATGCCGAGCAGGGCGTGGCTGAAGCGCCCTCCCGCCCCGGACTCCTCGCCGGCGATCAGCTCGGGGTAGTTGAAGTCGTCGCCGGTGTAGCAGCGCACCCCGTCCGGGAGCCTGCGGCGCAGCTCGACCTCGCGGCGCGCGTCCAGCAGCGAGATCTTCACCCCGTCGACCTTGTCGGGGTGCTCGGCGATGACGGCGAGGAAGGTCTCGGTGGCGGCGTCCAGGTCCCGGCTGCCCCAGTAGCCGGTGAGCGCCGGGTCGAACATCGGGCCGAGCCAGTGCAGGATCACCGGCTCGGAGGCCTGGCGCAGCAGGTGCCCGTAGAGCTCCACGTACTCCTCGGGGCCGCGGGCGAGGGCGGCCGTCGCGCGGGAGGCCATCACGATCGCCTGGGCGCCGGCCTCCTCCACCACGGCGAGCTGCTCCTCGTACGCGGCGCGGACCTCGTCCAGGGAGGCGGCGGGTCCGGTGAGCTGGTCGGTGCCCACCCCGCAGGCGATGCGGCCCCCGCAGGCGGCGGCCTCCGCGGCGGAGCGGCGGATCAGCTCGGCGGCGGAGGGCCAGTCCAGGCCCATGCCGCGCTGGGCGGTGTCCATGGCCTCGGCGACCCCGAGTCCGTGGGACCACAGATGGCGGCGGAAGGCGAGCGTGGCGTCCCAGTCCACGGCGGCCGGGCCGTCGGGCGTCACGTCCGCGAACGGGTCGGCGACGACGTGGGCGGCGGAGAACACCGTGCGGGAGACCAGCGGCGGACCTCCGGCGGCGGGCACCGCGGGCTCGGTGCGGGGGGCGTACTCGCGCAGGACGCCGGAGGCGTCGGGCAGGCGGATCACAGGCTCAGCTCCGGTACGTCGAGGCGGCGGCCCTCGGCGGCCGAGGCCAGGCCCAGCTCGGCGAGCTGGACGCCGCGGGCGCCGGCCAGCAGGTCCCAGGTGTACGGCTCGTCCAGCGCCACATGGCGCAGGAACAGCTCCCACTGCGCCTTGAACCCGTTGTCGAACACGTCGTTGTCCGGGACCTCCTGCCACTGGTCGCGGAAGGACTCGGTCACCGGCAGGTCGGGGTTCCACACCGGCTTCGGGGTGGCCGAGCGGTGCTGGACGCGGCAGGTGCGCAGGCCCGCGACGGCCGAGCCCTCGGTGCCGTCGACCTGGAACTCCACCAGCTCGTCGCGGTTGACCCGCACGGTCCAGGAGGAGTTGATCTGGGCGACGATCCCGCCGTCGAGCTGGAAGATCCCGTAGGCGGCGTCGTCGGCGGTGGCGGCGTACGGCTTGCCCTGCTCGTCCCAGCGCTGCGGGACGTGGGTGGCGGTGGCCGCCTGAACGGTGCGCACCGGGCCGAACAGCTCGTGGAGCACGTACTCCCAGTGCGGGAACATGTCGACGACGATGCCGCCGCCGTCCTCGGCCCGGTAGTTCCACGAGGGGCGCTGGGCGGGCTGCCAGTCGCCCTCGAAGACCCAGTAGCCGAACTCGCCGCGCACCGACAGGATCCGGCCGAAGAAGCCGCCGTCGATCAGCCGCTTGAGCTTCAGCAGGCCCGGCAGAAAGAGCTTGTCCTGCACCACGCCGTGCTTGACGCCCGCGTCGCGGGCGAGCCGGGCCAGGTCCAGGGCCCCCTCCAGGCCGGTGGCGGTGGGCTTCTCGGTGTAGACGTGCTTGCCCGCGGCGATCGCCTTGCGGATGGCGGCCTCGCGGGCGGAGGTGACCTGGGCGTCGAAGTAGATCTCGACGCTCTCGTCGGCCAGGACGGCGTCGAGGTCGCAGCTCACGGCGGCGGGATCGAGGCCGTGGCGCTCGGCGAGGGCCTTCAGCGCGTGCTCGCGGCGCCCGACGAGGACCGGCTCGGGCCACAGCACGTCGCCGTCGCCGAGCTCCAGTCCGCCCTGCTCGCGGATGGCGAGGATGGAGCGGACCAGGTGCTGGCGGTACCCCATCCGGCCGGTGACGCCGTTCATGGCGATCCGTACGACCCTGCGTGTCATGAGCTTCCCTCTCGCTTTAGAAAGCGCTTTCTATCTCAGGGCAAGCTAGCCTGCCCACAGCACCCACGACAAGACCCGCAGACGAGAACCGCACCGGAGGACGGAATGGCAGTGACGCTGGCGGATGTGGCGGCCCGGGCAGGGGTCTCGGCGGCCACCGTCTCGCGCGTGCTGAGCGGCAACTATCCGGTGGCGGGAGCCACCCGCAGCCGGGTGCTGCGCGCGGTGGAGGAGCTGGAGTACGTCGTGAACGGGCCGGCCAGCTCCCTGGCCGCCGCCACCTCCGACCTCGTCGGCGTCCTCGTCAACGACATCGCCGACCCGTTCTTCGGGATCATGGCAAGCGCCGTCCAGTCGGAGATGGAACCGGAGAAGGCCGGCGGGAAGCTGGCGGTGGTGTGCAACACCGGCGGCTCCCCCGAGCGTGAGCTGACCTACCTCACGCTCCTCCAGCGCCAGCGCGCCGCCGCCGTCGTCCTCACCGGCAGCGCGGTGGAGGACCCCGAGCACGTCGGGGCGCTGGCCGCCCGGCTGCGCCGGCTGGCCGCGGCCGGCACCCGGGTGGTGCTGTGCGGCAGGCCGCCGCTGCCGGAGGCTGCCGGGGACGGAGACGGAGACGGGCCCGGGGGTGGGGACGGGGACGGCGGGAAGAGCCTCGGGGAGCCGCTCACCGTGGCCTTCGACAACCGCGGCGGCGCCCGCCGGCTGACCGAGCACCTCCTCGCCCTCGGCCACCGCCGCATCGGCTACGTCGCGGGCCCGGCCGAGCGCACCACCACCCGGCACCGCCTGGAGGGCCACCGGGCGGCGCTGGCCGACCACGGCCGCGATCACGGCCACGACCTGCTCGCGGACGCCGGGCGCCTGACCGTGCACGGCGCGTACGACCGCTCCTCCGGCTACGACGGCACCCTGGAACTGCTGCGCCGCGAACCGGACCTGACGGCCGTGCTGGCCGCCAACGACACCGTCGCCCTCGGCGTCTGCGCCGCCCTGCGCGACCAGGGCCTGCGCATCCCCGAGGACGTGTCCGTGGCGGGCTTCGACGACCTGCCGTTCAGCGCGGACGCGTCCCCCTCCCTGACCACCGTCCGCATCCCCCTCCACGAGGCGGGCGCCCGCGCCGGACGGCTGGCGCTGGGCCGGGAGTCCGCGCCCCCCGGCGGCGTGGCGACCGTCCGCACCGAGCTGATGGTCCGCTCCTCGACGAGGACCCCGCGCGCCGGCTGACGCCCTTCGGGAGGGCTCCGGGGGGCGGGAGGGCTCCGGGAGGGGGACCGCCCCCGAACGCACCGGTGGGCGCGACCGGCGATCCGGTCGCGCCCACCGTGCCCGCGGACGGGCGCCCTACGGGCGCAGCATCCGCCTGTCGGCCTTGTCGGCCCTGTCCAGCTTCGCGTCGTACGGCGCGAGCGGCGCCGCCTTCCGCTTCGCCGACGCGCCGGCGTCCAGACCGGCCCACCGCATCAGGGCGCCGGTGGCGACGGCCCGGTCGTCCTCCTCGAGCTGGGCGATGTTCGCGCCGTGGTTGGCGCCGGGCGCGGTGAAGACGTGGGAGTCCTCACTGCCGCGGCCCAGGCGGAAGGGCTCCGCTCCCCACGGGTCGTTCTCGCCGTAGACGAACAGCATCCGCTCGGCGTCCGTGCGGACCCACTTGTCGATGTCGCGCATCGCCTTCCTGTCGAAGCTCATCGGGATGGAGCGCGGGACGTAGGAGCGCGGGTCGTAGATGCCCGGGTAGCGCAGCAGCCCGTCCAGGTGCGGGGTGGCGAACTCCGGCGCGCCGAGCTGGGTGCCCGCCTGGTAGTAGTACGGCGTGTAGTACTCCAGGCCCTGGTCGGTGTAGAAGGAGAAGCCCGCCACCTCGTCGACGAAGGCGTACAGCTCGTCGGTGGTCGCGGTCGCCGGGGGCACCTCGCCGCAGTCGGACTCGGAGCCGTACTGCCACCAGGCCCACACCAGGTCCAGGCCGACGTTCTCGAAGGCCTTGTCGGCGCTGCCGACGGTCTCGAAGGTGTAGCCCTCCCGCTTCGCCCACGCCTCGTAGCGGGCCACGATCTCGTCGCGGCGCACGAAGACCTCGCGCTGCACGGTGTTCAGGCGGTCGCGGCACTCGGCGGTGGAGACGGTGGCGAAGAACTCGTCGTAGGCCGAGTCCTCCTGGTTGTTCACGTCGTTGGGCGCGACGTAGGCGACCGTGCCGTCCATGTCGCGGGGGTAGAAGCGGCGGTAGTACGTGGCCGTCATGCCGCCCTTGCTGCCGCCGGTGGAGATCCACTCCTCGTCGTAGATCCGGTGCAGTGCGCGGAAGATGCGGTGCTGGTCGCTGGCCGCCTGCCAGATGTCGAGCTTGGACCAGTCGGCGGGCTGGGGCCGCGACGGGGTGAAGAAGCGGTACTCCATGGAGACCTGGTTGCCGTCGGTCATCCGCGTCGGCTCGCTGCGCGCCGGGTTGGTGTTCAGCCCGTAGCCGGAGGTGTAGAAGACGGTGGGCCGGTCCTCGCCCCTGTGCAGCACCGTCAGACGCTGCTGGAAGGTTCCCTCCCAGGGCTTGCGGTGGTCGACGGGCTGACGGTAGCCCAGCACGAAGAAGCGGTAACCCTCGACCGGCTTCTCCTCGATGAGGCTCATCCCCGGTATCGCGAGGATGCGGTCCCTGACGTCGGTCCCGGCCGCGGTGGCGGCCCCCGCCGACGCGCTGCCGACACTGACGGTGCCGATGAGCACCAGCAGGGTCAGCAGCGCTCTGAGCGCCTTGCGCATGTATGCCCTCCCCTGGGCTTGTCCGTGAACGCCGCGAACCTATCCGGCGCAACGCCCGCCCCGCCAGACCTGGTTGGCCCGGACGCCGAGGACCGCGGACGGCGCCGCGGACCGGGCGCACGGCTCGGCGGCCCCTCCCCCGGCGGCCCGCCGGCCGCTCCCGGCCCCGTGCCGCGGGCACCGCCGCGGGCGTACGCTCGCCGGTATGACCGACGCCGCGACGCACACCACGGACGGACCGGCCGGGCGGCCGGAACCGCTGGCCCGCGGGCCGCTGGGGATGGAACTGCTGGGCTTCCACCGGGAACCCGAGGGGGCGGGCTTCGGCGACGCGCGCGTGGGCTACGTCCTGGTGGCCCTGTGGCACGGGGGGCGGCTGCTGATGGTGCGGGTGCGCGGACGCGACTGCTGGGAGCTGCCGGGCGGCCGGATCGAGCCCGGCGAGACGCCCCGGCAGGCGGCCGTGCGCGAACTGCGGGAGGAGACCGGCCAGGACGTGGCGCCGGAGCGGCTGCGGTTCGCCGGCTTCGCCCGGACCGCGCTCGGCCCCGAGCGCCGGGTGCTGTACGGCGCCCTGTTCACCGCCGAGGCGGACGGACCGGTGCCGTTCGAGCCCAGCGAGGAGATCGCCGCCGTCCACTGGCGGGAGGGCGACGAACCGCTGGAGGGCGGCCTGGTGCAGACGGTGGACGAGTACCTGGCCGCGCTCTGCCGCCCCTGACCCGTACGGTCTTCCCGCGCCCGCGCCCGCGCCCGTGCTCAGCGGCCTCGCCGGCCTCGCCGGCGGGGGCCGCCCCGGGAAGGAGCCGGGCGGTCCGCGGCCGGTGACGGTCCGGTGGGCGGGGGACCACCGGCGCGGCGACGAGCGCACGGCCCGCGACCACCCGCGCGACCGCCGCTGAGCGCGCCCCCGGGGAAGGGGGCGCGCTCAGACGGAGGGGGGCGCTCAGGCGCTCGGCGAAGGGGGAGGCGCCGTCCCGCTCACGCCGCGGCGCCCGCGGGCACGCCCGCGTAGGTGCGCCACAGTTGCGCGTACCGCCCGTCGCGCTCCAGCAGTTCGGCGTGGGTGCCGTCCTCCACCACCCGGCCGTGGTCCAGGACCACCACCCGGTCCGCGCGGGCGGCCGTGGTGAGGCGGTGGGCGACGACCAGGGTGGTGCGGCGGACCGCGAGGCGGTCGGTGGCCTGGTTGACCAGTGCCTCCGTGGCCAGGTCGAGCGCGGCGGTGGCCTCGTCCAGCAGCAGGATGTCGGGACGCACCAGTTCGGCGCGGGCCAGCGCGATCAGCTGCCGCTGCCCGGCCGAGAGGTTGCGCCCCTTCTCGGCCACCGGGTGCAGATAGCCGCCGGAGAGCGTGGCGATCATGTCGTGCGCGCCGACCGCCCGCGCCGCCGCCTCCACCTCCGCGTCGGTGGCGTCGGGACGGCCGTAGGCGATGGCGTCGCGCACCGTGCCCTCGAAGAGGTACGACTCCTGCGGCACCACGCCGAGCCGGTGGCGGTAGCCGGTCAGGTCGAGCTCGCGCAGGTCCGTCCCGTCCACGCGGACGGCGCCCGAGGTCGGGTCGTAGAACCGGGCGACCAGCTTCACCAGCGTGGACTTGCCCGCGCCCGTCTCGCCGACGAAGGCGACCGTCTGCCCGGCGGGGATCGTCAGGTCGATGCCGGACAGCGCCTCCTCACCGTCCGCGCCGCCGTCCGCGGTGCCGTACCGGAAGTGGACGTCCTCGAAGACGATCTCGCCGCGCAGCTCGCCCACCGCGCGCGGACGCTCGGGCCTCGGCGTCGTCGTCGGCTCGCGCAGCAGCTCCTGGACGCGGCCGAGCGAGACGACCGCCTGCTGGTAGCCGTCGAAGACCTGCGAGAGCTGCTGCACGGGGGCGAAGAACAGCTCGATGTAGAGCAGGTACGCCACCAGCGCGCCCGCCGTCAGCGTGCCGCCGCCCACCCGGTTCGCGCCGACGATCAGCACGGCGGCGGTGGCCAGGGAGGCGAGGAACTGGATGAAGGGGAAGTAGACCGAGATCAGCCACTGGCCCCGGATGCGCGCCTGGCGGTAGCCGTCGCTGAGCTCGGTGAAGCGGCGCGCGTCGCGGCGCTCGCGGCGGAACGCCTGCACGATCCGCAGGCCCGCGACGCCCTCCTGGAGGCCGGCGTTGACGCCGCTGACGCGCTCGCGCGCCAGCTCGTACGCCTTCAGGCTCTGCCGGCGGAAGAAGACGGTGCCGATCACCAGCGGCGGCAGGGTCGCCAGGACCACCAGTGCCAGGCCCGCGTCGATGACGACGAGGGCGACCATGATGCCGAAGAAGGTCAGCACCGCGACGATCGCCTGGACCAGCCCGGTCTGGAGGAAGGTCGTCAGGGCGTCCACGTCGGTGGTCATCCGGGTCATGATCTTCCCGGTCAGCTCGCGCTCGTAGTAGTCGAGCCCGAGGCGCTGGAGCTGGGCGAAGATCTTGACGCGGAGGGTGTAGAGGATCCGCTCGCCGGTGCGGCCGATGGCGCGGGTCTCGGCGATCTGCGCGGCCCACTGGGCGAGGACGACCAGCAGCGCCAGCGCGGAGGCGGCCCAGACCGCGCCGAGCGCGGTCTGCTGGACGCCCTCGTCGATGCCGTGCCGGACGAGGACGGGCAGGAGCAGGCCCGCGGTGGCGTCGATCACGACCAGCAGCAGGCTCAGCAGCAGCGGAGCGCGGAAGCCGCGCAGCAGGTGCCGCAGCCCGTACGCGGACTCGGCGGCCGCGGCGCGCTCCTCGTCGACGTCGGGGGAGTCGGTGGCCGGCGGCAGGGCGGCGACCTTGTCGAGCATGTCCGGGGTGGCCGGGACCCCGGCGAGGGCGCCGGCGAAGCCCGGTCCCCCGCCGCCGCCGGCGGGGGCGGGCGCGGGCGAACCGGGGGTGGTCCCGGCGGCGCCCGCGCTCCCCTCGGCGTCGCCCTCCCGGATCCACAGACCGGGGGTGATGCCGTCGGTCCGGCCGTCGGCTTCTTCCCTCTCCGGCTCCCTCCCCGACTCCCTCACCGCAGCCGCGGCCTGCCCGGCCGGGTCGCGTTCGACGCCGCCGAGTTCGTCGGGGTCGCTGAGCAGCCGCCGGTACAGCTCGCAGCGCTCCTGGAGCTCGGCGTCGGTGCCGACGTCCACCAGCCGCCCGCCGTCGAGGACGGCGATGCGGTCGGCCAGGGAGAGGGTGGAGCGGCGGTGGGCGATCAGCAGGGTGGTGCGGCCGGCCATCACGCCGCGCAGCGCCTCGTGGATCTCGTGCTCCACACGGGCGTCCACGGCGGAGGTGGCGTCGTCCAGGACGAGCAGCCGGGGGTCGGCGAGGATCGCCCGGGCCAGGGCCATGCGCTGGCGCTGGCCGCCGGAGAGGGTCAGGCCCTGCTCGCCGACGGCGGTGTCGTAGCCGTCGGGCAGCTCGGAGATGAAGCCGTCGGCCTGGGCGGCGCGCGCCGCCGCCCGCACCTGCTCGTCGGTGGCGTCGGGCCGCCCGTAGGCGATGTTGGCGCGGACGGTGTCGGAGAACAGGAAGCTGTTCTCCGGGACCAGGCCGATGGCCGCGCGCAGCGAGTCGAGGGTCAGCTCGCGCACGTCGTGGCCGCCGACGCGCACCGCGCCCTCGGTCACGTCGTAGAAGCGCGGCAGCAGCAGCGAGACGGTGGACTTGCCGCTGCCGGAGGTGCCGACGACGGCGACGGTCTCGCCCGGCGAGATGCTCAGCGAGAAGTCCTCCAGGACGGGCCGCGCCCCGGGCCGGGTGTCGTAGGAGAAACTCACGCGGTCGAACTCGACGGTGGCGGGGGCGTCGGCGGGCAGCTCGCGGGCGTCCTCGCTCTCGCGGATGCCCGGCTCGGCGTCGATCAGCTCCAGGACGCGCTCGACGCCCGCCCGCGCCTGCTGGCCGACCGTCAGCATCGTGGTCAGCATCCGCACCGGCCCGACGAGCTGGGCGAGGTAGGTGGAGAAGGCGACGAAGGTGCCCAGGGTGATCTGGCCGCGGGTGGCCATCCAGCCGCCGAAGGCGAGCATCGCGACCTGCCCGAGGGCGGGCACGGCCTGGAGGGCGGGCGTGTAGAGCGCGTTGAGCCTCACCGTGCGCAGCCGGGCGGCGAACAGCTCGCGGCTGACCGAGCGCAGCTTGCCGGTCTCCTGCTCCTCCTGCCCGAAGCCCTTGACCACGCGCACGCCGGTGACGGCCCCGTCCACCACCCCGGCCACGGCGCCGGCCTGCGCCTGGGCGTACCAGGTGGCCGGGAAGAGCCGGTCGCGGCTGCGCCGCGCGATGAACCACAGGGCGGGCGCGATGGCCAGCGCCACCAGCGTCAGCAGGGGGGAGAGGGCGACCATCACGATCAGCGAGATGACGAAGAGCAGCACGTTGCCGATCATCATCGGCGTCATGAACAGCAGGCCCTGGATGAGCTGGAGGTCGCTGGTGGCCCGCCCGACGACCTGGCCGGTGGAGAGCTCGTCCTGCCGCCGCCCGTCGAGGCGGGTGATGGACTCGTACATCTCGGTGCGCAGGTCGTGCTGGACGTCGAGCGCGAGTCTGCCGCCGTAGAAGCGGCGCACGTACGTCAGCCCGTACACCGCGACCGCCGCGGCGACCAGCAGGCCGATCCACAGCCCGAGCCCGCCGCCCTCTCCTCCCCCTCCGTCCCCTCCGATGATGATGTCGTCGATGACCACCTTGGTGACGAGGGGGACGAGGGCCATCACGGCCATGCCGGCGAGCGAGGCGCCCAGCGACAGCAGCACGTTGCGGCGGTACCGCCAGCAGTACGCGGTCAGCCGCCGTATCCAGCCCGGCCGCGGCGCGTCCGCGGTCCCCCCGGCCTCCCCGGTTTTCCCGGTCTCCCCCGCTTCCGTGCCCGCCACTCCGGTTACCTCCCGCTGACCGTGCGTCGCCGTGTGCGACCGCGTGTCGCCCTGTGTGTCCACTACCGCAGTGATCCAACGCGCGGAGGCGCGCATTTCATCCCGGTGGAGCGGAAGCGGGCCCGGGACCCCACCGGGACTCGAGGGCGCCTCCACCGGAGGGCCCGCGCTCCGGGCCTCCCCCGGCCCCGTGGACCCTAGGCTGACGGCCGTGAACACACGACGCCGGAAGAAGCTGTCGGCACGGCTGGTCGCGGCGGCGGGTGCGGGCGACCTCGCGCGGGTGGCCGCCGTGCTGCGGGCCGGGGCGCCCGCGGAGACCGCCGACGCCGACGGCACGACCCCGCTGTACGCGGCGGCCGTGGCGGGGAACGCCGAGGCGGCCGAGGCCCTGCTGGCCGCCGGGGCCCGGCCGGACACCGAGAGCGGCCGCGGCCACGAGGGCACTGCGCTGTGCGCCGCCGCCTGCTGGGGTCACGAGGACGCGGTACGGGTGCTCCTGGCCCACGGCGCCGATCCGCTCCTGCGCGAGGACGGGGGCGCCGGCCTCTCCCCCCTGGACTGGGCCGTGCGCGAGTCCCACACCGGGACGGCCGCCCTGCTGCGGGCGGCGGCCGGCGGGCGGGGGCCGGACGGCGCGGCCTGAACGACAGGGGGCGCGGCCCGGAGAGCCAGGCATTCTCTCCGGACCGCGCCCTTGGTGGGGCCGCGGCGTCGACGGGCGGTGCGTGCCAGCACCCCCCACAGGACCGGCTCTCCGCCCGTCCGCTCGTTCGGCCCACCCCGCAGCGAGGAGGGACTGCGGGGTCCGCCGGTGCGCTCGCGCCGCCTGTCCGAGGCGTGCGCGGCGACCGGCCGCTCGGTGGGGGCCCGGACGGTCCGGGCCCCGGTCGTGTCAGAAGGCGAACACCCCCGCACCGCCGGGCTCCGCGCCGGCCGGCTCCGCGCAGGCGTCGCGCCCCTCGCGCCCGGTCGTGACGAGCACCGGTACGGAGTCCGCCGGGAGCACCGGCCGCGCGCCGTCCGGCCGTACGCCGGGGAGTCCCGGCGCGGGCCGGTCCCCGGAGCGGCGGACCGGCGGGGCCGTGTCCTCCGCGCACTCCGGCGCGGCGGCGAGCACCAGCGCCGAGGGCGCGCGGGGCGCCGGCGCCGCGAGCGCCGCGCCGCACAGCGGGGCGAGCGTGCCCGCGGCCAGCAGACCGCTCACCAGGGCGCACTTCACCGCGTTCCGCATGACGCGTCCTTCCGTCGGGGTGTAACGGACAGCGAACGTGAGTCTGTCGGGAAGCGCCGCCGGACGCACCTTCGACGATCATTTCGAGTAACGTCGCGTGTTAAACCAGTTGCTTGCTGTGACGTCCCAGGACGTGGGACACATGCGCCGGTCACCAGCGGCGTTGTGATCGATCGTTTCTGCGGATTCCGCAACGCCGTGCATACGTCCGGATACGCACCATCCCAAACGTGACCGAAAAGCGGGGGGTCCTGGCCAGGAAAGCCCCTCGGAACAGCCGGCCCCGCACTCCGCCCGGCAGTCGCGGCTTGCACCCGCAACGGCTCACCGGACGGGGGCGGGGCACGACCCGCCCGCTACGCCCGGCCCTCCCGCTCCGCCGCGATCTGCCGGGACATGATCGTCGTCAGCTCGTACGCGGCGTGGGAGGCGGCGACCGCGGTGATCTCGGCGTGGTCGTACGCCGGGGCCACCTCCACCACGTCGGCCGAGACCAGGTTGCAGGAGGCCAGCCCCCGCAGGATCTCCAGCAGCTCGCGGGAGGTCATGCCGCCCGCCTCCGGGGTGCCGGTGCCGGGGGCGTGGGCCGGGTCGAGGCAGTCGATGTCGATGGAGACGTACAGCGGGCGGTCGCCGATGCGCTGCCGCAACTGGTCGGCGACCTCGTCCACGCCGCGCCGCATCACGTCGGCGGAGGTGACGATGCCGAAGCCCATCCTCGCGTCGTCGTCCAGGTCCTTCTTCCCGTACAGCGGGCCGCGCGTGCCCACGTGGGAGAGCGCCTCGGTGTCGAGGATCCCCTCCTCCACCGCGCGCCGGAAGGGCGTGCCGTGGGTGTACTCGGCGCCGAAGTAGGTGTCCCAGGTGTCCAGGTGGGCGTCGAAGTGGAGCAGGGCGACGGGGCCGTGCCTGCGGGCCGCCGCGCGCAGCAGGGGCAGGGCGATGGTGTGGTCGCCGCCGAGGGTCATCAGCCGGGCGCCGGTGTCCAGCAGCCCGCCGGCCGCCTCCTCGATCGTCTCGACCGCCTCGTGGATGTCGAACGGGTTGGCGGCGATGTCGCCCGCGTCGGCGACCTGGGCGAGCGCGAAGGGCGAGGCGTCCTGGGCCGGGTTGTACGGGCGCAGCAGGCGGGAGGCCTCGCGGACGGCGTTGCCGCCGAAGCGGGCGCCGGGGCGGTAGGAGACGCCCGAGTCGAAGGGCACGCCGACGACGGCGACGTCGGCGCGCTCCACCTCGTCCAGGCGCGGCAGGCGGGCGAAGGTCGCCGGGCCCGCGAAGCGCGGGACGCGGGAGGAGTCGACGGGTCCACGGGGCTGCTGCTGGTCGCTGCTCATGCGGCCGAGGGTAGGCAGGGGCCCTCCCCGGCGGACATGGACGGATCCGACAGTCGCCCCCGCCCTTTTGGACGGCCCGTACAGGACGCGGCGGAGGTGCCGCCGGGCCCCGCGCGGACACGGCGGGCGGGGGCCGATCGCCCCGCGGCCCCGGGCGGGGGACAATGCCCCCATGCCGATAACCGCCGCCCCCTCGCGCGCCGAGCTGATCGACCACCTCGTCCGCACCCGTATCGCGGGAGACGTCGCCACCCCCCGCGAGAACAACCTGGACCACTACCGCCGGCTCGCCAACGGCGACCGGCACTACTGGCTGGGCCTGGAGCTGGGCGACCGCTGGGCCGACGAGCAGGACGTCCTGGCGGTGATGGCCGAGCGCTGCGGCGTCGTCGACGACCCCCGCCACCGCCAGGGCCAGGACACCATCGACCCGGAGCTGACGGTGGCCGCCCTGGACCGGGCCGCGGCCGAGCTGCGCAAGGCGGCGGAGGCGGGCCACCGGGTGCTGTTCGCGACCGGCCACCCGGGTGCGCTGATCGACCTGCACAGCAAGGTGGCGAACGCGCTGCGCCTGGCCGGGTGCGAGATCGTGCGGGTGCCGCTGGGGCTGATCGCGGACCAGGGCGTGGTGGTGCAACTCGCGGACATCGCGATGCACGAGCGCGGGGCGACGCTGTGGCACACCCACTCCCCCGAGCCGATGACCGCGATCCTCGACGCCCTGGAGCGCGAGGGCGAGCCCCTGCCCGACCTGGTCTTCGCCGACCACGGCTGGGCGGGCTGCGCGGCGCAGCGCGGCATCCTCACGGTCGGTTTCGCCGACTGCAACGACCCGGCCCTCTTCATCGGCGAGGCGGAGGGCACCCTCGCGGTCACCGTCCCCCTGGACGACCACGTGGTCAACCCGCGCCACTACGAGCCGATGACGGCGTACCTGCTGGACGCGGCGGGGCTGACCCCCGCGTAGCGCGGCGGGCGGGCAGGCGGGCAGGCGGGGCGTAATCCGGTTGCCCGGCAGCGGGCGCGGCCCCTAACGTCGCGGCCATGGGTTCCGCAGCCTTCATGGCGATCATCAGCGGTGCGGGCGCCGTCGCGCGGCGCTCCGGCTGGTGTCCGCAGACGACCAGCCGCCCGCGCGGTCGGCGTTCGGCCCCGGCACGCCGGGACCCGTCGAGCGTCTGACTCCGAGCAGCCGTCCACAGGCGCCCCTGGGCGCCCCTTCGTACGGACGCGCCCTTCGCGTACGCCGTCGCGCGTCCGCGCCCGCTCCCCCGCGCTCCTCGCGTCCCCGCGCGGTCCCTCCGCGTGCGTGCCCGGGCCCCGGTGTCCCCCGTAGACCCGGACAGGCCCCGAAGCCCGCGCGCCCGCACCCCCGTGGAACCGTCCACGCTCGCGCTCCGCCGCGCCCGGCCCCGGCCTGTCCTCCAGCAGAGGACCTCGCCCGTGGCACGCCGCCGCATCACGCTCTCCCAGAACTTCCTGTACGACACCGACGCCGTCCGCCGCGTCGTGCGCTTCTCCGGGGTCGGGCCCGGCGACCTGGTGGTCGAACCCGGCGCCGGGGAGGGGCCGCTCACCGCCGTCCTCGCGCGGACCTGCCGCGAGGTGGTGGCGTACGAGATCGATCCGCGCCTGGCCGCCCGGCTGGCGCGCCGCTTCGCCGGGCGGCCCGGAGTCCGCCCGGTCCGGGGCGACTTCCTGCGGGCCTCTCCGCCGCGCGAGCCGTTCGCCGTGGTGGGCAACATCCCGTACTCGCGCACCACCGACATCGTGCGGTGGTGCCTGGCCGCCCCCGCGCTGACCTCCGCGACGCTGCTCACCCAGCGGGAGTACGCGCGCCGCCACACCGGGGACTACGGCCGCTGGCCGCTGCTGACGGTGCTGAGCTGGCCGCGGTACGCCTGGCGGCTGGGCTGCCGGGTCGGGCGCGGGAGCTTCGTGCCCGCGCCGCGCACCGACTCGGCCGCGCTCCGGATCGAGCGCCGCGCCGCGCCCCTGCTGCCCCCGGAGCGGCTCCCCGCCTACCGGGCCTTCGTGGAGCACGGCTTCACCGGGGTGGGCGGCTCGCTGGCGGCCACGCTGGCGCGGCGGCACCGGACGCGCCGGGTCCGGGCCGTCTGCGCGGCGGCGGGGGTCGGCGAGGACGTGCCCGTGGGGCTGGTGGCGCCGCGGCAGTGGCTGGTGCTGTTCGACGGGCTGGACCGGGGCTGACGCGGGCCCCCGGGAGCCCTCCGGCGGCCGGGCCCCTCAGCCCCGGCCGCGCGGCACCCGCACCACGCCCTCCTGCATCACCGTGATCGCCAGCCGCCCGTCGGCCGTGAAGATCCGGCCGCGGCCCAGTCCGCGGCCGGACTGGGAGGTGGGGCTCTCCTGGTCGTAGAGCAGCCACTCGTCCACCCGGAAGGGGCGGTGGAACCACATCGCGTGGTCCAGGCTCGCGCCCACCACGTCCCCGACCGTCCAGCCGCCGCGGCCGTGGGCGAGGAGGACGGGTTCGAGCAGGCTCATGTCGGAGACGTAGGCGGCCAGGCAGCGGTGGAGCATCGGGCGGTCGAGGTCGCCGTCGAGCTTGCCGTCGGTGCGGAACCACACCTGGGAGCGCGGCTCGCGCGGCCGCCCGGCCGTCGCGTACGGCGGATCGGTGACGTACCGCAGGTCGACCGCCGCCCGCGCCTCGGCGAGGCGGCCGGCCACGCCGGGGTCGCTGAACAGGTGGGCGTGGCGCGGCAGCAGCTCGGTGGAGGTGGGCAGCGTCTCCGGGTCCGGGACGGCGGGCATCGGCTCCTGGTGCTCCAGCCCCTCCTCGTCCGTCTGGAAGGAGGCCGACAGGTGGAAGATCGGCTTCCCGTGCTGGACGGCGACGACCCGGCGGCTGGTGAAGGACAGCCCGTCGCGGATGCGGTCGACCGTGTAGACGATCGGCGCGCCCGGGTCGCCGGGCCGCAGGAAGTACGCGTGCAGCGAGTGCGCGAGCCGGTCCTCGGGGACCGTCCGGGAGGCCGCGACGAGCGCCTGCGCGGCGACCTGGCCGCCGAAGACCCGGGGCACGACGGCCGGGCGGCTCTGGCCGCGGAAGATGTCGCGGTCGATCCGCTCCAGGTCGAGCAGGGCCAGCAGGTCGAGCAGGGCCCGCGGGGCGGGCCGGGGCGCCCCGGAGGCGTCCGCGCCCGCGCCTGCGTTCCCGGGGTTTCCGGCGTTCCCGGTGTTGTCGGCGTTCTTCATGGAAGGTGCGTGTCTCCCGCGCGGTCCGGTTCCCTACCCGTTCCCCACGGCCTCACAGGCCCATGGACTTGGCGATGATGGACCGCATGACCTCGCTGGTGCCGCCGTAGATGCGGGTGACGCGGGTGTCGGCGTACAGGCGCGAGATCGGGTACTCCCGCATGTAGCCGTAACCGCCGTGCAGCTGGAGGCACTTGTCGATGACCTTGGCCGCGGTCTCGGTGGTGAACAGCTTGACGGAGGCGGCGTCGGCGGGGGTCAGCTCCCCGGCGTCCAGGGCCTCCAGCGCGCGGTCCACGACCGCCTGCATGGCGTCCACGTCCGCCCGGCAGTCGGCGAGCACGAACTTGGTGTTCTGGAAGGAGGCCACGGGCTTGCCGAAGACCGTGCGGTCCCCGACGTACTCCTGGGCGAAGCGGACGGCGGCGGCGGACTGCGCGTAGGCGCCGATCGCGATGCCCAGGCGCTCCTGCGGGAGGTTGTGGGTGAGGTAGGAGAACGCCTTGCCCTCCTCGCCGAGCAGGTCCTCGACGGGGACCTTGACGTCGGTGAAGGACAGCTCGGCGGTGTCGGAGGACTTCAGGCCCAGCTTGTCGAGGTTGCGGCCGACGGCGTAGCCCTCGCTCCGGGTGTCCACCACCAGGATGGAGATGCCCGCGCGCCGGTCCTCGGGGGTCGGCGGGGCGGTGCGGCAGCAGACCAGGACGCGGTCGGCCTGGACGCCGCCGGTGATGAAGGTCTTGGCGCCGTTGAGTATGTAGTGCGTGCCGTCCTCGGACAGCCGGGCGGTGGTCTTCATGCCGGCCAGGTCCGAGCCGGCGCCGGGCTCGGTCATGGCGATGGCGGTCATCATCTCGCCGGTGACGAAGGGCGGCAGCCAGCGCCGCTTCTGCTCCTCGTTCGCGTACTTCAGCAGGTAGGGCAGGCACAGCGCGGTGTGGACGCCGGAGCCGCCGAAGCTGACGCCGGCGCGGGCGGTCTCCTCGTAGATGACCGCGCTGTACTTGAAGCTGGTCTCGCCGGCGCCGCCGTACTCCTCGGGGACCTCGATGCCGAAGACGCCCAGCTCGCCGAGTTTCAGGTAGAACTCGCGGGGGACGTGGCCCTGCTTCTCCCACTGCTCGTAGTGGGGTACGACCTCGGCGGCGATGAAGTCGCGGATGGTCTCGCGGAACGCCTCGTGGTCCTCGTTGAACACCGTGCGACGCACGTCATCGCCTCCTGGGGCCGATAAAACTAAGCGCTTGCTCAGACGCAAGCTACCGAAGGGGCGATTCGGCTGTCCAGAGGTGTCCGGCCGGTTGTTCGGCCCTGTGGGCGGTGTCATACGCGCGCGGCGGACGGCCGCGCGGGCGCCCGCGCGGCCCCGGCCCGGAACGGGAGAGCGGGGATCCGGGCGGGCCCTCAGCCGCCGGCGCTCATCCCGTCACCCGCACCACCACTCACACTGCCACTCACGCCGTCACCCGCACCGTCATCCGCGGCGGCCGCGGCGAAGGCGCCGCGGGCCAGCCGGTGGAGGAGGGCGGCCGCCGCGTCGCGGTCCGGGAGGGAGGAGGGGCGGCTCAGGTGGGGCGTGGAGTTCAGCAGGCCGAAGACGGCGTGGACGGAGGCGCGGGCCTCCTTCTCCGGCAGGCCGGGGTGCACCTGGCGGACGACGCCCACCCACAGCTCCACGTACTGGCGCTGGAGCTGCCGCACCAGCTTGCGGTCGCTGTCGCGCAGCCGGTCCAGCTCGCGGTCGTGGAGGGTGATCAGGGCCCGGTCGTCCAGGGCGAAGTCGATGTGGCGGCCGATGAGCGCGTCCAGCGTGGCCCCCGGCGCGAGCCCCGACCCGGCGGACTCCGCCAGGCACCTGCGCCCGCCCGCGTACAGCCGCTCGCTGATGCCCACCAGCAGTTCCGCGAGCATCGCGTCCTTGCCCGCGAAGTGGCGGTAGAGGCCGGGGCCGCTGATGCCGACCGCCGCGCCTATCTCGTCCACGCCGACGCCGTGGAAGCCGCGCTCGGCGAACAGGCGGGCGGCCTCGCCGAGGATCTGCTCGCGGCGGGTGGGTGCGTCGGTCCTGGTGGCCATAGGGGAATTGTAGACAGCCGGGTTAGCGGGCGTTAACCTGATGGGCGAGGTTAACGCTCACTAACCGAGCAAGGGGGCTCGAAGGGCATGCAGCAGGCACCTCCGCTGGTCAGCGCCGTGGATCCGGCGTCCGAGGCGGCGAGGGCGAACGAGGCCGCGCACCGCGAGCTGGCCGCGCGGCTGCGCGAGAAGCTCGCCGCGGCGCGGCTGGGCGGCGGCGAGCGGGCGCGGGCGAGGCACACCGCGCGCGGCAAACTGCTGCCGCGCGACCGGGTGGACACCCTGCTGGACCCGGGCTCGCCCTTCCTGGAGCTGGCGCCGCTCGCGGCGGACGGGATGTACGGCGGGCAGGCCCCGGCCGCGGGCGTGATCGCCGGCGTCGGGCGGGTGGCGGGCCGCGAGGTGGTGGTCGTCGCCAACGACGCCACCGTCAAGGGCGGCACGTACTACCCGATGACGGTCAAGAAGCACCTGCGCGCGCAGGAGGTGGCCCTGGAGAACCGGCTGCCGTGCGTGTACCTGGTGGACTCCGGCGGCGCGTTCCTGCCCATGCAGGACGAGGTCTTCCCCGACCGCGAGCACTTCGGGCGGATCTTCTACAACCAGGCCCGGATGTCCGGCGCCGGCATCCCGCAGATCGCGGCGGTCCTCGGCTCGTGCACGGCGGGCGGGGCGTACGTGCCGGCGATGAGCGACGAGGCCGTGATCGTGCGCGGCCAGGGCACGATCTTCCTGGGCGGGCCGCCGCTGGTGAAGGCGGCCACCGGCGAGGTCGTCACGGCGGAGGAGCTGGGCGGCGGCGAGGTCCACTCCCGCACCTCCGGGGTGACCGACCACCTCGCCGAGGACGACGCACACGCCCTGCGCATCGTGCGGCAGATCGTCTCCACCCTCCCCCGCCGCGGCCCGCTGCCGTGGCCGGTGGAGCCGGTGGAGGAGCCGAAGGCCGATCCGGCCGGGCTCTACGGCGTGGTGCCGGTGGACTCCCGCACCCCCTACGACGTGCGCGAGGTCATCGCGCGCGTCGTGGACGGCTCGCGGTTCGCCGAGTTCAAGGCCGAGTACGGCACGACGCTGGTGACGGGCTTCGCCCGCCTCCACGGCCACCCGGTCGGGATCGTCGCCAACAACGGCATCCTGTTCGCCGAGTCCGCCCAGAAGGGCGCCCACTTCATCGAGCTGTGCGACCAGCGCGGCATACCGCTGCTGTTCCTGCAGAACATCTCCGGCTTCATGGTGGGCCGCCAGTACGAGGCGGGCGGCATCGCCAAGCACGGCGCCAAGATGGTCACGGCCGTGGCCTGCGCCCGGGTGCCCAAGCTGACGGTCGTCATCGGCGGCTCCTACGGCGCGGGCAACTACTCGATGTGCGGCCGGGCGTACTCGCCGCGCTTCCTGTGGATGTGGCCCAACGCCAAGATCTCGGTGATGGGCGGCGAGCAGGCCGCCTCGGTGCTGGCCACCGTCAAGCGCGACCAGCTGGAGGCGCGCGGCGAGGAGTGGGGCGCCGAGGAGGAGGACGCCTTCAAGGCGCCGATCCGCGAGCAGTACGAGACCCAGGGCAACGCCTACTACGCCACCGCGCGGCTGTGGGACGACGGCGTGATCGACCCGCTGGAGACGCGCACGGTGCTCGGCCTGGCACTCACCGCGTGCGCCAACGCGCCGCTGCCCGAGAAGGACCCCGCGGCGCCCGGCTACGGCGTCTTCCGGATGTGAGGGGGATGCGTTCCATGTTCGACACGGTGCTGGTCGCCAACCGCGGCGAGATCGCCGTCCGCGTCATCCGCACGCTGCGGAGGCTGGGCGTGCGCTCGGTCGCCGTCTTCAGCGACGCGGACGCCGACGCGCGGCACGTACGGGAGGCGGACACCGCGGTGCGGATCGGCCCGGCGGTGGCCTCCGAGAGCTACCTGTCCGTCGAGCGGCTGCTGGAGGCCGCCCGGCGGACGGGCGCGCAGGCGGTGCACCCCGGCTACGGCTTCCTCGCCGAGAACGCCGTCTTCGCCCGCGCGGTGGCGGACGCCGGGATGGTCTTCGTCGGCCCGCCCGCCGGGGCCATCGAGCTGATGGGCGACAAGATCCGCGCCAAGGAGACGGTGCGGGCGGCCGGGGTGCCGGTGGTGCCCGGCAGCAGCGGCAGCGGACTGACCGACGCCGAACTGTCCGCCGCCGCCTCGGAGATCGGCATGCCGGTCCTGCTCAAGCCCTCGGCGGGCGGCGGCGGCAAGGGCATGCGGCTGGTGCGCGACGAGGCGGCGCTGGCCGACGAGATCGCCGCCGCGCGGCGCGAGGCCCGCGGCGCCTTCGGCGACGACACCCTGCTGGTGGAGCGGTGGATCGACCGGCCCCGGCACATCGAGATCCAGGTCCTCGCCGACGGCCACGGCACCGTGGTGCACCTGGGCGAGCGCGAGTGCAGCCTCCAGCGCCGCCACCAGAAGATCATCGAGGAGGCCCCCAGCCCGCTGCTGGATCCGGCCACCCGCGCCGCGATGGGCGAGGCCGCCGTACGCGCCGCCCGCTCCTGCGGCTACCGGGGCGCGGGCACGGTGGAGTTCATCGTCCCCGGCGGCGATCCGGCCGCGTACTGCTTCATGGAGATGAACACCCGCCTCCAGGTCGAGCACCCGGTGACGGAGCTGGTCACCGGCCTGGACCTGGTGGAGTGGCAGTTGCGGGTGGCGGCCGGCGAGCCGCTGCCCTTCGGCCAGGACGGCATCGTCCTGAACGGCCACGCGGTGGAGGCCCGGATCTGCGCGGAGACCGCGCGCGCCACGGGCGGGAGGGTGGACTTCCTGCCGTCGGCCGGCACCGTCCACCTGCTGTCGGAGCCGTCGGGCGAGGGGGTCCGCGTGGACTCCGGACTCACGCGGGGCACCGAGGTGGGCACCGTCTACGACCCGATGCTCGCCAAGGTGATCGCCTACGGCCCGGACCGCGCCTCCGCGCTGCGGCGGCTGCGCTCGGCGCTGGCGGAGACGACCGTGCTGGGCGTGGAGACCAACACGGCCTTCCTGCGCGCCCTGCTGGCCCACCCCGCGGTGGTCTCCGGCGAGCTGGACACCGGCCTGGTGGACCGGGACGCGGCCTCGCTGCTGCCGTCGGCCGTGCCCGACGAGGTGTACGCGGCGGCGGCGCTGCTGCGGCACGCCGCGCTGGAGCCCGCGGCACCCGCCGGTGGAAACGGCCTCGCCGGCTGGACGGACCCGTTCTCCGCGCCGACCGGCTGGCGGCTGGGCGGCGAGCCCGCCTGGGCCGTCCACCACCTGCGGGTACCGGGCCACGAGCCGGTGGCCGTGCGGGTGCGCGGGCGGGCCGGCGGCGCCGAGGTCCGCGTCGGGGACGCCGGGCCGGTGAGGGCCTCGCTGCGCCTCGACGGCCCCGAGGGATCCGGCCGGGCCCTGCTGACCTGGGACGGGGTGACCCACTCCTTCACCCACGCGCGCTCCGGCGGCAGCCGCTGGCTCGGCCGGGACGGGCAGAGCTGGCACCTGGCCGACCACGACCCGGTCGAGGCGGCCCTGCGGGGCGGCGCGGGGGCGCACGGCGCCGACGCGCTGACCGCGCCGATGCCCGGCACGGTCACCGTCGTCAAGGCGGCCGTCGGCGAGGAGGTCGCCGCGGGGCAGAGCCTGCTGGTGGTGGAGGCGATGAAGATGGAGCACGTCATCGCCGCCCCCTACGACGGGATCGTCACCGAGCTGGACGTCACCGCGGGCAGCACGGTCGCCATGGACCAGGTGCTCGCCGTCGTCGAGCCCAAGGAGTCCGCGCCGTCGGGACCGTCGGGGCCGGCCGCGCCGTCGGGGCCGTCGGGGAAGGAGGCCGCGCGATGATCGAGGGACTGCCCATGGCCGTTCCGGCCGAAGGGCTTCCGGCCCGCGTCCGCATCCACGAGGTGGGCGCGCGCGACGGCCTGCAGAACGAGCCGGCGGTCGTCCCCGTCGAGGTGAAGGCGGAGTTCATCCGCCGGCTCGCCGACGCCGGACTGCGCACCGTCGAGGCGACCAGTTTCGTCCACCCCCGGTGGGTGCCCCAGCTGGCCGACGCCGGGGAGCTGTTCCCGGCCGTGGCCGACCTCGCCGACCGCGCGGGGGCCGAGGCCGTGCGGCTGCCGGTGCTCGTGCCCAACGAGCGCGGCCTGGAGCGGGCGCTGGCCCTCGGCGTCCGCGAGATCGCCGTCTTCGGCAGCGCCACCGAGTCCTTCGCCAGGGCCAACCTCAACCGCACCGTCGACGAGGCCTTGGCGATGTTCGAGCCGGTGGTCGCCCGCGCGAAGGAGGCGGGCGCCGGGGTGCGCGGCTATCTGTCGATGTGCTTCGGCGACCCGTGGGAGGGCCCGGTCCCCGTCGACCAGGTGGTCGGCGTCTGCCGCCGCCTGCTCGACCTCGGCTGCGACGAGCTCAGCCTGGGCGACACCATCGGCGTGGCCACCCCCGGTCACGTCACCGCCCTGCTGACCGCGCTGAACGCGGCGGGCGTGCCCACCGGCCGCCTCGCCGTCCACTTCCACGACACCTACGGCCAGGCCCTGTCCAACACCCTGGCCGCCCTCCGGCACGGCGTCACCACCGTGGACGCCTCCGCCGGCGGGCTCGGCGGCTGCCCGTACGCCAAGAGCGCCACCGGCAACCTCGCCACCGAGGACCTCGTGTGGATGCTGCACGGCCTCGGCATCGACACCGGGGTCGACCTCGGCCGCCTCACCGCCACCAGCGTGTGGATGGCCGACCGGCTGGGCCGGCCCAGCCCGTCCCGCACGGTCCGCGCCCTCTCGTCCCAGGACGCCCGCGACCCCCGGGCCGCCCCGGACACCCAGGTCTCCCGCGACTCCCACAAGGAGCAGTGACAGCCATGTCCCTTGACCACCGCCTCTCCCCCGAGCACGAGGAACTGCGCCGCACCGTCGAGGAGTTCGCGCACGACGTCATCGCGCCGAAGATCGGGGAGTTCTACGAGAACCACGAGTTTCCCTACGAGATCGTCCGCGAGATGGGCCGCATGGGCCTGTTCGGCCTGCCCTTCCCCGAGGAGTACGGCGGCATGGGCGGCGACTACCTCGCCCTGTGCCTGGCCCTGGAGGAGCTGGCCCGGGTGGACTCCTCCGTCGCCATCACCCTGGAGGCCGCCGTCTCCCTGGGCGCCATGCCCGTCTACCGCTTCGGCACCGAGGAGCAGAAGCGCGAGTGGCTGCCGCGGCTGTGCTCGGGCGAGACGCTCGGCGCCTTCGGCCTGACCGAGCCCGAGTGCGGCTCGGACGCGGGCGGCACCCGCACCACCGCCGTGCGCGACGGCGACGAGTGGGTGATCAACGGCACCAAGTGCTTCATCACCAACTCCGGCACCGACATCACCGGCCTGGTCACCGTCACCGCCGTCACCGGCCGCAAGCCCGACGGCCGCCCGGAGATCTCCTCGATCATCGTCCCCTCCGGCACCCCGGGCTTCACCGTCGCCGCGCCCTACTCCAAGGTCGGCTGGAACGCCTCGGACACCCGCGAGCTGTCCTTCTCCGACGTCCGGGTCCCGGCCGCCAACCTGCTGGGCGAGGAGGGCCGCGGCTACGCCCAGTTCCTGCGCATCCTGGACGAGGGCCGCATCGCCATCTCCGCGCTGGCCACCGGCCTGGCGCAGGGCTGCGTGGACGAGTCGGTGCGGTACGCCGGGGAGCGCCGCGCCTTCGGCCGCCCGATCGGCGCCAACCAGGCGATCCAGTTCAAGCTGGCCGACATGGAGATGCGCGCCCACACCGCCCGCATCGCCTGGCGCGACGCGGCCTCCCGCCTGCTGGCGGGCGAGCCGTTCAAGAAGGAGGCGGCCATCGCCAAGCTGTACTCCTCGGAGATCGCGGTCACCAACGCCCGCGAGGCCACCCAGATCCACGGCGGCTACGGCTTCATGAACGAGTACCCGGTGGCCCGCATGTGGCGGGACTCGAAGATCCTGGAGATCGGTGAGGGCACCAGCGAGGTCCAGCGCATGCTGATCGCCCGCGAGCTGGGCGTCGCCTCCTGAGGCGGCGCGCGCCGTCCGCGGGCCGCCTCCCGCACCGGTGAGGCGGCCCGCGGGCCGCCGCGCCCGGCCTCCGGTCAGGCCGGAGCCGGGGGCAGCGGCTGCTCCGCCCAGATGACCTTCCCGGTTCCGGTGTACCGGGTGCCCCAGCGCTCGGAGAGCTGGGCCACGAGGAACAGGCCCCGTCCGCCCTCGTCCGTCGTCGTCGCGCGGCGCGGGTGCGGCGAGGTGCCGCTGGTGTCGGAGACCTCGCAGATCAGGCTGCGCTCCAGCCTCAGCAGCCTGACCCGGACGGGACCGGTGGCGTGCCGGATGGCGTTGGTGACCAGCTCGCTGAGGATCAGCTCGGTGGTGAACTCCAGGGTCTCCAGACCCCAGTCGGCCAGCTGCCGCGCGACGTCCCCGCGGACGGCGGAGACGGCGGCGGGGTCGTACGGCACGTCCCAGGTCGCGATCCGGTCGGGCGCCAGCGCCCGGGTGCGGGCGACGAGCAGGGCGACGTCGTCGCGCTGCCGCTCGGTGAGCATCGCGCCGGTCACCGCGTCGCAGGTCGCCTCGGGCGATCCGTCGGCCCGGGCCAGGGCCTGCCGCAGCAGTTCCAGCCCGACGTCGATGTCGCGCCCCCGGTCCTCGACGAGCCCGTCGGTGTACAGCACCAGCCGGCTGCCCTCGGCCAGCTCGATCTCGGCCGTCTCGTAGGGCGGCCCGCCCAGCCCGATGGGGGTGCCGACGGGGATCTCGGGGAACTCCACGGTGCCGTCGGGATGGACGAGCGCGGGCGGGGGGTGGCCCGCGCGGGCCATGACGCAGCGCCGCGAGACCGGGTCGTAGATCGCGTACAGGCAGGTCGCGCCCATCATGCCGTCCGTGCCGTCCGCCAGCGGGTCCCCGGCGTCCTCGTGCCGGTCGCTGCGGTGCACCAGCTCGTCGAGGTGGCCGATGATCTCGTCGGGCGGCAGGTCCAGGGCGGAGAAGTTGTGGACGGCGGTGCGCAGCCGCCCCATGGTGGCGGCCGCGTGCAGACCGTGGCCGACCACGTCGCCGACCACCAGCGCGACGCGGGCCCCGGACAGCGGGATCACGTCGAACCAGTCCCCGCCCACGCCCGACTGCGCGGGCAGGTAGCGGTGGGCGACCTCCAGCGCGCCCTGCCCGGGCAGGGCCCGGGGCAGCAGGCTGCGCTGCAGCGTGGCGGCCATGGTGTGCTCGCGCGCGTAACGGCGGGCGTTGTCGACGGCCGCCGCGGCGCGGGCCACCAGCTCCTCGGCCAGGGACAGGTCCTCGTCGTCGAAGGGGCCGGGCTTCTCCGACCGCCAGAAGCTGACCAGCCCCAGGACGATGCCGCGTGCCTGCAGCGGGACCGTGATCAGCGAGTGGACCCCCGACCGCAGGATCCACCGCGCGCGCTCGGGGTCCTGGGCCTGCCACCCCGGCGAGGCGGCCAGATCGGTCTCCAGGACCGCCTGCCCGGTCCCGTAGCCCCGCGCCTGCGGGGTGGAGGGGGCGAAGCTGATCAGCTCGCCCGCCGAGTAGAAGCCCGGTACCTCCCGGATGCCGCGGGCGGCCACCCGGCGCATGTCCACGGCGCCGCCCGCGGGCTCCTCGCCGCGCAGCACGGAGTCGGCCAGGTCGACGGTGACGAAGTCGGCGAAGCGGGGCACCGCGGCCTCCGCCAGCTCCTCGGCGGTGCGCACCATGTCCAGCGTGGTCCCGATGCCCGTCCCCGCGTCGTACAGCAGCTTCAGCCGCCGGCGCGCCGCCTCGGCGCTCTCGGAGAGCACGCGCAGCTCGGTGGAGTCGCGGAACGTCGCCACGCTGCCCGGAGGGCCTCCGAAGCGGTCGGTGGGCTCGTGGTTGACGGCGAGCATGCGCTCCCCGACCATGTGCGCCTCGTCCACGGCCACGCGCCCGGAGGCGAGCAGCCTGCTGACGCGCGGGGGGAGACCGAGCTCGGCGACGCGGCGGCCCTCGGCGTCCGGCGGCAGATCGAGCAGCCGGCGCGCCTCGTCGTTGGCGAGCACGAGCCGGCCGTCGTCGCCGACGATCAGCACGCCCTCGCGGACGGCGTGCAGCACGGCGTCGTGGTGCTCGTACATGCGGGTCATCTCGGTGGGCCCCAGCCCGTGGGTCTGGCGCAGCAGCCGCCTGCTGACCACCGCCGCGCCCGCCATGGACAGCAGCAGCGCTCCCGCGGAGGCGCCGAAGAGCAGCGGGAGCTGGCCGCCGACGGTGCTCTCGACCTTCGCGACGGTGATGCCCGCGGAGACCAGGCCCACCACCGAGCCGTCGGATCCGCGCACGGGCACCACCGCCTGCACCAGGGGGCCGATGGTGCCGACGATCTCCTCGGTGACGACCTCGCCCCGCAGCGCCGGTCCGGTGGTGCCGACGAACTTCTTCCCGATCCGGTCCGGCCTGGGGTGGGTGTAGCGGGTCCCGTCGGTGTCCGTCACAACGACGAAGTCGACGCCGGAGCGTTTGCGCGCCCGCTCGGCGAACGACTGGAGGCGCTCGGTGGGGTCGTCGCTTCTCAGCGCGGCGGGCAGTCCGGGCGCGCTGGCGAACGTCTCGGCGACCGCGACCGACCGGTTGCGCGCCTCGCGCGTGCTGTCGTTGCGGGCCTGGACCACCAGGGCCACCGCCGCGGCGACGACGAGCAGCAGGACGAGCACGGCCTGCAGGACGAACACCTGGCCCGCCAGACTGCGCACACCCAGCAGCGAGCCGGGGTGCCGTACCGGCGACGGTCGCCTCGCGCTGTGCCCGGGATCCCCGCCCCCCGTTCTCCCGCCCCCGCGCCGTTCCGACGGCCACCGGGCACCGAGCAGCCGGCGCATCGAATCCCGAGATCGGTCGGAAAGTCCGATCACATGCCCATTCTTAGCATTGTTTGCCGCTCCGGGGCGAGCAGCCCTCCCCGGCGGACACCGGCCACGGTCCGGCGGCGGGCCACGGGACGGGCCGCACGGCCGCCGACAGGACGGCGGCGGAACGGCGACAGGGCGGCGACAGGGCAGCGGCTGAACGGCGGCAGGGCGGCGGCGGGAGCGCCCTCCGCCCGGCGAGGAGGGTCCCGGCGGAGATCCGGCGGAGAACCGGCGAACGGCCGGCGGAGAACCGGAAGCGCTTGCAAAAATCTTGGGCCGCCCCTTGGTCCGCGCCCGCGGGGATGGGTAAGAGAGAAACAGATACATCTACCCACGGTAGTCGGGAGAACACATATGGCTACTCCCATCGGCGCGAGCGCGCTCGTCGCCGCACTCAAGAGGGAGGGGCTCAGAGTCGTCGAAGTCGGCGGCTGGCGTACCCACAACCGCAACCACGTGGGCGCGTGGGGCCCGGTGCACGGCGTGATGGTCCACCACACCGTGACCTCCGGATCGGCGCGCACGGTCGAGATCTGCCGCAACGGCTACAGCACTCTGCCCGGCCCGCTGTGCCACGGCGTGATCACCAAGGACGGCCGGGTGCACCTGGTCGGCCACGGCCGCGCCAACCACGCCGGCTCCGGCGACGACGACGTCCTGCGCGCCGTCATCAACGAGACGCCCCTCCCCCCGGACAACGAGGCGAACACCGACGGCAACCGCCACTTCTACGGCTTCGAGTGCGAGAACCTGGGCGACGGCAGGGACCCCTGGCCCGCCGCTCAGCTGGACGCCATCGAGCGCGCGGCGGCGGCGCTCTGCCGCCACCACGGCTGGCGGGCCGAGTCCGTCATCGGGCACCTGGAGTGGCAGCCCGGCAAGGTCGACCCCCGCGGCTTCTCCATGAACACGATGCGCTCCCGCGTACGCGAGCGCCTGACCCACAGCCCTGGCTGGACCCGGGGTGAGGAGGACGACGTGCCGAACGTGATCGGCGAGTACCAGACCACCGACATCCGGCTCGCCCCCCGGAAGTGGACGACGCTCAGCATCAAGGGCACGGACATCCTGTCCGGCGCGACGCGCTACCAGGTGATGGCGCACCTCACCGCCGCGATCCCGCCCGGCTCCACGATCCAGGGCCGCTTCTACCACCTCCGGCCGGACGGCAGCCGCTGGGAGTCCGGCATCGTCGAGCGCATCGGCACCTCGGGGGACACGTTCGCCGACTTCCACCACTCCGGCAGCATCGCGCGGACCGAGAAGCTGCGCTTCGAGGCCGCCTACTACCCCGCCGACTCGTCCGACACCGGACCGGCCGTCATCTCCGTGTCCCGCCTGCGCGGCCTGTACTGGGACTGAGACGCCTCCCGGCCCCGTTCCGCGTACCGCCCGAAGACCCCGGCGCGGGGTACGGGCCCGGGGCGGGGCCGGGCGGGCCGGGCGGGCCGGGCGGGCCGGGCGGGCCGGGCGGGCCGGCTGAGAGAATCACCGCATGACCGAGATACTCCAGCAGGCGGGGAACTGGACGTTCGACGGCGACACGGTGCGCGTCGTACCGGGGCACCACAAGGGCGTGCACAGGCTGCGGAAGCTGCTCGGGGAGGTGGCGGTGCCGCTGGAGGCGGTGTCGGGGATCTCGTACGAGCCCGGCCGCAGGACGGGCCGGCTGCGGATGCGGCTGCGGCACGGCGCCGACCCGCTCCTCCAGGCCGCGGGCGGCCGGCTGCCCGAGGCGGCCGACCCGTACGCCCTGGAGGTGGAGCCGGACCGCTCCGGGGTCGCCGAGTACTTCGCGGACGAGCTGCGCAACGCCCTGCTGCTGGAGCAGGTGCCCGTCACCGAACCCTGCGACCGCTACCTGCTGCCCGGCCCGGCGGTGCCGCTGACGGTGCAGGGCACCGACGGCACGGCCTCCTTCGACGGGGAGCGCGTCCGGCTCGACTGGAACTGGGTGGCCGAGAGCAGCAAGACCTCCGGCGGCCCGCGGACGCTCGCCCTGCACGAGCTGCGGAGCGTGGAGTGGTCCCCGGCGATCGGCTGGGAGAACGGCTTCCTGCGGTTCCGGCCCACGGGCTCGCACGCCGTCCTCAAGCCCGACCACGACCCCAACTGCCTGGTGCTGTGGGGGGTCCGGCAGGCCAAGGACGTCAGCTCGGTGCTGCTGGCCGCCGCCGTCACCGCCCGGCTGCCGCACCCCTCGGCCGCCTCCGGCGCCCCCGCCCTGCCGGCCGCGGACGGCCCGCGCGCCGACGCGCCCCCGCCGCCCGCCGGGAGCGAGCCCGGTTCCGGGAGCGGGGACCCCGACCACGACGCCCTGCTGCGGCGCCTGCGCGAGCTGGGCGGGCTGCACCGGGACGGGGTGCTCACCGACGAGGAGTTCGCCGCGGCCAAGCAGGCGGTGCTGCGCCGCTTCTGACGGCGGAGGGGATGGGGCGGGGTGGGGCGAGGTGGGGCGGCACGCGCCGCGCCCGCCCCACCCCCTCCGGCCGGCCGGTCAGTCGTTCCAGGGCACCTGGGGCGAGCGCCAGTAGTCGATGCCCATCAGCTCCCAGCGCGGCCCCTGCTGGGCCAGCCGGGTGCGGTACGCCTCCCAGTCCAGGGCGGACGCCGGCGACCAGCCGAGTTCGGCGATGCCCGGCAGCCGGGGGAAGGCCATGAACTCGATGTGGTCGGTGGTCTCGATCGTCTCCGACCACAGCGGCGCCTCCACCCCCAGCACCGCCTCCTCCGGCACGCCCTCGAAGTAGCTGCCCGGGTCCCAGTCGTAGGACTGCCTCGCCTCGACGTAGCCGGCCCAGGCCAGGCCCAGCGGGGTGTCCTCGTCGTACTTCATGTCCAGGTACGAGCGGTTGGCCGGGGAGAGGATCAGCCGCGTGCCGTTGCGCGCGGCCTCGGCGACGTCGGCCTCCTTGCCGGTGGTGCCCCAGTACTGGGCTATCGCGCCCTCGGCGGGCTCGGCCCCGGTGAGCTGGTGCCAGCCGATGACGGTCTTGCCGTACTTCGCGACGATCCGCTGGGCGCGGTCCATGAAGGCGACGTAGTCCTCGTGGCTGGTCCGGTGGGCCTCGTCGCCGCCGATGTGGAGGTACGGGCCGGGGGTCAGCTCGGCGATCTCCCGCACCACGTCGTCCACGAAGTCGTAGGTCAGCTCCAGCGGTACGCACAGCGAGCTGAAGCCCACCTTGATGCCGGTGTACAGCGGCGGCGCGACGCCGTCGCAGTTGAGCTCCGCGTACGAGGCGAGGGCGGCGTTGGTGTGGCCGGGCATGTCGATCTCGGGCACGACCGTCATGTGCCGGGAGGCGGCGTACCGCAGGATCTCCCGGTAGTCGTCCTTGGTGTAGTAGCCGCCCGGGCCGCCGCCGACCTCGGTGCTGCCGCCGTACGTCGCCAGGCGCGGCCAGGAGTCGATCGCGATGCGCCAGCCCTGGTCGTCCGTCAGGTGCAGGTGGAGGGTGTTGATCTTGTAGAGCGCGAGCTGGTCGATGTAGCGCTTGACCTGGTCGACGGTGAAGAAGTGCCGTGCCACGTCGAGCATCGCGGCGCGGTACGCGTAGCGCGGGGCGTCGGTGACGGTGCCGCCGGCCACCTGCCACGGTCCGGGCCGCTCCTCGCGCGCCTCGACGTCGGCCGGCAGGAGCTGGCGCAGGGTCTGGACGCCGTGGAAGAGGCCGGCCGCCGCACGGGCCCGCACCACGACGGCCCGCGGCGAGACGTCCAGCCGGTAGCCCTCGCCGCCCAGCTCCTCCGGCCCGCCGAGCCTGAGCTGGATGCCGTCGGGGCCGGGCCGGGCGGTCACCGGCAGCCGGTGGCCGGTGGAGGGCCGCAGCAGCGCGGCCAGGTACTCGCCCACCTCGCGGGCCTCCGCGGACCCCTTGGGCACCCGGATCACGGTGCGCTCGCCGATCGTGTACGGCTCCCCGCCCGGGCGCACGGACGCCGGGGCGGGTATCACCTGGTCCAGCGGTCTCGGCCCGGCGGGAGCCGGGGCGGCGGGCTCGCCGGCCACCGCCGGTCCCGGCGGGACGGTGACGAGCAGGGCGGCGCAGAGCAGCAGGAGCCGGAGTCGCAGTGGTCTCACGGACTGTCCCTTCGGGCCGTGTCGCGGGGAGGTGGTGCGCACATGGAGCGATCGTCCGGTCACATGCGTACCGCGCGCCCTGCCGGAGGGTCAATGTCTAGACCACTTTTCGCTCCGACTCCACCCCTTGAACTCCGCTCCTGCCCGATATCGGGCAGATTTCTTGCGGAACGACGGGGGCGGACCTCAGTATCTACGGGTGCTCGAACGCCCCTCGGCCCATGACGACCTCGTGGACCACCTCGTCCGCTCCACGCCGCTCCGGCGCGGCGAGGCGGCCCGGGTGGTCCTGGACGTCCTGGCGTACTTCGACGAGACGGTCGAGGAGTTCGTGCGCCGCCGCCACCGCGAGCTGCAGGCCCGGGGGCTGACGAACCCGGAGATCTTCGAGCGGATCACGGCCGAACTGCCGCACCGCGCGGTGGCCCCGCCCGAGCTCTCCCTGCGTCAGCTGCGCCGCATCGTCTACGGCTGAGCGGCCGGCGGACGAGCGGAGGGGCGGGACGCCCGGGCCCCGAGCGCGGCCCGCCCCACCCCCGGCGCACCGAGCGCCGCGGAACGACACACCGGACGACCAAAGGACCCCGTATGTGCGGAATCGTGGGATACATCGGCAGGCGCGACGTCGCCCCGCTCCTGCTGGAGGGCCTCCAGCGCCTGGAGTACCGGGGCTACGACTCCGCCGGCATCGCCATCCACGGCAGCGGCACCGGCCGCGGCGCGGGCCTGCGGACGGCCAAGGCCAAGGGCCGCGTACGCGACCTGGAGGCGCGCCTGCCCCAGCGCTTCGCGGGCACCACCGGCATCGCCCACACCCGCTGGGCCACCCACGGCGCGCCGAGCGACGAGAACGCCCACCCGCACCGGGACGCCTCCGGCCGCGTCGCCGTCGTCCACAACGGCATCGTCGACAACGCCGACGAGCTGCGCGCGAAGCTGGCCGCCGAGGGCGTGGAGTTCGCCTCGGAGACCGACACCGAGGTCGTCGCCCACCTCGTCGGCCGCTCCGCCGCCCCGACGCTGGAGGAGCGGGTCCGCGAGGCGCTGGGCCACATCGAGGGCACCTACGGCATCGCCGTCCTGCACGCCGACTTCCCCGACCGCATCGTCGTGGCCCGCAACGGCTCGCCGGTGGTCCTCGGCATCGGCGAGCACGAGATGTTCGTCGCCTCCGACGTGGCCGCGCTGGTCTCCCACACCCGCCAGGTGGTCACCCTGGAGGACGGCGAGATGGCCACCCTCAAGGCCGGCGACTACCGCACCTACACCACCGAGGGCAGCCGCACCTCCGCCACCCCGACGACGGTCGAGTGGGAGGCGGAGTCGTACGACATGGGCGGCCACGACACCTACATGCACAAGGAGATCTCCGAGCAGGCCGACGCCGTGGACCGCGTCCTGCGCGGCCGGATCGACGACCGCTTCGCCACCGTCCGCCTCGGCGGCCTCAACCTCGACGCCCGCGAGGCGCGCGCGGTGCGCCGGGTGAAGATCCTCGGCTGCGGCTCGGCGTACCACGCGGGCCAGATCGGCGCCCAGCTGATCGAGGAGCTGGCACGCGTCCCGGCCGACGCCGAACCGGCCAGCGAGTTCCGCTACCGCAACCCGGTGGTGGACCCCGACACCCTCTACATCGCCGTCAGCCAGTCCGGCGAGACGTACGACACCCTCGCCGCCGTCCAGGAGCTCAAGCGCAAGGGCGCGCGGGTGCTGGGCGTGGTGAACGTCGTCGGCTCGGCCATCGCCCGCGAGACCGACGGCGGCGTGTACGTCCACGCCGGGCCGGAGGTGTGCGTGGTGTCCACCAAGTGCTTCACCAACACCGCCGTCGCCTTCGCGCTCCTCGCCCTCCACCTCGGCCGCATCCGCGACCTGTCGGTGGCCGACGGCCGCCGGATCATCGCCGGTCTGCGGAAGCTGCCCGGCCAGATCGCCGAGATCCTGGAGCGGGAGGAGGCGATCGCGGAGCTGGCGGCCCGGTACGCGGACGCCAGGTCGATGATGTTCGTCGGCCGGGTGCGCGGCTACCCGGTGGCGCGGGAGGCGTCCCTGAAGCTCAAGGAGGTCTCCTACATCCACGCCGAGGCGTATCCGGCCTCCGAGCTCAAGCACGGCCCCCTCGCCCTGATCGAGCCCGCCGTGCCGACCGTGGCGATCCTGCCCGAGGACGAGCTGCTGGAGAAGAACCGCGCCACGCTGGAGGAGATCCGGGCCCGCGGCGGCCGCGTCCTGGCCGTGGCGCACGCCGAGCAGGAGAAGGCCGACGACACGATCGTGGTGCCGCGCAACGAGGTGGAGCTGGACCCGATCCTGATGGGCGTCCCGCTCCAGCTCCTCGCCTACCACACGGCCCTGGCGCTGGGCCGGGACATCGACAGGCCGCGGAACCTGGCGAAGTCGGTCACGGTGGAGTAGGGCCGCGGGCGGAGCGGCGCCGGAAGCGGAACGGGCCGCCGCGCGGGCGGTCCCCTCGTCCGTGCCACCGGGCGCACGAGGGGACCGCCTCCCTGTCGCCGGCGTCGCCCATCGCGCCGGCGGCGGACCGCCCCGCGGGACCGTCACCTCCCGCACGGCGGCGTGCTGCTGCCTGTATGCCCGTCACAAGCGCACAATGCACCTCCGCACGGGGGTGGATGTGCCGACTCGCTCCCTCCCGGGGCGAGTTGAGGGGGCCTGCGCAGGCCGGTCCGCTACGGGATGACGACGACCGGGCGCCGGGCGCGGCGGGCGAGACGGCCCGCGACCGAGCCGAAGATCCGGCCGACGAGGCCGTGCGTGGAGCCCACCACGATGGCGTCGGCCTCGTACTCGCAGCCGACCTCCTCCAGCTCGTGGCAGATGTCGCCGCCGCGCTCGACCAGGATCCAGGGGACCTCGGACAGGTGGTCGGCGCAGGCCAGCTCCAGGCCGAGCACCTCGGTGCGGTGGTCGGGGACGTCGACGAAGACCGGCGGCTCGCAGCCCGCCCACACGGTCGTCGGGAGCCTGTTGGCGACGTGGACGATGATCAGGCCGGAGTCGGAGCGCCTCGCCATGCCGATGGCGTAGGCCAGGGCGCGCTCGCTCGAGGTCGAGCCGTCGAACCCCACCACGACCCCGTGCCGGAACGCCGGATCGCAGGAATGGCGCGTTTCGTCCGCCGCCTGGGGCGTCGCCGTCGGATCGGCGAGCCGCTTGCGGTCCGCGGGGTCGGGGATCTCGTGTCCAGCCATCGGTTACGTCACGTGTGCCTAGGGATACCACCTGGAAGCATGTTCCTCAGCCCATACCCCCCAGGGTACGACGGCACTCCCCCCTTGCCCAGAGGCTGCGGTCACTGTCGGTGCAGCATGCCGGAGCGGAAAGCGTTGCGCAATGCCCGGACCGCCCTCCGCACTCCCCCGAGACGTCCGGAACGCCCCCTTCCGGGCGGCCGTCCCGGCGTACCGCACGGTGACCGCGGCGCCGCTGCGGCGTTAGGCAGGACGTGTCCGGCTCCCCGACCGCCCCGGACTCCGCGCGCCGTGCCGCGCGGAGGGGCTCCCGCTCACGCCGCCCGACGTCCGGGGCCCGGCGCGCCGCCGCCGCCCCGCGAAGGGCGCGCCGTCACCCGCGCCGCGCCCCCCGCGGGGCCGGGACGGCCGGCCGGGCGGGCGAGGTCGTCCGCTGGGCGGTCTTCGGCTGCGCCCTGGTCCCCCCGGTCCTGCTCGCGTGCGGCTCCTCCGCGCTCGGCGCCGCCGGCACGGCCGCCGGGCTCGCCCTGGTGACCGCCGTCTGCCGCACCCTGCTGCGGCGCTCCGAACGCGCCTCCGCCCGCACTCCCGTCCGCACCTCCGCCCGCGCCCCCGTGCGCGCGGCCACCGGGCGGGCCGGGCCGCACCGGGGCCGCCACGGCCGCACCGGCACGGGGGCGCACAGGGGCGGACGGCGGTAGCGGCGGGCCGCTCCCCGGTGCGCGGCGCACCCCCCGGGAACCCCGGTTCTCCCTTTCTGAGCCCCTGCGCTTTTCGGCCAAGTTCCAGCCGTGGTACACAACTTGCCAGAGTCGGACCCGCGCACCGCCCACCTGGGCGGGGAGAATCGAGGCGAACGAGTGCACCCTCCGGACAGATGGCCGCGAAGCGAGGCGTTCTTCCCAGGGACGCCGTCGAGTGGAACGCTTCGTGATCGAATGCTTCACGCCAAGTTGTCATGTCGACATAGCGGTGAGTGGTGAACTTGTCCCGTCAGCCTCGACAGACACAGTAGATTCGATCTTGGCTAACCACGGCGGGGGAAACGTGCAGGACCGGAAGGACGCGACGACTGAGGGGGGCTTAGTTCCATGAACCAGGAGCCATCGCACGGCCCTGGGACGACGCGCAAGCTGGCCGCGCGCCGCCGCCGCGAGATCGTCGCCGTACTGCTCTTCGGCGGCGGCCCGATCTTCGAGAGCTCCATCCCGCTGTCCGTCTTCGGCATCGACCGGCAGGACGCCGGCGTCCCCCGCTACCGCCTTCTGGTGTGCGCGGGCGAAGAGGGACCCCTGCGCACCACGGGAGGCCTGGAGTTGACCGCTCCGTACGGCCTGGAGGCTCTCTCCCGGGCGGGCACGATCGTCGTGCCCGCCTGGCGCTCCATAACCCAGCCGCCGCCCCCGGCCGCGCTCGACGCCCTGCGTCGCGCGCACGAGGAGGGGGCGCGGATCATCGGCCTGTGCACGGGCGCGTTCGTGCTCGCCGCGGCGGGGCTGCTCGACGGCCGCCCCGCGACGACGCACTGGATGTACGCGCCGACGCTGGCCAAGCGCTATCCGGCGGTCCACGTCGACCCGCGCGAGCTGTTCGTGGACGACGGGGACATCCTCACCTCGGCCGGCACGGCGGCCGGCATCGACCTGTGCCTCCACGTGGTGCGCACCGACCACGGCGCCGAGGCGGCGGGAGCCCTGGCCCGCCGCCTCGTCGTACCGCCCCGGCGCGGCAACGGGGGTCAGGAGCGCTACCTGGACAGGTCTTTACCCGAGGAGATCGGCACCGATCCGCTCGCCGAGGTCGTGGCCTGGGCCCTGGAGCACCTCCACGAGCAGTTCGACGTGGAGACGCTCGCCGCCCGCGCGTACATGAGCCGGCGGACCTTCGACCGGCGGTTCCGCTCGCTGACCGGCAGCGCGCCGCTGCAGTGGCTGATCACCCAGCGGGTGCTCCAGGCGCAGCGGCTGCTGGAGACCTCCGACTACTCGGTCGACGAGGTCGCCGGACGCTGCGGCTTCCGCTCGCCGGTCGCGCTGCGCGGCCACTTCCGGCGGCAGCTGGGCGCCTCCCCGGCGGCGTACCGGGCGGCCTACCGGGCGCGCACCGGCAGGCCGGACACCGGCGGCGCGGGCGAGGAGCGCGCACCGGAGGGACGCGCCGACCAGACGGCGGCGGCCGAGTCCACCGCGCACGGCACGGTCCACGCCATGCGCGGCGAACGGGGGGACAGGGGGGACAGGAGCGACCGAGCGGACCGGCCCGTACGGGGCGACCACGGCAAGCCGGATTCCGACACCTACACCTCACGCCTGCCCTCCCAGCGGGGCCGTATGCCCGGCCGGGCCCCGTAGGCTGGTACGCATGAACGATCGCATGGTGTGGATCGACTGCGAGATGACCGGGCTCTCGCTGTCCGACGACGCTCTCATCGAGGTGGCCGCGCTGGTCACCGACTCGGAGCTGAACGTGCTCGGTGACGGGGTGGACATCGTGATCCGCCCGCCCGCCGAGGCGCTGGACACCATGCCCGACGTCGTGCGCGCGATGCACACCGCCTCCGGCCTCCTCGACGAGCTCGAGGGGGGCACCACCCTGGAGGACGCCGAGCGGCGGGTGCTGGAGTACGTCAGGAAGCACGTCCCCGAGCCCGGCCGGGCCCCGCTGTGCGGGAACTCGGTCGGGACCGACCGCGGCTTCCTGATGCGCGACATGCCGACGCTGGAGGACTACCTCCACTACCGCATCGTCGACGTCTCCTCGGTCAAGGAGCTGGCCCGGCGCTGGTATCCGAAGGCGTACTTCAACAGCCCGGAGAAGAGCGGCAACCACCGGGCGCTGGCGGACATCAGGGAGTCCATCGCGGAGCTGCGCTACTACCGCGAGGCGGTCTTCGTCCCCGCGCCCGGCCCGGACTCGGAGACGGCGCGGAAGATCGCGGCCCGGCACGTGCAGCCGGCGGCGGGCTGAGACGCCCCGGGGAGCCACACCCGAGAAGGGTGCGCGGGCACGGTCGACGACCCTGTACACTCTTATCGGCCGGTGCGGAAAGCACCACGAGCACCGGTCATGGTGGGTATAGCTCAGCTGGTAGAGCACCTGGTTGTGGTCCAGGATGTCGCGGGTTCGAGTCCCGTTACTCACCCTGGTCGCCGAGGGCCCGGTCCGGATACGGACCGGGCCCTCGGCGCGTGTGGCGCCGGTCGTCCGCGCCGGTCGCCCGCACCGGCCCGCGGCGGCCGGTGCGGACGCGGCGGGGTCACAGCAGCTGCACGCCCCGCCGGGCGAGGTAGGCGACGGGGTCGACGTCCGAGCCGTAGCCGCGCTTGTTGCGCACCTCGAAGTGGAGGTGGGGGCCGGTGACCCGGCCGGTGGCCCCGGAGGTGCCCACTCTGCTGCCCGCCTTCACCCGCTCCCCGCCGCCGACCGAGATCCGCGACAGATGGGCGAAGAGCGTGTAGTGGCCGTCGTCCATCCGGATCGTCACCGCCCTGCCGTAGGCGCCGGCCTCTCCGGCGAAGACCACGGCGCCGGAGCCGACCGAGTAGACGGGGGTCCCCACGGGCATCGCGAAGTCGATGCCGGTGTGGTGGCCCGCCTGCCAGTCCCCGGGGATGCCGTAGGGCGCCGACACCCGGTAGTTCCCCGCCACCGGCCGGGCCCAGTGCCCCAGGAGCGAACCGGGTTCGACCGAGAAGGACGCGGGGACCGCCTCGCCGCCCGGCGCGCTCCGCGCCCCTCCCGCCAGGAACGGGACGGTTCCCAGCGCCGCCAGTGCCGCGCCCCGCAGCACCAGACCGCGCCGGTTCGGCGTCCACTGCTGACGTCCACCCTGCGTAGCCATCGTTCTGACCTCCCATTCGGCGGTGCCATAGATGTGAGGACACGTCAGTCACGGCCTTCTCGCATCTCCGCGACGGCTCTCCGGGCCGCCGAACGGCGTAGCGCCGCCCGGGTCCGGACGTGTGAACCCGCGTGCCGCAGCGCACGGTTGCGGTTCCGGGCGGCAGATCGCGCGACAATCCCCGTACAGGTGAATGGACTAAACCAGCCCGGCGGGGTGCCGCCGCCACGGCGGCGGACGCGGCGGCCCGCCGGACGCGCGGTCACCTCCCGGATCCGCCGGTGCGTTCCGTACGGGACGGCGCCGGCGGCGGACACAGGGAGGCGCCGTGGCGGACGCGGACCGAAGGGGCCTGCCCGGCCGGAGGATTGTGCTCGGGGCCGGGATCTCGCTGGCCGTCGGGGCGGGGGCGGCGGCCGGAGCGCGGACGGCGGACGCGGCGGCCCGCGGGGCGCCGCGGGAGGTGCCACGGCGGATGCCACGGCGGATGGACACCAAGGATTCTGACGGCGTGTACGCGCGGCTGCTGCGGCGCCGGAGTGAGCTGCTGGTCGGCCCCGCGCTCCCGGAGGGCGACGCGTACCGCGCCGACCACGCCGCGGCCGTCGCGGCGCGGGACCGCGTCGCGCTGCGCCGCCTGGCCTCCCTGCGGACGGGACCCGGCCGCGCCACGCCCTGGGACGACCTGCCGCTGGGCGAGGGCGCGGGCCCGTCGTCGAACGTGACCGCGGTGGCGGACCGGCTGCGGTCGATCGCCCTGGCCTGCGCCACGCCCGCGAGCCGGCTGTACGGCGACACGGAGGCGGCCGCGCGGGCCGCCGAGGGGCTGGGCGTCCTCCACGCGTCCGTCTACCGCGCCGGGCGGGCGGGGTACGGCAACTGGTGGGACTGGGAGATCGGCACGCCGGACGCCGTCGGGGACGCCTGCGTCCTACTGGGCGCGGCGGTGGGGGCCGAGCTCCTGGACGGGCTGCTCGCCGCCACCGGCCACTTCGTGCCCGACCCGAAGCGGATGCTGCGCGGCACGCTGGTCTCCACCGGAGCCAACCGGGTCGACCTGTGCCGGATCACGGCCGTGCGCGGCGCGCTCGGCGCGGATTCCGCCGGACCGGCGCTCGCCTCGTCCTCCCTGGCGGGGGTGCTCGACCCGGTGCCGATCGGCGACGGCTTCCACGCGGACGGCTCGTTCCTCATGCACACCTGCGTGGCCTACCCGGGCACGTACGGCGAGGTGCTGGTCAGGGGCGTGACGGAGCTGGCGCGGCTGCTGGCGGGCACCGAGTGGGAGATCGCGGCCGCCGAGCGCCGCCGCACCGTGCGGGCGGTGGAGCGGACCTTCGCGCCGCTGGTGCACGGCGGGCTGATGATCGACGCCGTACGCGGCAGGGCGATCTCGCGGGAGCGGGAGCGGGACGCCGACGACGGCTTCCTGCTGGCCGTGGACGCGGTGAACCTGGCCGCCGCGCTGCCGGAGGAGGAGGCGGACGCCGCGCGGCGGCTGAGGTCGCTGGCCAAGGGGTGGCTGCGGCGCAACACCTACCGCCCGCTCGCCGAGCGGCGGCCCGCTCAGGTCGCCGCCGCGGCGGACGTGCTCTCCGACGCCTCGCTGCCGGAGGCGGACGGGCCGGTGGGGCACTTCGCGTTCCCCGACATGGAGCGGATCGTCCACCGCCGGCCCGGTTGGACGTACTCGCTCTCGCTCAACTCCGACCGCGTGGCGCGCTACGAGTACATGAACGGGGAGAACGCCCGCGGCTGGCACACCGGCGACGGGATGTTCCAGCTCCACCTGGACACCGACCCCTTCCAGTACACCGACGAGTACTGGCCCACCGCCGACCCCAAGCGGCTGCCCGGCATCACCGTGGACACCGCTCCCCTGCCGGCCGGCGCGGGCGGCGACAACGACCGCGTGCCGCTGACGGGCACGCGCTGGTCGGGCTCGGTGGGGCCGGTCCGGGGCCTGGGGCTGGCCGGGATGGACTTCCGCGGCGTCCAGTCGCCGCTGCGGGCGCGCCGGTCGTGGCTGTTCCTGGACGACGCCGTGCTGACCGCCTCCTCCGGGATCACCGCGGGCGGCGGGCGGCGGATCGAGACGGTGGTGGACGACCGGAACCTGCACGCGCCCGGCGGCGCCGGGGCGCGAACCGCCCGGCTCACCGTGGACGGCGCCGAGGCGCCCGGGGCGCCCGGCGGGACCGTGCGCCACCCCCGGCCGCGCTGGGCGCATCTGGCCGGAACCGGCGGCTACGTCTTCCTCGGCCCGCGTTCCGGCCGCCCCGACCTGCTCAGCCGGCGCGCGGACCGCACGGGCTCCTGGCGGGACTTGAACGCGGGCGGACCGGCCGCCCCGGTCACCCGCCGCCGTCTGACGCTCTGGCACGACCACGGCACCGATCCGGCGGGCGCCTCCCACGCCCATCTGCTGCTGCCGGGCGCGGCGCCGGACGCCACGGCCGCCCGCGCGGCCCGCCCGGGCGTGGAGGTGGTCGTGCTGGACGAGAACGGCTGCGGCGCGCACGCCTTCCGCACGCTGCCGGGCGCGCCGGGGGTGCCGCGCGGGGCGCGGCTGACCGCCGTCAACTTCTTCACCGCCGGCTCCGCCGCAGGGATCACCGCCGACGGGCCGTGCGCGGTGCTGGTGCTCCGGGAGCGGGAGGCGGTGCGGATCGCCGTGAGCGACCCCTCGCGCACGGCCGCGGTGGTGCGGCTGGTGCTGGGACGCGAGGTGCTGGGACGCGGGGTGCCGGGCCGGCCGGGGCCGCGGGCGGTGCGGGAGGCGGCGGCGGGACTGACGGTGCTCTGCGCCGCCCCGGAGGAGGTGCGGCTGCTGGCGGAGACCGGCGGCGGCCACGGCGCGACGCTGACGGCGGTGCTGGGGGCCGGGCGCCCCGCCCCTCCGCGCCGGGCGCTGCTGCTGGAGCCGGAGGCGGACGCGACCGTGCGCGGCGGGCGCCACTCCGGCGAGAACGACGGCTCCTCCGCGGCGCTGACCGTGCACACGACCGCGGAGGCGGACGGCGTACGGCGGGCGTACCTGCGGTTCCGGCTGCCGCACGGCGCCGCGGGCGGGCGGGTGCGGCGGGCGGTGCTGTGGGTGCGCGGGCATGTCCCCGGCGATCCGGCCACCCGCGCGGACGACGCGCTGACCGCGTCCCTGCGCGCGTACGGCCCGTCCGGCGGCGGCTGGAGCGAGACGGGGATCACCTGGGACAGCGCGCCCGCGCCGGGCCCGGCCCTGGGCGGGGGGCTGGTCACGTCCTACGACGACTGGACGGGCATGGACGTGACCGCGGCCGTCCGGCGCACCGCGACCGGGGAGCTGACCCTGGTGCTGGCGCAGGACGGCCGCGGCCATCAGGTGCGGCTGAGCAGCAGAGAGGCGGGGGACGGACCGCTGCTCCAGCTCGTCACCGGCTAGTGGTGCGGCCCGGCCGGTGGGCCGGGCCGTGCGGGTTGGAAGGCCCCCCGGTGCGGTCGCCGTCGACCAGACCGGACCGGGGGGCCGGCCTCACCCCCTCCGGCGGCTACTCGTCGCCGAAGAGGTCCGCGTAGGTGGCCAGGGCGAGCGCGGCGTCCGCCTGGGCCCAGAAGCGGTGGTAGGTGAACGTCGGCGCCTCGCCGCCGTTCAGGTAGCTCTCCACCTTGTTGAACTGCGGGTCGTCCTTGTAGAAGGAGCGGATCGACAGGAAGGTCGAGTTGGAGTCGATCCGGTCGCCGTTGGGCATGGTGCCGGTCCAGCCCGCGGGGATGTAGACCTTGTCCTCGAAGCGGCTGAAGTCGGTGCGGGTCTCCGGGACCCCGATGCCCATGGCGTCCTGGTGGTGGTCCCACATGGCGTCCATCAGGGCCTTGGCGGTGGTCCTGGCCTCCTCGTCGCCGGCCTTGGCGGCGTAGTACATCAGGGTCTTGGCCAGCGCCGCGGTGATGCCGACGTCGGTGGTGTAGTCGCGGACCGTGACGTGCAGGTTCGCGTTGCCGCCGGGGTTGGACGGGTTCCAGGTGTCGGGCCGGCCCGACCACTGGAGGGTCGACGGGATCTGGTAACTGCCGTCGGGGTTGACGGTGACCTCGCCGAGGACCCAGTCCACCCACTTGTCCAGGACCTGCTTGGCCATGGCGTTGCCGGTCTCGTGGTAGAGCTCGGCGACGCGCTCCATCGACCAGGCCTGCATGCCGAACCACTGGTTGGACGGCGGGTCGTGGTAGACGGGCTTCTCGTCGTAGAACATGCCGTAGAAGGTCGGGGTGCCCGACGGCGGGGTGCCGTAGTTGCCGCCCCAGCTGTTGGTCGCGCCGCCCGCGATGGCGCCCTCGTCGGACTGCAGCCAGCGGTAGAACTCGACCTGGCGCTGGAGGCTCTTCTCCCAGTCCGCCGTGGCGGTGGAGCCCTTGGGCTTCAGCTCCGGCACGGTGGTCAGCGCGTGGGCCGTCATCGGGTTCTGGTAGCCGAAGTGGTTGTGGCTGCTGCCGATGCGCCAGGCCCAGCCCGCGCTGGTGTCGGTGGCGCCGCCCCAGGCGTAGTACCAGGAGAGCAGGTAGTGCGCGCTGTCCTTGCCGGTGCCGGCGGGGCAGGAGGTGGGACCGACGCAGTTGCCGACCTTCTTGAAGTACTTGTCGAAGAAGGAGTAGCGCAGGTAGTCGCCCATCTTCGCGGCCTTGGACAGGGTCGCGGAGATCTCGGACTTCTTGCCCTGCTCCTCGGCCCACGTCTCGGCCCAGTAGGCGGCCTGGATCGCGCGGGCGTCGGCGTCGGGGGCGTTGGTGAACTTCCACTGCTTGGCGTAGCCGCTGTCCTTGATGAACAGGTCCAGGTAGCCGTTCCTGCCGCCGAAGGTGAAGTCGTCACAGGTGGGCTGCGGCACGGTCTCCCAGACCGACTCCTGCGAGCCGCGCTGGAAGGTGTTGATGTAGGACGGGCCCTCCTGGTCCGGCCCGCCCTGGCAGACGCTGCCGGGCGCGTTGCCGTAGCCGTAGACGTTGTCCACGTCCTGCAGCCAGTGCATGCCGTAGATGTCGTTGTTGCCGTAGGCGCTGCGCAGCTCGGCGGCGATCGGGTCGCGCCCCACGGAGACGCCGGGCTGGATCTCCGACGGGTAGTTCGACGGCAGCGGGTGCTCGGCCGCGTAGGTGGCCGGCTTGGAGGCGTCGTAGAAGCTGTTGGTGGGCTGGTCCGACTGCGTGGGGATCATGTACTTCTCCATGATCTGCCACGACTCGTTGAACGGGCCCCAGTCCTGGGTGACCTTGCCGTACATGGCCTGCAGCCAGATCAGGTAGCTGTACGCCTCGGAGGTCGTCTCGTGCCCGTGGTCGGGCGCCTCGACCATCAGCGTCTCGACGGAGTGGTAGGGGATGCCCTCCGGCGAGAAGTACCCGTTGGCCGGGTCGAAGATCTTGTTGTAGAGGTCGAGGAAGCGGTCCTCGTACTCGCCCGCGTCACCGGACTTGGCGAGCTGGGTCACCGTGACCTCGGCGTCGTCGTGGCCGGGGGCGCGGACGGTGAAGGTCGCCGCTCCGGAGCCGGTGTCGTCGGCCGCGACGGTCACCGTCTGGGGGGTGTTCCAGTTGGCGGGCGTGAAGGTGAGCGAGGCGCCGCCGGCCACGGACAGGCCGGTGTTGCCGCTGGTGCGCTCCACCGTCGCCGTCACGTTGGCGGACGGCTGCTTGGAGAGCTTCACGGCGAACTGGCCGGTCTCGCCCTGGCGGACTCCGAGCTGGGCCGGGGTGACGACCACCGCGGGGCCGTCGGTCACCTGGACGCCGACGGGGGTGGACTCGCTCGACATGCCGTTGGAGTCGTGGGCGACCGCGTAGATGGAGTAGTTGCCGGCCGGGACGTTCGTCCAGTCGAACGCGTAGGGCGCCGTGGTGTCGGTGCCCAGCAGCTCGGTGTCGCTGTAGAACTCGACCTTCTGGATGGTGGCCCCGGACTCGGTGGCGCTCGCGGTGGCCCTCAGCGGGATGGTGGCGCCCGCGGAGAAGACCGCGCCCGCTCCGGGACTGGTCAGGGTGGCGGTGGGGGCGGCGAGGTTGCCGCCGCAGCGGGTGCCGTTGACCGAGAAGGAGGTCGGGTCGGCGTTGGTGCCGCTGTAGCTGAAGTTGGCGCCGGCGGTGACGGCCGCGCCGGCCGCGATCCTCGTGTTGTAGGTCGGGTTCTTGACCGTGACGGTCCTGCCCGACTGCGACCACTGGCCGTTCCAGCCCTGCTGGAGCCTCTGGTTGCCGCTGTAGTCGTACGTCAGGGTCCAGTTCTCGATCGCATCGGAGCCCCGGTTGGTGAGGGTGACGTTGGCGGTGAAGCCGGACCCCCAGTCGTTCTTGCTGTAGTCGACGCTGCACTGGATGGCGGCGGCCTGGGCCGTCCCGCTGAGCGCCGAGGTCATCCCCAGGGGGAGGGAGATCGCGACGGCTGCTGCCACCAGCAGCTTCCTGGACCTGCCTCTCGGAGGCGCGGGCGGTGAGCCCGTTACTGGTAACACGCGCATGCGGGGGTTCTCTCCTCGCGGCTCGGGGGGTGGGGAAGAGCTGTGCCTGGAAGGACATGCGGAGGAACTGAAACCAGTGGGAGCGCTCCCAAGGGTCAAGGTGGACATGACACCTGTCAAGGGTCTGAACGAGATGACCCCGTCGAAGAAATTCGACTCGCCAATTCCTGAACGCACTCTGGCCACAACCGGAAGTTGGCGCTACGTTCTGATCCAACCAGTGGGAGCGCTTCCACAGTCGTGCGCCAGGGACGGCGCGTTCGACCGACCAGGAGCCGCTTCATGTACCCCCCACCGCGCCTCCGGGCGCTGACCAGCACCGCGGCGCTCGCCGCCGCCTTCCCTCACGGCCGCACCGGCCGGTTCGCCTCCCCCCGGCACGCCCCGTCCTCCCCCGGCGCCGATCCCGGAGCACGCTCCGGGCGGATCCGCCGGAGGACAGGAGCGGAGTGGGGTCACGCTCCGTGCCACGACAACGGTCGTTCCCCACCGCGACGGAGACAGCTCTCTGTCCGGGGTTCGCACCCGTGACATGACCACAACCCCCCAACCAGCACGGAGCCGGACTCCGTCGTCACCCGGGGCACAACCGGAAGGAAGAGGAAAGATCGCATGACAGGCACCAGAAAACCATCGCGTGAACGCCGACTGGCGTTACTCGCCGCGGGCGCCCTGGTCGCCGGCGCGCTCGGCGCGGGCGGCATGCTCCACGGCACCGCCGTGGCCGCCCCCGCGTGCACCGTCGACTACAAGGTGGCGAACGACTGGGGCAACGGCTTCACCGCCTCGGTCACCGTGACCAACAACGCCTCCTCCTCGCTGAGCAACTGGAAGGTGGAGTGGGACTACGCGGGCAACCAGAAGGCCGGCTCGGGCTGGAACGCCACCGTGTCCCAGAGCGGCGCGCACGTGACCGCCACCGCCCCGTCGTGGAACTCCACACTCGCCTCGGGCGGCTCCGCGAACTTCGGCTTCAACGGCACCTACTCCGGGTCCAACCCGGCTCCCACCACGTTCAAGTTGAACGGCACCACCTGCAACGTGGACGGCGGCACCACGACCGGTGGCACCACTGACGGCGGCACCACCAACGGTGGCACCACCAACGGTGGCACCACCAACGGCGGGACCACCGACGGCGGCACCACCGGCGGCTCGGGCGGGCCCGGCGACCGCGTGGACAACCCGTACGCGGGCGCCAAGCTCTACGTGAACCCCGACTGGTCGGCCCAGGCCCGCAGGAGCGGCGGCGCCGCGATCGCCAACCAGCCCACCGCCGTGTGGCTGGACCGCATCGCCGCCATCACGTCGGGCTCCGCCGGCGAGAACAGCATGGGCCTGCGCGACCACCTCGACGCGGCCCTGGCCCAGGGCGCCACCGCGCTCCAGATGGTCACCTACAACCTGCCCGGCCGCGACTGCGCCGCCCTGGCCTCCCAGGGCGAGCTCGGCCCGACCGAGATCGACAAGTACAAGCGGCAGTTCATCGACCCGATCGCGGCGATCCTGTCGGACCCGAAGTACGCGAGCCTGCGCATCATCAACGTCGTCGAGATCGACTCGCTGCCGAACCTGATCACCAACGTCGGCAGCCGCCCGACCGCCACCGCCAACTGCGACACGATGCTGGCGAACGGCAACTACGTCAAGGGCGTCGGCTACGCGCTGGCCAAGCTGGGCGCGATCCCGAACGTCTACAACTACATCGACATCGGCCACCACGGCTGGCTCGGCTGGGACGACAACTTCGCCCCCACCGCCAAGCTGCTCTACCAGGCCGCCACCGCCGAGGGCTCCACGGTCAACAACGTGGCCGGCTTCGCCGCCAACGTCGCCAACTACGGCGCCCTCAAGGAGCCGCACTTCACCATCAACGACTCGGTGAACGGCACCTCGGTCCGCCAGTCCAAGTGGGTCGACTGGAACCGCTACGTGGACGAGCAGACCTACGCCCAGGCGTTCCGCGAGGAGGCGGTCAAGGCCGGCTTCCGCTCCGACGTCGGCGTGATCATCGACACCTCCCGCAACGGCTGGGGCGGCCCGAACCGGCCCAGCGCCCCCGCGGCCAAGACCAGCCTGGACGCCTTCGTCGACGGCAGCCGCATCGACCGCCGGATCCACACCGGCAACTGGTGCAACCAGGCCGGCGCCGGCCTCGGCGAGCGGCCGAAGGCGTCGCCCGCTCCGGGCATCGACGCCTACGCGTGGATCAAGCCCCCGGGTGAGTCCGACGGCGCCAGCGAGGACATCCCGAACGACGAGGGCAAGAAGGCCGACCAGATGTGCGACCCGAACTACGGCGGCAACGCCCGCAACGGCAACAGCAAGTCCGGTGCCCTGCCGGGCGCGCCGGTCTCCGGCCACTGGTTCCAGGCCCAGTTCGAGGAGCTGCTGCGCAACGCCTACCCGCCGGTCAACTGATCACCGATGATCTGAGACAACAGCGGTAGGACGGCTCAAGGGGCCGGTCGGTACGCCGACCGGCCCTCCGCCGTCTCCGCGTAACCTGCACGGGGAGGCGTCCGGAAGGGAGGACGGGGTGAGGGAAGCGTCGGAAGCGCGCACGGGTCTACGACGAGGAGCGGCGGACCAGCTCCGTCGGCAGCACCCGGCTGGAGCGTTCGTCCCGGCCGGCCTTGCGGTCCTCGATCTGCTCCAGCAGCACCCGGGCCATCGAGCGGCCCATCTCCTCCAGCGGCTGCCGCACACTGGTCAGCGGCGGATCCATGTGGCGGGCGACGGCCGAGTCGTCGAAGCCGACCAGGGCCACCTCGTCCGGCACCCGGCGGCCCGCCTCGCGCAGCACGGCACGGGCGCCGGCGGCCATCACGTCGGAGGCGCAGAAGACGGCGTCCAGATCGGGCCGCCGGGACAGCAGCTCCCGCATGGCGCGGCGACCGCCCTCCTCGGTGAAGTCGCCCTCGGCGAGCAGCCGTTCGTCCTCCTCCACCCCCGCGGCGCGCAGCGCGTCGCGGTACCCCTGGAGCCGGCACTGGGCGACGTACATGTCCAACGGTCCGGTGACGGTGGCCACCGCCCGCCGGCCGCTCCCGATCAGGTGCTCCACGGCGGCCTGGGCGCCGCCGGTGTTGTCGCAGTCCACGTAGGGCACCGGCTCGTCGCCGCTGCGGCGGCCGCTGAGGACGGCGGGCATCTCGATCCGTTCCAGCAGGTCGGGCAGGGGATCGTCGGCGTGCACGGAGACCAGCAGCACGCCGTCCACGCGGTGGGCCGTGACGTACTGGGCGAAGCGGTCGCGCTCCTTGGGAGTGCGGATCAGCGTGAGCAGCAGCTGCATGTCCGTGTCGGCGAGCTCGGCGCTGACACCGCGGATGATACCGGAGAAGTAGGGCTCGGCGAACAGCCTGGTCTCGGCCTCGGGGATGACCAGCGCGATCGCGTCGGTGCTGCCCGCGGCCAGCGCCCGGGCGGCCCGGTTGGGCACGTAGCCCAGCTCGGCGATCGCCTGCTGGACGGCGGTGCGCGTCTGGTCGCTGACGTTGGCGGCGCCGTTGATCACCCGGGAGACGGTGCCGCGGCCCACCCCCGCGTAGGCGGCGACCTGTTCCAGAGTGGGCCTCTGGCCCCGCCTTCCGCTCACTGTCATGACCGCCTCCCCAGGTCGTACGGGCTCACCTGCACAGGACCGGTCGGTCCCCTGCACCAGTATCGATCAGCCACCGAAGCTAACAGCCGGATAACTGCGCCGGGTCAGTCTGTCCATTCCCTTGACACCCGCGCCAGGGACCGGCAACTCTTCAACTCATCACGCCTGGGAGCGCTCCCAAAGGACCTGACCCATACAGAACCCGCACGTTCCCACCCGAGCCGCAGCATCACCACCGCGGTCCCCCACACCCTTCCACGGCCGGGAGTGAAACGTCAGGGCGCTAGGAGGACGCAGTGCGCAAGACCCGCACCACCCGCCGAGCCGTGGCCCTCATGGCCGCCGCGGCGATCGGCACCAGCCTGCTCGCCGGGTGCGCGAGCGACGAGGACTCGGGCAAGGACACCACCGGCAGCGGTGACGCCAAGGGCAAGACCGTCATCACCGTCGGCCTCTTCGGGACCTTCGGCTTCAAGGAGGCCGGCCTCTACGAGGAGTACGAGAAGCTCAACCCGAAGGTCAAGATCGAGCAGAGCGTCGTCGAGCGGAACGAGAACTACTACCCGCAGCTGCTGACCCGTCTCGCCAGCAACAGCGGTCTCGCCGACATCCAGGGCATCGAGGTCGCGAACATCGCCGAGGTCGTCAAGACCCAGGCCGACAAGTTCGCGGACCTGTCCAACGCGGACGGCGTCTCCAAGGACGACTACTTCGACTGGAAGTGGCAGCAGGCCACCACCGAGGACGGCAAGACCATCGGCCTGGGCACCGACATCGGCCCGATGGCGATCTGCTACCGCAAGGACCACTTCGAGGCCGCCGGCCTGCCCACCGACCGCGAGGAGGTCGGCAAGCTGTGGGCGGGCGACTGGCAGAAGTACCTGGAGACCGGCAAGGACTTCATGGAGAAGGGGCCCAAGGACGTCGCCTGGGTCGACTCCGCCAGCGGCCTGTACAACGCGGCCATCTCCTCCAGCGCCACCCGCTACTACGACGAGCGGGGCGAGGTCATCTACAAGACCAACCCCGACGTCAGGGAGGCCTGGGACATCGCCGCGGAGGCCGCCACCGAGGACATGACCGACAAGCACGAGCTGTTCACGGACTCGTGGAACAAGGCCATGAACAACGGCACCTTCGCCACCCTCTCCTGCCCCGCCTGGATGCTCGGCTACATCCAGGACAAGGGCGGCGACAAGGCCAAGGGCAAGTGGGACGTCGCGCCCGCGCCCAAGGCCGGCAACTGGGGCGGCTCGTTCCTCGGCGTCCCCGAGACGAGCAAGAACAAGGAGGAGGCGATCAAGCTCGCCGCCTGGCTGACCGCCCCCACCCAGCAGGCCAAGCTCTTCGCCGAGCGCGGCAGCTTCCCGAGCGCCCCGAAGTCGTACGAGACCCCCGAGGTCGCCGACGCCAAGCACGAGTACTTCTCCAACGCGCCGATCGGTGAGATCTTCTCCCAGGCGGCCGAGGGCATCCCGACCCAGGTGATCGGCCCGAAGGACCAGGTCATCCAGGAGAACCTCACCCGCGCCGGCCTCGTGCAGATCGAGCAGAAGGGCGTCTCCCCCGACAAGGCCTGGGAGTCGGCCACCAAGACGGTCGACAACGCACTGGACGAGTGATCGACAAGTGACCACTACCGGTTCGCCGGTGTCCGCGCCCCCCGTGAAGCAGGGGGGCGCGGGCCCGCGCCACAGGACCGCTCCGCCCTCCCGCGACGCCCGGCGGCGGGAACGCCGCAGCCGCTGGTACCAGCGGGACGTGAAGTGGAGCCCGTACGCCTTCGTCGCCCCGTTCTTCCTCTTCTTCGGCGCCTTCAGCCTCTTCCCGCTGCTGTACACGGGATGGGCCTCGCTGCACAAGGTGTCGCTGACGGCCCCGACCGACATGGAGTGGGCCGGGCTGCACAACTTCACCCGGCTGCTCGAGGACGAGTTCTTCTGGAACGCCCTGCGCAACACCCTCAGCATCGGGATCATCTCCACCGTCCCGCAGCTGCTGATGGCGCTGGGCCTCGCGCACCTGCTCAACTACAAGCTGCGCGGCGCGACGTTCTTCCGCGTCGCGATGCTGGCCCCCTACGCCACCTCGGTGGCCGCGGCGACCCTCGTCTTCGTCGTGCTCTTCGGCCGTGACTACGGCATGATCAACTGGTTCCTGGGGTTCATCGGCGTCGACCCCGTCAACTGGCACGACGGGGCGACCTCGCACTTCGCGCTCTCCGCGATCGTGATCTGGCGCTGGACGGGCTACAACACCCTCATCTACCTGGCCGCCATGCAGGCGGTGCCCAAGGACCTGTACGAGTCGGCGGCGCTGGACGGGGCCTCGCGCTGGCAGCAGTTCGTCCACGTCACCATCCCCGCGCTGCGGCCGACGATCCTGTTCACGATCGTCGTCTCCACCATCGGCGCGACGCAGCTGTTCGGCGAGCCCCTGCTGTTCAACCCGGGCGGCGGCGCGAACGGCGGCTCGGACCACCAGTACCAGACCCTGGGCCTGTACCTGTACGAGCAGGGCTGGGTCAACCTGCACCTGGGCCGGGCCTCGGCCATCGCCTGGATGATGTTCCTGCTCCTGCTGCTGATCGCGCTGGTCAACTGGGCGATCTCACGCCGCATGAGGGCGAACGAGCTGGGCCGCAAGACCATGAGGAGGCGCTGATGAGCGTGCTGGATTCCGACCGGCCGGTGTCCGACCGGCGGGCGCCGGCCCGTACCGGACCCGCCGGGGACGAGGCGGGCTCCCGCCGCGGCCGCCTGCGGGGACGGGCCGGCGGCGCCGGCGGCACCCTCCACGGCGGCAAGCTGACGTACGCGGTACTGATCCTCGTCACCGTGATCGCGCTCTTCCCGCTGTTCTGGACGGCGGTCGCCGCCTCCCGGAACAACACCAGGCTCGCCGAGATGCCGCCGCCCTTCTGGTTCGGCGGGAACCTCTTCAAGAACCTGGAGATCGCCTGGACCGACGCCAACATGGGCCTGGCGCTGCTCAACACCACGATCGTCGCCGGGTCGATCGCGGTCGGCACCGTGCTGTTCGGGACGATCGCCGGGTTCGCCTTCGCCAAGCTGCGGTTCCGCTTCCGCAACCTGCTGCTGATGCTGACGATCGGGACCATGATGGTGCCGCCGCAGCTCAGCGTGGTGCCGCTGTTCATGGCGATCGCCGAACTGGAGTGGACCAACCAGCTCCAGGCCGTCATCCTGCCGACCCTCGTCAGCGCCTTCGGCGTGTTCTTCATGCGGCAGTACCTGGTGGAGGCGCTGCCGACCGAGCTGATCGAGGCCGCGCGGGTGGACGGCGCCAACAGTCTGCGCGTGGTGTGGCACGTGGTCTTCCCCGCCGCCCGGCCCGCGATGGCCGTGCTCGGCATGCTGACCTTCGTGATGGCCTGGAACGACTTCTTCTGGCCGATCATCGCGCTGACCCAGCAGAACCCGACCGTCCAGGTCGCCCTGACGGGCCTGGGCCGCGGCTACATCCCCGACCAGTCGGTGATCATGGCCGGCGCCCTGCTGGGCACCCTCCCGCTGCTGCTGATCCTCACCGTCTTCGGCAAGCAGATCGTCGGCGGCATCATGCAGGGGGCGGTCAAGGGCTGACCGGCCGTCCCTCCCCCTCACCCCCGCCCCCCACGTCATCCCCCTTCCGTACGACCTTTGATGGGAGCGCTCCCATATGAGCCGATCCTCCTTCCCCGCCAACTTCCTGTTCGGTTCGGCCACCTCCGCCTACCAGATCGAGGGCGCCGCCGCCGAGGACGGCCGCACGCCGTCCATCTGGGACACCTTCTGCCGCACGCCCGGCAAGGTGCTCGGGGGCGACACCGGCGACGTCGCGGTGGACCACTACCACCGCTGGCGCGACGACGTACAGCTCATGGCGGACCTCAACCTCAACGCCTACCGCTTCTCCATCTCCTGGTCCCGCGTCCAGCCCACCGGCCGCGGCCCCGCCGTCCAGCGCGGCCTGGACTTCTACCGCTCGCTGGTCGACGGGCTGCTGGAGAAGGGCATCACCCCCTGGATCACGCTGTACCACTGGGACCTGCCGCAGGAGCTGGAGGACGCCGGCGGCTGGCCGGAGCGCGCCACCGCCGAGCGGTTCGCGGAGTACGCCTCCCTCGTCGCCGGAGCGCTCGGCGACCGGGTGGAGCGCTGGACCACCCTCAACGAGCCCTGGTGCTCGGCCTACCTCGGCTACGGCTCCGGCGTCCACGCCCCCGGCCGCACCGACCACACCGACGTGCTGCGCGCCGCCCACCACCTCAACCTCGCCCACGGCCTGGGCGCCCAGGCGCTGCGCGCCGCCCTCCCCGGCCGCGCCCAGATCGGCGTCAGCATCAACCCGGCCGCCGTCCGGTCCCTCACCGACGAGCCCGAGGACCTGGACGCCAAGCGGCGCATCGACGCCCTGGCCAACCGGATCTTCGACGGTCCGATGCTGCGCGGCGTGTACGACGAGGACCTGATCCAGGACACCTCGCGCCTGACCGACTGGAGCTTCGTCAAGGACGGCGACCTGGCGGACATCCACCAGCCGCTGGACGCGCTGGGCATCAACTACTACACGCCCACCCTGGTGTCGGCCTCCGCCGACCAGCGGCTGCCGCGCCGGGACGGCCACGGCGGCGGCGAGCAGTCCCCCTGGCCGGCCGCGGAGGACATCGCCTTCCACCAGACGCCGGGCGAGACCACCGACATGGGCTGGACGATCGACCCGACCGGCCTGCACGAGCTGCTCATGCGCTACCACCGCGAGACCGGCGGCGTCCCGCTCTACATCACCGAGAACGGCATGGCCTGCGACGACAAGCCGTCCCCCGACGGCACCGTCCACGACCCCGACCGCGTCGCCTACCTCCACAGCCACCTGGGCACCGTCCAGCGGGCGATCGCCGACGGCGCCGACGTGCGCGGCTACTTCCTGTGGTCCCTGCTGGACAACTTCGAGTGGGCCTACGGCTACAGCAAGCGGTTCGGCGCGGTGTACGTGGACTTCGAGTCCCTGGCCCGCATCCCCAAGTCCAGCGCCCTGTGGTACGCCGAGGTCGCCCGGACCGGGGAGCTGCGGGAGCCCGAGGCGCTGGGCGCCCTCGGGGATCCGGTGGCCGACTGACCGGGCCGGGCGGACGGACCGACCGGAGGGCCTGACCGGGGCGGTCCGACCGCAGCAGCCTGGGCGGGGCGCAGCGGGTGTGGGGGTGGAGACCGCTGCGCCCCGCCTGTCGTGGGGGGTGGCTGGTTCACGCGGGCCGACGGCCCGTGGCCCGTGGACCGGAGGTTCAGGAGGGGGCCCGGGCGGTACGCCCCTCCGGTCCGTCCGGCGCCGCCGCGCCGGCCGGACCCGTGGTGGCCGCGGTCCCGGGTGTGGGGTCCGGGCCCGCCGTCGCCGTGCCGGCCAGGACCAGCCCGCCGACCGCCACGATCGCCGCCACGGCCGCGTCGGCGATCGGCTGCCGCCGCCCGCCCGGGCGGCGTCGCTGTACGGCGATGCTCCTCATTCCGCTCCTGCCTCGATCCGCGGGGAACGTGGACAGGGAGCACGCTAGCGGGACCGATTCCGGCGAACCGCCCGTTCCGGACAGGCGTCCGGGAACTTATGGCTCCCTTAAGGCGGGCCTACGGAACGCCTGAGGATCCGCCACTATCGGCGCACGCGCCGTCGCACCCCGTGCCCGCGCCGCCGGTTCGGGCCGTCGGCCGGGCTCCCTCCCAGGGACAGCAGGACGCGCACCTCCGTCCCGCCCAGCACCGAGCGGCCGATCCGCACGTCGCCGCCGGTGGACTCCGCCACCCGCCGCACGATGTCCAGGCCCAGGCCCGTCGAGCCGGGCCCGCCGTCCCCGTGGCCGCGGCGCAGCGCCGCGTCGGGGTCGTCGATGCCCGGCCCCGCGTCGGAGACGAGGACGATCACCGAGTTGCCGGAGGTTCCGCGGTACACGTCCACGGCGAAGGCGACGCCCTCGGGGGTGTGCCGGAAGACGTTGCCGAGCAGCGCGTCGAGGGCGGCGGCGAGGTCGGCCCGGGCCACGGGGACGCGCACGGGCTCCTCGACCCCGGCCAGTCCCGCCTCGCGGCCCTCGTCCTCGGCCAGCGCGGACCAGAAGTCCATCCGCTCCCGGATCACCTCGGAGGCGTCGCAGAAGGCGCCGCCGTCCGGCCCGTCCGGCTGCGGGGTCCGCTGCTCGCGCGCGGTGCGGATGATGTGGTCCACCTCGCGCTCCAGCTGCGCGACGGCCTCGCGCGTCTGCTCGGCGGCGTCGCCGTCGCCGAGCGAGGCGGCGTTGAGGCGCAGCACGGTCAGGGGCGTGCGCAGCCGGTGGGAGAGGTCGGCGGCCAGCTCCCTCTCGTTGGCGAGCAGTTGGGCGACCTGGTTGGCCATCGAGTTGAACGCGGCGGCGGCCCAGCGCAGTTCGGCGGGCCCCTCCACCGGGACCCGTACCGCCAGCCGTCCCGCGCCCAGCTCCCGGGCGGCCCGGGCCAGCCGCTCGGCGGCGCCCACCATCCGGGTGCCGAGCCGGTCGGCGATGACGACGGAGGCGACGACGAGGGCGAGTCCCGTGCCGGCGAGGACGAGCCAGGCGGTGGCGACGCCGTTGGTGACCTCCTCCTCGGGCACGAACACCTCGATGACGGCGGTCCGTTCGGTGACGACCGGCTGGAGCAGCGCGAAACCGCCCTCCACGGGCACGATGGTGGCCCCCTCCAGCGGCGCGGCGTCCCGCAGCTCCGCCTCGGGCACCCGGCGCCGGCCGATCCGGGCGCTCCCGTCGTCCTGGCCGGGGGGCGCGTACACGGCGATCCGCTCGCCGGCCTCCGCCGGCATGCTGGCCAGCCCGCGCTGGAGCCGGCCGCGGTCGCCGCCGGTGGCCGCGAGCACGGGCGTGACGGTGGCGGCCAGCCGCTCGGCGCCCGCGAAGGCCCGGTCGCGGGCCATCTCCTTGACGACGAGCGCGAGGGGGACGGCGAAGGCCACCACGACCATCGCGGTCACGGCGATGCACACCTTGACCAGCGCCCACCTCATGGGCTCCTCCCCTCCGCGGTGCCGTCCCGCCCCCGCCGCCGTCCCGGTCCCCCGTCCGGTCTCACGCCCGCGAGGACTCCAGGGGTGGCTCCAGTTTGACGCCCACGCCGCGCAGCGTGTGCAGGTAGCGGGGGTTGGCCGCGGTCTCGCCCAGCTTCCGGCGCAGCCAGGAGAGGTGGACGTCGATGGTCTGGTCGTCGCCGTAGCTCTGCTGCCAGACCTCGGCCAGCAGCTCCCTGCGCGGTACGACGACGCCGGGACGCTGCGCGAGGAAGGCCAGCAGGTCGAACTCGCGGCGGGTCAGGTCCAGCGCCCGCCCGTCGAGCACGGCCTGCCGGCGCAGCGGGTCGATGGCCAGCCCCCCGACCCGTATCGCCCGGTCCGCCTCCGCGCCGGCGCCGCCCGTGCCCGGGCCGCCGCGCGCGCGGCGCAGCACGGCGGCCATCCGGGCGGACAGGTGCTCCACGGAGAACGGTTTCACCAGGTAGTCGTCGGCGCCGTCGTTGAGCAGGCGGACGATCTCCGCCTCGTCGTCCCGCGCGGTGGCGATGATCACGGGGACCTGGGTGATCCCGCGCAGCATCTTCAGCGCCTCCGCCCCGTCGAGGTCGGGCAGGCCGAGGTCGAGTATCACCACGTCGAAGCCGACGTGCGCGACCTCCCGCAGCGCCTCCAGGGCCGTCCCGACGCTGCGTACGGTGTGGGAGGCCTCCGTGAGGTGCCTGATCAGGGCGGAGCGTACGAACTGGTCGTCCTCGACGACGAGCACACGTGCCATGGGCGGCACGTTACGGCATGCGCGGACACGTCAAGCGGTCACCGGCCGAAGCGACGGAACCACGAGCGGGCGGGGGAAGCGGTTAGGGTGCGCGGGATGCGACGAGCACTGGTTCACGCGGGAGCGTGGGCACTGGCCACCGGGGCGGCGGTGACGCTGTCCTGGTTCGGCGTGCACACCGTGGTGTCGGGCACCGCCTACGATCCGCCGCGGGCGCTGCCGATCGCCGGGGGCCCGCCGACGCCGTCCGCGTCGCACCCCGGCCCCGAGCCGGAGACCGACTCCACCCGGCGGCCCAGGCCCCCCTCGGACACCGGGTCCCCCAAGGCGTCCCGGTCCGCGGCCTCGCGCGGTTCCGAGGGGACCCACCGGGACGCCGGGAGGACCGGGGAGGCGGGCGCCTCCCGCGAGGACGCCGCGCGCCCCCGCGGGACGCCGGGGAACGTGGAGAGCCACGAGCTGCGCGGCGGCCGGGTCGCCTTCGACCTGGGCCCGGACTCGGCCGCCCTGGTCTCCGCCACGCCCAACCCCGGCTGGGAGATGCGGGTCTGGCGGGAGAGCCGGTGGATACGGGTGACCTTCACCCGGGGCGAGGAGGCGTCGTCGGTCTTCTGCGTCTGGCACGGCGCCCCGCCGCAGGTGACGGTCGACGAGCACGGGGGCTGACGGGCCGGCCGGCGGTTCCCCCGCGGCGTTCAGCGCCGGTGGAAGACCCGCGCGGGCGGCTGCGGCGAGGGGGTGGCGGTGGCGTCCGTGACGGGGGCGGCGCCGCCGGTGAAGTCGGCCAGCGCACGGCCGTGTTCGACCCGGCCGGGGTGCGGGTCGCCCGCCGCGCGCCGGGTGAGTTCGGCGACCGGCAGCGCCCGGTCGGAGGCGGCCAGGACGGCGTTGCCGAAGCGCCGCCCGCGCAGTACGGCCGGGTCGGCGACCAGGCACAGCTCGGGGAAGACGGCCGCGGCGGTGGCGACCTGGGCGCGCAGGTGGGCCAGCGGCGGGCCGTCGGCGAGGTTGGCGGCGTAGAGCCCGCCGGGGCGCAGCACGCGGCGGACCTCGGCGAGGAACTCGGCGCTGGTCAGGTGGGCGGGGGTGCGGGCGCCGCCGAAGACGTCCGCGACGACGAGGTCGGCCCGGTCCTCGGGGATCTTCGCCAGCCCGGCGCGGGCGTCGCCGCCGCGCACCCGTATCCGCCAGGCGCCCTCCAGCGGCAGCTCGCGGCGGACGAGGGCGGTCAGCGCGGCGTCCGCCTCCACGACCTGCTGGGTGGAGCGCGGCCGGGTGGCGGCGGTGTAGCGGGCGAGGGTGAGCGCGCCGCCGCCGAGGTGCACGGCCCGCAGCGGCTGTCCGGGCGGGGCGGCCAGGTCGATCAGGTGGCCGATCCTGCGCTGGTACCCGAAGTCCAGGTACGTCGGGTCGTCGAGGTCCACGTGGGACTGCGGGGCGCCGTCGAGCAGCAGCGTCCAGGCGCGCGGCCGGTCCGGGTCCGGCAGGAGCTGGGCCAGTCCGCCGTCGACCGGCTCGCTCACCGGCTCCCTGGTGTGCCTGCCGCTCCCGCGCCGCCGTCCGCTCCTCGCCACACGGCCCAGTATCACCCGTGCGGCCCATCGGCGCTTCCGGGAGCCCCGCCCCGGAAGCCGTCCCTCAGGAACGTCCCTCGGCGGCGGCGAGCGTACGGGCCGCCTCGCCCAGCGCGGCGCGCAGCCGCGCCGGCTCGGTGGTCCCGGCGTGCGCGCTCTCCGGCGGCACCAGCCACCCGGTGCCCGCGACCGGAGGGCCGGCGGCCGGGCCGCCGCGGCGGTGGGCCGGGGTGCAGACGCTGCCCGGCAGGTCCCAGCCGTCCGCGGTGCCGGGCGGCACCAGGAAGCCGAGGGTGCCGCCCGCGCCGTCGTGCAGCACCGGGCCGACGCTCTCGCGCAGGCGCAGGATGTCGACGGCCTCCAGACCCTGCCTCGCGGGCACGGTCACCAGGTCGCAGGGCTCGTCCGGCGGCCCGGCGGACGGCGGACGGCTGCCGGTCTCACAACCGGTGTCCAGCACGAGGGACACCTCCTCCAGGGGTCGTCCTCCACGGTCGCTACACGAGGCTCAACGAACCGGCCTGTCAACCGCTACGGCGCAATGCCGCCGCAAAGGATGGCAGTTCATGGCAGATCAGGTGTGAGATATCCCGTTCGTCGGCAAAACATCTCGTATCTGCCGACGGGCGGCCGGTACGGTCCCGGCCATGGCGTCGTCACCGTCACCCTCAGCGCCGGCGGGTCCGGGCCGCCAGCCCAATCTGGCCTTCCGGCGGTTGCGCGGACGGCTCTCGCCCGGGGAGTTCGCGGCGGCCGTCCGCCGGGCGGCCCGGGAAATAGGCGAGAACGTCTCCTGCGACGCCCGGTACGTCGGGCGGGTGGAGGCCGGGGAGATCCGCTGCCCCAACTACGCCTACGAGCGGGTGTTCCTGCACATGTTCCCGGGGTACTCGCTCACCGATCTGGGCTTCGAACCCCGCCAGGCGGTCCGCGGGCGCACTGCGCGCGGACTGGGGGCGTACGGCGGCGGGTGCACTCCCGCGGAAGCCCGTATGCGCCGGGGTCCCACCCGCGCGGAACCCCATGATCCGGTCCACGGCTCGCCCCCCAGTCCGATCCCCCGTCCGATCCCCAGCCCGATCCCCAGTCCGACCGATCGCCCGACCGACGAGGAGAGCGACGTGCTGCGTCGCGCGTTCATGACCGGCGGCCCGGCCGCCGTGGCGGCGGTGTCCCTGACCCCGTTCGCGCCCGCGGCCTCCGCCGCGGCCCCGGCCACCGCCTCCGGCGGCCGTCCCGGCGAGGCCGAGGCCGCGGCCGTCGAGGAGACCGTGCGCCGCATCCGGCTGCTCGACGACCGGCACGGCGCCGACGGCCTCTACCGGCAGGCCGGTGACGCGCTGCGTGCCGCGTACGACCTGCTGGACGCGGGCGCGCGGCGGCAGTCGGTCGGCGACCGGCTGCACTCCGGGGCCGGCGAACTGGCCGTCTCGGTGGGCTGGCTGGCCCACGACTCGGGCCGCTTCGCCGAGGCCCGGCCGCACTACGCCGAGGCCCTGGCCACCGCCCGGGTCGCCGGGGACGCCGCGCTGGAGGCGCACGCCTTCTGCAACACCTCCTTCCTGGCCCGCGACGCCGGACACCCCCGGGAGGCCGTACGGGCCGCGCAGGCCGGGCAGCACATCGCCCGGCACCTGGGCTCGGCGCGGCTGCTGTCGCTGCTGGCGGCGCGCGAGGCGGGCGGCTGGGCCGGGCTCGCCGACCGCTCGGCCTGCGAGGAGTCGCTCGACCGGGCGCGGACGCTCTTCGAGCGCGGCCCCCGCGACGCCGACCCGGAGTGGATGACCTTCTACGGCGAGGCCGAGCTGAACGGGCTGGAGGCGCAGTGCCGGGCGGCGCTGGGCGACTGGGGGCGCGCGGCACGCTGCGCACGCCGCGCGGTGGCCCTCCAGGACCCGCACTTCGTGCGCAACACCGCCCTGTTCACCGCCGAGTTGGCCGACGACCTCGCGGGCGGGGGCGAGGTGGAGGAGGCCGCCGTGACCGCGGGCCGGGCGCTGGACCTGCTCGGGCGGGTGCGCTCCTCCCGCATCGGCGCGATGCTCGGCGGCACCGCGCGGCGGCTGCGGCACCACCGGGGCGTCCCGGCCGCCGCGGACTTCCTGGACCGTCTGGCCGCGCGGGCCGGGGGCGCCGAGGGGGCCCGCCCGGCCTGACGGCGGGCCCGCCGCCCCCGCGGCTCCGGGGCGGCGGGCCCGCTCCGGAGCCGCTCAGTCCAGGTGGCCCCGGTCGTTCCAGCTCTCGACGGCGGGCTCCCCGTACGCCCAGCCCAGCACCGACAGCGCTCCGGCGTCCAGGCGCAGCCGCGCGGCGAAGGACGGGTCCAGGCCCAGCCAGCGCGCGCCCAGCACCCTGAGCAGATGGCCGTGCGCGAAGACGAGCACGTCCCGCTCCGCCGACCGGGCCCAGGCGACCACCTCGTCGGCGCGGGCCGCGACCTCCGCGAGGCGCTCGCCGTCCACCACGCCGTCGCGCCAGATGAGCCAGTCCTCCCCCGCCCGCTCCCTGATGCCGGACGGGGTCAGCCCCTCGTACGCGCCGTAGTCCCACTCCAGCAGCGCGTCCCAGTCGGCGGCCCGGTCGCCGAAGCCCGCCAGGTCGCAGGTCTCCCTGGCCCTCGCCAGCGGGCTGGTGCGCACCTCGGCGTCCGGCAGCCCGTCCCAGGGCGCGCGGCGCAGCCGCCCGCCCACCGCCTCCGCCATCCGGCGCCCCTCGTCGAGCAGGGGGACGTCGGTGCGGCCGGTGTGCCGTCCGGACCGGGACCATGCGGTCTGGCCGTGCCGGACCGCCAGGATGCGCGCTGCCATGTCGGGCCTTTCACGAGGGGCTCCCGGCGCGGGTCGCCGGGCTCGCAACCATCATCACGCGCCGGTGCCGGGCGCCGTCGCTCAACCCCCCGCCGGCCTCCCGCGTCTCTCCGCTCGCACGCGCACCGTACGGTCGCCCGGCCGTCGGGCGGCCGACCGCGAGAGTTGGGGGAGCGTTCGCAATGGCCCGGACACGGCTTCGGTGGTGGACCGAACTGCCGCTGATCGCCGTGGTCTACGGCGTGTACTCCGCCGGACGGCTGCTCGCGCGCGGCGACGTCTCGACGGCCGTCGACCACGGGCTGGCGATCCTGCGGCTCGAGGAACGGCTGAGCCTGGATCCCGAACGGTTCCTCAACCGGCTGTTCACCGGCCACGCGTGGCTCGGCGTGCCCGCCGACTTCGCCTACGCCACGCTGCACTACGTGGTCACCCCGGCCGTCCTGGTGTGGGTGTTCCGCCGCCACTCGGCCCACTACCGGAGGCTGCGCACCTGGCTGATGGTCTCCACCCTCATCGGCCTGGCCGGCTTCACGCTGGTCCCGACCTGCCCGCCGCGCCTGCTCGCCGCCGCGCACGGCTTCACCGACACCATGGCGCAGTACGGCGAGTACGGCTGGTGGGGCGGCGAGGCCAGCGCCCCGCGGGGCCTGGGGGGACTGACCAACCAGTACGCGGCGATGCCCAGCCTGCACGTCGGCTGGGCGCTGTGGTGCGGCGTGGTGCTGTGGCGGCTGGGCGGGCGCGGGCCCTGGGCCCGCGCGGCGGCCGTCGGCTATCCGCTGCTGACCACGGTGGTGGTGATGGGCACCGCCAACCACTACCTGCTGGACGCGGTGGCGGGCGCGGCGGTGATGGGCGCCGGGCTGCTGCTGACCCGTCCGGCGCTGCGGTGCGCGGACCGGGCGGCCGCGTGGGCGCGGCGGTACGGGCCGGACGGGCGGGCGGAGGACGCGCGGCCGGGCGGCCCGCTCCCCGGCCGGCGGGCCGCCGCACCGGCCCGGGAGGAACTCAACTCCACGATTGTCACAGCCGGATGCCACACTTCCCCGGGTGAGCAACAACCCCGACAGCCAACCGACGACAGCCCTGCGCCGGCGGCTCGCTGAGCTGCGCGGCGCCGACGTCGCGCCCCGGCCGCTGGACGCGCGGGCGCTCGCCGCGCTGGCCGCCAACCCCGGCTGCCGCCGCCGGGCGCTGCTGGACGGCGCCGGGGTGGACAAGGGCGCGCTGGCGAAGGCGCTGGGCTCCCCCGCCGCCTTCGGCCAGTCGCAGTTCGCGTTCGTGCGCGGTCACGCCTTCGAGGCGCGGGTGAAGGGGGACGGCGGCGCCGAGCTGATGCGCCTGGTCCACGCGCGCACGGCCGCGGCGGGCGTCCCGGCCCCCGAGCCCGGCGAGGTCTCCGTGCCCGACCTGTCGGCGGCCGGTCCGGCCGGACGCGCGGAACGCACGCGGCTCGCCCTGGAGCGGGCCGTGGCCGACGGCGGCTGGACGCTGCTGGACCACCCGATGGTGCGGCTGGACGTGGCCGGGTCGCCCGCCTACCTGGAGCCCGACGCGGTGGCGGTCCACCCGGACGGCCGCTGGACGGTGGTGGAGATCAAGTCCTTCCCGATCCTGGACGGTTCGGCCGATCCGGCCAAGGTGGGCGCGGCGGCACGCCAGGCGGCCGTCTACGCCCTGGCGCTCCGGGCGCTCGGCGGCCGGGTGGACGAACGGGCCCTGCTGGTCTGCCCCAGGGACTTCTCCAATCTGCCCACCGCGGAGGCCGTCGACCTGCGCAGGCAACTGGCCACCACCCGGCGGCAGCTCGCCCGGCTGACGCGGCTGGAGGAGATCGCCGCCGCGCTGCCCGAGGGCGCCACCTTCGATCCGGCCCGCCCGGCCGCCGAGTTGGCCGGTTCCGTGGAGTCGGTCCCGGCGGCCTACGCGCCGCAGTGCCTGGCCACCTGCGAACTGGCCTTCCACTGCCGCGACCACGCGCGGGCGGAGGGCGCCGTGGAGGTGCTGGGGCGCGAGGTGCGCGGGGAGCTGGGCGGGCTGACCACGATCGGGGCGGTCCTGGCGGCGGCCCGCGGGGACGGCGACTGCGGGGACGACCGCGGGAGCGACCGCGGGGACCCCGGCGGCCCCCCGGAGAGCACGGCCGAGGACCCGGCCGCCGCCGCGCTCCGGCGCGCCGCCCGGCTGCGCGCCGAGGCCCTGGCGGCCGCGGGGAGGCCCTGATGTCGCTGATCTCCACCCTGGCCCGGATCGAGGCCGTCGCCGCGGGCCGGGCCCGGCCCGCGGCGACGGTGCGCCACCGGCACCTGACCGAGCGGCCCCTGGTCCTCGTGCCGCTGACCACCGCCGGCGAGGCCGGCGCCCCACTGGGCGCGATGGTGGGGACGGAGCGGGACGCGCCGCGCCTGCTGGTCGTGCCGCAGCCGCGCGACCGCACGCTGCGGTTCGCCTTCCTCGCCGAGCTGGCCGACGCCGTGCTGCCGCACCTGGAGGCCGCGCAGGACGAGGTCGAGCTCCAGGAGCGCTCCGAGACCGACCCGGAGACGGGGAGGAAGGTGAAGGTCGAGGTCGAGCTGTGCGCGGACGCGCCGCAGCTGGTCGTGCCCAACACCGCGGGCGTCGCCTACGTACGGCTGCTGGGCCGGTCGACGCGCTTCCGCCGCACCGCCGAGGAGGACCCCGGGGCCGCCCACCCGGCACCGGCCCGGCTGCCGCTGCTGGGGCGGTGGCTGACGCACTACGGGGAGCGGGCCCGGGTGCCCGGCTCCTCGCTGCTGCTGGCCGTCACCGAGCTGCTGGCCCGCCACTGGGCCACGGGCCAGAGCCGCCTGGAGGACCAGCACCTGGGCGCCCTGCTGGCCTGGATCACCGCCGGGGACGGCGGGTCGGGAGCGGAGGCCGCGCTCCGGGCCGAGCTGGCCCGCGACCGCGACGGACTGCTGCTCACCCCGCCCGCGGGCCCGGCCACCGACCCGGCCTTCGACAACCGCAGGCTCGCGCCGGCCGTCGCGCGCCACGACGCCGGGCTGCCCGGCGCCGAGGAGGAGATCCGCGCGCTGGTCGCCTCCCAGCTGCGGCCCACCTGGGACGCGGTGTGGCAGGGCCTGGACCTGCTGCGCGCGCTGCCCCCGGGCGAGCGCGTCGCCGACCGCTGGAAGCGGGACCGCTGGTCCTACACCGCCCACCGCGACCGGCTGCGCGCCGGCGAGCCGCCGCAGCCCCGGCGCGACGACGCGGTGACGGCCGCGCGCAAGCTCGCCGCGCGGGAGACGGCCCAGGCGGAGCTGGCCGCGCAGGAGGCGCTGGACGACCCGCTGGTGATGGCGGAGCGGCGGCTGGCCGGGGAGGCGTTCGCGGGCGAGGTCGTCGAGGTGGAGATGGCGTACTCGGAGGGCAAGCGGCCGATGCCGCGCCCGCTGGTCACCGTCCGCACGGACGACCGGCCGCACCTGGACGGGGACGAGCGGCTGTACCGGGCCCTGGCGTGCGGGAAGTCGCAGCCGGGCGTGTTCGCCGGGTCCCCCGCGCCGGGTCTGCTGACCGTGCGGCTGACCGGCGGCATGGGCCGGGGCAGGGTCCCCGAGGCCGGATCGGTGCCGGAGAAGGGCGAGACGGTGTGCTGGACGCTGTTCGAGCACGCGCCGCGCGGCGGCCCCGGCCTGCCGGACCCGGAGGAGACTCCGTGGACGCACGGCGGACCGCCCGACCCCGACGCCCTCGACGCGCCCGACCCCGTGACGGCGGAGGACCTCCTGTGACCGGCGCCCCGGACGGCACCGGCCCCCTCACCGGGGCCGGGACCGAAGCCGAGACCGAAGCCGAGACCGAAGCCGAGACCGAAGCCGACCCGGGCGCGGCCGCCGCCGCGGCGACCGAGGCGATCCTGCGCGACGCCCTCTCCGGCGCCCACCGGGGCGTGGTGGTGGACTCGCCGCCCGGCGCCGGCAAGACCACGCTGGTGGTGCGCGCCGCCCGGGAGCTGGCCGCGGCGGGCCGGCCGCTGATGGTCGTCGCCCAGACCAACGCCCAGGTCGACGACCTCGTGGACCGGCTGGCGACGGCCGACCCGGAGCTGCCGGTGGGGCGGCTGCACAGCAGCGAGGCGCAGCCGTACGACCCGGTGCTGGACCGGCACCCGTCGGTGGTGAAGTCGGCGAAGGCCGCGGATCTGGCCGGGCTGGACGTGGTGGTCTCCACGGCCGCCAAGTGGGCTCACGTCAAGGGCGCCGGGCCGTGGGAGCAGGCCATCGTGGACGAGGCGTACCAGATGCGCTCCGACGCGCTGCTGTCTGTGGCCGGGCTGTTCGAGCGGGCGCTGTTCGTGGGCGACCCGGGCCAGCTCGATCCGTTCAGCCAGGTCGCCGCCGAGCAGTGGGCGGGGTTGTCGTACGACCCGTCGGCCAGCGCCGTGACCACGCTCCTGGCGCACAACCCGGAGCTGCCGGTGCACCGGCTGCCGGTCTCCTGGCGGCTGCCCGCCTCGGCCGCGCCGCTGGTGTCGAGGGCGTTCTACCCGTACACCCCGTTCCGCAGCGGCACCGGCCCGGGCGAGCGGCGGCTGGAGTTCTCGGCGCCCTCGGACGGCTCCTCCGTGGACCGGGTGCTGGACGAGGCGGCGTCCTCCGGGTGGGGGCTGCTGGAGCTGCCCGCCCGCCACACCCCGCGCACCGATCCGGAGGCGGTCGCGGCCGTGGCGGCGGTGGTGCGGCGGATGCTGGAGCGCCGCGGGGCGGCGTTCGGCGAGCGCTCGCAGGGCCCCGCCCCGGTGACGGAGGACCGGATCGCGGTCGGCACCGCCCACCGCGACCAGGCGGCGGCGGTCCGCGCGGCGCTGGCCTCCCTGGGCGTGACCGGGGTCACGGTGGACACCGCCAACCGGCTCCAGGGCCGCGAGTTCGACGTGACGGTGGTGCTCCACCCGCTGTCGGGCCGCCCGGACGCCACGGCCTTCCACCTGGAGACGGGGCGGCTGTGCGTCCTGGCCTCGCGCCACCGGCACGCCTGCGTGGTGGTGTGCCGGGCGGGCGTGCCCGAACTGCTGGACGAGCACCCCTCCGCCGAGCCGGTCCAGCTCGGCGTCACCGTGAAGTTCCCGGACGGCTGGGAGGCCAACCACGCGGTCCTGGCCCATCTCGCGGAGCACTCCGTGCCCTGGTGACCGGTCCGGTCCCCGTCCGGCGTCCGCGGGCGCCGGGCGGGGACCGCCCGCTCGGCCCCGCGCCGGGCGGGCACACGGTGGAGAATGGAACGCTGTCCACGATCGACGGAGGTACCTCCATGCCCGAGCCGAACCCGGCTCCGGACCGGCGCGGCGGCGCCCCGCGCCACCGGCGCCCCGCACCGCTGCTCTTCGAGCCGCCGGACGCCGCGGCGGATCCCGAGCACTTCTTCGACCTGGAGTCCATCGAGGACCCGCGCGAGCTGCTGGGCCGCGCCACCGAGCTGGCGCTGGCCTTCCGGGCGGCGGCGGACCGGGCCATGGAGTTCCAGGCCGTGGCGGCGGCGCAGCTCGCCGACCCCAAGCGCTTCGACCGGCTCTCGGACGAGGCGATCGCCGAGCGGGCCGAGTGGACGGCCGACTACGCCCGCAAGATGATCGACTTCGGCCGCGGGCTGATGAGGGACCGCACCCCGGAGTGAGCGCCGGGCCGCGGCCACCGGAGTACGGCGGCCGGGGTACGGCGGGCGGCCGGGGTGCGGCGGCCGGATCGTGATGACCGCGGCCACGGCCTCCGGCATATGCGAGGGGCGGAAGATACCGGATGCCGACGCCCCGTGTCCCGTTTTCCGGAATTTCCAGGGGCGGTACACAGGTCGCCGGTAGATGTAGGAGGCATGAGCGATCCCGCCGCCTACGTGACCCCTGCCGGAGCCGACTGGCTCGCCTCCTCGAGCGCCTTCCCGCGCAGCGTCCACGCGCTGTGGGCGGTGCGTCCCGGCGCCCCGAGCACCCTGCCCTGCGGCACCGCCTTCGACGTGGTCAGCGTCGGCGCGCTGTTCGGGCGCCGGATGCTGGACCGGCTGTGGACCGCCGGACCGGGCACCGGCCCGGTGGCGCTCCACGCCGGCCGGATGCTCCTGTTCGCCGAACCCGGCACCGCCCAGCGGCTGCCGGCCCTGCTGCGCTGGCGGGAGTGGCGGGGCTCCTCCCCGGCGAGAGCGGACGGCGACGGCGCCGACGGCGGTGCGGAAACGATCCCCCCGCTGCTCTGCTACGGCCTCGGCGACGCCGTGACCGTCCCCCCGCCGGTGCCCGGCGAGGGCTGTCCGCCCACCACCCGCTGGCTGGTCGCCCCGGACGTCCGGAAGCCCTGGCTGCCGGGTACGGAGGCGCTGCTGTGGGCCTGCGTGCGGGCCGTGCGGGCGGGCGGCCCGGGGCGCGGGGGCGGGCGTGATCAATCGATTTCCGCTCCCTCGGACCAGGGTGCTAAGGTCTACCACGTCAGCAGGCGCCGCTAGCTCAGTTGGTTAGAGCAGCTGACTCTTAATCAGCGGGTCCGGGGTTCGAGTCCCTGGCGGCGCACAGACACCGGAGGGCCTCCGCGGAAGCGGAGGCCCTCCGGCTTTCCCGCTCCGCGGGCCCCCGCGGCGTCCGTCCCGCGGGGGCCGCACCGTCGCTCACACCGCCCCCGGGCCCGTACCCGCGGCCGGCCCCAGCGCTCCCCGTACCTCGACCTCCACCTGCCAGCCCCGCTCGGTGCGGTCCCCGACCCTCACCCGCACGGTGCCCGTGCCCATGTCCACCTCCATGCTCTCCCCCGGCCCCAGCGGCGCGTCGGCCAGCGGCGGGTACACCGAGATGCGGCCGCACGCCCCGGTTCCGGGATGGCCGTCCACCACCTTGACCGGGCCGTGCGCCGAGGGGACGTCGTTGCGCACCCGGTAGGCCAGCACGCCGCTGGTGCAGGACGTGACGTCGTTGCCGCTGGGCTCCCGGGCCTCGATCGCCAGCGCCTCGCCGCGGCCCGTGCGGACCGTTATCAGCCGGGTGTCGGAGCCGCCGGGCAGCCCGCCGTCGCCGCCCGGGGCGCTGATCGCCCGCAGGACGTGCCGGCTGGTGCCGGGCTCGACGCGGCAGTCGATCTCGCCGCCGTCCAGCCAGCCCAGCTTCCACTTGTGCCAGCCGAAGGGCTCCGGGGACAGCCCGAACTGGCTGCCCATGATGTCCCAGTCGCCGACGTGGGTGTCCCAGTCCCCGGCGTCGTCCTCGGGCTGGTGGTAGAGGTCGGGCAGGTCGAAGATGTGCAGGGTCTCGTGGGCGAGGACGTTGCGGTCCGGCGGGTGCTTCTCGAAGACCGTCACGACGCGGCGCAGTTCGGTGCCGTCCACGGTGATCGGCTGGTCGAGGTTGACGACCTTGGTGGCGTCGGAGTTCACGCCGGGCGCGTCGGGGTCGGCGACGAGGTAGACGATGTCGTAGTCGCCGAAGTCCACGTGGGGGTCCACCGCGGTGACGGCGTCGTGGAGGTAGGCGCCGCGCAGGTCCGGCTCCCAGTCGCGCTGTATCCCGTAGGCCCGGGAGTCGGCCGCCATCTCGAACCAGCGGGGCGTCGCGTGCGGGCGCAGCGTGAAGGCGCCGTAGGAGGCGCGCTCGAAGAAGTCCGAGGTCTCCGGGAAGTAGTCGGCGGCGAGCCGGCGGGGGGTGACGGCAGGCCGGGCGTCCGGGAAGGACAGGAAGACCATCAGCGCGTCGAGCTCCCCCCGGGGCCGGGGGTAGGCCGGGTGCCAGGTGTCCAGGCCCTCGGAGTGGTGGAGGGCGGTGCGCTCCAGGGCGCAGGAGTCGGCGGTCGCCGCGACGGCGACCGGCCCGGTGACCAGGCTCGTGCCGATCAGCGCGGAGAACGCCGTGAGCACCGATCCGGTCCTGCGGGACCGGGGGCCCAGCCAGGAGCCGCCCGGCCGGGGCACGGGCGCGCTCCGTCCCCCGCCGGTCCACTCGGCCCTGCGCATACGCCGCACATCGTCCTCCCGCGGTGGTGTCGGGGCACGGCGCCCCGAGGAGGGGCACGGCACCCACTGTGTGCCTTCCGTTGGCCGCGTGCCCCGTTCCGCTAAGCCGTACGAGTGAGACCCCACAGGATCACCGTGCGTAACAACCGGTCATCATCGGTCGTCAGCGTGAAGTTGCCGCGCAGGAACGATCAGCCGCTCGAAAATGCATCCGCAGAGTCCGTCGCACGGATCCGGAACACTCCGCGCGACACTGGCTCGGTCGCCCGATAAGCCTCTATGATCGGCACATTTCCAGGGCGGACACCCCACGACGGCCACCGGCCCGCCGCCCGGGCCACCTACACGAGACGAGTCCCCTGCGGGAGCGACCGGTGAATGGACCACTCGACGGACCGGGCAGGAAACCGGGTGACAGTCCGGGCACGACGACACCCGCCGTGACCGAGGGTAATCATCCTGCGGATCCCCGGACCTCCACCCCTCCCGCCCCTCCCCCCGGCGGCTCCCTCGATCCGGCGGCCTACCGCACCGCCTTCGAGGCCGCCGAGCTCGCGATGGCGGTGATCGACGGCGAGGGGCGCGTCCTGGCCGCCAACCACGCGCTCGGCCAGCTGCTGGGCGCCCCCGCCGACGAACTCGCCGGCACGCCCGTCGCCTCCCTGGCCGGGCTCGGCATCGAGGACCGGGCCCGCGACGACTGCCAGGCCGTCCTGGAGGGGCGCAGCACCCTGATGAGCTGCACCCGCCGCCTCAAGCACGGGGACGGCCGCTCCGTGTGGGCCAGGGTGACCGTGGTGCCCACCGGCGGGCCGGCCGAGCGGTCGGGACGGCACCGCGGCGCCGCCCTGCTGTCCGTCGCCGACATCAGCGAGCGGCGCGACCTCCAGGAGCGGCTGCGGCACCTGCAGATGCACGACCCGGTCACCCGGCTGCCCAACCGCTCCCTGTTCTTCGAGCGGCTGTCCGCCGCGCTCGCCGAGTCCACCACCGGCCGGATCGGGCTGTGCTACCTGGACCTGGACGGCTTCAAGGCCGTCAACGACACGCTCGGCCACCGGGTGGGCGACCGGCTCCTGGACGCGGTCGCCCGTCGGCTGCGCCGGTGCGCCGAGCCGGGCGGGCACCTGGTGGCCCGGCTGGGCGGCGACGAGTTCGCCCTGCTCGCCGAGGCCTCCACCGGCACGCAGCCGCTGACCGAGCTGGCCGAGGAGGTGCTCGCCGCCCTCCAGCAGCCGTTCGACCTGGCCGGGCAGCGGCTGGCGGTCTCCGCGAGCATCGGGGTGGTGGAGCGGCCCGCCGCCGGGACCACCGCCACGGAGCTGATGCAGGCCGCGGACACCACGCTCTACTGGGCCAAGGCCGACGGCAAGGCCCGCTGGACGCTCTTCGACCCCGAGCGCAACGCCAGCCGCATGACCCGCCAGGCGCTGTCCAGCACGCTGCGCCCGGCGCTGGAGCGCGGCGAGTTCGCGCTGGAGTACCAGCCGATCGTCTCCCTCCACGACGAGACGCTCACCGGGGTGGAGGCGCTGGTGCGCTGGCGCCACCCGCGGTTCGGCACGCTCGGCCCGAACCGGTTCATCGGGCTGGCCGAGGAGAACGGCGCCATCGTGCCGCTGGGCCGCTGGATCCTGGGCGAATCGTGCCGCCAGGCCCGCCGCTGGCAGCTGGAGCAGCCCGACCGGCCGCTGTACGTCAGCGTCAACGTGGCCGTACGGCAGGTGTGGGACTCCGACCTGGTGGCCGACGTCGCCGCGATCCTGCGGGAGACGGGGCTGCCGCCGGGGCTGCTCCAGCTGGAGCTGACCGAGTCGGCGGTGATGGGGTCGGCGGGCCGGCCGCTGAAGGCGCTCCAGGCGCTGTCCGACATGGGCGTGCGCATCGCGATCGACGACTTCGGCACCGGCTACTCCAACCTCGCCTACCTCAGCAGGCTCCCGGTGCGCGGCCTGAAGCTGGACGGCACGTTCGTCCGCGGGTTCCGCACCGCCCGCCACCTCAACCCGGCCGACGAGACGATCGTCACCTCACTGGTCCAGCTCGCCCACAACCTCGGTCTGACGGTCACCGCCGAGTGCGTCGAGGGCCCGGCCCAGGCCGACCGGCTGCGGCGGATCGGCTGCGACACCGGCCAGGGCTGGCACTACTCCAAGCCGGTGTCGCCGGACCGCATCAGTCAGCTGCTGGTGGCGGACGGCAGACCGTAGGCGTCGGCGATCAGCCCGTAGCTGCGCAGCCGCGCGTCCGCCCCGTGCGACTGCGAGGTGATCATCAGCTCGTCGGCGCCGGTGCGCTTGGCCAGCGCGTCGAGGCCGTCGCGGACCCGCTCGGGCGTGCCGTGCACCACGTTGGCCAGCCAGCCGTGCACGAAGTCGCGCTCGGCCTCGCCCATGCCCCGCTCGTACTCCTCGGCCTCCTCGGGCGTGGGCACCAGGCCGGGGCGCCCGGTGCGCAGCCGCAGCATCGCCAGCGCGCCGGTCATCACCTGGCGGCGCGCCTCCCGCTCCTCGTCCGCCGCCAGGGCCGAGACGCCGATCAGGGCGTACGGCTCGTCCAGCACGTCCGAGGGGCGGAACGAGGAGCGGTACAGCTCCAGGGCCGGGACGGTGTTGGCGGCCGAGAAGTGGTGGGCGAAGGCGAAGGGCAGGCCGAGGCTCCCGGCGAGCTGCGCGCTGAAGCCGGAGGAGCCCAGCAGCCACACCGGCGGCCGGTTCGCCGACTGCACCCCGCCGGGCACGCTGCCCTGGACGGGGCCGGGGACGGCGTGGATGCGGGCGTAGGGGTGGCCGTCGGGGAAGTCGTCGTCGAGGAAGCGGATCAGCTCGGCGAGCTGGCGCGGGAACTCGTCGGCCACCTCGTGCGGGCGGTCGGTGCGGCGCAGCGCGGCGGCCGTCGCCCCGTCGGTGCCGGGGGCGCGGCCCAGGCCCAGGTCGACGCGGCCGGGCGCGAGCGCCTCCAGGGTGCCGAACTGCTCGGCGATCACCAGGGGCGCGTGGTTGGGCAGCATCACGCCGCCCGAGCCGAGGCGGATGGCCGTGGTGTGCGCGGCGAGGTGGGCGAGGATGACGGCGGGCGAGGAACTGGCGACGCCGGGCATGGAGTGGTGCTCGGCCACCCACAGGCGGTGGTAGCCCCGGCCCTCGGCCAGCTTCGCGATCTCCACGGAGGTGCGCAGGGCGTCGGTGGCGGTACGGCCGGCGCCGACGGTGGCGAGATCGAGCACGGACAGCGGGACGGGGGCGGCGCCGAGGGCCGTGCCCCGTACCGGGTCGCCGCCCGGTCCGTCGTTCCTCGCGTCTGCGTCCTTCACCGGATCCATCGCGGGCCGCCTCCTCGGGGTGCGTGTGCCGCGGAACGTCCGCGACGGAAGAGGACAGCTCGTCCGGCCGGTCCGTTATTCCCGCGGGAGCGGCGGCCCCCCGAGCGCCCGGCCGTCGGCCGGCGTCACCGTTGGTCAGCAGGCTGTTGCGCTCGTGGAACAGCGCCAGGTCCACCACGGTCGGCCCGCCCCGGTGCCAGGCCTCCGCCTCGTAGCCGTAGGAGGAGGTGCCGAGCTGGACGTCGGTGAAGGCGAAGTGGCACAGGTCTCCGGGGATGGGCGTGACGGTGGGGTTCTCCAGGGGCGGCTCGGCCGGGGCGAACGCCGGCACGAGCGTGTGGACCTCGTTGCGCGCGTACTTGGCGTGGTGGACGTCGCCGCTCTGCGGAAGCGCGTTCCACACCGCCTCGCAGGTGATGGGCGCGCGGTCGTCGAGCAGTTTCGCCGTACAGCTCACGCCCCGCTTTTCGAGTGACACGTCGATGAAACGGCCTGCCATTTCGGTTCCTGTCCGTCGATTTCCCTGTCAATACCGACGCAGCGGTCAACCCCGCGACCGGTGCGGTGGTCGCCCCGCAACGGCGACATCAAGGGCCGGAAACGGCCGGCATATTTTCAGAGGATTCGGGTAGTGGCGCGCCCATGGCTCCACCACAAAGGAACGAGACAGGAAAAACAGGCATCGGCGAAAGCCTGGGCTCCCGGGCGAGAACCAGAGGGGGGATAAGCCGGCGTTCGCTGCTCGCGGGCCTGGGCGCGCTGGGCGCGGCGGGCACGGTCGGGGTGGCCGGATGCAGCCGGGTGGCCGAGACCGGCGAGGGGAGCGAGAGCCTGCTGGAGCGGCTGCGGGCGCAGGGCACGGCACGCGTGGGGATCGCCGGCGAGGTCCCCTACGGGTACATCGACAGGAACGGCGAGCTGACCGGTGAGGCTCCGGAAATCGCGAAGGTCATCTTCAAGCGGCTGGGGGTGGAGAACGTCGTCCCGGTGCCGACCGAGTTCGGATCGCTGATTCCGGGACTGCGCTCGCAGCAGTTCGATGTGGTCTCCGCGGGCATGTACATCACTCCGCAGCGCTGCGAGCGGGTGATCTTCTCCGATCCCGAGTACGTCATGCTCGACGCCTTCATCGTCCGCAAGGGCAATCCGAAAGGACTGAACAACTACCGGGACATCGTGGAGAAGGGCGCCCGGATGGCCAGCGGCACCGCGTACGCCGAGATCGACTACGCGGTCGCGGCCGGGGTGCCGCGCGACGACATCCTCGTCCTGCCCGACCAGGTCGCCGGACTGGCCGCCGTCGAGCAGGGCCGGGTGGACGTGTTCGCCGGGACCTCGCTGACCGTCCGCCAGGTGGTCCGGGGCAGCGCGCGGGCCGAGGCGACCGAGCCCTTCCAGCCGGTCGTGGACGGCGAGCCGGCGATCGGCGCGGGCGGCTTCGCCTTCCGGCCGACCTCGACGGACCTGCGGGACGCCTTCAACCGGGAACTGCGCAAGCTCAAGAGGAGCGGTGAGCTGCTGGAGATCGTCAAGCCCTTCGGTTTCACCGAGGACGAGATGACCGACCTGACCGCGAAGGAGCTGTGCTCGTGACCTGGGCCCTGTGGGAGTCCTACATGCTGCCCGGCATCTGGATCACCATCCAGGTGACGGTGTACAGCGCCGCGCTGGCGGCGGCCGTCTCCTTCGTCGTCGGCGTCCTGCGGACCTCGCCGCTGTGGATCGTGCGCTTCCTCTCCGGCGCCTACTTCGAGGTCTTCCGCGGCGCCTCGGCGCTGGTGTTCATGTTCTGGCTGTTCTTCGCGCTGCCGATCGCCTTCGGCTGGCAGCTCGTCCCGATGTGGGCGGGCGTCCTGGCGCTGGGCCTGACCTACGGGGCGTACGGCTCGGAGGTCGTGCGCGGCGCGCTGGCCGCGGTCTCCCCCGCCCAGCGCGAGGCCGGCATCGCCCTGAGCTTCACCCGCTGGCAGCGGCTGCGGCGCATCGAACTGCCGCAGGCCTGGCCGGAGATGGTCCCGCCGTTCAACAACCTCTCCATCGAGCTGCTCAAGGGCACCGCCCTGGTCTCGGTCATCAGCGTCGCCGACATGACCTTCGCGGCCAACCTCATCCGCTTCACCACCAACGAGAGCGCCCCGATCTACACGATCCTGCTGCTGATGTACTTCGTGCTCGCCTTCGTCATCACCCGCCTCATGCGGCTGGTCGAGCGCAGGGCCAAGGCCGGGATCGGGCAGGCGCAGCCGCCCCGCGGCGGCATGCTCGGCGGCCTGGCGCTGCGCCGCAGATCGACGACCGCCGACCCCGTCACCGGGGCCGCCGCCACGGGGGGCAAGCAGTGAACTGGGACTGGAACGTCGTCGAGGACTTCATGCCGCGCTTCTGGGACGGGGTGCTCGTCACCCTCCAGGCGCTGGTGCTCGGCACCCTGCTGGCCTTCTCCCTCGGTCTGGTGTGGGCCATCGCGCAGCGCTCCTCGCGGGCGTGGATCCGGGTGCCGGTGACCGCGGTCACCGAGTTCGTCCGCAACACCCCGCTGCTGGTGCAGCTGTTCTTCCTCTTCTACGTGGTCCCCGAGTGGGGGCCGGCCATGACCCCGCTGATGACGGGCGTGATCGGCCTGGGACTGCACTACTCGACGTACACCGCCGAGGTCTACCGGGCCGGCATCGACGGTGTGCCCAAGGGCCAGTGGGAGGCCGCCACCGCGCTCAGCCTGCCGCCGGTGCGCACCTGGACGGCCGTGATCCTGCCGCAGGCGATCCGCCGCGTGGTGCCCGCGCTGGGCAACTACGTCATCGCCATGCTGAAGGACTCGCCACTGATCGCGATCATCGGCGCCTTCGAGATGCTCGGCGAGGCGCGCGCCTACGGATCCGAGACCTTCCGGTTCCTGGAGCCGATCACCGTCGTCGGCATCGCCTTCATTGTCATCGCCTACCCGGCTTCCCTTCTCATCCGAGCCCTGGAGCGTCGTCTTGTCCGCTGAGAACCCGCGTGAGAACGCCCTCAAGAGCACTGCCGCGGACGGCCGCGAACTGATCCGCTTCGACAAGGTGACCAAGCGCTTCGGCGACCACGTCGTCCTGGACCAGCTCGAGTTCAGCGTCTCCGCCGGAAAGCACGTCACCCTCATCGGCCCCTCCGGATCGGGCAAGACCACGATCCTGCGGCTGCTGATGACCCTGCTGAAGCCCGACGAGGGCACCATCACCGTCGACGGCGAGTACCTCAACCACGAGGAGCGGGGCGGCAGGCTCGTCCCCGCGGGCGAGAAGCATGTCCGCGAGGTGCGCAAGAAGATCGGCATGGTCTTCCAGCAGTTCAACCTCTTCCCCAACATGAAGGTGCTGCGCAACGTCACCGAGGCGCCCGTCCACGTCCTGGGGCTGGGCAAGGACGAGGCCGAGCAGCGGGGGCGCGAGCTGCTGGAGCTGGTGGGGCTGACCGAGCACGTCGACAAGTACCCCTCGCAGCTCTCCGGCGGCCAGCAGCAGCGCGTGGCCATCGCCCGCGCGCTGGCCATGCGGCCGAAGGTGCTGCTGCTGGACGAGGTCACCTCGGCGCTCGACCCGGAGCTGGTGGCCGGCGTGCTGGACGTCCTGCGGGACATCGCGCACACCACGGACATCACCATGCTCGTCGTCACCCACGAGATGAACTTCGCCCGCGACATCTCCGACGACGTGCTGATGTTCAACGAGGGCAAGGTGATCGAGTCCGGCCCGCCGGAGAAGATCTTCAACGACCCCGACCACGAGCGCACCCGGGAGTTCCTGAGCGCGATCCTCTGACGGCGCCCCGCCCCGGCCCTCCCGCCCGCTCTCGAACATGTTTCGGGGGCGGGCGGGAGGCCAATGTTCTGTGCGGGGACGGTGCACGGCCGCCCGCCGCCCCCGCACCCGAGGACCCGGTGACCCTCGGGCGGGCGTCGCGCCGCGAGCGGTCACCCGCCCGAGGGGGGCACCGTGACACTGCTGCACTCGCCGGGGGACTCCTCCCCCGAACCGCCGCCGGGACGATGCCCGGCCCCGGAGCGCCGCGCTCCCGCGCCCGCCCGCCCGCCCTCGGCGCGGCACGTCCTGCGGGTCCTGGAGGCGGTCGCCGGGGACCACGACGGGGTGGACGAGGAGGCGCTGGCCGCCCGGACGGGGCTGCCCCCGGCGCGCCTGGCCGGCCTGCTGTGGACGCTGCTGCGCGAGGGGTACGTCGAGCGCCTGGACGACGGCTCGTACGCCGCGGGCGAGGCGCTGGTCCTGCTCGGCGGCGGGGGCGGCGGCCGGGAGCGGGCGCTGCGCGAGCGGCTGTGGCGGACGCTGGCCCGGCTGCGGGACTCCGTCGGCGCGGCGGTCTACTTCGGCCGCTACACCGACGGCGAGGTGGAGATCGTCGGGTACGCCGGCGGACCGCGCCACCCGGCCCCGCCCGAGCCGCTGGACATCCGCTCCGCCGGGCACGCCACCGCGGTCGGCAAGTGCCTGCTCGGCCAGCTCGACCACGACGCCCGCCGGGACCACCTCTCCCGGCACCGGGCCGTCCGCCTGACCCCGCGCACCATCACCGACGAGCGGGTGCTGCTGAGCGTGCTGGACCGGCAGCCGCCGACCGTCCCGGTCCTGGACCTCCAGGAGTACGCCGTCGGCACGGTCTGCGCGGCCGTGCCGGTCACCGCCGGATCGACGGTCGGCTCCCTGGGGGTGTGCCTGCCGGCCGACGAGACCCACCGGCTGCGGCGGGCCGCCGAGGCGCTGAACGAGCAGGCCGCGCGGATGCTGCTCTCGCTGGCCCTGTGAGCCCGTGCGGGCGCGGCCGGGTGGGCGGTGCGGAGCGTGGCCGGGTGGGCGGGTGGGCGGTGCGGAGCGTGGCCGGGGGCACTCCGGGGAGCGGGTAGTATGGTTCCCGACAGCGCGCTCCACGAGCTCCTCCGGAGGCGCTGCCCGCAGGCGCCGCTAGCTCAGTTGGTTAGAGCAGCTGACTCTTAATCAGCGGGTCCGGGGTTCGAGTCCCTGGCGGCGCACCGATGACGTGAGGCCCCTCGCAGTGCGCGAGGGGCCTCACGTCGTGTCGGGGGCGGGTCCCGCGGAACCCGCCCCCGCCCGGCGCGGCTCGGCTCAGAACTTCACGTCGGAGCAGGCGTAGAACGCGTTGGCCGTGTCGTGGACGGTCCAGACGCCCAGGATCAGGTGCCGGCCCGACTTCTGGGTGGGAATGGTGCCCTGGTGGCTCTCGGTGTAGGCGGGCTGGCGGCCTCCCATGTGCACCGTCATGAACGGCTGCGGCTCCAGGGCGGCGCGGGTGAGCGGCTTGGTCGGGTCCCAGCCGTCCTTGGTGATGTAGTACTTGAAGTCGGTCGTGCGGTGCGGCGCGGTCATCTTCCAGGTGAAGGTGAAGCCCTGGCCGGGACGGAGCTGGGTGGTGGGCCAGTTGCCGCCGCGCGGGTCGTCGAGCTGGGCGAACGAGGAGTTCCCGGCCGAGCAGATCTTGCCGTCGGCCGGTCCGGCGGCCGGGAAGCCCTTGGGGCCCTCGACGCTCTGGGGCTCCCACTGGATGGAGCCGCAGTTGCTCACGGTGCCGTTGGCGCAGTACGCCTGCCGGCTCATGGGCGACTGGGTGTAGCCGTGCCCCTGGGCGCTGCCGCTGGTGGCGAGCACCGCCGTCGCGGCCACGCCGAAGCCGAGCAGGGCGGTGGTGATCTTCTTGCGCATCCTTCGCTCCTGGACATGGGGGGTTCCTGAGGGTCCGCGGGGAGGCGGCACAGGACAGGACTGCGGTCTAGACCAAGAAGACCGTAACTTTTCCTATTAGTCATGTCCAGACCAATGGAACGACAAATTCACCCAGCCCGAATCCCTCGACTCCTCGACGATCCGGGCGTTGGGCATGTCGTTGGAGCGGACCCACTCCCGGGCCCCCTCGGCGGTGCGGCCCCCCGCGAGCTGGCGCTCCACCAGCCTCCGGCGGCGCTCCTCCTCGCCGGCCTCCACGTACCACAGCTCGTCCATCGACTCCCGCGCCTCGGGCCAGCCGGGCAGGTCGCAGGCCAGGTAGTTCCCCTCGGTCACCACCAGCCGGACCCCGGGGCGGACCACGTGGCGGGCCGCGACCGGCTCGTCCAGCACCCGGTCGAAGTCGGGCACGTAGACGTCGTGGTCCGGCTCGGAGACCAGGCGCCGGAGCAGGGCGGCGTATCCGTGGACGTCGAAGGTGGGGGGCGAGCCCTTGCGGGTCGCCAGGCCCAGCCGGTCCAGCTGGGCGTTGGACAGGTGGAAGCCGTCGAGCGGGACGTACGCCGCCGCGCCGGGCCCGTACCGCCGCCGCAGCCCCGACACCAGCGCCTCGGCCAGGGTGGACTTGCCCGCGCCGGGCGGCCCCGCGAGCCCGAGCACGACCCGCCGCCCCTCCCCGCCGGTCGTCAGCCGCCATGCCAGGTCCATCAGCTCACCGGTTCGCATGACCGAGAACCTAACGCCTCGGACGAGGCGCTTTTCGGTACCTTCCGATGCTTTCCGGACATGCGACGACCGCCACGGCGGCCTGGACGGAGCACTCCCGGGTGTCGGGTATGCTTGTTCCCGCAGGTCGGCACGGGTCGGCACTGACGGGAGCCGATCGGCGCCGGTCAGCGTGGATCGCGGCCCCTGCGGGCGCCGCTAGCTCAGTTGGTTAGAGCAGCTGACTCTTAATCAGCGGGTCCGGGGTTCGAGTCCCTGGCGGCGCACCTCTCCGATCCGGGCCCCACCGCCTTCCGCGGTGGGGCCCGGACGCGTTCGCGGGAGGGCGCCCCGCGCCCGCCTCAGTCGATGCCCCGGCAGATGTGCGGCTCGTCGTCGTCGCCGTCCCCGGCGAGGCGCAGCGGCGGGGCCGGCGAGAGCGGCAGTTCGTCGAGGGCCCGCATCCCGACGGGCGGGTCGTCGGCTTCCGGTTCAGCTGTGTCATACATGGCGGAACGACAGCCTCCGTGTCCTGAGGGGGATCTCGGGGGGATCTCGGCGTCCGGGTACCGCGCCCCCTCCTGTTCAATCCCGGGCGAACGGGGGACGCAACCGGTTCCGGCCGGAGCTTCACCCCGGTGACGACAACGAGCGACCCGTCGGACGGTTCCGCCCGCGTCCGCCGCGGGGACGGGGCGGACCGGCCGGCGCCCCATGCCTCGTCGGCAGGTACGCGATGGCCCGCGAGCCCCGTTCGGCACGGCCGCGCACCGGGGCGGCGGTGCGCGGGAACCCGGTGCGGGTCCGGGACGGTCCCGCCACCGTAGCCCACGGCTCCACAGGCCGTACGGAGAACGGGAACTGACCCGTCGTTCTCCCGTCGGCGGGGCGAGGTGGCCCCGGAAGGAGACGCGGGCGTCCCGGAACACCGCCGGCGCCGCGCCGTGCTGTGGGGGCGCTCGGCGCCGCCTTCGGCCGGCTCGGCCCGCGCGCCGCACGACCGGGCCGTCCCGCGCGTTTCGCATGCTCCGCACGGCCGGTGCCCGGCCCGGAGCCGGACCGGGCACCGCTCGGTGGTCAGCGGACACCGGTCAGATGCGCCGACACCACCAGGTTGGCGGTGTAGGAGCCGCTGGCCCGGTCGAAGACGCCGGTGCAGGTGATGATCCGGAGTTCGGCGCGCCCGGGACGGCGGGCGCCGTAGACCTCGTGCGGGTCGAAGTCGGCCCGCTCGGCGATCGACACGTCCTCGACGGTGAACTCCGCGGTCCTGCCGTCGTCCCGCGCGACACCGATCCGGTCGCCCGGGCGCACCGAGGGCAGGCGGTGGAAGACCGCCCGGCCGCGTTCGGTGTCCAGGTGGCCCACCAGCAGCGCCACCCCCTCCTCGCCGGGCGCCGGGCCGTCGGCGTACCAGCCGACGGTGTCGGGCGAGTCCATCGGCGGGGGCCGGACGGCGCCGTCGCGGTCCAGTCCGCGCTCGATGATCCGGGCGTGGACGCCGGCGGTGTCGATGTCCACGCGCCGGGGCTCGGCGGGGGGCAGCGGCGCGTGCCCGGAGGCGCCACCGGACGTACCGCCGGACGCACTGCCCGACGCACTGCCGGACGTACTGCCCGGCGCGCCGGCGTGCGCCGGGCCCGGCGGCGGGGCGGGATCGGTCAGCTCCCGGCCCCACAGCCACACTCCGAGCAGCAGCACCGCCCACACCGCTCCCGCCACCAGGCGGGAGGCGCACCCCGTGCGCGGCTCCCCGCCGGGGAAGTCGTCGTACACGGCCGTCGCCGCGGCTCAGCGGTCGGCGTCGGGGCGGGTGCGGCGGCGCAGCACCGCGGCCCGCCAGAGGACGACCAGGGTGGCGGTGCCCGCCAGGCCCGCGCCCAGGACGGTGTGGAGGGCGCCCGGCCCGGCCTCCCCGCCGTCCCCGGCCGCCTCCTCCGCGGTGCCGCCGCCTCCGGCGGGCACGGGGGCGACCGGGCTGACGGCGGGCGCGGTGGCCGGGTGCGAGGAGCCGGGGGAGGCCGGGCCGGAGTGGTGCACGGTCACCCGGCCGGTGACCTTCACGCCCATGCACTCCACCGTGATCCGGTACTCCCTCGGCTCGGCGTCCGAGCGGATGACCGCCTCGCCGCGCAGTCCGCCGCGGTCGGCCCCGGGGGCGAGCAGCGCGTCGGCGACGAACGCCTCGGAGCGGGCGGTGGCGACGGTGCCCCCGCAGGAGAGGGCCCGCAGTTCGATCTCGGTGCCGGGGCGGACCCTCGCGGGCGTGACCCGCACCTCCACCGCCGGTGAGCCCGTCCCCATCGGATTCGGAGCCGTGTTCGGAGCCGTGTTCGGAGCCGTCGTGCCCGAGTCCCCGGCGCCGGGGCTCTCGGCGGCCGCCGCGGGGACTGCCGGAAGGACCGCGGCACAGACGGCGAGCGCCGCGGCGAGGACGCTCGGAGCGGGTCGTACGGTGCGGAAGATGCCCATGTCGAACCTCCGGGTCGGTACTCCCGAAGATCCGCCGCCCCGCCCCGGCCCGCATCCCGGCGCGGCCCGGAACTGCTCCGTTCGAGCGCGCGCCGAACGCGGCCGGGACCGGGGCCGGGGCGGGCTCAGATCCGTTCGACGAGGTCCGCGATCGAGTCGACGACCGTCGAGGGCCGGAAGGGGAAGCGGTCCACGTCGCCCGGCCGCGTCAGCCCGGTGAGGACGAGGAAGGTCTCCATCCCGGCCTCCAGCCCGGCCAGCACGTCGGTGTCCATCCGGTCGCCGATCATCGCGCTGGACTCGGAGTGGGCGCCGATGACGTTGAGCCCGGCCCGCATCATCAGCGGGTTGGGCTTGCCGACGAAGTACGGCTCGCGCCCGGTCGCCTTGGTGATCAGTGCCGCGACCGACCCGGTGGCCGGCAGCGCGCCCTCGGCGGAGGGGCCGGTCTCGTCGGGATTGGTGGCTATGAACCGCGCCCCGTCGTTGATCAGCCGGATCGCCTTGGTGAGCGCCTCGAAGCTGTAGGTGCGCGTCTCGCCCAGCACCACGTAGTCGGGATCGGTGTCGGTGAGGATGTAGCCGATGTCGTGCAGGGCGGTGGTCAGCCCCGCCTCGCCGATGACGTACGCGGTGCCGCCGGGGCGCTGCTCCTCCAGGAACCGGGCGGTGGCCAGGGCGGAGGTCCAGATGTTCTCCACCGGGACCTCCAGGCCCATCCGCCTGAGGCGGGCGTGCAGGTCACGGGGCGTGTAGATCGAGTTGTTGGTCAGCACCAGGAACGGCCTGCCGGACTCCCTCAGCCTCTTGATGAAGGCGTCGGCCCCCGGGATCGGCACGCCCTCGTGGACGAGGACCCCGTCCATGTCGGTGAGCCACGACTCGATCGGCTTGCGCTCCGCCATTCGTCACTCCTGCTGGTCGTCCGCACGTTGGGGCGTGGCGGCGGCACCGCGCTGTGCTGCGCCGACGGGCCCCAGCGTAGCCACTCTCCGTTCGGCCCGACTCCGTTCGCCCGGCGTCACCCGGTGTCATCCGGCGTCGTCCGGTCTGGTTCCCCGTTCCAGGCGGCCGAAGAGCGGCGCCAGGACCAGGTGCGCCGCGCCGCCGGCGACCAGCCGCGCGCCGCCGGGGGCGACGGAGACCGGCACGGCGCGGCCGTCGGTGCGCGCGGCGCGGGCGGCCAGGACCGCCGCCACGCCCGCGCGGTACGGCTCCGGGTCGGCCAGGACGGTACGGCCGCCGAGCACCACGCGGTCGACGTCCAGCAGCCCGGCCAGGCCCGCGGCGCCGGTGCCCAGGGCGCGGGCGGCCCCGGCGGTGTCGCCCCGGGCGGCGGCGGCCAGGCACAGGGCCTCCAGGCAGCCGCGGTCGCCGCAGCCGCACCGCGGGCCGTCGAGCTGGACCACCTGGTGCCCGAACTCCCCGGCCCCGGTGCGCGCCCCCCGGTACAGGGCCCCGCCCAGGACGAGCCCGGCGCCCAGCCCGGTGCCCAGGTGCAGGTACGCGAACGAGGCGCTCCCCGTCCCCTCCTCCCCGCCGTTCAGGGCGAGGCCGAGGGCCGCCGCGTTGGTGTCCTTGTCCAGGGCGACGGGCAGCCCCAGCCGCCGTGCCAGCGCGTCCCGCAGCGGGTAGCCGTCCCAGCGCGGGAACCCGGTCACCCGCCGCAGCACCCCCCTCCGGTGGTCCAGGGGTCCCGGGCACGCCACCCCGACGCCCAGGACGCGGCCGCGGTCCGGCAGGGCGCGGACCGCGCCGGCCGCCGCGTCCAGGACCGCTTCTGAGGGCGCGCCCAGGTCGAAGGGGGCGCGGTGGGCGGCGACGGCGCCGCCCGCCAGGTCCACCAGGACCGCGGTGAGCTCGTCGCGGTCCAGGTGCAGGCCCACCGCGTGGCGCGCGTCGCGCACCAGGCGCCAGAGGGTGCGCGGTTTGCCCCCGGTGGAGGGGCGCCGGCCCGCCTGCGCCACCAGGCCCGCGTCCCGCAGCCGGGCGGTGATCTTGCTGACGGCCTGCGGCGTCAGGCCCGTGACCTCGGCCAGTTCGGGTCTGCTCGCGCCCGCCTCGCCCGCCGCGCGCAGCAGGTCCAGGACGAGCGCGGCGTTGTGGCCGCGCAGGGCGGGCAGGTTGGCGGCGCCGGAGATGCCGCCGGGAAGGGCGGCGGGGCCGCCGGAGGGCTCGGGGGTCACGGGCCCATTCTCGCGCCTGCTTGCACTTCCGCAACAGTGTTGCCAAAGTGGGCGCATGAACGCCGTCTCCCCCGCCCCTCCTCCGGACGCCCCCGCCTCCCGCCCGCTGCGCGTCGGACTGATCGGCTACGGTCTGGCCGGCTCCGTCTTCCACGCGCCGCTGATCGCCGCCACCGACGGCCTGGTCCTGGACACCGTCGTCACCTCGTCCCCCGAGCGGCAGCGGCAGGCCCGCGCCGAGCACGGCGAGGGGCTGCGCACCGCGAAGGACGCCGACGAACTCCTCGCGCGCGCCGGGGAACTGGACCTGGTCGTCGTCGCCTCCCCCAACCGCACCCACGTCGAGCTGGCCCGCCGGGCGCTGGAGGCCGGGCTGGCGGTGGTCGTCGACAAGCCGCTGGCGGCCACCGCCGCCGAGGCCGAGTCCCTCGCCGACCTCGCCGAGCGCCGCGGACTGCTGCTGTCGGTCTTCCAGAACCGCCGCTGGGACAGCGACTTCCTCACCCTGCGCGGCCTGCTGGAGGAGGGCGCGCTGGGCGAGGTGTGGCGCTTCGAGTCCCGTTTCGAGCGGTGGCGGCCCAGCCTCAAGGGCGGCTGGCGCGAGTCCGGCGACCCGGCCGAACTCGGCGGCCTCCTGTACGACCTGGGCAGCCATGTGGTGGACCAGGCGCTCACCCTCTTCGGCCCGGTGACCTCCGTCTACGCCGAGTCCGACGTCCGCCGCCCCGGCGCCGAGGCCGACGACGACACCTTCCTCGCCCTCCACCACGCCTCGGGCACCCGGTCCCACCTGTGGGTGAGTTCCACCGCCGCCTCCCTCGGCCCCCGCTTCCGGGTGCTGGGCAGCCGGGCCGCCTACGTCAAGCACGGCCTCGACCCGCAGGAGGACGCCCTGCGCGCCGGGGCCCGCCCGGTGCCGGGCGAGCGCTGGGGCGTGGAGCCGGAGTCGGCCTGGGGGACCCTGGGCGCGCTGGAGGAGGCACGGCCCGTGCCGTCCCGCGACGGCGACTACCCCGCGTACTACGCCGCCGTCGCCGCCGCCCTGCGCGGGGGCGGCGAGCCCCCGGTCACCGCGCGGGAGGCCGCCGAGGCCCTGCGGGTGCTGGAGGCGGCGCGCGCCTCGGCGGCCGAGGGCCGCCCCGTCCGTCCGGCCTAGCGGCCGGCGCCGGCCCGCGCCGCCGGCCGGGACCGGGAGGGAGCGGGGCGGCTGCCCGACGGGGCAGC